>DDXW01000041.1 GCA_002347285.1 Rhodocyclaceae bacterium UBA2250 | reverse complement strand
GTTTCAATCCTCGCCCGACCCGCGTGGGCCGGGCGTCTGTTCGCGCGCAGCCGATTGAATCCGCTGCATTTTTCCAGCTGCTTGCGCGAACATGGCGCCGCCGATGCCGCCGGCGACGCTTCTCATTTTGCCTCGACGGGAATTCCGGCGCCAGATCAACTGGTTCCATTGCGCGCGAACCTCCCGGCATTCCGCCATTACTTCACTTCCGCGCGTCATATCACCAACGGCTTTTCGTAATTCACTGCCTTGAATTTTCCGTGTTCGCGTACATGCAATTCGACAGGTTCGGTCAGGCGATAGAAGCGCAGACAGTCCTCGTCAAGTTTGATTTCCTCCAGCAGCCGTCGCTCCAGTTCCTCGAATTGCGCGGTGTCGATACGGCATTCGAAAACGGATTTCTGGACACGCTGGCCGATGCTTTCGCAGACGCGTGCGACGCGCCGCAGGCGCTTGCGGCCGGCGGCGGTTTCGGTGGAGACATCGTAGCTGACGATGACGAGCATGGCCGCTATTTCGGCGTGAAAGGAAGGTAGACCACGGCGTCGCCGCGCACGGCGCGCGCAAGCAGGCGGGCCTGGACAAAAGGCGCCAGCCCCAATGCCAGCGAAGATTCCAGCAGTGGATGCGTCAATGTTTCCTGCTTGCGTTCCTGATAGGCGACGACCACGCGCTTGCGCGCCGCGTCGTTCAGCGTTACCGCGCCGCCGGGCCGCTCGACGAAATCGGCGGTATCGATCTGGCGACGGTTGACGAGCGTAAGCGCCAGCCGGTCAGCCAGCAGCGGCCGGAATTCCTCCATCAGGTCGAGCGCCATGGCCGCGCGGCCGGGACGCACGGCATGGAGGAAGCCGATTTGCGGATCGAGCCCGACGCTTTCGACGGCACTGCGGCAGTCGTTCATGAGCATCGAATAGAAAAACGACAGCAGCGCGTTCATGCGATCCAGCGGCGGTCGGCGGGTACGGCCATTGGGCGTGAAATCGGCGCGGGCCTCCGGCCGCACCAGCAGACCGAAGGCAGCAAAGTAACGCTTGGCGGCGTCGCCTTCGATACCGCGCACGGCGTCGAGGTCCGGCGCATGTTCCAGCCGCGCCAGAGCGCGGGCAAACTCATCGGCGACAGCGGTCAGTTCCGCGTTGTCGTCCTCGCGGCCGGTTTCTCGCGCGCCGCGCAACAACACCTGCCGGCAGTTCTTGAGCTTGCCTGCAATGCAGGATTTCGCCGCCGCCAGGCAAAACTCGGCGCTGGCGAGGCGGCGGTGCTGCGCCTGACGCAGCAGCACGTTGCCCGACACTGGGCCTTCGAGCCGCGCCTTGAAACGGCCATGACCGTCAAGCAGCACCAGGCTCTTGCCCTCATCGGCCAGACGGTGCATGAGGATGGGCGACACCAGCGCGTGACCGAAACAGACGACGGCGGACAGATGATGCAACGGCACGCGCAGCCGCGTCTCCCGCTCCACATCGATGCGCACCGTATCGTTGTCGAGATGCAGGTAGGCGTCCGGCGTGGTGACGTAGAGCGTGTTGAGCAGTTGCACGGTGTCAGGCCTCGCAGTCGAACAGGCCGGCGCTCTCCGGATGCGCTGCCGGTTGGCAGATTTCCGCGAGAGAGCATTTGTCGCAGCGGCCGTCGAAACTCGGCGCCGGCAAGGCGGCGGCATCGAGCAAAGCGCGCACCGCGACGGCGGCCTCCTCGACGCGGCAGCGCAATTCCGCGCCGATACGAACCTCCCGCCGCCGCTTCGACTTCGCGTAGAACAACGCGCCGGCGGGCACGGGCTTCCCCATCATTTCTTCCAGGCAAAGCGCCTGGGCGGCAAGCTGCAGATCGTCGCAGGCGGCGATCCAGGCCGCCTTGGCACGGCTGCCGTGCTTGTACTCCACCGGATAGGGCGTGCCGTCGGCCTCGAACTCCACCACGTCGCACTTGCCGACCAGGCCGAGCCGGTCGCTCCAGACCGGCAGGGCACGCTCGACGCGCAAGCCGGCGCGCGTCTCGACGCCGGGCTGATCGACCTGCCGATGCACCGCCTGTCCACGCAGGGTGTAGAGATTGTCGGCGAAGACCTGCTCGACGTGGATCAGCGCGCACTGGCGCGGGCAATAGCACCAGTGCTGGAGGGCGGACAGAGGGATGGGATCGGCGGTTTCCGGCACATTCAGTCGAACAGGCGCTTCAGCAATCCATCACGGTCGATGCCGTGATGAACGGCGACCGCCGCGAGGATCGCCGACAGCGTACCGAGGCGCAGCGGATCGTGATTCGGCACGGTGACGTGATGCTCGCCGCCCTGTTTTGTCGTCAGCCGGACGTGGCTGCCGCTTTGCCGCGTGACCGTATAACCCAGCCGCTCCAGCCGGCGGATCAGCTCCGGGCCGGACAGATCGCGCGGCACCCTCATGCGGCCAGCGCCTCTTCCCGCGTGATGTGCAGGCGGATCACGCTCGGCTTGCTGTCTTCGTCGAAATGGCAGCGCACGGCGTCGCGCACCTGTTCGTGCAGCCCGGGAAGATCGTCGGCCTCGGTGAAGATGTCCGCGCCGACGGCGCGGGCGACGAAGCCGCCTTCCGGCGCTTCCTCGACGATGAAATGGATTTCGCTCATGGTCAGCATCTCCTGATCAGGGTGACGTTCGGCTGGCCGGCGATCTTGTGTTCGCCCACCTCGACGGGTTGGCCGTCGAATAGGACGGAGTATGCGGAAAAATCGCGGGGAACGCCATTGGCGGGCGGCACGGTCAATCGCTCGAACAGCGCATGGGCCGGCGCGTTGCCGAGTTCGGATTCGTGCTTGAACACATAGAGCCCGCGCGTCGCCATCTCGCCGCGCGCGGCGGAGCGGTCGTGCTCGAACATCTGCTCCAGCGACTGGAAGAAGAGTTCGAGGTCGGCATCGGAAAAGCCGGTCTGCTTGGCAAGGAAGGAGGAAACGAAGCCGTGGGCGCGGTAGAGGCCGTAGGGCACGGTGTGCTTGCGGCCCATGGTGCGATTGTCGCCTTCCTGCTTCTCGGCCTCGGCTTCGGTGGCGACGGCCATGCGGGTGATGGAATGCTCCTGGGCGATTACCGGATCAATGGAGCGGGCGAAGGTAAGCTGCACCGGGCCGCGCACCTGACCGCAATTGACGCCGGTGGACATCACGGCGCCAAAAGTGCGCACGTCGAAGAAGTTGGCACACATCCATTTGCGCGCGTCTTCCACCGCGTCGCCACCCTTGCGCTTCTTGCCGTCACCTTCAAGCGCATCTTCGCGGCCGATGGCGACGTAGGCGCGCTTGTGCTGGGCGTTGAGCACGGCTTTTTCCTTGACGTAGATTTCATAAGGCGGCTGCTCGCCCTTGGCCATTCCGACGAAGTTGCGCACCTTGCGCTTGAGGGAAACGTCGGTGACGAGACCGTGGCCGGTTTCGGCGTCGAGGCGCGGCAGGTTGCCGGCGTCGGGGTCGCCGTTGGGGTTGCCGTCCTTCACGTCGAACAGTAGAACGAAGTCGTAGCGGTGGTTCAGGCTCATTGCGGTTCTCCCTCGGAAGTATTGGATTCGGGTTTACGGGTGTAGAAGTCCTGACGCTGGTGGTAGTAGCCAAGGGCGAAGCGGCCCTGTTCGGGCAGGGGCAATTGGCGCGGGAAGTCGCCGATGCCGCCCATAATTTCTCCGATCAGACGTTCGAGATTGACGCGCCGGCCGGGTGAGAGCTTGCCCAGGTGGTGGTTCTTCAGACGCAGCAGCGTCGTGAATACGGCCACCGGCGTGCTGGAGGCGGCGCCGTAGTAGCGGTCGCGGATGGTGGCGTTGAGGCCGGGGCTGGCCTCCTCCTGGATTTTTTCCAGCACGGCGAAGAGGCGACCAAGCCGGTAGGCCGCGCTGGGGTTGTCGGTGTCGAGCATGGGCGAAAACTCCTTCTCGGGGGTGGACGGGAATGCACAGTTGGCGCGGCGGATTTCACGATTGAGGCAGGCCTTGAGCACGGCCGCGCGAGCGTAGGTGACGCGCTGTTCGGCACGGCAGCGACCGACGGCGGCGGCGAGCAGGACCGATGGATAGGGCACGTCTTCCCCCGCCAGCACGGCGCGGACGATTTCGCCGCCGAGATTGGGCGGAATGTTGTCGGCCTTGCCCTGCACAGCGATAGCGGTGAGCAGGCGAAACAGCGAGAGATGGCGCGGGTCGTTGGTGCCGCGCGCCATCTCCAGGTCATTGAAGTGCCGGCGTAGCCGGCGGCCGAGTTCCGCCGCAGTGCCGGTCTGCCAGAAGCGCACGGAGATGCGCGCGGCATTGGGCGCGAGTCCCAGCACATGGCAGCGGGTGCCGTCGTCGTCGCTGACGAAGTGGCCGGTGGCGATGGCACGGTAGAGCGTATCCAGCGCCCGCGTGCCGCGACCGAGGTCATCCTTCGGCGGCTCGCCGAAGAGGTCGGCCGGCAGGGTTTCGAAGTCGCTCGGCTGTTCCGCCCAGAACACCGTCGAGGCGTCGCCGACCTGCACGCGCTGGCGCGAATCGCGGCTCAACAGGTGGTTGAGCGCCGTGGTGTAGGCGAAAGCGGCGGGTTTGCCAACCGGTGCGTTGGCGCCCTGGCGCTTGCCGTAGGAATTGAAGGCGTCGAGGTTGAAGGAAACGATGTTGGCGCCGGAGGACTGCGCGCCCCACACGCCCTTGATCGCGGTATGGGTGCGTTCCACCGGTGCCGATACGCCATCGACCAGACAAAATCCTGTCTCCGTTTCTTCGTAGTCGGCGACGGCGCTTGCCGCCATGGCAATGGCCGGATGCTGGCAGACCAGCTCGATTTCGCCCTGCAACTGGAGGCCGAGCACCGGATTGGATTCGAGGATTTCCGGCCAGAGCGGATCGGCGGCGAAGGCCGCGAGATCGATGGCGTCGAGAAACTTGCGCGCCGCCGCGACGCCCGGCAGGGAGGCCGCCGGCTCCGGCAAGGCGTCGATGCGGGCACGGAACGCGGCGTGCTGTTCGGCCACCCGTTCGGGCTTGCCCCGGGTATCGACACCCAAGACGTATTCGGCCGTATCCCACAAGAGATTCGCCGCGACGCCGGACGCGCGCTTGACGGCGGCCGGCACGAGATAACGCTGGCCCAGCAGTTTCTTGCCCTCCTTGCGGCGCTTGTCCTGGATCGGCGGCAGCCAGCGGCCGGCGGCGTCGATCTGGATGACGAAGGGAATTTCCTTCTCCTCCAGACCGAAGGCGGGCAGGCGTCGCGCCGGATCGGGGTCGGCGGCCTTGCGCCGATAGTAGTCGTTCAGCGCTTGCAGGATCATCGCCGCGCCTCCTCGCCGTCGAAGGCCGGCACCTCGATCACGCCTTTTGCGAGTTGGGCGCGGAAGAAACGTGGCTGCGGGTCGTTGGTCTTGGTGAAATCGAGGTCATGCAACATCCAGCCCAAGTCGCGGGTTTCGGCGATGGGAGGATCTTCGGCGGCCGAATTGGCGACGTAACGAACGCGGGCGGCGAATTCGCGGCAGCCGAGATAGGGTTGATTCACGCACTGGCCGGCCTCGGCGCGACGCTCGAACATGGCGCGGAATTTCTCCGGAGTGCTGCGATCGATCCGGTCGTCGCGCACTTCGAGATCGGCGTGAATGCGATAGGCCACATCGCGCAGGAACAGGCCGGCGCGCTGCTGGCGCTCGTCCTCGATGTTCAGCGCCAAGATGCTGTCGCTGCCATTCATCGCCGTCTGCACGTTGCGCACCGAAACCACCGCGCCGACTTCGTTGCGCCGCAGGTTGATCCAGCGAACGGGCTTCAGCACTTCGATCTTCCGCACCCGCCAGCGCACCGCCGGCTTCCAGAAAATCGCTTCGAACACTGCACGGGCGGCGGAGGGTGTGATCACATCATAGGAAACGCGTTCAACCTTCATTTCCGGCCGGGTGAAG
>DDXW01000072.1 GCA_002347285.1 Rhodocyclaceae bacterium UBA2250 | reverse complement strand
GTACTAATTGCCCGTGCGGCTTGACCCTATAACCTTGAACAAAAACCCAAGCACACCGCGCCAATCGCTACCCCCTTACTTCTTCCGATCCCGTGACCCGATGATTCACCCTCCGGTCACCCCAGTTTCAGTCTGGTGTCCATAGCAAGGTGGAACCACCCCTTCCCATCCCGAACAGGACCGTGAAACACCTCCGCGCCAATGATAGTGAGCTCCTCGCTCGCGAAAGTAGGTCAACACCAGACTACCAAAAGAAAAAAGCCCGCTAGCGAAAGCTAGCGGGCTTTTTTATTTTTTCTATCTGTTACAGCAGAACGAGGTTGTCGCGGTGAATCAGCTCCTGGTCATCCAGATAGCCGAGCAGGGCTTCGATTTCGGCCGTGCTATGGCCAGCGATGCGCCGCGCTTCCGAGCTTGAGTAGTTGATGAGACCGCGAGCGACCTCACGCCCATTCGTCATCCGACAGGCAACTGCTGCGCCACGTGGGAATTCGCCATCGACACTGGCGACGCCCACAGCAAGAAGGCTGCTTCCTGCAGCGAGAGCTTTCACGGCGCCGTCGTCGAGAACGAGACTGCCAGCAAGCTGGAGGTGATCTGCCAGCCATTGCTTGCGCGCAGCTAGCGGGGTCTGCTGGGCATAGAGCAGCGTGCCGATTCGCTCGCCGTGAGCGGTGCGAAGCAAGACTTCCGATTCACGGCCAGAAACAATCACGGTGTGAGCCCCGCTACGTGCGGCACGTTGGGCTGCACGAACTTTGGTAATCATGCCACCCTTGCTGATGCCGCTCCCCGCACCACTCGCCATTGCTTCATACGCAGGGTCGTCAGCACGTCCCTCGGCAATCAGTGTTGCACAGGGATCTCGACGTGGGTCGGCAGTGAAGAGGCCCTTTTGGTCGGTAAGAATGATCAGCGCATCCGCCTCGACAAGGTTGGCTACCAGCGCGCCTAGTGTGTCATTGTCCCCAAACTTGATTTCGTCTGTGACGACGGTATCGTTTTCATTGATGATGGGAACGACCCCGTAGCCAAGCAGAGCGTGCAGGGTCGAGCGGGCGTTAAGGTAGCGCGTACGATCGGCAAGGTCTTCGTGAGTGAGCAGTATTTGGGCTGCTTTCAGGCCGAGTTCGGCGAAGACGGTCTCGTATGCCTGCGCCAGCCCCATCTGACCAACCGCTGCGGCGGCTTGCAGATCGTGCATGGCATGTGGTCGCTGGTCCCAGCCCAGACGCTGCATGCCGGCGGCGATGGCGCCAGAGGAGACGAGCAAAACCTCTCGACCCTCACCATGCAAGGCCGCAATCTGACGTGCGCAGGCGCTGATAAAGTCGTATGACAGCCCGGCACCGTTGTTCGTGACGAGCGCGCTGCCGACTTTGACAACGAGCCGCCTACTCTGGGCTATCTGGGTTCTCATGGTGACGTCGGCGCTCCAAGTAGTCCATGATGGCGAAGATCAATTCGCGGCAGCCATCCCCGCTGATCGCCGAGATCGCGAAATGTCGTTCGACCTGTCCATAACCCTTCGTTAAAGCAGCAATGCGAGCTTCGCGCTCCTCTTCGGGGACGAGGTCGATTTTGTTGATGACCAGCCAGCGTGGCTTACGGTAAAGAGTCTCATCGAACTTCTTCAACTCCATGATGATGGCTTTGGCATCATGTGCAGGATCGGCTGCGGGGTCGAAAGGAGCGATATCGACGAGATGCAGAAGCAGTCCTGTACGTTGAAGATGCTTGAGAAAGCGGTGGCCTAGTCCAGCTCCTTCTGCAGCCCCCTCGATCAGGCCGGGGATGTCGGCAATGACGAAACTGCGGTTGCTGTCGACGCGGACGACGCCAAGGTTTGGCTGGAGGGTGGTGAATGGATAGTCGGCGACCTTGGGGCGTGCTGCGGACACTGACCGGATGAACGTCGACTTGCCTGCGTTGGGGAGTCCCAGCAGACCGACGTCAGCGAGAACCTTTAGCTCGAGTCTCAATTCACGGGTTTCGCCGGGCTCACCCGGCGTGAATTGTCTTGGAGCGCGGTTTGTGCTCGACTTGAAGTGCAGGTTGCCCAAACCGCCATTCCCGCCGCGCGCGACGACACTGCTTGCCCCGTCCTCATTCAAGTCGGCTAGAACCTCGTTCGAAGCGAGATCGGTAATGATTGTCCCAACCGGCACCCGCAAGATGAGATCGCAGCCACCCCTCCCATAGCAATCCGCACCACGGCCGTTGGCGCCGTGTTCGGCTCGATAGATACGGGTGTAGCGATAGTCGATCAGTGTATTGAGGTTGCGATCGGCGACCATCAGGATGCTGCCGCCTCGACCGCCGTCTCCGCCATCAGGGCCACCGCGTGGAACGTACTTTTCCCGGCGAAAGGAGGCGGCACCGTTGCCGCCGTTGCCGGCGATCACGGAAATGGTGGCTTCGTCAAAAAATTTCATAGTGAAAATAAAAAAGCCCCATCCATGCGGACAGGGCTTTTTCCATCCGGTCCCGGTAAGGTATCAAGCCGCCGGAATGATGCTAACGTACCTGCGCTGAGCGGGACCCTTCACCAGGAACTGGACGGTCCCGGTGGTTTTCGCGTAGAGCGTATGGTCCTTGCCGATGCCAACATTCTCGCCTGCGTGGAACTGGGTGCCGCGCTGACGAACGATGATGCCGCCGGCAGAGACGATCTGGCCGCCGTAGCGTTTTACGCCGAGTCGTTTCGATTCGGAGTCGCGGCCGTTGCGGGAACTGCCGCCTGCTTTTTTGTGTGCCATGCTGTGCTCCTAATCCGGAATCAGGCGTTGATTCCGCTGATTTCAAGTTCGGTGTAGTTCTGACGATGCCCCTGGTGCTTCTGGTAGTGCTTGCGTCGACGCATCTTGAAAATATTCACCTTGGGATGACGGCCCTGCGAAACAACCTTGGCAGTGACCGTCACGCCGGACAAGAGAGGGCTACCGATCTTCACGGTATCGCCTTCGCCGACCATCAGTACCTGATCCAGGGAAATTTCAGCGCCCACATCTGCAGGTATCTGTTCTACTTTGATTTTTTCGCCGGCAGCGACGCGATACTGTTTGCCGCCGGTTTTTATGACCGCATACATGATGGACTCCAAAAAAGGATTCTAGAGAACCGCGTATTTTAATAACTTCTTTAGTCCTTGTCAAAAGGAATCCAGGTCGATTGACGCTCGGCAGGCTAGCACCTACTATCCCGGCTCCGACCATCAGAATAGACCGTAATCTTGACTTCCCCATCCTTCATTTCGCTGATCGCAGGCGACATGCAGGCCGTCGACGCTGTGATTCGCGCGCGCTTGCATTCAGAAGTTCCCTTGGTACGGCAGATTGCCGAATACATCATCGCCGGCGGCGGCAAGCGTTTGCGTCCCGCTCTGCTGCTATTGACGGCGGGGGCGGTCGGATATCAGGGCAGGTGGTACCATGAACTCGCTGCAGTGGTCGAGTTCATTCATACCGCGACCCTGCTCCATGATGATGTCGTTGACGAATCGGCGTTGCGACGCGGCAGAGAAACCGCGAATGCCCAGTTTGGCAATGCTGCCAGCGTACTGGTGGGCGATTTTCTTTATTCGCGGGCTTTTCAGATGATGGTGAGTGTCGGCAGCATGCGCGTGATGGAAGTGCTGGCGGACGCCACCAACATCATCGCCGAGGGGGAGGTGCTCCAATTGATGAATTGCCACAACCCCGATGTATCGGTTGATGATTATTTGCGCGTCGTCCGTTATAAAACCGCAAAGCTGTTCGAAGCCTCCGCCCGCCTCGGTGCGATCCTGGGCGAAACGGGTCAGGCGATCGAGTCTGGCATTGCTGCTTACGGAATGCACTTGGGAACGGCGTTCCAGATCATCGACGATGTCCTCGATTACTCTGGGGAGGAGGGCGAAATCGGCAAGCATCTTGGCGACGACCTCGCCGAAGGCAAACCGACGCTGCCGCTGATCCACGTGATGCAAGCCGGGAGCGCCTCGCAGGTCAGTCTGGTGCGCACAGCCCTGGAGGAGGGCGGACGCGATGCCTTTCCGGAAATCATCGAGGCGGTGAAAGCCACGGGCGCGCTCGAGGTGGCCAGAGCGGTTGCAGAGGGGGAGGTGGGCAAGGCAACAGAAGCATTAAGTCTGCTGCCGCATAGCCAATATCGGGATGCTTTGCTACAATTGGCGGACTTTGCAGTTGCCAGACGTTTCTGAAACGCCTGACTTACGGCAAATCGGGGTGTAGCTCAGCCTGGTAGAGTACTGCGTTCGGGACGCAGGAGTCGGAGGTTCGAATCCTCTCACCCCGACCAATTTCTCCTGATGTAGCCATGCTTGCGCGATTCCGGCCGAACGCCGGCGCAGTATCGCAATAGTCAAGGCATACACGAGGAAGGCCAAACGAAATGGCGAAGATATTGCTGTTGGCCCTGGTGGCATTGGCGATCTTCTGGATATTCTTCTCGCGACAAAAGGGGCAGCCAACCCCCGGCGGCAAGCCGTCGGGGCGTGGCGAGAAGATGGTGACTTGCGCGCACTGCGGCCTGCATGTGCCGGAGAGCGAGTCGGTCGCGGCAGATAAGCGGCATTTCTGTTGCGATGAGCATCGCAAGCTTGGCGCTTCCTGAATACGCTGCATGGCAGAGGAGCGATCCGGCGCGGAAGCACTGCTAGGCCAGTCGTTGTGGCGGCCGCTCAAGTATTTTGCTTACTATCGTCTCATTGTCGCGGGGGTTTTCCTCGGCGCCATACTGCTAGCGGAAAGTCCGCTGCGCCTTGGGGCGCAGAACCCGCGGCTCTTTCTCTGGACTTGCGTCGCTTACCTGCTTGCTTCGGCGGCCATCCTGATTGTGCTGGCGAACTGGCGGCGGGCGTTCAATCTGCAACTCACGGTGCAGGTGCTCATCGATATCCTGTGCCTGACGATATTGTTGTTCGCCAGCGGCGGTGGCAAGAGCGGCATGCAGATGATGCTTCTGGTGGCGCTGATCTGCGCCGGGCTGGTAGGCCAGGGCCGCATGGTCCTGTTCTATGCCGCCGTCGCGGCGCTGGCGCTATTGTTCGAGCAGACCTACCGGGTGCTGCATCTGCGCGGTGAAGTTGGCGATTTTTTTCTGACCGGGATCACGAGCGTCAGCTTTTTCGGTTCGGCCATCCTTGCCCGACTGGTCGCCCAGCGCATGATTGCCAATGAGGACCTGGCACGAAAACGCGGCATCGAATTGGCCGATCAGGTACGCATCAGCGAACGGGTGATGCGCGATATGCAGGATGGCGTATTGGTCGTCGACGCTGCTGGCCGGATCAGTCAGTGCAACCCCCGCGCCAGGGCGCTGCTCGGCTGGCTCGGCGGGGCCGCGTCGTCGCTCGCCGACTTTTCCCCGACCTTGGCGGAGGAGTACAAGAAGCGCGGTTCCCTGGGAATCGAGTCCGAATTGGTGATGTCGGTCCCGTGGAACGGCCGGGTACTGCGCGTTCGCTTCCTGCCGCCGGGGGAAGGGGGTAAGGCGCTCATATTCGTCGAGGATGTCGGCCAGCTGCAACAGGAGGCCCGCCAAGTCAAGCTGGCCGCACTGGGACGCCTGACGGCCAACATGGCTCATGAAATCCGCAACCCTCTATCCGCGATCAGCCAGGCAGCGGAACTCCTCGCCGACGAGCCTACCGGGAAGGACGTCGAACGCCTGACGCACATCATTGGCGACAACGCCCAGCGGCTGAACCATCTGGTCTCGGAGGTGGTGGAGCTCGGGCGGCGCGACCGGATCAATCCCGAGCTGATCGAACTGCGCGACTTTTTCCTGCGTCTGATCGACGAATGTTCCCTGCGGGATGGTAGCTGCACCAGTCGAATTACCCTCGAGGTGCCGGAAGGCATCACCTTGCGCTTCGACCGCGGCCATCTGCACCGGGTAGTGGCGAATCTGCTGGACAATGCGCTGCGCTACGCCAGCGCGAAACCGGGCGCGATCCGGATCGCGGCGGAAGATGCGCCGCTCCAGGGCCGCTTCAGTCTGCATGTGCTCGACGATGGTCCCGGCATCAGCGAGGAGCAGCGCGACCAGATGTTCGAGCCCTTCTTCACCACCCGGGCCGCCGGTACCGGGCTCGGGCTGTACATCGCCCGGGAGTTGTGCGAAGCCAACGGCGCACGGCTGTTCCTGCTGGAGAATGCACCCGGCGCGCATTTCTGCATATCATGCGCTCTGGCCAGCGAAGGCCAGCCTCAGGATTACAGACCAGCATGACCGCTTCCACGCGCGTCCTCGTTGTCGACGACGAGGCAGATATCCGCGAATTGCTCGACATGACGCTCGCGCGCATGGGCCTGGAGTGCGACTGCGCGGGTAACGTGGCGGCGGCGCGGCAGCTGCTGCGCGAACGCAATTACTGTCTGTGTCTGACCGACATGCGGATGCCGGACGGTGACGGGCTCGAACTCGTGCGCCATATCGAGGCGGAGTGCCCGACCTTGCCGGTCGCGGTCATCACGGCGCACGGCAGCACCGAAAATGCCGTAGCCGCGCTCAAGGCGGGTGCGTTCGACTATCTGTCCAAGCCCGTTTCGCTCGCCCAGCTGCGTACCCTCGTCAAGTCGGCCCTGGCCCTGCCGGAGAGCAAGACCGGTGTCGGGCAGCGCGCGCAGCAGGAGTTGCTCGGCAATTCCGCGCCGATGGCCCAAGTGCGAGCGCTGATCGCCAAGGTCGCGCGCAGCGAAGCGCCGGTCTATATTTCCGGCGAATCAGGCAGCGGCAAGGAACTGGCGGCGCGCCTGATCCATCGCGAAAGCGTGCGTTGCGACAAGTCGTTCGTCGCGGTGAACTGCGGCGCCATTCCCGAGAATTTGATGGAAAGCGAGTTCTTCGGCTATCGCAAGGGCGCTTTTACCGGCGCCGAAAACGAGCGCGAAGGATTCTTCCAGGCTGCCGACGGCGGAACCTTGTTCCTCGACGAGGTGGCCGAATTGCCGCTGGCGATGCAGGTCAAGTTGCTGCGCGCCATCCAGGAGAAGCATGTCCGGCGGGTCGGGGCGACCGGCGAAGAACCCGTCAATGTGCGCATCATCTGCGCGACGCATCAGGACCTCCGTCAATTGATGGAAGCGGGGAAGTTCCGCCAGGATCTGTTCTTCCGCATCAACGTCATCGAGATCCGCATGCCGGCATTGCGGGAGTGCCGTGATGACGTGCCGGACCTCGCCCGCCGCATCCTGGACAGGCTGACAGCGGCCGGCGGCATGGCGGCGCCCGCCATCACGCCGCGCGCCATGGCGGCCTTGTGCGATTACGCGTTTCCGGGCAACGTGCGCGAGCTCGAGAACATCCTGGAGCGGGCGGTCGCCCTGCATGGCAACGGCTGCATCGATGTCGCCGATCTGCAACTGCAGCCCGAAAGACTCGGTGCTGGCGAGGCGGCGGAGATGGGAGCCAAGCCCCTGCAGGAATTTCTCGACGACCAGGAACGGCTCGCCATTCTGGATGCCCTGAAGAAGACACGCTTCAATCGGACTGCCGCCGCCCGCATCCTTGGCGTCACCTTCCGCTCCCTGCGCTATCGCATGGAACGGCTCGGGTTGAATGACGACGAAGCCTGAGGCGGCAGGCGATATCGCTGCCGATGGCTGGCTATCCGGCGCGGAGCGAATCCCCAGCCCGAATCGCGATGCCCGACCACCCGGCGCGGCGATCCGGCTGATCGTCATCCACGCGATCAGCCTGCCGCCGGGGGAGTTTGGCGGCGAGGCCGTTGCCGCCTTGTTCACCAACCGGCTCGATCCGGCCGCACACCCCTATTTCGTCACGCTGGCGGGCCGCCGCGTCTCGGCACATTTCTTCATCCGTCGCGATGGCCGGCACTGCCAATTCGTCTCCTGTCTCGAGCGCGCTTGGCATGCCGGCGCTTCGTGCTGGCAGGGCGACGAGCGCTGCAACGACTTCAGCATCGGCATCGAGCTCGAGGGCGACGATCGCACCGACTTCACGGAGGCGCAGTACCGCGTCTTGACGGAGCTGCTTGCAGCGCTGCGCCGACGTTATCCGATCGAGGCCGTAGTCGGCCATGCCGACGTCGCGCCAGGAAGGAAGACCGATCCGGGGCCGCACTTCGACTGGTGGCGTATCGCTGCGGTACGCGCATTTCGCTGAACGCTGTCGCGTGGTTTCACTGCAACGTTCGTGCGCATGCACGTGCAACGCATGCAATTAATCTTGCATTGAAAATTGCGAGCTACTAGCATTAGTGTTCGAATGTCGATGACCTACTATATCTAGTAGGTCCAGGCCAGCAAGTAGGTCGGAGCTGTTGCAACCGTTCTAGGGGAAGGCATGCAGGAAGACATGAGGCGCGCAATGACTGATCACACCAGGTCTGTTTTCGGACTGGATGACGCCTCTTCTCTCTCAGCCATGGATGCCGATCGCGTCGATGCCCTGACTGCCGCAGCCTTCCGAGCCATACCGAATCCTTCCATTCCGCGCTTTCGCATGAGGCCCCAAATCAAAGGATGGGCCGTGAAAGCGCTTGAATTCATCAATTCCGGTCCGCCGGCGTTGTTGAATAATCCGTGCTGTAGTAGGCGGGTTGTTGTTTCTCCTTTCATCAAACATGCAATGGAGGTTCACTATGGCTGAAGAGAAGAAAGCCAAGAAGCCGGCGGCTGCGAAGAAGACCACTGCTGCCAAGCCGGCGGCGAAGAAAGCTGCACCGAAGAAGGCTGCTGCCCCGAAGAAACCGGCGGCGAAGAAGGCTGCGCCGAAGAAGGCTCGCTGCCAAGCCGGCCGCGAAGAAAGCCGCGCCGAAGAAGGCCGCGCCGAAGAAGGCCGCCGCCAAGCCTGCCCCGGCCCCCGCTGCTGCCGCTCCTTCCACCGCAGCTGCGCCCGGCATCAAGTCCTCGCTGAATCCTGCGGCGGCTTGGCCTTTCCCTACCGGTTCGCGTCCTTCCTGATCGCCGAGTCGGAGCGTCACCCAGGCCGGTGACCGCGCAGGCGGTCCCGGCCTTTTTCTTTTGGTGCCATCGATTACGCGCCGAAAAAGCGTGTCAGACGTTCGATCCCTTCCTCGAGCTTCTCTGCGGCAACCGTATAGGCGAAACGCATGTGGCGTTGCGGCGCCGCGACGCCGAAGTCAAGCCCCGGCGTCGCCGCCACGCCGGCCTCTTCGATCAGCCGGCCGGCGAGCGCATGACTGTCCTTGCCCAGGTCGCCGATGTCGGCGTAGATGTAGAAGGCGCCGCGTGGTTCTGCCCCGACGCGGAAGCCGAGGCGCCGCAAGCCGGGCAGCAGCAGGTCGCGGCGCTGGCGGAATTCATCCCGGCGGTCTTCGAGGATGGCGACGGTTTCCGGCGCGAAGGCCGCCAGCGCGGCATGCTGGGCCGGCGTCGAGGGAGCGATGTAGAGGTTCTGGGCGAGCTTCTCGATGTCGCGGACCATGCGTTGCGGGACCACCAGCCAGCCAAGGCGCCAGCCGGTCATGCCGAAATATTTCGAGAAGCTGTTGATGACGACGATCTCATCGGAGATCTCCAGCGCGGTGTGTGCGTCGAAACCGTAGGTCAGCCCGTGGTAGATCTCATCGACGATCAGCGTGCCACCCTGCGCGTCGACCGCTTGCCAGAGCCTGGCCAGTTCGGCGGGATCGATCAGGGTGCCGGTCGGGTTGGCCGGCGAGGCGACCAGCAGTCCTTTCGTCGCGGTTGTCCAGGCGGCGCCGATCATCTCGGCGGTCGGCTGATAGTCGGTGTCCGCAGCGACGGGGAGCAGGCGCGGCACGCCCTCGCAGAAGCGCACGAAATGGCGGTTGCACGGGTAGCCCGGATCGGTCAGCAGCCACTCGTCGCCCGGCGTGACGAGCGCACCGAGCGCCAGCAGCAGGGCGCCCGATGCGCCGGCGGTGACGACGACGCGCTGCGGGGCGACGTCGATGCCGTAGCGCATGCGGTACCAGCCGGCGATCGCGTCACGCAGTTGCGGCAATCCCGGCGCCGACGTGTAGTGCACATGGCCGCCGGCGAGGAAGCACTGCGCCGCTGCGACGATCGATTCGGGAGTCGGGAAGTCGGGCTCGCCGACCTCCATATGGACGATGTCGCGGCCCTGCGCCTCGAGTGCCTGGGCCTTGGCCATCAGCTCCATCACATGGAAGGGCGCGATCCCTTCCATGCGTGCCGCGCCGCGCATCCGCCGCTCCGCCAGCGCCGAATCTTCAGTCGATCAGCGCCAGTTCGAACAGATCGCGCTTGAGGGCGAGCTGCTTCGGCAGCTTCTCGCCCATCTTGTCGAACCACTCCTTGTGGCCGGCCAGTTCCTGCTTCCATGCGTCGGCGTCGATCTGCGTCAGTGCCTCGAACTCGGCCTTGCCGACGTCGAGACCGCTCCAGTCGATGTCCTCGAAGCGCGGCATCCAGCCGAGCACCGTCTCGCGCGACGCGACGCGGCCGCGGACACGGTCGACGATCCACTTGAGCACGCGCATGTTCTCGCCGAAGCCCGGCCACATGAAATTTCCCTGGTCGTCCATGCGGAACCAGTTCACGCAGAAGATCTTCGGCGTGTGCTCGACGACGTGGCCCATGTGCAGCCAGTGATTGAAATAATCGCCCATGTGGTAGCCGCAGAACGGCAGCATCGCGAACGGGTCGCGGCGCACCACGCCTTGCTGGCCGAAGGCGGCCGCCGTGGTTTCCGAGCCGAGCGTCGCCGCCATATAGACGCCGAAGCTCCAGTTGAAGGCTTCGTAGACGAGCGGAACCGTCGTGGCGCGGCGGCCGCCGAAGATGAAGGCCGAGATAGGCACGCCGGCGGAGCTTTCCCAGTTCGGGTCGATCGAGGGGCACTGGTAAGCCGGCGCGGTGAAGCGCGCGTTGGGGTGGGCGGCTTTCCTGCCGGCCTTGCCGTCTTCCGGCGTCCAGTCCTTGCCCTGCCAGTCGATGCAGTGCGCGGGCGCCGGTCCCATGCCCTCCCACCAGACGTCGCCGTCGTCGGTCAGCGCGACGTTGGTGTAGATGATGTTCTCCTTGAGCGTCGCCATCGCGTTGTAGTTGGTCTTCTCGCTCGTGCCGGGCGCGACGCCGAAGTAGCCGGCTTCCGGATTGATCGCGTAGAAACGACCGTCCTTGCCCGGCTTGATCCAGGCGATGTCGTCGCCGACCGTGTAGATCTTCCAGCCGTTGAACGACTGCGGCGGGATCAGCATCGCGAAGTTGGTCTTGCCGCAGGCCGAGGGGAAGGCGGCGGCGACGTAGGTCTTCTCGCCCTGCGGCGATTCGACGCCCAAGATCAACATATGCTCGGCCAGCCAGCCTTCGTCGCGCGCCATCGTCGAGGCGATGCGCAACGCCAGGCACTTCTTGCCGAGCAGCGCGTTGCCGCCGTAGCCCGAGCCGTAGGACCAGATCTCGCGCGTCTCGGGGAAATGCACGATGTACTTGGTGGTCGGGTTGCAGGGCCACTTCACGTCCTGCTGTCCCGGTGCCAGCGGTGCGCCGACCGAGTGCAGACAGGACACGAAGAAGCCGTCGGCGCCGAGCACGTCGTAGACGGCCCTGCCCATGCGCGTCATGGTGCGCATGTTGACCACGACGTAGGGCGAATCGGTGATTTCGATGCCGATCTGCGCGATCGGCGAGCCGAGCGGCCCCATGCTGAAGGGGATCACGTACATCGTGCGGCCGCGCATGCTGCCCTTGAAGAGGCCGGTGAGCGTCGCCTTCATCTTCGCCGGGTCTTCCCAGTTGTTGGTCGGGCCGGCGTCCTCCTGCTTCTCGGAGCAGATGTAGGTGCGGTCCTCGACACGCGCGACGTCGGAAGGGTCGGAGCAGGCGAGATAGGAATTCGGCCGCTTGGCCGGATTCAGCTTGACGAAGGTGCCAGCGGCGACCATCTCGGCGCACAGCCGGTCGTATTCCTCCTGCGAGCCGTCGCACCAGACGATGCGCGCGGGTTCGGTCAGGGCGGCGACTTCCTCGACCCAGGCTTTCAGTTTTGCGTGACGAATATAGTCGGGGGCTTGGCTCATGGCTTTCTCCGTTTGAAAAGTCGGTGCTGACAGGGCGGCGGAAAGGCTTGGATTCTGCCATAGCGCGGGCTGCGGGATAATAGCGCGCACAACCATAATGAAAGGAATCCCGATGGACGACACCTTGCGCCGCGCCGCGCTCGACTACCACCGCCTGCCGCGTCCCGGCAAGATCGCCGTCACGCCGACCAAGGCGCTGACGAACCAGGCGGATTTGTCGCTCGCCTATTCGCCCGGCGTTGCCGCCGCCTGCGAGGAGATCGAGCGCGACCCCGGCACCGCCGCCCTGTATACCTCGCGCCAGAACCTCGTCGCCGTCGTCAGCAACGGCACGGCCGTCCTCGGCCTCGGCGACATCGGCCCGCTCGCCGGCAAGCCCGTCATGGAAGGCAAGGGCGTGCTGTTCAAGAAGTTCGCCGGCATCGACGTCTTCGACATCGAGATCGCCGAGCACGACCCGGACAAGCTCGTCGACATCATCGCCGCGCTCGAGCCGACCTTCGGCGGCATCAACCTCGAGGACATCAAGGCGCCGGAGTGCTTCACCGTCGAGCGCAAGCTGCGCGAGCGGTTGCGCATCCCGGTGTTCCACGACGACCAGCACGGCACGGCGATCATCTCCGCCGCCGCCGTCCTCAACGGCCTGCGCGTCGTCGGCAAGGACATCGGCAAGGTCAAGCTGGTCTGCTCCGGCGCCGGCGCGGCGGCGATCGCCTGCCTCGATCTGATCGTCAGCCTCGGCGTCGACCGCAAGAATGTATACGTATGCGACAGCAAGGGCGTGATCCATGCCGGCCGGCAGAATCTCGACGAATCGAAGCAGCGCTACGCCCAGGACACCGAGGCGCGCAGCCTCGCCGACGTGATGCCCGGCGCCGACATCTTCCTCGGTCTGTCCAC
Source organism: Rhodocyclaceae bacterium UBA2250 (assembly GCA_002347285.1). Classification (GTDB taxonomy): domain Bacteria; phylum Pseudomonadota; class Gammaproteobacteria; order Burkholderiales; family Rhodocyclaceae; genus Sulfuricystis. The sequence goes on along the minus strand of DDXW01000072.1, from coordinate 1,730 downwards.
CGGCGGCGTGCTCAAGCCGGAGATGGTCGCCGGCATGGCCGAGAACCCGATCATCCTGGCGATGGCCAACCCCGATCCGGAGATCCTGCCCGAGGACGCGCAGCGGGTGCGCCCCGACTGCATCATCGGCACCGGCCGCTCGGACTATCCGAACCAGGTCAACAACGTGCTGTGCTTCCCCTACATGTTCCGCGGCGCGCTCGATGTCGGCGCGACGACGATCAACGAGCCGATGAAGATCGCCGCGGTGAAGGCGATCGCCGAGCTGGCGCACGCCGAGCAGTCCGAGGTGGTGGCGGCGGCCTACGGCGACGCGAACCTGAGTTTCGGTCGCGAGTACCTGATCCCCAAGCCCTTCGATCCGCGCCTGATCCTCAAGGTGGCGCCGGCGGTCGCCCAGGCGGCGATGGATTCGGGCGTGGCGGCCCGCCCGATCGCCGACCTGGCGGCCTACCGCCAGCAGCTCAACGAATTCGTCTATCACTCCGGCAACGTCATGAAGCCGGTATTCACGGCCGCCAAGCAGAAGCCGGCGCGCATCGTCTTCTGCGAAGGCGAGGACGAGCGCATGCTGCGCGCGCTGCAGACAGTCTGCGACGAGGGAGTGGCGCGCCCGATCGTGATCGGCCGCCCCGAGGTGATCGAGCAGCGGCTGGTGCGCCACGGCCTGCGCGTGCGGCCCGGCGCGGACTTCGAGCTCGTCAATCCGGACTCGGACCCGCGCTACAAGGAACTCTGGCAGGACTACTACGACCTGACCTGCCGCAAGGGCATCGGCGTCGAGTACGCGAAACGGGAGATGCGCCGGCGCACGACGCTGATCGGCGCGATGCTGGTGCGCCACAACTACGCCGATGGCATGCTGTGCGGCACCTTCGGCAAGCACTCCCTGCATCTGCGCTATATCGCCGAGGTGATCGGCAGGAAGCCCGGCATCGAGCATTTCTACGCGATGAACATGCTGATCCTGCCGCAGCGCACGCTGTTCATCGGCGATACCTACGTCAATTACGACCCGACCGCCGAGCAGCTCGCCGAGATGACCCGCCTCGCCGCCGAGGAAATGCGCCGCTTCGGCATCGCGCCGAAAGCGGCGCTGCTGTCGCACTCGAGCTTCGGCACGGAAGACACCCCGACCGCGCGGAAGATGCGCGCCGCGCTCGGTTTGCTGCGGGCGCAGGCACCGGACCTGGAAGTCGAAGGTGAGATGCACGGCGACGCGGCGCTCGATCCGGACATCCGCAAGCAGGTCTTCCCGAACGCCAACCTGAGCGGCCCGGCCAACCTGCTGGTGATGCCGACGCTCGACGCCGCCAACATCGCCTTCAACCTGCTGAAGACCGCCGCCGGCGATGGCGTCACGGTCGGCCCGCTGCTGCTCGGCGCGGCGCGGCCGGTGCATATCCTGACCCCGACCGCGACCGTGCGGCGCATCATCAACATGACCGCGCTGCTGTCGGTCGAGGTGGCTCAAGCGCGCTGACCTTGCGATCCACCTTGATTCAGGGCAATCGCATTTAGCCCAGGGGCGTCAGGCCGAGCAATGAGGCGCGATAGTTGGGAAGGCGGTCGGCGGTTTTGCGCCGCCCGCGCAGGCTGCGCTTGGGATACTGTTGGTCCTGACGCAAGAGCGACAGGGCGAACTTGCGCAGGGCCGACAGATTCTGCGGTGCATGGCCTTTGCGCGCGCGGCAGTCGTCCTCGCGGAAGGTGACGTCGAGCACCCAATG
>DDXW01000002.1 GCA_002347285.1 Rhodocyclaceae bacterium UBA2250 | reverse complement strand
ACCAACGGCGTCGCCGAGCGCTTCAACCGGACGCTGAAGGAACAGGCGATCCACGGCCGTATCTTCAAGAACGTCGAAGAGGTGCGCGTCGCCGTCACCGCGTTCAAAGATCGCTACAATCGCCATTGGCGTCTCGAAAAACTGGGCTTCATGTCACCCTTCGAAGCCCGTCAGGCTTATGCCATGCGAAAGGCGGCCTGAGTTGCAAAACCGTGTCCAAACAATCCGAGCCGGTACATCAAGACTTGCGCCGCGTGTTGAGCAAGGGCGCGGCCGAGGGCGCATTTCGTCGCATCGATCCTTGTTACGGCTCGGCGCTGCTGATCGCCCCCCTGGTTTGGTTCTTCGTCTGGCAGGAGTCCCTGGGGGCGTTCGATGACGAGCCGCTCGATGCCGAACGGTATTTCGAAGCCGGCATGGGTTTGATGCTCGATGGTTTGCGGCCGCGGGGCGACCCGCGGCGTGAGCCATCGACATGAAGGCTCGTGGGAGTTGCCGGGGGCAACCGGGCAGCTTCCAGGAGGGGATGGCCCGCCCCGGGCTTGGTGTAATCTGAGTCGAAAGGAGAACTGTCATGGCAACACAAGGCAAGAAGGCAACTGCTGCCGCCGAACAGGCACAAACGCCGGCGGCCGCCGAACCGGCCGAGGCGGGACGCGCGGAGATGATCGCCGTCGCCGCCTATTTCCGGGCCGAGCGGCGGGGGTTCGCCCCCGGCAACGACCTGGAGGACTGGCTGGAAGCCGAGCGGGATCTCGGCGAGGCGGCGGCCGTTCAGGAGAAAGACTAGCCCGGCGAGGCACTGGCGCTAGAAGGCTGGCCGGCGTGCTCCCGGCGCGCCGGCCATATAAGGCCTGCATGGCAACCGGCCCATAAGTGACGAAAAGAACCAAAATGACCAAGAAGACCATTGCGATGATTGCCGCGGCTGCCCTGACGGTCCTGATCCTCGGCGGGATCGCCTGGCTGGTTCTGCGTCCGCCAGCCGAGACCGGGCTCTACGAGTCCAGCGGCCGCATCGAGGGCCGCATCACCCTGGTGACGCCGCGCAGCACCGGCACGGTGGCGCAGCTGCGCGCCGAGGAAGGCCAGGCGGTGGCGGACGGCGCCGTGCTCGCGGTACTCGACGATCCCGCGATCCGGGCGCGCCTGCAGGCGGAAGAGGAGAACCAGGCGGCGCTGGCCCGCCGCCTGGCGGCCGCGGATCGCAATCTCGCGCTCGTGGATTCGCAGGTCGGCCGCCAGGTGGCGCAGGCGGAGGCCGGCCTGCGTCAGGCCCGGGCCCGGGCGGAGCGGGCGCAGACCACGGCCGCCCAGGCGGCCAGGGATGCCGAACGCGCGCGCGAGCTCGTCGACAAGCGCTTCCTGTCCGAGCAGGCCGCCGAGGCGGCGGCCCTGAAGGCGGCCGCCGAGCGCCGGGCCCTGGAGGAGGCCGAGGCGGGGAGCGACCACGCCCGCGAGCAGCTCGAACTGGCGCGCCTCGGCCGCCAGCAGGTGCCGGTCCTGCGCGCCGAGCGCGACGCCTTGGCCCGGCAGGCGGCCCAGGCCGAGGCGAAGGCCATCGAACAGCGCGGCTTCGTCCAGGACTTCGAGGTGAGGAGCCCGCTCGCCGGCGTCGTGCTGACGCGCAACGTGGAACCCGGCGAGCGGGTCGGCATCGGCACGCCGCTGTTCTCGCTGGTGGATCTGAACCGGCTCTACCTCAAGATCTACGTGCCCGAGCCGGACATCGGCAAGATCGCGCTGGGGCAGGAGGCGCGCATCTTCGTCGACGCCTATCCCGGGCGTGCCTTTCCGGCCCGGGTTTCCAAGGTGGCGAGCCAGGCCGAGTTCACCCCCAAGAACGTGGAAACACGGGAGGAGCGGGTCAAGCTGGTGTTCGCCGTGGAGCTGTCGATCCAGGAAAACCCGGGCGGCGTGCTCAAGCCCGGTATGCCGGCGGACGGCGTGATCCGCATCGCCCCCGATGCGCCTTGGCCGGGGCGCTGAGCGAGGTCATGGACATCCTGGCGCACGGCCTGTGGGCGGGGGCGGCGGCACAGGCCTTGCGGCGGGCCGGGCGGCCGGTCCGCGTCCGGGCGGCCGTCGCATGGGGCGTCGCGCCCGACCTCGTGGCCTTCGGCCCCCTGTTTGCCTTCCTCCTCCTCGGCCTCGCCCAGGGCGGGCTGACCTGGGCGCAGTTCGCCGACCCCGAGTCCATGGCGCGCCCGCCCTGGGACGGCCATCCGGTCTTCCGGCTGACCTCGGCGCTCTACCGCCTCGGCCACAGCGCCGTGATCTTCGCGGCCGTCTTCGCCGCCACCTGGGTCTGGCGAGGCCGGCCCCATTGGGAGATGGGCGGCTGGGGGTTGCATATCCTGCTCGACATCCCCACCCACGCGCGCAGCTTCTATCCCACGCCCTTCCTGTGGCCGGTGTCAGAGTGGACCTTCGACGGCGTTTCCTGGGCCGTCCCCTGGGCCCTGGCGCTCAACTATGCCGCCCTCGCCGCAGCCTGGGCGTGGCTGAGACGCGGCCGGCACGTCAAGGCGGGGGAAGCGGGATGAGCCGCGCCGCCCAACCCCTCGCATCTTCGCCCCCCGTGGCGAACGGGGAGGCGACGCCCATCCGCGTCGAGGGCTTGGTGAAGCGCTACCGCCGCGGCAAGGTCGAGGCCGTGCGCGGCGTCGGCTTCGAGGCGCGCAAGGGGCAGGTCCTCGGCCTGGTGGGCCCCGACGGCGCCGGCAAGACCAGCATCCTGCAGATCTTGGCCGGGGTGCTTTCCTGCGACGGCGGCCGGGCTTGGGTGGGCGGGATCGACGCCTTGGCCGATCCCGAGGCGGTGAAGGCGATCATCGGCTTCATGCCCCAAGGCATCGGGCTGAACCTCTACGACACGCTCACGGTACAGGAGAACATCGAGTTCTTCCGCGACCTGCGGCGGGTGCCGGCGGCGCAGTACCGGGAGAACCGCGACCGCCTGCTGGCGATGACGCGGCTCGCGCCCTTCCTCGACCGCCCGGCGGGCAAGCTCTCCGGCGGNNCTCCTGGACGAGCCGACCACCGGCGTGGACCCCCTTTCGCGGCGCGACTTCTGGACCATCATCCACGACCTCGTCACCCGCCGCGGCACCACGGTGCTGCTGACCACCGCCTACATGGACGAGGCGGAGCGCTGCCGCCGGGTGGCGTTGATGCACGAGGGCGGCATCGTCGCCGAGGGCTCGCCCGAAGGGCTGACCCGCGAGCTCGCCGGCCGGCTGTTCGTCGTCCCCGCAGTGGAGACCGAGCGCGCGTTGGAGGCGCTCGCCGGCCGGCCCGAGGTGGAGAGCGCGGCGGTCTTCGGCCAGGCGGTGCACCTGCTGCTGCGCCCGGACACCGACCCCTCGCGCCTGCTCGAGGCCGCGGGGTTGCGCGATGCCCGCGCCGATCCGGCGGTCCCGGGCCTGGAAGATGTGTTCGTGCGCCATCTCGCCGCCGCCCGGCCCGCGCAGCGGGTCGGGCTGGCCCCGAGCCGGTCCCGCGCCGCCGCCGTTGCCTCGGCCGTGGTGGCGAGCGGCCTCACCTGCCGCTTCGACAGCTTCACGGCGGTGGATGCCGTCGACCTGGACATCGGCCAGGGCGAGATCTACGGCCTGCTCGGCCCCAACGGCGCCGGCAAGACGACCCTGATCCGCATGCTGTGCGGCCTGCAGCGGCCAACCGGTGGCAGTGCCCGCGTGGCCGGCCTGGACGTGGCCCGCGAGCATGTGGCGCTCAAGGGCCGCACCGGCTACATGTCGCAGCGCTTCTCGCTCTATCGGGACATCGGGGTCTGGGAAAACCTGCGCCTCTACGGCGGGATCTACGGCCTGGAGGCGGCGCGCCTGCAAGCCCGTGGACGGGAATTGCTGGAGCGCTTGGAGCTGGCGGACTACGCCGAGCGCCGGACCGGGTCGCTGCCCCTGGGGCTGAGGCAGCGGCTGGCGCTCGCCTGCGCGCTGCTGCACGAACCGGACGTGCTGTTCCTGGACGAGCCGACCTCCGGGGTGGACCCCCTCATGCGCCGCCAGTTCTGGGAACTGGTGCATGGGCTCGCCGCCTCGGGCGTGACGGTGCTGGTGTCCACCCATTACATGGACGAGGCGGAACACTGCCATCGCCTCGGCCTCATGCAGCAGGGAAGGCTGATCGCCGAGGGCAGCCCGGGAGAGATCAAGCAGAAGGCCGAAGCGCTCGCCGGCCCGGTGGTCTCGGTGTTCGCCCGCGACTTCGCCGAGGCTTTCCAGCGGCTGCATCCGGCCTTCCCCGGCGCCATGCTCTACGGCCGGCGCATCCAGTGGCAGAGCCTGGAGGCCGAGGCCGATCTGCTGCGCGCCCGGCGGTTGCTGGAGGAGGCCGGCATCGAGGCCGAGTTCGGACAAAAGGCGCCGACCATGGAAGAGGCCTTCGTCTGCTTCATGGAGCGCAACCATGCTTGAGCGGTTCTTCGCCATCTTCCGCAAGGAAGGCCGGGAGCTCCTGCGCGACCCGGTCTATCTCGCCCTGACCTTCGTCATCCCCATGCTCATGCTCGTGCTCTTCGGCTTCGGCCTCTCGCTGGACGTCAAGAACCTGCCGCTCGTCTTCGTGGATCGCGACAAGACGCCCATGAGCCGGGACTACATGGACGCCTTCTACCATTCCGAATACTTCACCCTGCGCGGCGTCACCGACGACCCGCGCGAGGAGGCGCGCTGGCTGCGCTCCGGCCGCGCCCGGGTGATCATCGAGATCCCGACCGGCTTCGGGCGCGACCTCACCAGCGGCCGCCCGGTGAACGTGGGGGTCACGGTGGACGGCTCGTTTCCCACCCGCGCGGCGGTGATCTCCGGCTACGTCGCGGCGATCAACGCCCTCTACAACGGGCGCCTGCTCGCCGACCACCTCGCCCGGCAGGGCATGGGGAGCGCCGGCGTGCTGCCGGTGGCGATGGACACCTCGGTCTGGTACAACCCCTCGCTGGAGAGCAAGAACACCATCGTGCCGGGCCTCTTGGTGCTGATCCTGATGCTGTTCCCGGCCATCATGGGGGCGCTCCTGGTGGCGCGGGAGACCGAGTCGGGCACCATCTTCAACTACTACGCCTCGCCGGCGCGGCGCTGGGAGATCATCGCCGGCAAGGTCGCCCCCTATCTCGCCGTGGCCTACCTGGATTACCTGCTCATCTTCGCGGCCAGCCTGTTCGTGTTCCAGGTGCGCTTCGTCGGCAGCGTGGCCGTGCTGTCCCTTTCGGCGCTGCTCTACGCGGTGTGCACCATCGGCATCGGGCTGCTGTTTTCCATCCTCGTGCGCACCCAGCTGGCCGCCATGATCCTGACCTTCCTGGCCACGGTCACCCCGGCCTTCAACTACTCCGGCTTCATCACGCCGGTGGCGAGCATGGACGCCGGCGGCCAGTTCATCGCCCGGCTCATCCCCGCCACCTATTTCATGGAGCTGGTGCGCGGCAGCTACATGAAGGGGCTGGGCTTCGCCTACTACTGGCCGCAGATTTCGGCGCTGGCCGCCTACACGCTGGCGGTCTACGGGCTCGCCTGGCTGCTGCTCAGGAAGAGGATAGGCTGATGACCGCACGGGAGACCCTGCCGCGCGCCGTGGTGGTGCTGGGCCTGGTCAGCTTCTGCAACGACCTGGCCTCGGAGATGGTGACGCCCCTGGTCCCCGTCCTGCTGGCGGCCGTGCTCGGGGCGGGGCCGGTGGCGCTCGGCCTGGTGGAAGGCGTCGCCGATGCCCTGGCGAGCCTGCTGCGGCTCTGGTCGGGGCGGCTTTCCGACCGGCTCGGCCGCCGCAAGGGGCTGGTCGTGCTGGGTTATGGGCTGTCCAACCTGGTGCGCCCGCTGTTCGGCCTGGCGGGCCATTGGGCCGGGCTCTTGGCGCTGCGCGCCACGGACCGGGTGGGCAAGGGCCTGCGCACCGCGCCCCGTGACGCCCTGGTGGCCGACGCCACCCCCGAAACCCTGCGCGGACGCGCCTACGGCCTGCAGCGCGGTCTGGACAACGGCGGCGCCATGGCCGGCAGCCTGCTGGCCGCCGCCATGCTGGCCTGGGGCGACATCGATCTGCAGCACGTCATCCTGCTCTCGGCCCTGCCGGGGCTGGCGGCCGTGCTGCTGATCGCCTTCGGGGTGCGCGAGCCGGCGCGCCGCGCACCCGCCACGTCCCCGCCCCTGGTCTGGACCGGGCTGCCGCCCGCCATGCGGCGCTTCCTGATGGTGCTGGCGGGCTTCGGCCTGGCGCGCGCCTCGGAGACCTTCGTCGTCCTGCGCGGGCACGAACTGGGCATGACCGTGGTGGAACTCCTGCTGCTCTGGGCCGCGTTCAGCCTGGCCAAATCGCTGGCCGCCGCGCGCGGCGGCCGCTGGGCCGACCGGGTCGGACGGCGGCGTTTCGTGATCCGGGGCTGGATTGCCTACGCGGCGGGATTCCTGGCGCTGGCCGCCGTGTCCTCGGCGGCCGCGCTGTGGTGGGCGGCACCGGCCTATGGCCTGCTGATCGGCCTGTCGGAAGGGGCGGAGCGCGCCGTGGTGGCCGACCTCGCCGCGGCCGAGGCGAGCGGCACCGCCTTCGGCTGGTACAACATGATCCTGGGGCTCGCCGCCATCCCCGGCGGACTCGCCTTCGGCCTGGTCTGGCAGTTCTTCGGCGCGGCCCCGGCCTTTCTCTGCGCGGCGCTGGTCGCGCTCGCCGCGGCGGCGGCGCTCCAGGCCTGGGTGCTCGTCCCGGCGGCGCGGAGGATGGTCTGATGTGGCAGCGCATCGCCGCCATGGCGCGCAAGGAGTTCCGCCAGCTCTTCTCCGACGCGGCGATCCTGTTCATCCTGCTGTGGGGCTTCACCGGTGCCATCTTCATCGCCGGCCGCGCGGTCAGCATGGATCTCAACAACTATCCGGTGGCGGTGCTCGACCTATCCCGCAGCGACGAGTCGCGGGAACTCATCCATCGCCTGCGGCCGCCGTATTTCCGCGTCGTCGGGCACGTGGACAGCGACCCCGCCCTGGTGGCGGCCCTGGACGGCGGCCGTGCCAGCCTCGCGGTGGTCATCCCGCCCGATTTCGGCCGCTTGGTCCGCGAAGGCCAGGGCCGTTTCCAGGTCATCCAGGACGGTACCCAGTCGCAGATGGCCACCCTGGCCGGTGGCCACATCGCGCGGCTGGCCGGCGAGTACGCCATCGAACTGCTGGAACGGCGCGCCGGGCCGGCCGAGCGGGCGCTGGCGCGGCTGCCCCAGGTGGATGCCCGCGTGCGCGTGGCCTACAACCCCAACATCACCTCGGCGTGGTTCTCCAGCCTGCTGGAGATGCTCAACATGATCACCATGCTGTCCATGCTGCTCACCGCCGCGGCCATGGTGCGCGAGAAGGAGCAGGGCACGCTGGAGCAGCTGCTGGTGAGTCCGCTGCGGCCAGCGGAACTCTTTCTCGCCAAGATCCTGCCCACGCTGGTCATGGTGCTGGGGCTGTCGCTCCTGGCGCTGGTCGGGATCGTGCAGGGCGTGTTTCACACCCCGCTGCGCGGCAGCCTGCTGTTGTTCTACGGCGTCTCGGTGCTCTACACCTTCTCCGTGGCCAGCCTGGGACTGGCGGTGGCGGTCTTCGCGCGCAGCCTCGCCCAGGCGGCGATGATGCTGTTCCTGATCCTGTTTCCCATGCTGTTCCTCTCTGGCGCCACCACGCCGCCGGAGAGCATGGCGCCGTGGATGCGCTACGCCACCCTGATCTCGCCCATGCGCTACTACATCGACTTCGGCTACCAGGTGCTGTTCAAGGGCAACGGCCTCGCCTATGTCTGGCACGACATTCTGGGCATCGTCGTGCTGGGTTCGCTCATGTTCGGCTTCGCCGCCTGGCGCTTCCGGCGGCTGCTGTGACGCGGGGAACGGGAATGCTGACAGGACCCGGATTGGTCAAGGCGCCTTTTCGGCTGGAACCTGGAAAGCAAACGTTTCGAGACGCAGGAAAAGGGTGTCCGCTATGGCTCGTTGACGTTCACATACAAGTATGACTGACCGGTCCCACGATTTTGGCCCCTGGCTCATGACCCCCTCCTACTGAAGGGCACGACGCGTGATACATCCCGATCAACCCGACTGGCGTGACGTCGAGGGTCTCTCCCAGGCCGAGGCGGCGGCGCGCCTCTCCGCCGAGGGCTACAACGAACTGCCCGGCGCGCGCCATCGCACGATTTTCGCCATCGGCCTGGAGGTGACGCGCGAGCCCATGTTCCTGCTGCTGATGGCGGCGGGCGCCATCTATTTCCTGCTCGGCGACGTGGGCGAGGCCGCCGTCCTGCTGAGTTTCGTCGTGGTGGTGATGGGCATCACCCTCTACCAGGAGCAGCGCACCGAGCGCGTCCTGGAAGCCCTGCGCGACCTGACCAGCCCGCGCGCGCTGGTGGTGCGCGACGGCGGGCAGCGGCGCATCGCGGGGCGCGAGGTGGTGCGCGGCGACATGCTGGTGCTGGCGGAGGGCGATCGCGTGCCGGCGGACGCCGCCGTGCTGGCGCAGCGCAATCTCAAGCTCGACGAGTCGCTGCTCACCGGCGAGTCGGTGCCGGTGAGCAAGACGGCCTGGCACGGGGGAGATGCGGCCGTGCGCCCCGGCGGCGAGGGCCAGCCCTGCGTGTATTCCGGCACCCTGGTCGTGCAGGGCACGGCGATCGCCGAGGTGCTCGCCACCGGCCCGCGCAGCGAGATCGGGCGCATCGGCAAGGCGCTGCAGACGCTCACGCCCGAGGCGACGCCGCTGCAAAAGCAGACCCGCCGGCTGGTGCGCACCCTCGCCGTGGTCGGGTTGAGCCTGTGCGCCGTGCTGGTCGTCGTCTACGGGTTCACGCGCGGCGACTGGCTCGCGGGCCTGCTCGCCGGCATCACCCTGGCCATGGCGACGCTGCCGGAGGAGTTTCCGGTGGTTCTGACGGTCTTCCTGGCCCTGGGCGCCTGGCGCATCTCGCGGCGGCGGGTGCTCACCCGGCGTGTGCCGGCCATCGAGACGCTGGGCTCGGCCACGGTGCTGTGCGTGGACAAGACCGGCACCCTGACGCAGAACCGCATGGCGGTGCATACCCTCGCCGCCGCCGGCGAGCTGTTCCGCGTGCCGGAGGAGGGCGACGGCAGGCCGCTGCCCGAGGCGTTCCACGAGCTGCTGGAGTTCGGCATCCTGGCCAGCGAGGTCGATCCCTTCGACCCGATGGAGAAGGCCATGCGCGCCCTCGGCCAGCGCTATCTCGCCCGCACCGAACATCTGCATGAAGACTGGCAGCTGGTGCATGAGTACCCGCTGACGCGGGAGACGCGTGCGATCTCCCATGTCTGGCGCTCGACGCGGGGCGAGGAATACGTCGTCGCGGCCAAGGGCGCGCCGGAGGCGATCGCCGACCTGTGCCACCTGGGCGAAGCGCAGGCCGCCGTCCTGGCCCGGCAGGTGGAAGCGCTTTCGGCGCAGGGGCTGCGCGTGCTCGGCGTGGCGGACGCGCGCTTCAATGGCCAGACCTGGCCGCCGGTCCAGCACGATTTCACATTCCGGCTGCTGGGCCTGGTCGCGCTCGCCGACCCGCTGCGGCCCACCGTTCCCGCCGCCATCGCCGAATGCCAGGCCGCGGGCATCCGCGTGGTCATGATCACGGGGGATTATCCCGGCACGGCCCTGGCCATCGCGCGCGAGGCCGGCCTCGACGCGGGCGGGGTGATGACCGGCGCCGAGCTGGACGAACTGAACGAGGCCGAGCTGCGCGCCCGCCTGCCGGGCGTGAACGTCTTCGCCCGCGTCGTGCCCGACCAGAAGCTGAAACTGGTCAACGCCTTCAAGGCCAATGGCGAAGTGGTCGCCATGACCGGCGACGGCGTCAACGACGCCCCGGCGCTCAAGGCGGCGCACATCGGCGTCGCCATGGGCGGGCGCGGCACCGACGTGGCGCGCGAGGCATCCTCGCTGGTGCTGCTCGACGACGACTTCGCGTCCATCGTCGAGGCGGTGCGTCTGGGCCGCCGCATCTACGACAACCTGCGCAAGGCCATGGCCTACATCCTGGCGATCCACGTGCCGATCGCGGGCCTGGCGCTGCTGCCGGTGCTGTTCGGTTGGCCGCTGGTGTTCTTCCCGGTGCACATCGCCTTCCTCGAGATCATCATCGACCCGGCGTGCTCCATCGTGTTCGAGGCCGAACCGGAGGAGACGAACGTCATGCATCGTCCGCCGCGCCCGCCCGCGGAGCCTCTGTTCGGCGGCTGGAATCTCGCGCTCAGCCTGCTGCAGGGCGCGGGCGTGCTGGCGCTGTGCCTCGCAGTGTTCGGCATCGCGCTCCACGGCGGGCTCGGCGAAGGCGCGGCCAGGGCGCTGGCCTTCACCGCGCTGGTCGTCGCCAATATCGCGCTGATCTTCACCAACCGCTCCTGGGAGCAGACCATCCTCGGTTCCCTGCGCCGCCCCAACCGCGCCCTGTGGTGGGTGACCGGCGCGGCGGCGGCGTGTCTGGTACTCGTGCTGCAGCTGCCCGCGCTGCGCGAGTTGTTCCGCTTCGCGCCGGTGGCGGCCGGCCACCTGCTGCTCGCGCTGGCGGTTGGGGCGGGCAGCGTCGCGTGGTTCGAGCTGTTCAAGCGGGTGCACAGGCGCGGGAACATGTCGCCATGAGCCGTCGCTGCGGCCTGTCCTCGCGGGCGATTCGGCTAGCCGGCCGACGGCGGCGCCCCGTGCCCCCGCCGCATCAGCCAGGCCGGCAGCAGGGCGAACAGGAACATCGCGGCGACCACCAGGAAACCGTCCCGGAAGCCCATCATGCTGCCCTGGGCGGCGATCATCCGGCCGAGGTAGTCGAAGGCGCCGGCCTGCCGGATCGACTCCGGCACGCCGGCCTGGGCGTACAGTCCGGCGAGGTCGCGCAGCAGCTCGGCCGTGGCGCCGTTGGCGGCGTCCTGTGCGGCGGTGAACGACTGGTCGTAGAGTTGGGAGCGCCGTTCGACGAGGATGGCGAGCAGGTTCACGCCGAAGGCGCCGCCCAGCTGGCGCACGAAATTGATCGCGCCCGAGCCCTGGCCGAGCCAGTGCGGCGGCAGCGCGCTCAGCGCGCCGGCGTTCAGGCTGGGCATGATGAAGCCGAGGCCGATGCGGCCGAGCACGATCCACCCGGCGAACACCCAGAAGGGCGTGTTGGTGTCGGCCGCCGCCATCAGATAGGACGACAGGGCGAAGACGGCCAGACCGAACATGACGGTGGCATGGGCGGGCGTGCGGTCGGTGAGCCGGCCGGCGATGGGAAAGACCAGGCCGAGGACCAGGCCGGCCGGCATCAGGAGCAGGCCGGAACGCGTGGGCGTGTAGCCCTGGATGGTCTGGACGAACAGGGGAACGAGGTAGGTGGAGCCGTAGATGCCGGCGCCGAAGATGAAGGCGACGATGGCCGCGCCGGCGTAGACGCGGATCGAGAACAGCTTGAGGTTGAGCATGGGCATCGCGGTGTGCAGCTCCCAGGCGAGAAACCCCGTGCCGGCCGCGAAGGCGACGGCGAAGTCGGCCAGGATGGTGTCGGACAGCCAGCCGTGGCGCTGGCCGTTGGACAGGCCGTTGAGCAGGCTGACGAGAAAGACCGACATCAAGGCGAAGCCGATCCAGTCGAAACGGCGCGGCGGCCCCGACGCGGCGCGTCCGGGCAGGAACAGCGCGGCCGCGAACAGGCCGAGGACGCAGAACGGCACGGCCATGAAGAAGACGTAGCGCCAGCTGAAGTTGTCGACCATGAGCCCGCCGATGGTCGGCCCCAGGGCGGGGGCGAGCACCACGCCGATGCCGTAGATGCCCATGGCCGAGCCGCGCCGCTCGGGCGGAAAGACCTGGAAGATCGTCAGCATGGCCAGGGGCTGGAGGATGCCGGCGGCCGCCCCCTGCAGGATGCGGGCCAGGATCAGCACGCCTTCGGTCGGGGCGAGGCCGCCCATCACCGAGGCCGCGACGAAGACGGCCACCGCCAGCATGAAGGTGGTGCGCTGGCCGAAGGTGTCGACCATCCAGGCGTTCAACAGCATGGTGCCGGTCATCGCGGCGAGAAAGCCGGTGGACAGGAGCTGCGCCTGGTCCTGGCCCATGCCGAACGCGCCCATGATGTCCGGCAGCCCCACGTTGACGATGGTGGCGCTCAGCACGGTGGCGATGGTGCCCGTCATCACCGTGGCGGTGGCGAGCCAGCGGTAGGCGGGACCATAGCGGGCGAACAGGCCCTCGATGCCGTCGGCCCGGGGCGCGTCAGTCACCGGCGCGCGCCTCCACTTCCACCATCATGCCAGGCTTGAGCAGGCCGTCGCGCTGCCTCACGGCGATGCGCACCGGCAGGCGCTGGGTGATCTTGGTGAAGTTGCCGCTGGGGTTCGGGTTGGGCAGCAGGGCGAATTCGCTGGTGGCGGCGTTGCCCACGCGCTCGACGCTGCCCTCGAAAGTCTGCCCCGGCAGGGCGTCGACGGTGATGCCGACCTTCTTGCCCGGACGGAAGAAGCGGATGTCGGTCTCCTTGACGTTGGCCTCGACGCGCACCCGGGCGGGGTCGTGCACGAGCAGCAGCCGCTGTCCCGGGGACACGTACTCGCCGGCGTCGACGAAGACCTTGTCGACCACGCCGTCGAACGGCATGACGATGGCGCGGTCCAACAGGTCGAGCCGGGCGCGTTCGAGCTGCGCGTCCAGCTCGGCTTCCTGCGGCTCCAGCTCGGCCAGCTGACGCTTGAGGACGGCAAGCTGCTCACGCTCGGCCTGGGCCTGGGCGACGGCGGCCCGCGCGTTGTCCAGGTTGGCGCTGGCGCGGCGGGCTTCCTGTCGGGACGTCTCCAGCGCGGCGCGGCTCTGGTCCAGTTGCGCACGGTCCATCGCCCCGATCGGGGCGAGTTCCTCGGCGCGTCGGTTTTCGGTTCTGGCGAGATTTTCCCGTGTCTCGGCGGCGACACGGTCGGCGGCGGCGGCCTGGACGGCGGCTTTCTGCGCGCGGATGGCGCTCTCGGTGCGCCGGTCGATCATCCGGATCTGGGCCTGCAACTCCTCGCGTCGAGCCGGAATGCCGGCCAGCCTGGCTTCGAGTTCCTGGATGTGCAGGCGACTGTCGCGCTCGTCGATCGCGACCAGCAGGCTTCCCTTGGCGACCGAATCCCCGTCGATGACCCGGACCTGCGTCGCCCAGCCGGCGACACGGCTGCTGATCGAGACCATGTCGTTGGCCACCCGCGCGTCGTCGACCTGGACATGACTGACTTGATGGTAAATCCACCATCCCGCCGCGAGCAGTGCGGCCACCCCGGCGAGCACGCCGGCATACAGGCGCGGGGAACGGGGGACGGGCCATCGCGCCCGCGCCGGGGAAACGGCTTCGCTCATGCTGTCTTCTTTCCGTTCTTTTCAGCGCGGCGATCGCCTGGCGTGGCGCCGTGCAGCTTGTCCGCAAGCCGCCCGAGCACCCGCAGGCAGGTATCGATGTCGGCATCCTCGATGTCGGCCAGCAACTCCTCGCGCAGCGCCTCGGTGACCTTCCGGATGCGATCGAGGCCGGGCGCGGCCTTCGCGGTCAGGCATACCGATTTCGACCGGCGGTCGCCCTCGATCGGGCTGCGCGTGACGAGGCCATCGGCCTCCAGCCGATCGAGCATGCGCGCCATGGTCGGTTCCTGGACCCCGGCGGCCGCAGCCAGCCGTTTCTGGGTGGCCGGCCCGGCGAGGCGGGACAGGTGGAGCAGGGTCAGCCACTGCGCCTCGGTCAGCCCGTGGGGCGACAGCCGGCGATCGATTTCGGCGCGCCACAGCCGGGCGACCTGGCCAAGGTGGATGCCGAACGCTTCATGCATTTTCCGTCTGCTCATGATGACGATGCCGTTGCCAAGTTTGTGGATGGCCATTATCATAGCGAGCTAATTAATGCATTGCTATCTATTTGTGATTTCCCCGATATACGCGCAAGGGGCGCAACCATGTACCGAAGAATCCTGCTA
Source organism: Rhodocyclaceae bacterium UBA2250 (assembly GCA_002347285.1). GTDB lineage: Bacteria > Pseudomonadota > Gammaproteobacteria > Burkholderiales > Rhodocyclaceae > Sulfuricystis. Next base: position 120,040 of record DDXW01000002.1, on the reverse strand, counting down.
GCCTATGACGGCTCCCGCGCCGGCCACGAGGCCTTGCGCCAAGGCGCCGATCTGGCGCGCCTGTGCCGGGCGGAGGTGATCCTGCTGGCGATCGTCGCCCACGAACCCGGGGTGGCCCTGGCGGAGGCGGTGACGCCATCGGACCTGCCGGCGCGCGAGCATGAGGAGATGGAGCGCGTGCTCGACGAGGGCGCGCGGGATTTGCGCCAGGCAGGCCTGCCGGTACAGGCCTGCCTGCGCCAGGGCCATCCGGCGGAGGAGATCGGCCGTCTGGCGCGGGAGATGGGCGTGGACCTGATCGTGGTCGGCCATCGCGAACAGGGGGCGCTGGCCCGCTGGTGGAGCGGGTCCACGGGCGCCTCGCTGCTCGCCCATGCGCCATGCAGCCTGCTGGTGGCCCTGGCCACGCCGGGAGACCAAGGCGCGGACGCAGGGAACGCCGGCTCACCCCACGCCCCGTAGCGTACCGAGGCCGGCCCCCGCGCGAGGCGGCGATGTCTTCGCGGGCTGGATGAGGCAGCGATATCGATAGCCTGCCGCGCCCAGGAAGCGCGGCAGGCTTGCCCGGCGTCGAAGCCGGGCGATTTTTTTGAGCAGATCTGTCATGAATTCAGCCCCACCGGGCCAGACGCCCCTTTCCGGCGAACCGGCTGCGCGCCCATACGGCCGGCAGCGCAGGCGCGTGCTACTGCTGATCGTTGTCCCGCTGCTCGTGGCCGTGGCCGGGGTGGCCGTGTATCTGAAGGCCGGCGCAGGCGGCCGTTTCGTCGAGACCGACAATGCCTACGTCAAGGCGGACAAGGTGCCGGTCAGCGCAGAAGTTTCGGGCACTGTCCTCGAAGTGGCGGTAGCGGAGAACCAGACGGTCAAGGCCGGGCAACTCCTTTTCCGGCTGGACGCGGCGCCTTTTCGTGTGGCGTTGGCGAAGGCCGAGGCGAGACTGGCCCAAGTGCGCACCGATCTGTCGGCGCTCAGGGCGAGTTACCGGGAAAAGCAGGCCGAAATCGCCATCGCCCGGACCCGGCTCGCCTTCGCCGCCCGGGAACAGCGGCGCCAGGCTGATCTGGCGGCGAAAAACTTCATCTCCGCCGCCAGGCTCGATGAGGCCGTGCAGGGGGCCGACCTCGCTGCCCAGCAGATCACGGCTCTGGACCAGGATCTGAAACGCATCGCCGCGAGCCTGGGCGGGGGTGTCGATGCCCCGGTCGAACGCCATCCGGCCTATCTTTCGGCCCTGGCGGAACTGGAACAGGCCAGGCTCGATCTGGCCCGCACCGAGGTGCGGGCCTCGCTGCCCGGCACCGTTGGCAAGCCGCCCAAGCCGGGCCAGTACGTGGCGGCGGGCAGCACCGCCATGGCGCTGGTGGTGAGCGGCGAGCCGTGGGTCGAGGCCAACTTCACGGAGACCGACCTCACCTACGTGCATCCCGGTCAGCCGGTGGCCATCCATGTCGACACCTACCCGAACGTCGCCTGGCGGGGCGTGGTGGAAAGCCTGAGCCCGGCCACCGGCGCCGAGTTCTCCGTGATCCCGGCGCAGAACGCCACCGGCAACTGGGTGAAGATTACCCAGCGCCTGCCGGTGCGCATCCGGCTGGAGGCGAGGCAGGGCCTGCCGCCGCTGCGCGCAGGGCTGAGCACCACGGTGGAGATCGACACGGGCCGCCGCCTGTTCGGCCTGTCGCTCTGACATGAGCGCAGGCACCGGGCAGACGCCCCACCGTGGCTTCGTCACCGTCTCGGTGATGCTGGCGACCATCATCCAGGCCCTGGACACCACCATCGCCAACGTTGCCCTGCCGCACATGCAGGGCTCTATGGGCGCCACCCAGGACCAGATTTCCTGGGTGCTCACCTCCTACATCGTGGCGGCGGCCATCTTCATGCCGCTCACCGGCTTTCTCTCCGCCCGCTTCGGCCGCAAGCGCCTCTTCATCTGGTCGGTGGTGGGTTTCACGGCGGTCTCCATGCTTTGCGGTGCCGCCCAGAGCCTGGACCAGATCGTGCTGTTCCGCCTGCTCCAGGGGGTGTTCGGCGCGAGCCTGGTGCCGTTGTCCCAGTCGGTACTGCTGGACAGCTACCCGCGCGAGCGCCACGGCGCGGCCATGGCCCTGTGGGGCGTGGGTGTGATGGTGGGTCCGATCCTCGGTCCGATGCTGGGCGGCTGGCTGACCGAGTACTACAACTGGCGCTGGGTGTTCTACATCAACCTGCCGTTCGGGCTGCTGGCCTGGTTCGGCATCGCCGCCTATGTGCAGGAGACCCCCGTCGACGGCACACGCCGCTTCGACCTGCTCGGCTTCGCCTTCCTGAGCCTCGCCATCGGGGCGCTGCAGATGATGCTGGACCGGGGCGAGTCACTGGACTGGTTCGCCAGCCCCGAGATCGTGATCGAGGCCGTGCTCGCCGGGCTGGCCTTCTACCTCTTCCTCGCCCACATGTTCACCCACGAGCACCCCTTCATCGAGCCGGGGCTGTTCCGCGACCGCAATTTCAGCGTCGGCCTGCTGTTCATCTTCCTCGTCGGCATCATCCTGCTCGCCACCATGGCGCTGCTGCCGCCCTTCATGCAGCACCTGATGGGCTACCCGGTGATCGACGTGGGCCTGCTGCTGGCGCCGCGCGGGCTGGGCACCATGATCGCCATGATCACGGTGGGCCGGCTGTCGGGCCGCGTGGACGCGCGTTACATGATCCTGCTGGGCCTGTTGCTGACCAGCCTCTCGCTGTGGGAAATGACCCGCTTCACCACCGACATCACGGGCTGGGATATCGTGCGCACCGGCATCACCCAGGGGGTGGGGCTTGGCTTCATCTTCGTGCCGCTGTCCACCATCACCTTCGCCACCCTCGCGCCGCGCTACCGCAACGAGGGCACGGCCCTGTTCAGCCTGATGCGTAACATCGGCAGCAGCATCGGCATCTCGGTGGTCATCACCTATCTCGCGCAAAGGACGCAGATCAACCACGCCGCCTTCGTCGATTACCTCAACCCGTTCAGCCTGGCGCTCAGGCAGGCGGTGGAAAGCGGCACCTACGATCTGAGCACGCCCCAGGGGCTGCTCGCCCTCAACGGCGAAGTGACCCGCCAGGCTGCCACCCTGGCGTATTTGCAGGATTTCCGGCTGATGATGTGGATCACCCTCATCGCCATCCCGCTGATCGCGCTGCTGCGAGCTCCGCAGCACATGCCGCCACCGCAGATCCAGGAATGACGCGCCGCGCGTCAGCGCGCGGTGCGACACTGTCTGCCCGCCCAAGCCGTGTATTCGCCCGTTTTCAAGCGGGTCGGCTTTCCTCCTCTGGAGCCACCCGCCCGGTGTCGAATCGATCACGGGCTGCGGCGATCGCCGGCTGGTGGCGTTCGGCCCAGTCGATGAGGGCGGCGAGCGGCGGCATTAGCGACGTACCCAGCGCCGTCAGGCCGTAGGCCACGGCGGGCGGGGTCGAAGGGGCGACCTCGCGCCAGACCAGACCGTCGCGCTCGAGCTGGCGCAGGGTCTCGGTCAGCATCCGGCGCGAGATGTCGGGCACCGAGCGGGCCAGGGCATTGAAGCGCTGCGGACCATGGGCCAGGGTCACCAGGATCAGGGTCGACCACTTGTCGCCGAGACGGTCGAGCACGTCGCGCACCGGACAGGCCCCGTGGCCATTCGGCGGCAGGGACGGCAGAGGTATTTGATGGAGGTGTCCTGCGCGGTTGTCTTGCGGATTCACGATGGTTCCCTCAATGTAACCATGGGTGGGACGAGTGCCTTCTTGTGGAACGAGCCAAAGGTTACTAGAGTGAACCAAGTAATTCAATGTAACCAGGAGTTGACCATGATTGCGCACCGCCAGCGAGCCTGGCTTTCCCGGCGATACCTGCTGGAGTGCGGCAGACATGAGCGCAAATGAACGCCTCGTTGTCCTCGATGCGCCAGCCCGCACTGTTCCTCCCGCACGGCGGCGGGCCCTGTTTCTTCATGGACTGGATCCCGCCCGACGCCTGGAATCGGCTGCGCGGGTTTCTGGAGGCGCTGCCGGCCACGCTGCCCGAGCGGCCGCGCGCCCTGCTGGTGATCTCGGCGCACTGGGAGGCGCCGCAGTTCACGGCGCAGCGCCAGGCCGCGCCGCCGTTGCTGTTCGACTACCACGGCTTTCCGCCGCATACCTACGAACTGGCCTGGCCCGCGCCGGGCGCGCCGGACCTGGCCGAAGAGGTGGCGCGACGCCTGGCGGCGGCCGGTCTGGCGTGCGGCTTCGACGCCCGGCGCGGCTTCGATCATGGCGTGTTCGTGCCGCTGCTGCTGGCCTTTCCCGCCGCCGACATTCCCTGCGCGCAGCTGAGTCTGCGCGCCGATCTCGACCCTGCGGCCCATCTGGCGGCGGGACGCGCCTTGGCGCCCTTGCGCGATGAAGGCGTGCTCATCGTCGGCTCGGGCAACACCTACCACAACATGAGTGTGATGCGGCGCGCCATGGCCGGGCAGGAGATGTCTGCGCAGGGTCTCGACTTCGACGCCTGGCTGAGCGAAGCCGTCGCCCACCCCGATCCCGCCGAGCGCGAGCGCCGTTTGTCCGAATGGGACCGCGCCCCCGGCGCCCGCGAGGCCGCGCCACGCGAGGAGCACCTGATGCCGCTGCATGTGGTCGCCGGCGCCGCCGGCCTCGACCGCGGCGTGAAAGTCTTCGAAGACCGCATCCTGGTCGCTCTCCAAAGCGCCTTCCGGTTCGGTTGAGGAGTCCACCGATCGTCCATCCACCCAACGAGGAGAACAACATGAAGCTCTATTTCAGCCCTGGCGCCTGTTCGCTGTCCCCCCACATCGTGCTGCGGGAGGGCGGCCTTGCCTTCACCATGGAGCGGGTCGATCTCGCCACCGGCAAGACCGAGACCGGCGCCGATTACAGGACCGTCAACCCCAATGGCTACGTGCCAGCCCTGGCGCTCGACGACGGCCGGGTGCTGACCGAAGGCCCGGCCATCGTCCAGTATCTGGCCGACCGCGTGCCGGAAAAGCGCCTCGCCCCGCCGGCGGGCACGTTCGAACGCTATCGCCTCATGCAGTGGCTGAATTTCATTTCCACCGAATTGCACAAGGCATTCGGCGTCTTGTTCAACCCCCAGACGCCGGATGCCTGGAAGGACATCGTCCGATCCCAGCTCGCCAGTCGCCTCGACTACACGAGCGGGCAGCTCGCGGGCAAGAGTTACCTCATGGGCGAGGACTTCACGGTGGCGGATGCCTATCTTTTTACCGTGCTGGGCTGGGGCAAATACGTCGGCCTCGAGCTTTTGCCCTGGCCACCGCTCACCGCCTATCTGGAGCGCACGGCCGCGCGCCCGGCGGTGCAGGCCGCGCTGGAGGCGGAAGGGCTGACGGGCTGAGGGGCTGAGGGGCTGAGGGGCCGAGGAGGGCCGGCGCGCGCCGGTCCCCGTTGCCGGCAGGCCCCATGGAACGCCCCCGGCCGCACGGGCGTGATCGATCCAGACCGACGAAGGAGTCAGACATGACCAGGATTCTCGTTCTCTACTACAGCATGTACGGGCATATCGAGGCGATGGCGCAGGCCGTGGCCGAAGGCGCGCGCGAAGCGGCGGGCACCGAGTCCGTCATCAAGCGGGTCCCCGAGACCATCCCGGAAGACAAGGCCAGGGCCATCGGCGTGAAGCTCGACCAGCCCGCGCCGGTCGCCGACGTGGAGGAACTCGTCGATTATGATGCGATCATCTTCGGCACGCCGACCCGGTTCGGCAACATGACCGCGCAGATGCGCAACTTCCTCGACCAGACGGGCAAGCTGTGGGCGGACGGCGGGCTGATCGGCAAGGTCGGCAGCGTCTTCGCTTCCAGCGCCACCCAGCATGGCGGACAGGAGAGCACCATCCTCTCCTTCCATACCACGCTTCTGCACCATGGCATGGTGATCGTCGGCGTCCCCTATTCCTGCCGCGAGCAGACGCGCACCGACGAGCTCACTGGCGGTTCGCCCTACGGCGCCGGCACAATCACCGGCGGCGACGGCAGCCGCATGCCCTCGGCCAACGAGCTCGGCATCGCGCGCTTCCAGGGCCGGCATGTCGCGGAAATCGCAAGACGCCTGGCGGCGCGCTGACCGTCCGGCGCCGCGCCCCCGCTTTTTCAAGAGGCCATGACCATGGACGGCAAAGCGAACGTCGCCTATTTCACAATGGAGATCGGACTGGAGGAGGCCCTGCCGACCTATGCCGGCGGCTTGGGCATCCTGGCAGGGGACACAGTGCGATCCGCGGCGGACATGGACATCCCCATGATCGCGGTGAGCCTGCTTTACCGCAAGGGCTACTTCCGCCAAAAACTCGATGCCTGCGGCGCCCAGACCGAAGCGCCCGCTTCCTGGCCGGTGGCCGATCTGTTGCAGGAGATGGCGCCGCGCTGCACGGTGGAGATCGAGGGGCGCGCCGTCGCCCTGCGGGCCTGGAAGCGCGAGGTGCAGGGCGTCAACGGCCATGTCGTGCCGGTTTATTTCCTGGACGCCGCGCTGCCGGAAAACTCGGCCTGGGACCAGGCGCTGACGGACGAACTCTATGGCGGGGACGCGCATTACCGCCTGTGCCAGGAGATCGTCCTGGGCATCGGCGGCGTGAGGATGCTGCGCGCCTTGGGCTACCGCGACATCCAGCGCTACCACATGAACGAAGGCCATGCCGCCCTGCTCACCCTGGAACTCGCCCATGAGCTGGCGCGCCAGGCATGGGATCTGGCTTATGAACCGATCCGCCAGGTCGTGACGCCGGAGCTCATGCATCTGATCAAGCCCCTGTGCGTGTTCACCACCCACACCCCCGTGCCGGCCGGCCACGACCGATTCCCTCTGGATGGGGTGCGCCGCGTCCTCACCGACTACGGTGGCGCCTTCGCCGAATGCGAAAAGGAGATTTGTCCCGACGGCGTGCTGGACATGACCACGCTCGCCGCGGACAACAGCCACTACATCAACGGGGTGGCCAAGCGGCACGGCAAGGTGACCCAGAAGATGCTCCAGGAATACGAGATCGATTCCGTCACCAACGGCGTGCACGCCGCCACCTGGGCATCGCCGCCCATGGCCGCGCTCTTCGACCGGCGCATCCCGGGCTGGCGCGAGGACAATACCAGCCTGCGCTACGCCTTGAGCCTGCCCATCCGGGAGATCTGGCAGGCCCATGGCGAGGCGAAGCGCGAGCTGATCGAACGCGTGAACCACGCCCGGCACGTCGACATGGACCCCGAGGTCTTCACCCTCGGTTTTGCCCGGCGCGTCACCGCCTACAAGCGCGCCGACCTGCTGCTCCAGGACGCTGCAAGGCTCGCGGACATCGCCACGAGGTCGGGCGCCTTCCAGATCGTCTACGCCGGCAAGGCCCACCCGCACGACCAGCCCGGCAAGGACATCATCCGGCGCATCTTCCAGCTCAAAGAGGCGCTGAAAGGCAAGATCAAGATCGCGTATCTCGAAGACTACGGCATCGACCTGGCCAAGAGCCTGGTCGCGGGCGTGGACCTCTGGCTCAACACGCCGCAGCCGCCGCTCGAAGCATCCGGCACCAGCGGCATGAAGGCCGCCCTCAACGGCGTGCCTTCCCTCAGCGTGCTGGATGGCTGGTGGGTCGAAGGATGCATCGAAGGGGTGACCGGCTGGGCCATCGGCCAGGACGGCGGCACGGAAATCCACGACCGGCGCTCGGCGGATGCCCAGTCCCTCTACAACAAGCTCGAGACGATCATCCTGCCGATGTTTAATCACGAAGCGGAACGCTATGCGGGGGTGATGCGCAACGCCATCGCGCTCAACGGCTCTTTTTTCAACACCGAACGCATGCTCAGCCAGTACATCGCCAAGGCCTATTTCAAATGAAAAAAATGGCCAATGCGATTTTGTCCACCCCGACGACTCTGGGCGATCGGTCCCTGAGAAACCGCATCGTCATGGCGCCGTCCGGTTCCACCGCACCGCTGCCCGGAATGCCGCCTCGACGTGCGGAATCTCGGCCGAGCCGAAGCTCGCCTGGGCGACATCGATCCCGATCTTGTTGCGCTACTTGAACCCAGATTGTCCATTAGGCGGCGCTGCGCGCCTGCCTGCGCCCGGCGCCAATCCACGGCCATAGACTCGGCTATGGCCTCCTCGCGGGGTGCCAGGCCTTGTTGGGAATGGCGAACCAGATCTCGAAAGGGGCGACCGGGGTGAGATCGTGGAAACGCAGCGCCGGGAGCAGGCATAGGTGTCTTGCTTCTGGTAGCAGCCATCGGGTGCAACCTGCGACGGATCGATGCCCGGCGGCAACGGCGAGGACGGCGTCGTCGAGACGCATTGGCTCTGGGCGATCGAGCAGTTGGGGTTGTCGGCGAGGGACTGGCACGGCCCCGGATCGTAGTCGCTGGAAAGCAGCGTGTATGGATCGAAGCTTCGGAACTTGGAGCAACTTGCAGCGCAGAATCCTGGCAAGTTCTCGGCGCAGGCCCAAGAGCTGGCCGAACGCTTCACGGGAGCGTAGGTGCAGCGCTGGCCCTCAGTATTCAAATAGCATTTGCAGGCGAGCGCCTGGCAAAGTCTGGCAGCAGCAGGCAACGGCAAGAGGTTGATTTATAATGGTATTATTGGCGGTATCCGGCAAATTCAGTCAAGAAAAGGCGCGAGAAATCAAGATGTTGAGCTTCTCGTTGATGAGTGAGTGGGAATGACGGTGACGGCCAGTACGCGCCGTAACCGACGGGATATCTGAAGGCTTAACTCAGCCTGCCGCGGCGAACAGGCCGGCGCGGGCATGTTCGCTGACGGCGCGCGCCGCCGGATGCGTCAGACGCCGTTCCGGTGAAATCAGGAAGAACCGTTCGCGAATCTCCTCGGTCGCCCCGATCTGTTCGACCCGGTAGTGCGCCACGATGTCGGGCAGGCTGGCCGTGGCGGCGATGAACACGCCGGCTCCCCCTTCTCCGAACGCCTTCATCAGGGCGCTGTCGTCGAACTCGCCGACGATCCGCATGCGGATGCCCTGTCGTTCCAGCCAGCGCGGCAGGGCGCCGTGCAACGCGCTGTCCTTGCCGGGCAGGAGCAGCGGTTCGCCTTCCAGGTTTCCGGGGAATCGGCCTTTCAACTTCCTGGCAAGCGCCGGCGCGGCCACGAAGGCGACCGCCGATTCTCCCAGCGGGTGGCTGTAGCCCTTGATTTCCGTCCCGGGCGGCATCGGCCGGTCGGCCAGCACCATGTCGAGTCGATGGATCGCCATCTCGGCCAGCAGACGTTCGAGCCGGTCCTCCTGACAGACCAGCCGCACCGCCTCCGGCTGATCCAGAACCGGCGCAAGCAGGCGATGGGCGACGAACTTGGGCACCACGTCGGAGATGCCGACACGGAAGGTGACGAAGCGCTCCTCGCCGCCCTGACGCAGCATTTCCTCCAGTTCGGCGCCGGTCTGGAAAATTTCCTCGGCGTAGGACAAGGCCAGCTTCCCGGCCGGGGTCAGCTCCATCCGCCGCCCGGTTCGGTTGAAGAGCGCCACGCCGAGCCGTTCCTCGAATTGCGAAAGCTGGCCCGAGAGGGTCTGCGGCGCCAGATGCAGGCGCTCGGCCGCGCGGATGATGCCGCCCTCGCGGGCGATGCTGGCGAAGTAGTGCAGATGCTTGAAGTTCAGCATGGCGTCGCTCCTTAATCCGTTTTTCTCGAATATAGCGCCAATTATTATCTGTTTGTATCGAACAAAGGCAATCCCCATAATCCAGTCGTCCACTTGTTGGCCATGGAGGAAATCAAATGCAGATCCAGATCCACAGCGACGACTTCGATCTGACCGAAGGCTTGCGCGACCACATCGTCAAGCGGCTGGCGTATGCCTTGAATCACGGCCGCGACATGGTCTCGCGCGTCGTGGTGCGGCTCTCCGATGCCAATGGGCCGCGGGGCGGCGTCGACAAGCGCTGCGGCATCGAAGTGCGCCTGAAGGGCGCCTCTGCCATCGCCATCGACGATACCCAGGCCGACCTTTACGTCGCCATCGACCGCGCCGCCGAGCGTACCGGACGCACCCTGGACCGCCGCATCGCCCGGCGCCACCGTCTCGCCGCGGCAGGCAACGCTAACCCGAGGAATAAGGAACATGAGCCGGGGGCGCGTCCATGAACGACACCGCCGTCGCCAGCTTCGCCACCGGCCCGATGTGGGCCGGTTTCATCGCCTTCATGCTGTCCATGCTGGCGCTCGACCTGTTCGTCTTCGGCGGACGCAAGGCGCACCGCGTGCATGTCAGGGAAGCGGCCGCTTGGGTCGCCGTCTGGGTCGGCCTCGCCTTCGCCTTCGCCGGCCTGCTCTGGTGGTACCTGCACGACACCCAGGGCGCCGAGGTGGCGCGCACGAAGACCCTGGAATTCCTCGCCGGCTACCTGATCGAGCAATCGCTGTCGGTGGACAACATGTTCGTCTTCGTCATGATCTTCACCTACTTCGCGGTGCCGCCGGAGATGCAGCGCCGCGTGCTGCTCTACGGCGTGCTCGGCGCCATCGTCATGCGCGCCGGCATGATCCTCGCCGGCGTCTGGCTGGTGCAGCAGTTCGCCTGGATCCTCTACGTCTTCGGCGCCTTCCTCGTCGTCACCGGCATCAAGATGCTGGTCTTCGCCGAGGCGGAGCCCGACCTCGAGAAGAACCCGCTGCTGCGCTGGCTGCGCGGGCACCTGCGCATCACGCCGGAATTCCACGGCGAGAAGTTCTTCGTCCGCCGGAACGGCGTGCTGTGGGCGACGCCGATGTTCCTCGTCCTCGCCCTCGTCGAGGCCAGCGACCTAGTGTTCGCGGTGGACAGCATCCCGGCCATCTTCGCGGTGACCACCGACCCCTTCATCGTGTTCACCTCGAACATCTTCGCCATCATGGGCCTGCGCGCGCTCTACTTCCTGCTCGCCGACATGGCCGAACGCTTCCACCTGCTCAAGTACGGCCTCGCCATCATGCTCGTCTTCGTCGGCGGCAAGATGCTGGCGATGCCCTGGTTCCACGTGCCGATCCAGTGGTCGCTGTCGATCGTCGCCAGCATCCTCCTCGTTTCTGTCGCGGCCAGCCTGGCGCTTTCCAACCCGGCCCGCACGCCGCCCCGCCAGCGCCGACTTTTGCTTTCCAACCCGAAAGGAGACTGACATGAACCTGAACCAGCCCCGCGCCCGCGCGATCGCCCTGCCCACCGGCGGCGCCGAGTCCGTCCTCGCCACCAACAAGGTGATCCGCAACACCTACCTGCTGCTGTCGCTGACCCTGGCCTTCGCCGCCGTGACGGCCGGCGCGGCGGTGGCGCTCAAGCTGCCGCATCCGGGCATCCTGCTCACCCTCGGCGGCTTCTTCGGACTGCTGTTCGCCGTGCACAAGCTCAAGAACAGCGGCTGGGGGATTCTCGCCGTGTTCGCGCTGACCGGCTTCATGGGCTATACCCTCGGTCCCGTCATCAGCCGCTACCTCGGCCTGCCAAATGGCGGCGAGATCGTCATGCAGGCGATGGGCGGCACGGCGGCCATCTTCGTCGGTCTCTCGGCCTACGCGCTGACCACGAAGAAGGACTTCAGCTTCATGGGCGGCTTCCTGATGGTCGGCATCCTGCTCGCCTTCCTCGCCGGCCTGGCGGCGATCTTCTTCGAGATCCCCGCGCTCTCGCTGACCGTCTCCGCCGCCTTCGTGCTGCTGATGTCCGGCTTGATCCTGTACGAAACCGGCAACATCATCCACGGCGGCGAGACCAACTACGTGCTGGCCACCGTCACGCTGTTCGTCTCGATCTTCAACCTCTTCACCAGCCTGCTGCAATTGCTCGGCTTCGCCAGCAACGGCGATTGATCGCGGGACAGCGCGAGAGAGCCATCTCTCAGCCGGTCGCCAGCAGGGCGACCGGCCAGTGCGCCAGTGCGTCGCGCAACGCGAGCCGGTCGGCGGGCGCCATTTTCTCGTCCGTCAGCACGTTGCGCCAGCGTCGCCCGCGCAGCCCCTTGGGCAGCTCGATCCAGGTATCGCCCCAGACATCGCCGAGCGGCAGGTCTCCCCACCCCTTGAGCAGCTTGACGGTCAGTCGTGGCACCACCGCGACGAGGGCCAGTTCGCCGAGCCGGCGGGCATGGGCGCAAGCGTGGATCGAACGCTCTCCCTTGACGGCAAGGGGCAGATAGTCGCCGTCGCGCAACAGTTCCGGCTGCGCGCCGCGCAGGGCCAGGGCGCGCAGGATCACGAACAGCTTGGCGCGTCCGTCCGGCAGCGCCTCGAGCAAACGGGCAGGATCGAGCGGCGCGCGCAGTTCGTCGAGCAGGCGCCGGCGTGAGCCGTAATCGACCGGCCGGCGGTTGTCGGGATCGACGAGGTTGAACTGCCACAGTTCGCAGCCCTGATAGATGTCGGGGACGCCGGGCGCCGTGAACTTGAGCAGGGTCAGCGCCAGGCCGTTCAGCAGGCCGTGGCGGGCGAGGCGGTCGACGAAGGGAACGAACTCGGCGAGGAAGGGATTCTGTTCGCCGGGCGCCAGCAGTGCGGCGATAAATTCCTCGAGCGCGGCTTCGTAATCGGCATTGACGTTGATCCAGCTGCTGTGTTCCTTGGCCTCGCGCACCGCCTTGGTCATGTAGGCGGCGATGCGCGACCGGTAGGTGTCGAGATCCGGCTTCTCCTCGAGCGGCCAGCTGCCGACGAGCGTCTGGTAGAGCAGGTATTCGTCGTTGGCCGAGGGGGCGGGCCGGTTGTCGATCAGGCGCTTCCTGCCGCGGTTGATCGCGCGCCAGCGCCGCGTCATCAGCTTCCACGCCGCCGGCATCTCGGAGAGCACGTCGATGCGGCAGCGCACGTCCTCGCTGCGCTTGCTGTCGTGGGTGGAGGTGGCGAGCAGGTTGTGCGGCCAGCGGCGCGCGCGCTCGCGCGTGGCGGCGTGGTAGGCGGCCACCGAGACGCCGCAGCGGCGTGGTTCGCTGCCGACATCGTTGAGCGAGACCAGGCGATGGTAGCGATAGAAGCTGGTGTCCTCCAGCCCCTTGGCCATCACCGGCGAGGAGAACTGCTGGAACCGCATCGCGAAGGCGAGCACGGCGGCGCGGTAATCATCGCTGCGCCCCTGGGCGAGATCGGTGGTCAGCACGGCCTGCACGAAGTCGAACACGCTGATGTCGACCGCCGGGCTGCGCTTCTTCGCCACCGCCACCGCCCATTCGACATAGCGGCGGTCGTCGCCGGACAGTCCGCCGGCGCTGACGTAGCTGCGATAGACCGGGAAGCAGGCGACGATCTCGGCCAGCGCCTCCTTGAGGCTGTTGAGCGTGTAGTCGCAGGTGTCGCGGTCGAGCGCGGCGATGCGCGCGAGACGATTGGTCAGCACGGTCAACTCGCTCGCCAGCGCCGTGTCCATGATCAGCCGCTTGGCATCCTGGACGAGCACCTCGAAATCGATGTCGGCTTCGATGAAGTCGGCATAGATGCGCGTCAACTTGCGGGCGGCGGCAGGGTCGACGAACAGCGCGTTGGCGAGGTTGGCGAAGCGGTAGCCGGTCGCGCCGTGGATCGGCCAGTCGGCCGGCAACTGCTCGTGCTCGGCGAGGATCTTCTCGATCAGCAGATAGAGCGGCAGCGGTTCGCCGGCCCCGGCGGGCGGCAGCGGGCGTCCGCCGGCGCGTTCCTGCAGGCGGACGAAGTACTGCCCCGGATCGTAGAGGCCGTCGGGGTGGTCGATGCGCAGGCCGTCGATCTGGCCCATGCGCACGCGCTCGAGCACGTGGCGGTGGGTGGCTTCGAACACCGCCGCGTCCTCCATGCGCAGCGCGGCGAGATCGTTGATGTCGAAGAAGCGGCGGTAGTTGATCTCGTCGGCCGCGACGCGCCAGTAGGCGAGCCGATAGCCTTGGGCGCGGATCAGTTCGTGCAGCGCGTCGAAGCTCGCCGCTTCGCCCGGCCGCCCGTTGATTTCCGCGAGCATCTCGTAGATGTGATGGAGCAGATCGGGCGAGGCGGTGCACAGCGCGGCGAGGCGGCGCTTATGCACCTCCTTGTCGCGCTGGCGTTCGCCGATGCGCAGCGGGTCGGTCTCGAGGCGGGAGGGCAGCCGCTCGAAGGCGGCGAGCAGGGTTTGCAGTTCGGCCCAGATCGCCTGTTCCTGCGCGAGCACGACCGCGAGCCGGTCGTGGCGCTGGCCGATGATGCGCGGATAGCTGGCCGGGTCGAGCGGCAGGCGGTGCTGCCAGTAGAACAGGCTGAACTCGCCGTGGGCGGCATCGAAACGCAACTGCAGTTCGCCGCGCTTGAGCGTGCTGCCGTAGTGGTCGCCGAGCAGCGGCAGCAGCACCTTGCCCTCGAGTTCCGGATTGGGCGGGTCCCAGTCGATGTCGAAATAGCTGCCGTGCGCGGCGGCCGGGCCGTTCTCCAGCACGTCGAGCCACCAGGCATTGTCGGCGCCCATCACGCCCATGTGGTTGGGCACGACGTCGAGGATCTGCCCCATGCCGCGGGCGTGCAGTGCCGCGACGAAGCGGGCGTAATCCTCCTCGCTGCCGATCTCCGGGTTGAGGGCGGCGTGATCGACGATGTCGTAGCCGTGGCTGCTGCCCGGGCGTGCCTTGAGATAGGGCGAGGCATAGACGTGGCTGACGCCGAGCGCGGCGAGGTAGGGCACGATGGCCGTGGCGGCGGCGAAGGTGAAATCCTTGTTGAACTGCAGGCGGTAGGTGGCGCGCGGGATGACGGCGACGCGTCGCGACGCCGGCGCGCCGTATTCGATGCTGTGCGGCGACACCGCGCTGCCGCGCTCGCGGCGCAGCGCCTCCGCCAGCGCGACGAAGCGGGCGTCCTCGCGCCAGTCCTCGAGGTCGAGGGCGAGGCGACGCCGCCAGTTGGGATGGCGGTCGTCCGGGCTGCCGGGCAGGTTCGCCTGCTCGGCCTGGCCGAGCACGTCCTCGGGCTGCACCATCAGCACCTGGCTCGGCGTGCGCGCGAGGTAGGAGTGCAGCGCAAGGACGAGTTCGGGCGTGAGCGTCGGCACGGCCACCGGGTGGATGCCGGTGCCCGGCGGCAGCAGCCCCTCGCGCTCGAGGGCGACGAGCAGGCGGGCGCGGTCCTGGGCGCGCTCGACGATGACGCGCTGGCGCAGTTCGTCGCCGGGGAACAGGCCCAGTTCGCTGCGGCGGTCGATATCGAGTCCCTGCCACAGGCCGGCGAGCGTCGGCAGATCGTGGGTGCTGGCGGCGACCAGCGCTTGGCGCTCGTAGTCGGCCGGCGGCTTGAGGCTGCCGTCCTCGCTGCGCTCGAAGATCAGCGGGCGATAGGCGAGAATGTCGGCGCCGGCGAGGCGGGGGCGGAGGCCGTCGGGGACGGTGCCGAGGTCCTCGCCGATGACGAGGCAGTGGTTGCGCCGGCTTTCGAGCGCGACGATGCCGAGCAGATCGTCGAGCGGATAGGCGACATAGGCGCCTTCGTTCGCCGGCCGGCCGGCGGGGACCCAGAAGGTGCGCAGCAGGCCCATCACATGGTCGAAGCGCAGCGCGCCGGCATGCTTCATGTTCGCCTGCAGCATCTCGATGAAGGGGGCGTAGGCCGCCGCGCGCAGGCGCTGCGGCACGAAAGGTGGCAGGCCCCATTCCTGGCCGTGCAGGTTGAAATCGTCGGGCGGCGCTCCGGCATGGGCACCGCGCGCGAACACGCCCTGCCAGCTCCAGGCGTCGGCCCCGCCGGGATTCACGCCGATGGCGAGGTCGGCGTACAGCCCGACGCCGAGACCGCGCCGCCAAGACTGGCGGCCTACCTCGGCGAGCTGCTCCTCCGCGCACCACTGCAGCCAGGCGTGGCAGGCCACCGCGTCGGCGTGCGCGGCGGCGAATGCGGCCACCGCGGGGGAATCTGGATCGCGGCAATCCTCCGGCCAGGCCGGCCAGCCCCAGATGCCGGCGTCCTGCGCGCGGAAGTGCGCCTGCAGCGCCTCGAAGCGCGCGAGCCGCTCGACGGGGGCGCCGGCCTGGCTGCGGAAGGCATGGAAGGCCCGGGCGCGCGGCGTATCGTGCGCAAGCTCGTGCTCGCGGAAGTGATCCCACAGCAAGGCGATCGCCTCGCGCTTGGCGGCGGCGACCGCCGGGTAGTTCACCAGCTCCTCGGCGCGCAGGCTGCGCAGTCGGGCCTGGAAGTCCGGCGCGCCGACCAGCGTCTGCGCCGCCGCGCAGGCGGCGAATTCGGGCAGGGCCTCGACGTCGAGATAGGCGATGTTGAGGGCGGCGCGCGACGACGGACTGTAGGGACTGATATGCGCCGGGTTGTCCGGAAACAGCGCGTGCAGCGGATTGGTGCCGACGATGCCGCCGCCGGCGTCGGCGGTGATGTCGACGAGATTGCGCAGGTCGGTGAAGTCGCCGATGCCCCAGTTGCGGCGCGAGCGCAGGCCGTAGAGCTGCACCGACGGGCCCCAGACGCGGCCGCCGCCCTCCTGGTCAGGCCGGCGGATCGCCTCGGGCTGGTAGCAGGTCGGCGGCACCACGATCAGGGACAGCGCGTCGCGCCGGCCGTCGGGCGTCTCGACCTCGAAGCGGTGGTAGCCGGTGAGCGTGAGGGCGGGCAGCATGACGAGGCGGCGCTCGAACTCGGAGCCTTCGGCGCAGCCCCAAAACTCGGCGCCGGCGAGGCGGCGGTGGCCCAGCGGCGCCAGCTGCGCGGGTATCAGTTCGCCGCGCCTGACCTCGCCGCTTTCGAGGCTGAGCGTCCAGCGCCAGCTGCGCGTTGCCAGTTCTGCCGGGAGGTTCAGCTCGATGTGCGGCGGTTCCCCGCTGCGCACGACCAGCACGGGCGGTAGCGGCTTCTGCCACTGCGCGTCCTCGAGCGCGCGCAGAATCGCTTCGGCCGGCGCATCCTGCATCGGCAGGTGCATCGCGGCGAGCAGCGCGCGGCGCGTCTCGTCCGAAGAGGGATGTCGCTTGCCCCAGATGTCGTAATACTCGTCGGCGATGCCGCAATGAGTGGCGAGGGCGTGCAATGGGTTCATGCGGGTTCCCTGAGATGCCAGAAGACCGACCAGGGCGGCAGCCGATCGGTGGCTGCCGCTGCCGGAGTCGCATGCAACAGGTTCCCGTCGGCGACGGACGGGGTGTTGGCGATGGTTTCGGGACCGAGGTTGGCGGCGAGCGTGAGCAGGCTGCCGTCGCCGAGCGTCCAGGCGATGCGCATGGCGGTCCGGCCGAGGCGGGCGGCCTGCGCGCCGCTGCGCATGCCGGGCAGCCGCGGTGCGATCTCGCGCTGCCGCAGCGCCAGCAGCTCGCGGTAGCGGGCGAGCATGGCAGCGTGGGGCGGCCGGTCGAGACACTGCCAGTCGAGCCGGCTGGCGCGGAAGGTGGCTGCATCATTGGGATCGGGAATCCGTTCCCGCGCGGCCGGATCGGCGAACTGCGCGAATTCGGCGAACTCGCGGCGGCGGCCGGCGGTGACTGCCCTGGCGAGGTCGGGGTTGCCGGAGAAGTCGCAGAAGTAGAGGAAAGGCGTGGCGGCCGCGAACTCCTCGCCCATGAACAGCAGCGGCGGCTGCGGCGCGAGCAGCAGCAGCGCGGTGACGGCGGCGAGCGGTTCGGGCCGGGCAAGCTGGCAGAGGCGCTCGCCGCAGGCGCGATTGCCGACTTGATCGTGGCTCTGCAGGAAGTTGATGAAAGCGCCGGGCGGCAGATGCGCGCTCGGTTCGCCGCGCGGTGTGCCGCCGCGGAACGCGGACGGTTCGCCCTGCCAGGCGAAGCCTTCGGCGAGACAGCGCAGGAGGTGCGCGTGCGGGTCGGCCGCGTAGTCGGCGTAGTAGCCGTCGTTCTCGCCGGAGGCGATGACGTGCAGCGCATGGTGGATGTCGTCGTTCCACTGGGCGACGCCGCCTCGCCAGCGCCGAGTTTCGGCGGGTTGGAGGTAGCGGGCCTGGTTCTTGTCGTTCTCGATGATCAGGTGGACGTGGCGCTGCTGCCGTTGCGCCAGCGCGCGCACCGCGTCGCGGATTTCCTCGACGATGTCCGGCGCGCTGTCGTCGCGGAGCGCGTGGACCGCGTCGAGCCGAAGGCCGTCGAGGCGGTACTCCTCGATCCAGAACAGGGCGTTGTGGATGAAGAAGTCGCGCACGCTGCGGTTGTGCGGGCCGTCGAAGTTGATCGCCGCCCCCCAGGGCGTGCGGTGGCGCGGATTGAAGAACTCCGGGCAGTAGCAGTGCAGATAGTTGCCGTCCGGGCCGAGGTGGTTGTAGACGACGTCGAGCAGCACCATCAGCCCGCGCGCGTGGGCGGCCGCGACGAGGCGCTTGAAGTCGTCCGGGGTGCCGTAGCTCGCGTCGGGCGCGAAGGGCAGCACGCCGTCGTAGCCCCAGTTGCGCCGGCCGGGAAAGTCGGCCACCGGCATGATCTCGAGCGCGGTGACGCCGAGGTCGGCAAGGTAGTCGAGCCGCCGCTCGACGCCGGCGAAGCTGCCCTCCGGCGAAAAGGCGCCGACGTGCAGTTCGTAGATCGCCGCCTCGTGCCAGGGACGGCCGCGCCAGCGCTCTTCCGTCTCCGGCCAGGGGAAGGCGGCGGGATCGACGACCGCCGAGCTGCCATGCACGTCGTCGGGGTTGCAGCGCGATGCCGGATCGGGCACCAGCAGGCCCGCATTTGCTCCATCCCGCAGCAGGAAGCGGTAGCGCGTGCCCGCAGCGGCCATCGCCAGGTCGAGCGCGTGCCAGCCGCCGTCGTCGCGCGTCATGGGAAATTCGGCCGGGACGTCGCCTTCGATGCGCAGCATGATGCCGGGCAGACTCGGCGCCCAGAGCCGGAAGCGCACGCCGCCGTCCGGCAGCGGCGCCGCGCCGAACGGCATGGCATGGGCATGGCCGGTCGTCCGCGCGGTCATGCCGGCGTCTCGGACCGATCGAGCAGGCGCAGCAGGCTGAAGAGCGGGATCGGCAGCCAGTCCGGCCGGTGCTCCATCTCGTCGAGCAGTTCGTCCGCCGCCTTTTCGAGGACGAAGAATTCGACGAGGCGGTCCAGCGCCGCCGCGGGTTGCACCAGCGCCGGGCATTGCCCGACGGCGGCACGGTAGCCGGCGAGGAAGGCCGCCGTCGTTTCGCTTTCCCAGCAGCGCACCAGCGGGCCGAGGCGGTGGCGGTCGGCCGGCCGCTCGGCGGTGGCGCGGTTGGTCGCCATGGCGGCGACGTAGCTGAAGCAGCGCAGCATGCCCGCCACGTCGCGCAGCGGACTGTGCTTGCGGCGTCGCTCGGCGAGCGGACGGTTCGGGTTGCCCTCGAAGTCGGTGATGACGAAGTCGTTCTGCGCCAGCAACACCTGGCCGAGGTGGTAGTTGCCGTGGTAGCGCGTCTTGAGTCCCGTGATGCCCGCCAGACGTTGCGCAGCGAAACGGTCGAGCAGCGGCTGGCGCTCGGCCAGCAGGCGGTCGATGCCGGCGCGCAACTCGTCGCTCGTCGTCTCCCGGAAAGCCTCGAGCGCATCGAGCGCGCGCACCGCGAGCTGGCGCGCCTGCAGGCACCAGAGGTCGAGATCGACGGCCGTGAGCGGTTCGGGAGCGAAGGCCGGATCGTCGGTTTCCCGGCAGAAGGCGAGGTGCAGCTCGCCGGTGCGCCGGCCAAGGATCTCCATGAGGGCGAGGAAGAAGCCGTGCGGGCTGTCGGCGGCCGGCAAGACGCGGCCGTTCGGATCGGCGAGGCGCTCGGCGAGGAAACGGTCTACATAATCGAGGGCATAGTTCCAGCCGATGTTCTGATGTTCGACATAGGCCTGCAGCAGCGCGAGGGTGTAGGTTTCGCCGTCGGCGCCGTGCAGCTCGATCGAGCCGGCGACCGGCACGATCCGGTCGAAGCGGGCCGCTTCGGTCAGGTAGCGGCCAACCTCGACCTCGAGGTTGGTGCCGGGCAGCACGCGGCGATAGCCCTTGAGGAAGAGCCGGTTGTCGAAATACACCGCGGTGTTGCTCTGCTCAAGCGCGGGATGGCGCACGGCCATGTCGATCCCATCGGCCAGTTCCGCGTAGCTCGGGCAGGCGCGGAAGGCGATCATCCCCTTGCCGGCGCCGCCGAAAGGCAGGTCGAGGTTCGCGCCGATGCCGCGCACCAGCGCCCGGCAAAAACGCTCGTCGCCGAAGGCGCCGTAGAGGATGCCCATGCGCGCCTTCTGGCGCACCCTGGCCAGCGTCCAGGGTGCGAGCGCCGCGAGTTGCTCGTCATTCGCCTCGTCCTCCCAGCGGATCGCCAGCGGCAGGAAGTAGCGCTGGGCCTCGCCGTCGGCGAAGCGCACCTCGACGATGGAGAGGAACCAGCTGCCGTCCGGCGTGTTCAACTCGCTTTTCTCGACGAGAGCGAGACTGGCGATCGGCCGGTTACGGCCCATGAACCAGCGCTTGGTGGCGAAATAGGGGCCGATCACCTTGTGCTGCAGCTGCTCGGCGGTGGCGGCGGCGATGGTGCGGCGGACGACGCTGGCGTCGGCCGGGCCGCCGGACAGCGTCATCCAGCCTTCGGTGAGGACGAGCACCGGCAGTTCGGGGCGTGAAGCACGCTCCTCGTGCCAGTAAGGCACTTCGGCATCGGCGGCGAGGCGGAACCCGTAGGTGCCGTAGCCCTTGAGCGTCAGCAGATAGGGCAGCTGGCCGACCGGCGGGAAGGCGGTGCCGCCGAGCAGTTCGACCGGCACGCGCCCTCGCCAGGCGGAGAGATCGAGCTCGACCGGCTGGGCCGTGCGCGACAGGTTGACCACGCAGAGCAGGATTTCGCCCTGCCATTCGCGCACGTAGGCGAGCACCTTGCGGTTGCCCGGCTCGAGGAAACGCAGCCCGCCGCGGCCGAAGGCCTTGTAGTTCTTGCGCACGGCGATCAGCCGCTTGGTCCAGTTGAGCAGCGAGGACGGGTTGCGGCTCTGCGCCTCGACGTTCACCGCCTCGTAGCCGTAGATCGGGTCCATGATCGGCGGCAGGTAGAGCCGTTGCGGGTCGACGCGCGAGAAGCCGGCGTTGCGGTCCGGGCTCCACTGCATGGGCGTGCGCNNCCCATGCCGATCTCGTCGCCGTAGTAGATGATCGGCGAGCCCGGCAGCGTCATCAGCAGGAAATTCATCAGCTCGATCTTGTCGCGGCTGTTGTCCATCAGCGGCGCCAGGCGGCGGCGGATGCCGACGTTGACGCGCATGCGCGGGTCGGCGGCATACATCTGGTACATGTAGTCGCGCTCGCGGTGGGTGACCATCTCCAGCGTCAGCTCGTCGTGGTTGCGCAGGAAGATCGCCCACTGGCAGTTGTCCGGAATGTCCGGCGTCTGCCGCATGATCTCGACGATCGGGTGGCGGTCCTCCTGGGCCACCGCCATGTAGATGCGCGGCATGAGCGGGAAGTGGTAGGCCATGTGGCATTCGTCGCCGTCGCCGAAGTATTCGCGCACGTCCTCCGGCCACTGGTTGGCCTCGGCCAGCAGCATGCGGTTGCGGTAGTGGGCGTCGATCACCGCGCGCATCCGCTTGATCACCGCATGGGTTTCGGACAGGTTCTCGTTGTTGGTGCCGTCGCGCACGCAGAGGTAGGGAATCGCATCGAGGCGCAGGCCGTCGACGCCGAGATCGAGCCAGAAGCGCATGATGCGGATCACCGCCTTCACCACCGCCGGATTGTTGTGGTTGAGGTCCGGCTGGTGGGAGAAGAAGCGGTGCCAGTAATAGGCCTGCGCCACCTCGTCCCAGGCCCAGTTGGATTTCTCCGCGTCGGTGAAGATGATGCGCGTCTCGGGAAACTTCTTGTCCGTGTCGCTCCAGACGTAGAAGTTGCGCTTGCTCGAGCCGGCGGGGGCGCGGCGCGCGGCCTGGAACCAGGGGTGCTGGTCGGAAGTGTGGTTGATGACCAGTTCGGTGATGACCCGGAGGCCGCGCCGGTGCGCTTCGCGGATGAAGATGCGCGCGTCGGCGAGCGTGCCGTATTCCGGGTGCACGTTGCGGTAGTCGGCGATGTCGTAGCCGTCGTCCTTGAACGGGGAAGGATAGAAAGGCAGCAGCCAGAGGGTGTTGACGCCGAGATCCTGCAGGTAGTCGAGCTTCTCGGTCAGGCCGCGGAAATCGCCGATGCCGCTGCCGTCGCTGTCGTAGTAGGCCTTGACGTGCAGTTCGTAGATGATCGCGTCCTTGAACCAGAGCGGGTCATCCTGCCAGCCGGTGGTGGTCTGATCGTGCGTCATGGCATCCCTTTCAGGCGGACGGCCGCGCTGCGGGTGCGAGCTTCGGGGCCGGTGCGCAGCGCGCTGGCGACGCCGGGAGACAGAGGTCGCCGAAAGGCAGGCCGTTCTGCAGCAAAGCCAGGTCCATGTTCGTCATCCTCCTGCTGCCGGAATTGCTCGATGCAGGCGAGCTTGACAAAAGTATTTGCGCAAAACATTATTGCACAAACATAAATATCCTACAACGAAGGAGCTGACGATGCCTGACAAGCGGGCCGGCCGCGCCGCCAACCAAGCCATGCGCGCAGCCGCGGCCGGTGCCGCCCGGATGGAGGACGTGTCGGTGCCTGATGCTGCCTTCAGCAGGATCCTGCAATTGGTGCGCGTGGTCGAGACCGGCATGCAGAACATCGATCCCGGCCACGGCCTGAGCGGGTCGCAGTTGTGGGCCTTGTGGCATGTCTCGGCGCGGCCGGGCCTGCGCGTCAGCGAACTCGCCGACGCGATGATCATCCACCATTCGACGGCGAGCAACCTGCTCGACAAGCTCGAGGCGAAGGGGCTGATCCGGCGGGAACGCCAGCAGACCGACAGCCGGGTGGTCTGCCTCACGCTGACCGCGCGCGGCGCCGCGCTGGTGAAGGACATCCCCGGTCCGTTGCAGGGGCGCCTGCGCAACGCCTTGCAGTCCCTGCCGGAGGATGCGCTGGTCGCGCTGAGCCAGGGCGTCGGGCGGGTGCTGGAGAAGATGGCCCGGGAGTGAGGGTAGCGAGCGGCTGCATTGCGTCGCCCGGCTGCTGCAGGAATGCAAGAATGACTGATTGCCGGACACGGCAATCCGTTGCCGGGTAAACTTGACGGCAGAATGCATTGACATTTCCGTTTGCCAGACAGGGCTCGATGCGCCACATCCATTTCTACAGGCGTCTCGAGCAGCCGGACCGCACAGCCATTCGATGAAAACAAGCTCACCGCGCGTGCCCGCCCCATGAGCGCACCTGCCCCCGCTGCCAATTTGGGACGCAACATCGGCCTGCTGGCCTTCTGCCAGGCCCTGCTGCTGTGCAACGGCGTGACGCTGATCGCCGTCAACGGCCTGGCCGGCCTGCGCCTCGCGCCGACGCCGGCGCTGGCGACGCTCACCGTCACCGGCTACGTGGTCGGCACCGCGCTGACCACCCTGCCGGCGTCCTACTTCATGCGCCGCTTCGGGCGGCGCAACGGCTTCATGTTCGGGGGGCTGCTCGGCATCCTCGGCGGCATCGTCAGCTCGACGGCCGTCGTCATCGGCAGCTTCTGGCTGCTGTGCCTCGGCACGCTGTTCGCCGGCACCTACAACGCCTTCGGCCAGCAGTACCGCTTCGCCGCCGCCGACATGGCGCCGCCCGACTGGAAGGCGAAGGCGATTTCATTCACGCTGGCCGGCGGCATCCTCGGCGGCTTCGTCGGCCCGGCGGTCGGGCAATGGACGCGCGATCTCTGGCCGGTCCAGTTCGCCGCCACCTACGCGATGCTGTCGGTGTTCGCCGTCGTCGCGCTGCTGATCGCGAGCCGCCTGAAGATTCCCGACATGGGCGCCGCCGCGCAGGCCCACGGCGGGCGGCCCTGGCCCGAGATCGCGCGCCAGCCGGCCTTCGTCGTCGCGGTGCTGGCCGCGGCGCTCGGCTATGGCACGATGAACCTGCTGATGGCCGCGACGCCGCTGGCGATGGACATCTGCGGCCTGCCGTTCGGCGATGCCGCCTTCGTGCTGCAGTGGCACGTCATCGGCATGTACGCGCCGTCGTTCTTCACCGGCGCGCTGATCCGCCGCTACGGCGTGCTCAACCTGCTGCTGGTCGGCGCGGCGCTGCTGTTCGGCTGCGTCGGCATCGCCCTGTCCGGCGAGAGCCTGATGCATTTCTGGTGGGCGCTGCTGCTGCTCGGCATCGGCTGGAACTTCCTCTACATCGGCGGCACGTCATTGCTGACCGAGACCTACCGGCCGGAGGAGCGCGCCAAGGTGCAGGGCTCCAACGACTTCATCGTCTTCGGCGTGCAGGCGGTGTCGTCCGTCTCGGCCGGCGCGCTGATCCTCGGTTCCGGCTGGCGGACGCTCAACCTGCTGGCGATCCCCGGCGTGGCGCTGATCGCGCTGGCGGCGGCCATCCTTTGGCTGGCTCGTCGCCGTTCCGTCGCGGCGGCATGAAGGCCATCGTGATCGGCGCCGGCCCGGCGGGCCTGATGGCGGCGGAGGCGCTCGCCGCCGGCGGTGCGGCGGTCGACGTCTACGACGCGATGCCGAGCGCCGGCCGCAAGTTCCTGATGGCCGGCAAGAGCGGGCTCAACCTCACCCATGCCGAGCCGTTCGAGAACTTCGTCGCGCGCTACGGCGCGCGCCGCGACTGGGTCGAACCCTGGCTGCGCGATTTCGGCGCGGACGCGTTGCGCGACTGGGCGCGCGGGCTGGGCGTCGACACCTTCGTCGGCTCGTCGGGGCGCGTCTTTCCGGAAGGCATGAAGGCCGCGCCGCTGCTGCGCGCCTGGCTGCACCGCCTGCGCGCCGCCGGCGTGCGCTTCCACATGCGTCATCGCTGGCTCGGCAGGGAAGATGGCGATCTGCTGTTCGACACGCCCAGCGGGTCAATAAAACTCGGCGCTGGCGGGGCGGCGGTGATCCTTGCATTGGGCGGTGGCAGTTGGCGCAAGCTTGGCTCGGACGGCGCCTGGGTGCCGCTGCTGCGCGAACGCGGCGTTGAGGTCGCGCCGCTCAAGCCGGCCAACTGCGGCTTCGACGTGCCGTGGAGCGCGCATTTCAAGGAAAAGTTCGCCGGCCAGCCGGCGAAGTCCGTCGTGGCCTCCTTTGGTGGCAAGCAGCGGCAGGGCGAGTTCGTGATCACGCGCCATGGCGTCGAAGGCGGGCTGATCTACGCCTTCTCCGCCGCGCTGCGCGACGCGCTCGAGCGGGACGGCGGCGCGACGCTGACGCTCGACCTCGCGCCGGGCCGCTCGCTGGAACGGCTGACTCAGGAAATCGCCCATCCGCGCGGCGCGCGTTCGCTGGCCAGCCACCTGCAGAACCGCGCCGGCATCGCCGGCGTCAAGACCGGCCTGCTGCGCGAGTGCCTTCCGCGCGAAACCTTCGACGATCCGGCCGCGCTGGCCGCGGCGGTCAAGGCGCTGCCGCTGCGCCTCGCCGCGCCGCGGCCGCTCGACGAGGCGATCAGCAGCGCCGGCGGCGTCGCGGCCGCGGCGCTCGACGAGCGGCTGATGCTCAAGGCGCTGCCCGGCGTGTTCTGCGCCGGCGAGATGCTCGACTGGGAGGCGCCGACCGGCGGCTACCTGCTCACCGCCTGCTTCGCCAGCGGACTCGTCGCCGGGCAGGGCGCGCTGACATGGCTGCGCGCCGGGAGACAATCCCGCTAATGGAAAATGCAATGAAACGCGAACTGGTGTTCCAGGCGCGCGGCCTGACCAAGATCTACCGGATGGGCGAGGTCGAGGTGCCGGCGCTGCGCGGCATCGACCTCGAGCTGTACGCGGGCGAACTGGTGGTGCTGCTCGGCCCCTCGGGCAGCGGCAAGTCGACGCTGCTCAACATCCTCGGCGGCCTCGACACGCCGACCTCCGGCGAGGTCTTCTACCTCGACCACAACCTCACCGCAGCCGGCGAGCGCGACCTGACGCTGTTCCGCCGCGACCACGTCGGCTTTGTGTTCCAGTTCTACAACCTGATCCCGAGCCTGACGGCGCGCGAGCCGGTGGCCGAGCGCCTGCGCGCGATTCCCGGCGTCGAGCAGCTCGAAACCCGCATCCGCGCCGCCGCCTACGACATGGAGGGGGCGTTCAACAACGTCACCGCGACGCTGGCGCGCGGCGCGCAGCAGCAGGACGTGATCGACCGCATCGACGGCGTGCTGGCCGCCTATGGCGGCACCGGCGCCTACCCGCGCAAGGACCAGTTCTCCAACCGCTTCCTCTTGGAGGAACTCAAGCAGCTGCAGACGACGGCGACGATCTTCCCGGCCATCTTCCTCGGCGTGGCGGCCGTCCTGCTCAACGTCGTGATCAGCCGGCTGAGCGCGCTGCAGCGCGACCAGATCGCCATCCTCAAGGCCTTCGGCTACACGACCGCCGCGATCAGCGGCACCCTGTTCGCGGTGCTGCGCGCCGCCCGGCTGGCGCCGGCGGAAGGCATGCGCCCGGAGACGCCGGCGGTCTATCGCGCCACCGTGCTCGGCATCTCCTGCGCCTGCGGCGTGATGATGGTCGGCAATTACCAGAAGGGGGGCGATCGATTTCATGGTCGACGTGCAGTTCCGCCAGGCGGCGCGCGAGGATCTCGCCCTGACCTTCATCGAGCCCACCTCGGGCAAGGCGCTGTACGAGCTGGCCGCCCTGCCGGGCGTGATGCATGTCGAAGGCTTCCGCGACGTGCCGGCCATCCTGCGCTTCGAGAACCGCAGCTACCGTTCGGCCGTGTTCGGCATCCAGCCCGCCGGCCGGCTGCACCGCTCGCTCGACCGCAACCTGCAGCCGGTGCAGGTGCCCGCCGGCGGCGTGGTGCTGACCGACCACCTGGCCAACAAGATGCTGCGCGTGCAGCCCGGCCAGATGCTGACCATCGAGATCCTCGAAGGGCGCCGCCGCACCGTCGAGGTGCCGGTGCTCGGCATCACCCAGCAGTACCTCGGCGTCTCCGGCCAACATGCGGCACGAGTCGCTCAACGCGCTGCTGCGCGAAGGCAGAGTGGTGACCGGCGCCTACCTGGCGGTCGAGCCCGGCACGGAGCCGGCACTCTACGCCGACCTGCACGAGCGGCCGCGCGTGCTCGGCCTGGTCGCCATCCTGGTGCAGGCGTTCGAGAGCGAGCTCTACCGCCTGCCGCTGCTGCTGACCGCCGAGAACTACGCGATGGGCGCGGCGGTGGTCGTCGCGTCCGCGCGGCTGTCAGGCCTGCTGGTCTGGCGCCAGCTCGGCCGGCTGGATCTGGTGGCGGTTCTGAAGACAAGGGAATAGAAGGATCGGGTAGCACCATGCAATTGCGCGCACGAATCGGCATGACACTCCTCGCGGCGGCGGTTATCGGCGGCCTGGCGCTCGGCCTCATCCCGCGCGCGGTTCCGGTCGAGACGGTGGCGGCGGCCCGGGGGCCGCTGGTGGTCACCGTCGAGGAGCAGCGCGTGCGCGTGATCGCGGACTTCGTCTCGCCGCGCGCCGAATGGCAGCGGGTGGGGGACGGCTACCGCGTCGAGGCGCGCTTCGTCGTCTGGGAAGGCGCCGACATCCTGCAGGTGCCGGCGAGCGCGCTGTTCCGCCACAACCACGGCTGGGCGGTGTTCGTCGTCGACGACGGCCGCGCGCGGCTGCGGCCGATCGAAACCGGCCAGCGCAACGGCCTGCAGGTGCAGGTGCTGTCCGGCCTCGACGCCGGCATGCACGTCATCGCCCATCCCGACGACAAGATCGCCGACGACACGCGCGTGAAGCCGCGCTGAGCGGCGGCAGGCCGCATCGGCGATAATCGCGCCCCGATTCCGCAAGAGAAGCCCATGCCGATCCAGTGGTTCCCCGGTCACATGACCGCCGCGCGCAAGAAGGCCGCCGAGACGATGGCGCGCACCGACGTGGTCATCGAGGTGCTCGACGCGCGCTGTCCCGAGGCGAGCGCCAACCCGATGATCCGCGAGCTGCGCCTGGCGCGGCAGCGGCCCTGCCTGCGCGTGCTCAACAAGGCCGACCTCGCCGACCCGGCCGCGACGGCGGCGTGGCTGGCCTACTACGACAAGCAGCCGGGCGTGAAGGCGGTGGCGATCTCGTGCAAGAAGCCGGGCGACGCGGCCAAGCTGCCCGGCCTGTGCCGCCAGCTCGCGCCGCATCGCAACGACAACGTCAAGCCGCTGCGCATGATGATCATGGGCATCCCCAACGTCGGCAAGTCGACGCTGATGAACGCGCTGCTCAAACGCCGCATCGCCGCCGTCGGCGACGAGCCGGCCGTCACCAAGCAGCAGCAGAGCTTCGACCTCGGCCCCGGCATGACGATCACCGACACGCCGGGCCTGATGTGGCCGAAGATCGAACACGATGCGGATGGCTACATGCTCGCCGCCAGCCACGCCATCGGCCGCAACGCGGTGATCGACGAGGAAGTGGCGACCTTCCTCGCCGCCATCCTGCTGGCGCGCTATCCGGCGCTGCTGGCCGCGCGCTACAAGCTCGATCCGGCCGAACTCGATGCCGTCGGCGTGGTCGAGACCGTCGGCAAGAAGCGCGGCTGCATCGTCAAAGGGGGCGGCGGCGCGCTCGACATGGAAAAGGCCGCGATGGTCCTGCTCACCGATTACCGCAGCGGCGCGCTCGGGCGCATCAGCCTCGAGACGCCGGAAACGCGCGCGGCGATGCTGGCGCAGGCGGCGACCGCGGGAGAAACGGCATGACCGAAGACCGCATCACCGAACTTGAAGTGAAGCTCGCCTTCGCCGAAGACCTGCTCGACACGCTGAACCGCACCGTCTATCGCCAGCAGGAGCGCATCGAGCAACTCGAACGCGCGCTGCGCGACCTGCGCAAGCTGGTCGCCGAAGCCCTGCCTCCCGAGCAGCGCAGCCTGCGCGACGAGATTCCGCCGCATTATTGAGCGCCGCTAGAAACTCGGTGCTGGTAGGGCGGCGGTAACCCGCCAGGAGCAGTCATACTATATGCTTCGAGTTTCAATAGCCGTCGGCCTCAATTATGAAGTGCAACACTTGCCGGGAGGTAATGTGTTGCGATGGGAACGAACTACAAACATCTGAGTTGTGAAGAGCGTACGATGATCGCCGCGGGCGACCTTGAAATGCTCGACCAGCGCGTCGAGCTGGGCGGCGGCCTCCGGTTCGAGCAGCAACTCGATGCGCTTGCCGCCTGCCGCCACGCGGCGCTTGCGGCTTTCCAGCGCGCGCACCGAAGGCGACACCGGATTCGGCGAGCGCGGCCGCCCGCGCCGCGACAGGCCGGGCAGGGTCGCCTGCGGCGAGGGGGCTTTGGTGGGTTTATTGGCGGGCTTCTTTGAGGGGGGCGCCGCCTTGCGGGGCTTGCGCACCAGCTTATCCGCAGCCGGCTGCGCGGCACTCTCGATGTCGAGCGCTAGCTGATTTTCTTGTGTTAATCGCTTTTTCATAGTGTTCGCAGTCTCTGCGCCGTCTTGCCGCCTGCTATTGAATGAACCCGGACTCGCGCTGGTGCCGGATCGCCAGGATGAGTACCGTGTCGTGCTCCGCCTCGTAGCTATACAGCGCGACATAGCCGGTCTTGCCGCGGGAGATGACCAATTCGCGCAGCGGTTCTTCCACCGGGCGGCCGATCAGGGGATGGCGCTTCAAGATGGTCACGGCCTCCGCGATCAGTTCGACGGTCTCGCGGGCGGCGACCGGGTCGGCCTCCATCAGAAAGTCGGCGAGCCGGTCGAGGTCGTCGAAGGCGCGGGGCGAGTAGATCAGGTGCGCCATGCGCGTTTCTTGGGTCTGGCGACTTTCTTCCCCGCGACCTTGGCGTGCAGATAGGCATGGACGGCATCGGCATCCAGGCCTTGGCCGGTTTCAAGCATTGCTTCCCTGGCCGATCTGGCCTCGGCGATCAGGCGGATGCGCTGCTCCGCCGCCAGGGCGGCCTGTTCGATGGCGGACACCATGAAGGCGTGGAGGGACATACCCAACTCCTGGGCTGCGCTGGCGGCGCGTTGCTTCAGCTCGTCGGACAGCTTCAAAGAGGTCGTCGTCATGCGCTTCTCCTTGCTTGAGTGCTACCAAGGTAACACCGTGGGTGCGGGAATGCAAGCCGGCGGTTTGCGGTCATTCGAACCGCTGCGCCATCCGCATGACCTCGTCGTGCACGCGCTCGCGCAATTCCGGCGGGCCGAGGACTTCGACGCCGGCGCCGTGGCGCAGGATGTCCATGACCAGTTCGGTGGGATTGGCGTAGGGGAGGTCGAGCCGGTAGGCGCCGTCGGGTTCGAAGGCGGCTTTCTGCGCCGGGTGCCATTGCTCGGCGGCCACCCAGCGCGCGTGCTCGGGCGTGAAGCGCAGTTGCGCCCATGACAGCTTCGCCCCGGCGAAGATGCCGTAGCCGGCGCCGAGCGCGGCGTCGAGTTCCTTGGCGGCGACTTCCTTGGCCGGCGTGTCGAGCGCGGTGGCGGCGCGGATCGCATCGACGGCGAAGCTGCGGATGCCCTGGCGCAGGTGGCACCAGCAGTCGAGATACCAGTTGTCGCGGTAATAGATCAGGCGCTGGGGCGAGACTTCGCGCTCGGTCTCGGCGTCGGTGCCGCGGTGCCAGTGGCGGATGCGCAGCCTTTGACGCTTGAGCAGCGCGGTGGCGAGCAGCGGGAAGTGCTGCGTGTCGGTGCGCCGCTTGGCGGCATGGACGATGCGGATGCGGCGGGCGATGTCCTCCGGCGCGTCGTCGCGGCTGCCGAGCAGGCTTTTCAGGCGCGCCTGCAGCGGCGCGATGTGCGGGCCGAGCAGGCCGGGCTCGACCTCCTCGAGCAGGGTCTGCATCGTCAGCAGCGCGTGGATTTCCGAGGCGTTGAACCACAGGCCGGGCAGTTCGTATTTCGGGTCGTACTTGCCCTGCTGCTCGAAGCGGTAGCCGCCGGCGAGGCGGTCGTAGACGATCGGGGCGCTGAAGCGGTCGCGCAGGTATTGCAGGTCGCGCTTGACGGTGGCGCGCGAGACGCCGAGCGCCTCCTGGATCTGCCCGAAGCTGGCGATGCGGCGTTCCTGCAGCAGCTGGTCGATCTTGTAGAAGCGTTCGGTGCGGTCCATGGCGAGTTCCTTTCAGAGGCTCACATTATGAGCCTCGCGGGGCGGAAACTGCACCCGTCACGAACCGATGGAGATTGCCATGACCGAATTCGACAAACTCTACGACCGCCTGCGCCGGCTGGCCTTCGACGGCGCGCTGGTGCTGGGCCTGGTGCTGCTGCTGGCGGCCGAGTTCCCGCACTGACGGAAACTCGGCGCCGGCGGGGCGGCGCTCAGACCGCGGCGAGCGCCTGGTCGAGGTCGGCCTTGAGGTCGTCGATGTGCTCGAGGCCGATCGACAGGCGCACCATGTCCTCCGAGACGCCGGCCTTCTTGAGCTCCTCGGGGCCGAGCTGGCGGTGGGTGGTGCTGGCCGGATGGCAGGCGAGCGACTTGGCGTCGCCGATGTTGACGAGGCGGGTGATCAGCTTGAGGGCATCCTGGAAGCGTGCGCCGCCGTCGCGGCCGAGGTCGACGCCGAAGGAGAGGATGCCCGAAGCGCGGCCGCCCATGTATTTCTGCGCCAGCGCGTTCTCGCGGTGGCCGGGCAGGCCGGCGTAATTCACCCAGCTGACCTTCGGGTGGTTGCTGAGGAAGTGCGCCACCGCCAGCGTGTTCTCGCAGATGCGGTCCATGCGCACCGGCAGCGTCTCGATGCCCTGCAGGATCAGGAAGCTGTTGAACGGCGAGATCGCCGCGCCCATGTTGCGCAGCGGCACGACGCGCGCGCGGCCGATGTAGGCGGCCGGGCCGAGCGCCTCGGTATAGACCACGCCGTGGTAGGAGACGTCCGGCGTGTTGAGCCGCTTGAATTTCTCCTTGTGATCGGCCCAGGGGAACTTGCCGGAATCGACGATCGCGCCGCCGATGCTGGTGCCGTGGCCGCCGAGATACTTGGTCAGCGCATGCACGACGATGTCGGCGCCGTGCTCGAACGGGCGGCACAGGTAGGGCGTCGGCACGGTGTTGTCCACGATCAGCGGCACGCCGGCGGCATGGGCCACTTCGGCCAGCGCGGCGATGTCGACGACGTTGCCGAGCGGGTTGCCGACCGATTCGCAGAACAGCGCCTTGGTCTTGCCGTCGATCAGAGGCTTGAAGCTCGCGGGGTCGCGGTAGTCGGCGAAGCGCACCTCGATGCCGTACTGCGGCAGCGTGTGGGCGAACAGGTTGTAGGTGCCGCCGTAGAGCGTGCCGACCGAGACGATGTTGTCGCCGGCCTCGGCGATGGTCTGGATCGCGTAGGTGATCGCCGACATGCCGGAAGCCACCGCCAGCGCGCCGACGCCGCCTTCGAGCGCCGCCAGGCGCTTCTCGAGCACGTCGGTGGTCGGGTTCATGATGCGGGTGTAGATGTTGCCGGCCACCTTGAGGTCGAACAGGTCGGCGCCGTGCTGGGTGTCGTCGAAGGCGTAGGACGTCGTCTGGTAGATCGGCACCGCGACCGCCTTGGTGGTCGGGTCGGGGCTGAAGCCGGCGTGTACAGCGAGCGTCTCCAGCTTAAAGTTTTCGAGTTTCATGGGATGACCTCCGGGAAAGTGGAATTGTTTTTTTTCCGAGTATATCCGCCGATTGGCGGGCGATGCGGCGTGTTAACCTGCGCGCTCCCATGCCTGCCAAACCCGCCAAGCCAGAGATTGACCGCCTGTTCGCCGCCGACGGCCCGCTCGCCCGCGCCATTCCCGGCTACCGGCTGCGCGACTCGCAGGTCGCGATGGCGCGCGAAGTGCTCGCCGCGATCGAAGGCAGCCGCCTGCTGGTGGCCGAGGCCGGCACCGGCACCGGCAAGACCTTCGCCTACCTCGCGCCGGCGCTGCTGTCCGGCGGCAAGGTAATCGTCTCCACCGGCACCAAGACGCTGCAGGACCAGCTGTTCAACCGCGACCTGCCGACCGTGCGCGACGCGCTCGGGGTGCCGGCGACCATCGCGCTGCTCAAGGGCCGCGCCAACTACGTCTGCCCGCACCACCTCGACCGCGCGCTGGTGGCCGGCAAGCTCGCCTCGCGCGCCGAGGTCGCCCACCTGCACAAGATCGCGCGCTTCGCCAAGGCCACGGCGAGCGGCGACAAGGCCGAATGCGTCGACGTGCCCGAGGATTCCGGCGCCTGGCATCTGGCCACCTCGACGCGCGAGAACTGCCTCGGCCAGGAGTGCGCCCACGTCAAGGACTGTTTCGTGCTTGCCGCGCGGCGCGAGGCGCTGGTCGCCGACGTCGTCGTGGTGAACCACCACCTGTTCTTCGCCGACGTGATGCTCAAGGACGACGGCATGGGCGAGCTGCTGCCCGCCTGCAACACGGTGATCTTCGACGAGGCGCACCAGCTGCCCGAGGTGGCCGGCCTGTTCTTCGGCGAAAGCGTCGGCACCGGCCAGCTGCTCGACCTGGCGCGCGACACCAAGCTCGAAGGCATCGCCGCCGCCAAGGACTACAAGCCCTTGCAGGATGCTGTCAGGGATCTGGAAAAGGCGGCGAAAGACCTGCGCCTCGCCTTCCGCCACGAGGGACGCCTTGCCACCGCGCAGTGGCTGCAGCACCCGCAGGCGATTGATGCGCTCAAGCACCTGATGGCGATGCTCGACGAACTGGGCAAGCATCTCGAAAGCCAGGCCGGCCGTTCGGAAGGGCTGGCGAACTGTCTGCGCCGCTGCGGCGAGCTGGTGATGCTGCTGCGGCATTGGCAGAACGCAGGGGATGCAAAACTCGGCGCTGATGAGGCGGCGCCAACAGTCTCCCCTCCTGCGAAGGAGGGGCTGGGGGAGGAAGGGGAAGACATGCCGCCAGTCCGCTGGGTCGAGGTCACTGCCTACGGCGTCAGCTTCAACCTCACGCCGCTCTCGGTCGCGCCGATCTTCAGGAAGCAGCTCGAAGGCCATCCGCGCGCCTGGATCTTCACTTCGGCGACGCTCGCGGTCGGCAACGACTTCACCCACTACCGCGATGCGCTCGGCCTGGCCGACGCCGCCACCGGCCGCTGGGACAGCCCGTTCGACTATCCGAACCACGCGCTGCTCTACTGCCCGACCGGCATGCCCGACCCGAACCATCCCGACTACAGCGAGGCGGTGGTCGACGCCTGCTGGCCGGCCGTCCGCGCGTCGAACGGCCGCGCCTTCGTGCTGTGCACCAGTTTGCGCGCGATGCGCCGCATCCACGAACTACTGGAGGCGCGCATCGCCGGCGCGGGCCTCGAGATGCCGCTGCTGATGCAGGGGCAGGGTTCGAAGTCGGAACTGCTCGAGCGCTTCCGCCGCCTCGGCAACGCGGTGCTGGTCGCGAGCCAGAGCTTCTGGGAGGGCGTCGACGTGCGCGGCGAGGCGCTCTCGCTGGTGATCATCGACAAGCTGCCGTTCGCGCCGCCCGACGACCCGGTGCTCGCGGCGCGCATCGACACCCTGAAACGGCAGGGCCGCAACGCCTTCTTCGAGGTGCAGTTGCCGCGCGCGGTGATCAGCATGAAGCAGGGCGCCGGGCGGCTGATCCGCGACGAGGCCGACCGCGGCGTGCTGATGGTCTGCGACCCGCGCCTGGTCGACAAGCCCTACGGCCGGCGCATCTGGCAGAGCCTGCCGCCGATGCGGCGCACGCGCGAGCTCGGCGAGGTCGAGGCGTTTTTCGAGCATCGGGAGAACTGAGATGGCATGGATCGTTCTGTTGCTGGCGGGGCTGTTCGAGGTGGCGTGGGCGATCGGGCTCAAATACACCGACGGCTTCACGCGCCCGCTGCCGACGGCGCTGACGCTGGCGGCGATGGCGGCGAGCGTGCTGCTGCTCGGCGTGGTGATGAAGTCGCTGCCGGTCGGCACCGCCTACGCGGTGTGGGTCGGCGTCGGCGCGGTCGGCACGGCGCTCCTCGGCATCGTGCTGTTCGCCGAGCCGGCGACGGCCGGGCGGCTGGTCAGCCTCGGCCTGATCGTCGCCGGCATCGTCGGCCTGAAGCTGGCGACGCCGGCATGACCGCCCGCGACCCGCGCGCGCCCTGGCTCGCCGCCGCTTCGGCCGGGCTGCTCGCCGCGCTCGTCATTTCCGGTCTGCATCCCTACGACCGCGCGACCTGGTTCCTCGAAGTCGCGCCGGTGCTGATCGCGCTGCCGGTGCTGTGGGCGACCTGGCGGCGCTTCCCGCTGACCACCGTGCTCTACGCCGGCATCTTCCTGCATGCGCTGGTGCTGATGCTCGGCGGCGCCTACACCTACGCGCGCGTGCCGCTCGGCTTAGAGGTTGCGCAGTGGCTCGGGCTCGAGCGCAATCCCTACGACCGGCTCGGCCACTTCTTCCAGGGCTGCGTGCCGGCGCTCGCCGCGCGCGAGATCCTGCTGCGCGGCGGCTACGTGACCGGCCGCCGCATGCTGGCCTTCCTGGTCGTCTGCGTCGTGCTGGCGATCAGCGCGAGCTACGAGCTGATCGAATGGTGGACGGCGCTCGCCTTCGGCCAGGGCGCGGTCGAGTTCCTCGGCACGCAGGGCGATCCCTGGGACACGCAGAGCGACATGTTCATGGCGCTGCTCGGCGCGGTCGCCGCGCAACTGACGCTCGCCCGGATGCAGGAGCGCCAGATCGCGCAGCTGAGCGGATCGTCCGGGTAAACTCGCCGCATGCGATTAGCCGACCTTCCCGCCGAGCTGTTCGAGGCGCGCCCGCACCTGTTCTCCGCCGCGGTCGTGCCGGTCGCCGCCGAGGACCTGGCGCGCATGCGCGATGTCATCGCCGCCGTCGAGCGCGTCGTCGCGCTGCCGGCGTGGGCCGAGTCCGTAAAAGTCGGTTCTGGCGGGGC
Organism: Rhodocyclaceae bacterium UBA2250; assembly: GCA_002347285.1. GTDB lineage: Bacteria > Pseudomonadota > Gammaproteobacteria > Burkholderiales > Rhodocyclaceae > Sulfuricystis. The sequence continues at coordinate 84,372 of DDXW01000002.1, read as the reverse complement.
GGCCGGCGTGTTCATGGGCTACGACTTTCACCTGACGCCCGCCGGCCCGCAGCTCATCGAGATCAACACCAACGCCGGCGGCGGCCTGCTCGCCGCGCTGCAGGCGCAGCGCCAGGACGTGCTCGACGCCTACGTGGCGATGTTCCGCGCCGAGTGCGGCGACCGTGAATTGAAAACCCTCGCCATCGTCGACGACCGGCCCGAGGAGCAGTATCTCTACCCCGAGTTCCTCGGCTTCCGGCAACTGTTCGCCGCGCACGGCATCGCGGCCTTCGTTTGCGATCCGGCCGAGCTGCTGCTGTGCCACGGCGCGCTGTGGGTCGGCGAGACGAAGCTCGACCTGGTCTACAACCGCCTCACCGACTTCGCCTTCGCCGAGCCGCCGCACGCCGCGCTGCGCGAGGCCTGGCTGTCCGGCGCCACCGTCATCACGCCGAACCCGGCCGGCCATGCCCGCTATGCCGACAAGAAGAACCTGATCGCATTGACTGACGACGCGCAGCTGGCGGACTGGGATATCGATGCCGAGACGCGGCGCATCCTGCTGGCGGGCATTCCGCGCACCGAGGCGGTGGCGGCGGAACGCGCCGAGGATTTCTGGCAGCGCCGCCGCCAGCTGTTCTTCAAGCCGGCGTCCGGTTACGGCTCGAAGGGCGCCTATCGCGGCGACAAGCTGACCAAGCGCGTCTTCGACGAGATTCTCGCCGGCGACTACGTGGCGCAGGCGCTGGCGCCGCCCTCGACCCTGCCGGTCGAGGTGGACGCGGAACTGATGCAACTCAAGGCCGACATCCGCAACTACGTCTATCGTGGCGCGGTGCAGTTCGTCGCCGCGCGGCTCTACCAGGGCCAGACCACCAATTTCCGCACGCCGGGCGGCGGTTTCGCGAAAGTGATCGAGACATGAAGGTATTCGGCTTTGCGGGTTATTCCGGTTCGGGCAAGACGACGCTGATCGAGAAGCTGATCCCGCGCTTCGCGGCGCGCGGCCTCAAGGTATCGCTGATCAAGCACACCCATCACAATTTCGACGTCGACCAGCCGGGCAAGGATTCCTGGCGCCACCGGCAGGCGGGGGCCGGCGAGGTGCTGCTGACCTGCGACACGCGCTGGGTGCTGATGCACGAACTGCGCGGCGCGCCGGAGCCGACGCTCGAAGAGCAGCTCGCCGTGCTGTCGCCCTGCGACCTGGTGCTGGTCGAGGGGTTCAAGCAGACGCCGATCTCGAAGCTGGAGATTCATCGCCCGGCCCACGGCAAGCCGCCGATCTGGCCGGAGAATCCGAGCGTCGTCGCGGTGGCGACCGACGCCGCCATCGACTGTCCGCACCCGATGCTGGATCTCAACGACCCCGACGCGATCGCCCGATTCATCCTCGACTATCTCGACCGACCATGCTGAGCTACGAAGAAGCCCTGAACCAACTGCTGGCGGCGGCCGCGCCCGTCGCCGCAACCAAGGCCGTGCCGCTGGCCGCCGCGCGCGGCCGCATCCTCGCCGCGCCGCAGGTCTCGCGCATCGACGTGCCGCCGCTCGACAACAGCGCGATGGACGGCTACGCGGTGCGCCGCGCCGACGTCGCGCAGGCCGGCGTGTGCCTGCCCGTCGCGCAGCGCATTCCCGCCGGCACGGTCGGCCACGCGCTCGCGGCGGGCACGGCGGCGCGCATCTTCACCNNGGCAGCGTCAGATGTGTATAAGAGACAGTCTTCACCCTGACGCCGGTGCCGGCCGGCGCCGACGCGGTGGTCATGCAGGAACTCTGCGAGCACGGGCCGGACGGTTCCGTGGTCATCAACCACCTGCCGCGCGACGGCGAGAACATCCGCCGCGCCGGCGAGGACATCGCAGCAGGCAGCCAGATCCTCGCCGCCGGCACGCGCCTCGGCCCGGCGCAGCTCGGCCTCGCCGCCTCGGTCGGCCTGGCGACGCTGCCGGTGTTCCGCCGCCTGCGCGTCGCGCTCTTGTCGACCGGCGACGAGCTGGCCGAGCCTGGCCAGCCGCTGCCGCCGGGCGGCATCTACAACTCGAACCGTTATTTTTTGCAGGCGCTGCTCGAAGGGCTGGGCTGCGCGGTGACCGATCTCGGCCGCATCCCCGACAGCCTGGACGAGACGCGCCGGGCGCTGGAGAGCGCCGCGGAAGGCAACGACCTGATCCTGTCGACCGGCGGCGTCTCGGTCGGCGAGGAGGATCACGTCAAGGCGGCGATCGAACAGGCGGGCGAGCTGAACCTCTGGAAGATCGCCATCAAGCCGGGCAAGCCGCTGGCGTTCGGCAAGGTGAGGAAACTCGGCGCCGGCGGGGCGGCGAAGCAGGTCGATTTCATCGGCCTGCCGGGCAATCCGGTGTCGAGCTTCGTCACCTTCCTGATCTTCGTGCGCCCCTTCATCCTCAAGCGCATGGGCGCGGCGTGCTGGCTGCCGCAGGCGCGGTCGGTGCCGTCCGCTTCCGACTGGATCAAGCCGGACAAACGGCGCGAGTTCCTGCGCGCGCGCATCGCCGCCGACGGCCGCGTCGAGCTTTACCCGAAGCAGGGTTCGGGCGTGCTGACTTCCTGCGCCTGGGCCGACGGCCTGGTCGACAATCCGCCGGGGCAGTCGTTCTTCGCCGGCGATGCGGTAAGCTTCATCGCGTTCTCCGATCTGACTTGATCATGGCACTGAAAATCCTCTACTTCGCCGGCCTGCGCGAGGCCATCGGCAGCGGCATGGAAAGCCTCGAACTGCCGCCGGGCGTGACGACCGTCGCCGGCCTGCGTGCGGCCCTGGGGCAATCGCATCCCGCACTGCTGGCGGCGAAGAACCTGCGCGCGGCGGTGAACCAGAAGATGGTCGGCATGGAGGCGCCGGTCGCCGACGGCGACGAGGTGGCGTTCTTCCCGCCGGTGACGGGTGGCTGAAGTGGAAGTCAGCGTCCAGCAGGCGGACTTCGATGCGGGCGCCGAGATCGCGGCGCTGTCGGCCGGCGACACGGCGGCGGGCGCGGTCGCCAGCTTCGTCGGCCTCGTCCGCGGCGACGGCGAGGTCGCGGCGATGACGCTCGAACACTATCCCGGCATGACCGAGGCCGCGCTGGCCGAGATCGTCGCGCAGGCAAGAAAACGTTGGGAGCTGCGCCGCATCAGGGTGATCCACCGCGTCGGCCGGCTGCTGCCGAACGACCGCATCGTCTTCGCCGGCGTGGCGTCGTCGCATCGCCACGACGCCTTCGCCGCCTGCGCGTTCATCATGGACTACCTGAAGACGCAGGCGCCGTTCTGGAAGAAGGAGGAGTTGACGAATGGCGCGCAGGGCGGCCGCTGGGTCGATGCGCGCGAAAGCGACGACCTGGCCGCCGCCCGCTGGCGGGAATGATCGTCAAGCTTCGAGCGTAGCGGGCCTACTTCTTCTTGCCGGCGCTCTTCTGCGCCATTTCGGTCATGCCGCTGAAGGCGGAGGCCGAGGCCTGGGCGATCTGCTCGAAGGCGCTGTTGGCGGTGGCCATCGCCTGCTGCATGACTTCCAGCACGTTGGCGTTCTGGCCCGGCAGGGTCTTGAAGAAGCCCTGGAATGCGTCGGCCATCTCCTGGCTGCCGGAGGCGAGCTGCTCGGTGAGCATGCGCGAGAACTCGACGCGCGACTCGTTGCCGATCGCGGCGACTTTCTGCGCCACTTCCATCATCTTGCGCGCGGTCTCCTGGGCGTACTCGGCGCGCAGGCGCAGCACTTCCTGCGGATCCTTGGCGCCGCTCTGCGCGCGCGCGTTCTCCACGCCGTCCTTGAACAGCTCGCGCGCCAGTTCGTTCTGCAGCGCCATGACCCGCTGCGAGTTCTCGATCGACAGCTGGGCCAGCCGCATCGCGGCTTCCATGTTCTTGCGGTTGAGTTCGCTGAAGTTTTCCGTCTTCCCTGCCATTTTCCTTCTCCTCTGGATGAGCCCCCGAAAGTATGACCATATCACAAGGGGCTGACGACAATCTGACCGAAATCAAAAACTTGCTTCATTGCCGAGCCGTTGCCGGGCCTCCTCGGCGCTGCCGTAGATGTGCGGCGCGAGCCGCTGGCCGGCCAGGGCCTCGCCGAGCTTGAGCCGCAGGAAGCCGCTGGTGGTGTAGCGGGTGACGTTGCGGTAATGGCGCGCCATCAGCCCGCTCACCATGGCGGCGTAGGCCTCGATCAGCTCGGGCGGGATCGAGAAGCGGTCGTAGTTGACGATCGCATCGACGCGCCGGCCGATGGCCTGCAGGTGCGCTTCGGCGGCCTTGTGGATGCGTTCGACGTCGGCATGGCTCCTGACCGCCAGCCCCTCGAAATCCACGAAGAAGAGGTTTTGCGCCGCGTCGAAGGAGAAGCGCTCCTCGAGCGGGCGCACCATGAAGCCGGCGCGCAGGTTCATCGCGCCGGCGGCGAAGATGCGGGCATCCATCAAGGCCGGCGCCTCGCGCATCACCGGCCGGAAGTCCATGTTGGCGAGGATGTCGCGCTCGAGGTCGATGCCCGGCGCGATCTCGACGAGTTCCAGTCCGTCCGGACCGAGCCTGAAGACGCAGCGCTCGGTGATGTAGAGCACCGGCTGGCCGCGCTTCCACGCCTGGCTGCCGCTGAAGGTGCGGTGCTCGACCTCGGCGACGAACTTGCGCGCCTTGCCCTCGCGCAGGAGGCGCAGCTGGCCGTCCGCCGCGGCGATCTCCAGGTCGCCGGCGGTGAAGGTGCCGACGAACACCACCTTGCGGGCATTCTGCGAGATGTTGATGAAGCCGCCGGCGCCGGCCAGGCGCGGGCCGAACTTGCTGACGTTGAGGTTGCCTTCCCGGTCGGCCTGGGCGAGGCCGAGAAAGGCGAGGTCGAGCCCGCCGCCGTCGTAGAAGTCGAACTGGCTCGGCTGGTCGATGATGGCCTGGGTGTTGATCGCCGCGCCGAAGTTGAGGCCGCCGGCCGGGATGCCGCCGATCACGCCGGGTTCGGCGGTCAGGGTCAGCAGGTCGAACACCTGCTCCTCGGCGGCGACGCTGGCGACGCCTTCCGGCATGCCGATGCCGAGGTTCACCACGGCGTTCGCCGTCAGCTCGAGCGCGGCGCGGCGCGCGATGATCTTGCGCTGGCTCATCGGCAGCGGCGGCACGGTCGTCAGCGGCACGCGGAGTTCGCCGGCGAAGGCCGGGCTGTAGGGCTCGATGAAGGTCTGCATGTGGTATTCGGGCTTCTCCGCCACCACCACGCAATCGACCAGTACGCCGGGGATCTTCACCTGGCGCGCGTTGAGCGTGCCGCGCGCGGCGACGCGCTCGACCTGGGCGATGACGATGCCGCCGGAATTGTGGGCGGCCATCGCGATCGCCTGGGCCTCGAGCGTCAGCGCCTCCTTCTCCATCGTGACGTTGCCGTCGGGATCGGCGGTCGTGCCGCGGACGATGCCGACGTGGATCGGCAGCGCCTTGTAGAACAGGTATTCCTCGCCGTCGATCTCCATCAGGCGCACGAGATCCTCGGTGGTTTTCTCGTTCAGCTTGCCGCCGCCGAAGCGCGGGTCGACGAAGGTGCCGAGGCCGACGCGCGTCAGCGTGCCGGGCTTGCCCGCCGCGATGTCGCGGAACAGGTGGGTGATCACGCCCTGCGGCAGGTTCCAGGCCTCGATCAGGTTGCCGACCGCCAGCGCCTGCAGGCGCGGCACCAGGCCCCAGTGGCCGCCGATCACGCGCTTGACCAGGCCTTCGTGGCCGAGGTGGTTGAGGCCGCGCTCCTTGCCGTCGCCCTGGCCGGCGGCATAGACGAGGGTCAGGTCGCGCGGATGGCCGCTCGGCTGCGGCGGGTCGTCGCACGTGTCGAGAAACAGCTGCTCGAGCGCGACGGCGATGTTCTCGGCGAAACCGATGCCGACGAAGCCGCCGGTCGCGACGGTGTCGCCGGCGCGGATCAGGCGCACGGCCTCGCGTGCGCCGACCACCTTGCCGCTGTCCGAGCCGCGCAGCGTGGCGAGGATCGGATGATCGGTTCTGGAATGCATCGCAGTCTCCCTGGTTGCGGCGATTATGCCGTTCCGGCGGGCGGTTGAAAACCCGCCGCGAATCCCAATATTTCCGGTAACGTTATTCCGGAGGCTTCCCGCCATGCGCTTCGACAAATTCACCACCAAGTTCCAGCAGGCCCTGGCCGATGCCCAGAGCCTCGCCATCGGCCACGACAACCAGATCATCGAGCCGCAGCACCTGTTGCTGGCGCTGCTCAACCAGGAGGATGGCGGCACCGCCTCCCTGCTGCAGCGCGCCGGCGTGAACGTGCCGCCGCTGAAAAAGGCGCTCGACGCCGCCATCGACCGCCTGCCGCAGGTCGAGGGCACCGGCGGCGAGGTCTCGATCGGCCGCGACCTGTCCAACCTGCTGAACGTCACCGACAAGGAAGCGCAGAAGGCCGGCGACCAGTTCATCGCCTCCGAGATGTTCCTGCTCGCCCTGGCCGGCGACAAAGGCGAGACGGGCCGGCTGTTCAAGGAGCACGGCGCACAGCGCAAGCCGCTGGAAGATGCCATCAAGGCGGTGCGCGGCGGCCAGACGGTCGAGAACCAGGAGGCCGAGGGCCAGCGCGAGGCGCTGAAGAAATACTGCCTCGACCTGACCGAGCGCGCGCGCCAGGGCAAGCTCGACCCGGTGATCGGGCGCGACGACGAGATCCGCCGCGCGATCCAGATCCTGCAGCGGCGCACCAAGAACAATCCGGTGCTGATCGGCGAGCCGGGCGTCGGCAAGACGGCGATCGTCGAGGGCCTGGCCCAGCGCATCGTCAACGACGAGGTGCCGGAAACGCTCAAGGGCAAGAAGGTGCTGGTGCTCGACATGGCGGCGCTGCTGGCCGGCGCGAAATACCGCGGCGAGTTCGAGGAGCGCCTCAAGGCCGTGCTCAAGGAGATCGCGCTGGACGAGGGCCGCATCATCGTCTTCATCGACGAGATCCACACCATGGTCGGCGCCGGCAAGGCGGAGGGCGCGATCGATGCCGGCAACATGCTCAAGCCGGCGCTGGCGCGCGGCGAACTGCACTGCATCGGCGCCACCACGCTCGACGAATACCGCAAGTACATCGAGAAGGACGCGGCGCTGGAACGCCGCTTCCAGAAGGTGCTGGTCGACGAACCGAGCGTCGAGGCGACCATCGCCATCCTGCGCGGCCTGCAGGAGAAATACGAGTTGCACCACGGCGTCGAGATCACCGACCCGGCGATCGTCGCCGCGGCCGAGCTCTCCCACCGCTACATCACCGACCGCTTCCTGCCGGACAAGGCGATCGATCTGATCGACGAGGCGGCCGCGCGCATCAAGATGGAGATCGACTCGAAGCCCGAGTCGATGGACAAGCTCGACCGCCGGCTGATCCAGCTCAAGATCGAGCGCGAGGCGGTCAAGAAGGAGAAGGACGAGGCTTCGCAGAAACGTTTCGCCCTGATCGAGGACGAGATCGCCAAGCTGCAGAAGGAGTATTCCGACCTCGAGGAGATCTGGAAGGCCGAGAAGGCGCAGGTGCAGGGTTCCGCCCACATCAAGGAAGAAATCGACAAGCTCAAGGTGCAGATGGCCGAGCTGCAGCGCAAGGGGCAATTCGACAAGCTGGCGGAGCTGCAATACGGCAAGCTGCCGCAGCTTGAAGCCCAATTGAAGGCAGCGGAGAAAGTCGGCGCTGGCGAGGCGGCGGAAGCGAAGAACAAGCTGCTGCGCACCCAGGTCGGCGCCGAGGAGATCGCCGAGGTCGTCTCGCGCGCGACGGGCATTCCCGTCAGCAAGATGATGCAGGGCGAGCGCGACAAGCTGCTCAGGATGGAGGAGCGGCTGCACCAGCGCGTGGTCGGCCAGGACGAGGCGGTGCGCCTCGTCGCCGACGCGATCCGCCGCTCGCGCGCCGGCCTGTCGGACGAGAACCGGCCTTATGGCTCCTTCCTGTTCCTCGGCCCGACCGGCGTCGGCAAGACCGAGCTCTGCAAGACGCTCGCCGAGTTCCTGTTCGATTCCGAGGAGCACCTGATCCGCATCGACATGAGCGAGTTCATGGAGAAGCACTCGGTCGCGCGGCTGATCGGCGCGCCTCCCGGCTACGTCGGCTACGAGGAAGGCGGCTACCTCACCGAGCAGGTGCGGCGCAAGCCCTACAGCGTGATCCTGTTCGACGAGGTGGAGAAGGCCCATCCGGACGTGTTCAATGTCCTGCTGCAGGTGCTCGACGATGGCCGCATGACCGACGGCCAGGGCCGTACCGTGGACTTCAAGAACACCGTGATCGTCATGACCTCGAACCTCGGCTCGCAGATGATCCAGCAGATGGCTGGCGACGATTACCAGGTGATCAAGCTCGCGGTGATGGCCGAGGTGAAGACGCATTTCCGGCCGGAGTTCGTGAACCGCATCGACGAGATCGTCGTCTTCCACGCCCTCGACGAGAAGCACATCGCCGGCATCGCCCGCATCCAGCTGCAATATCTGGAGAAGCGGCTGGCACGGCTGGAGATGGGGCTGGAGGTCACCGACGCGGCGCTGGCGAGCATCGCCGAGGCCGGCTTCGACCCGGTGTTCGGCGCGCGGCCGCTCAAGCGGGCGATCCAGGAGCGCATCGAGAACCCGCTGGCCAAGGCGATCCTCGAAGGCCGCTTCGGCGCCAAGGACCGCGTGCGGGTCGACGCGCAAGGCGGGCAGATCGAGTTCGCGCGGGCCTGATCCGCTGGCCCGGCTCGACCGGCGGGCGACTAGACCTGGAACTTGTTGATGTCGGCCTGCAGCTTCGTGGCCAGCTGATCGAGGCGGTCAGTGGTCGTCGCGTTCTCCGCGGCGGCCGCGCTGTTCTCCTCGGCCATCTGGGCGATGTTCTCGACGCTCCTGGCGACTTCCGCCGCCGCGGTGGCCTGCTCGCGCAAGGCGCTGGAAATCTCGCTGACCGTCGTCATGACCTGATGGGCGCCGTCCTCGATGCGGCTCATGGCGTTGCCGGCCTCGCGCGCCAGTTCGACGCCTTCGGTGACCCGCTGCACACCGCTGCTCATGCTGCTGACCGCGCCTTGCGCGCCACTCTGGATGGCGCCGATCATCTCGGTGATCTCGGTGGTCGATTTGGCGGTGCGCTCGGCGAGCTTGCGCACCTCGTCGGCGACGACCGCGAAGCCGCGGCCGGCCTCGCCGGCGCGCGCCGCCTCGATCGCGGCGTTGAGGGCCAGCAGGTTGGTCTGGTCGGCGATCTCCTTGATGACATTGACGACCGTCGAGATCTGGTCGGAGCGGCGGCCGAGCTCTTCGATGGTCTTCGCCGAGGCACTGACCGAATCCGCGATGAGCTCGATCTCTTTGACGACCTTGCCGACCATCTGGCCGCCGGTCGAGGAGATTTCGCCGGATTCGCTGGTGACGCGCTGCGCTTCCTGGGCGTTGTTGCTGATGTGGTCCACGCCCACGGTCATCTGCTCGATGGCCGCGGCCATGCCGGAGGCGGCGTCGCTCTGCGTGGCGGCCGAGTGGTGGATCTGATGGCTGGCCGCCGTCAGGCGGCTGGTCGCATCGCTGACCTCGTGGATGCCGTGCTGGATGCCGCGGATCAGGTGCTGGAAGGCCGCCGCGATGTCGTTCACTGCGGTGGCGATGTCGCGCATCTCGTCCCGCGACTCGATGCTGACGCGTCCGCGCAGATCGCCCGAGGAGATGACTTTGGCGCCTTCGCGCGCCTTGCGCACCGATTCGATGATGGCGACCGCGGTGCCGACCGTCAGATAGAAGCACGCAGCGCCGGCCAGGAGCGCCACGATGAGGATGAGGATCGTTTGGTTGCGTTCGCTTTCCAGCCGGGTCTGGACGCTGGTTTTCAAGGCGGGAATCAGCTGGTCGTAGAACAGCGCGTAGCCGAGGTCGATGACCTCGGTGGCCTGGTCGAAGTAGGCGGCAGATGAGATGCCGGCATTCGCCGTCAGCACCTCGTCGTTGATGACCTTGAGCAGCTGGCCGCTGCTCGACTGGAACTGCTCGGAGCTGCTCTTCAGCCGCGCGGCCAGCTCGGGACGTACCTTGGCGACCTTGTCGAGGTTGATCTCGTAGGCGCGCTGGGCGCTGCGCAGTTCGGACAGCTGGATCGAGATGTTGATCTTCTGCTGCTCGGTGATTGCTTTCTTGGCAAGCACTCCGCTGCCGAGGGCGCGCAGGCGGCCGAGGCGCTCGAGCACCACCGGCTGGCTCAGCACGGCCGTCTCGAACAGATAATGGACGTCGGGCTGGGGATCGAAGGCCAGTTCGGTCTCGTCGGAAACGGTGGTCATGAAGACCAGCACCTTGTCGATCAGCCGGGTATGGGCGGCGGTGTTCTCGGCGACCGGCAATGCCAGGCCGTTGTCCGCGATCGCCTTCCAGTCGGTCTGGATCGTTTTCCAGCCCTCGCCGTCGCGCAGGCCGGCCGGCAGCACGCCATGGATGCCTGCCAATGCCGCTTCGACATCCTTCTGCTTCCCCTCGCGCTTCGGGGCCAGGTCCTGGGAGCCGGAGAGCAGGCCGGACGAAAGGCCGCGATGCTGCTGCAGCTGCTGGATCGCCTTGTTGATCGGCTGGACCAGCTCGGTGCCTTCGAGCTTGTTGCGCCCGCTCTGCATGGTGCCGATGAAATCGACGACCAGGACGGCGATCGGGATGGCGATCGCGACGGCGCCGATCGACGAAACGAGAGCGAACTTCTTCGGAAAAGCCAGCCGGTTGAGCAGGGCAACGGCAGGGCCGAACAATGTGCGCATAGGATGTCCCTCAAGATAACCGGTGGAATTCTATGTGCTTTGTCGCTCGTTAGCTTGATTCGGGACAGTTTTTCGTCTCTTGGACGACGCTTCAGCCGAGCGATGCGAGTTCGGCGTGGCGCGGGCAGGCGACCAGATGGTCGTTCACCATGCCCGTCGCCTGCATGTGCGAATAGATCACCGTCGGGCCGACGAAGCGGAAGCCGCGCCGCTTGAGTTCCTTCGACAGCGCTTCGGCGGCCGGCGTATAGACCGGTACCTGATCGAGACGTTGCCAGCGGTTGATGAGGGGTTTGCCATCGACGAAACGCCAGAACAGGTCGTCGAGGCTGCCGCCCGCTTCATAGAGCGCCAGCGTGGCGCGCGCGTTGTCGATCGCGGCGGCGATCTTCAGCTTGTTCCTGACGATGCCGGCGTCGGCCATGAGCCGCGCGACGTCCGCCTTGCCGAAGCGGGCGATTCGTTCGGGATCGAAATTGTCGAAGGCGCGCCGGTAGTTCTCGCGCTTCCTCAGGATCGTCAGCCACGACAGACCGGCCTGCGCACCCTCGAGGATCAGGAACTCGAACAGCGTGCGCTCGTCGTGGCAGGGCACGCCCCATTCGCTGTCGTGATAGGCGACGTAGAGCGGATCGCTCCCGCACCACGGGCAGCGGGCGTCGTTCAATAGACCAGCGTCGCCCATTCGGGGTCGAGCGTGCGCTGCACGAAGAGGCTCGCCGCGGCGGTGCCGCCGTATTCGCGGATCAGCGCTTCGTCCGCGCCGACCAGAGCCTGCATCGCCATCGCGCAGGCGAGGAACTTGACGTCGAGATTGGCGGCCTGGCACATCATGTCGAGGATGCTGGTCTCGCTGCCCGGCCAGGGACGCAGGCCGGCGGCGACGCCTTCGACCAGCAGTCGCACGGTCGGCCCGGCGAAATGGATCTCCACCTCGCAGTCGAAGGCGGCGGCGGCCGTGGCATGGACGAACGGCGTCGCGCACAGCTGCGGGCGGTCGATGGTCGCGCCCCAGAGCAGGATCGCCAGCTTCCGCTTCATGTGAATTCGGCCTGCGGCTCGACGCGCCGGACATGGGCGCGGTAGGCGGCGGCATCGACGAGGCGCGCCTGGTCGCCCGCCCAGTCGAGCGGCCGGCCGCGCGCCATCCAGGCCGCATAGGGATCGCGGTTGAGCAGGGCGGGGCGCTCCTCGAGCGCCTCGTTGCCCTCCGTCAGCGCGAAGCCGACCGGGGCGTGCAGGGCCAGCACGGTCTTGGCGCATTCGATCGTGCCGAGGCCGCGCCCGCGCTCGACGACCGCGCCCCGGGGTTTCGCGGTGAAGCCGATGATCTCGCCGGCGAGATGGATACCGAAGCTGGTCGCGCCGATCACGACCTCGTCGCCTGCGCGCCGTACCCACATGTCGTGGGCGGTGTCGTAGAGCAGGTCGTCGGGAATCGCGCCGCGGAAGCGTTCACGCATGGCAGGAAAAGGCTGGCGGAAGAGAGAGGGAGTCGAACCCACCAGGGACCGCATGGCGGCCCCTCCCGGTTTTGAAGACCGAGCGTCCCACCGGGGAACGTTCTCTTCCGTGGTTCATGTCGTCATCCAGTCGGGCGCTGCCGCTTCGCGGCGCAGGATGTGGTCGTCGCGCACGCGGCGAGTGTAGCCGATGCGGTCGAAGAATTCGAGGATCTGGATCGCCACCTTGCGGCCGCCGCCGCCTTCGCCATAGATGGCGTCGCGCAAGTTCGCGGCGCGCGCGGCGCCGTGTTCGGCGCAGAGGCGCGCGACGGTCGCCGCCAGTTCGGCCACCGCGGCGGCGGTGAAGTAATGGTCGTGCGCCACCGGATAGAGCTCGCCGGCGCGCGCGAGCCGCTTGAACAGCTGGCGCACGGTGTCCTCGGCCGTGCCGGTCGCCTTGAACACGTCGCGCACGCGCGGCGGGTTGCAGGGCGCGGCGTCGAGCAGCGGCTTGAGGGCCATGAACAGGTCGCGGTCGGCCTGCGACACGCTGGCGCGGTGCGTCGGCAGGTGCAGCCAGGCGCGCGACTGGGCGAGCGCGCCGGCCGCGAGCAGTTCGGCCACCAGCGCGTCGAAGGCGACGCGTGGCAGCGTCGCCAGCGTCATGCGCCGCAGGCGCTCGCGCTCGACGCCGGCCAGGTCGGGCGCGCGCGCGTGCTCGCGCGCCAACGCCTCGCGCAGCCGGTCGCGCAGCGCGTCCCAGCCGGCGACGGCGAAGCCGATGCGCTCGGTGCCGGCGGCGATGGTGCGCACGCCCAGCCGCGCACAGAGCGCATCGAGCGCGGCGTCGTCGAGGTTCCAGTTGGCGGCGAAGCGGCCGAGGTCGACGCCGGCCGGCGAACGCTCCAGCAGCAGGGCGAGGGTCGTCGCCGGGTCGTCCTCGCGCATCGCGGCGAGCAGGGCGAGGCGCTCGGGCGCGCGCTTGTGGCGCGTCGGCGGGAAGCCGTCGAGCACGCGGCCGCCGGCGACGGTGCGCTGCGCGCCCGCGTCGCGCAGGATGAAGCGGTCGCCGCGCACCGCGAGCGTTGGCTTGTCGAGGATGATCTCGGCGAGCGCCGCCCCGCCAGAACCGACTTTCTCGCAGTCGAGCAGGGCGACGCGGCCGAGGATGTCCGCGGCGCCGAGATGCACATGCACGGCCTGCAGATGTTCGAGCGGTTTTTGCCCCTCAGTGATTCCCATGGGCACGCGCAGCTCGGCGTGGAAGCGCGTCAGCGGGTGATGCAGTTCGGGCGCGACCAGCCACATGCCGCGCGCGATGTCCTTCTTCTCGAAATCGCCGGTCAGCGCCAGCGCGCAGCGGTCGCCGGCCTGGCCTGCCTGCGCCGGGCGGTCCTGCACGTGCAGGCTGCGCACGCGCGCCTTCAGTCCGGGCGGCGAGACGAGCACCGCCTCGCCGGCGCCGATTCTTCCTGAATGCGCCGTGCCGGTGACGACGGTGCCGATGCCGGCCAGCGTGAAGCAGCGGTCGATGGCGAGACGGAAATGGCCGGCGGACGAACGCGTGCGCTGCCGCGCCGCCGCCGCTTCGAGATGGGCGCGCAGGGTCGGCACGCCTTCACCAGTCACGGCGGAAAGCGGGAAGACCGGAGAGCCCTCTAGCGCCGTGCCGGCGAGCAGTTCCTCGATCTCGCGCCGCGCCGCCTCGGCGCGGGCCGGCTCGACCATGTCGCACCTGGTGAGCGCGACGGCGCCCCGCGTCAGACCGAGCAGGTCGATCAGCTCGAGGTGCTCGCGCGTTTGCGGCATCGGCCCGTCGTCGGCGGCCACCACCAGCAGCACGAAGTCGATGCCGGTCGCGCCGGCCAGCATGTTGTGGATCAGCTTCTCGTGGCCGGGCACATCGACGAAGCCGAGCACCGAACCGTCGGGCAGCGGCGTGTAGGCATAGCCGAGGTCGAGCGTGATGCCGCGCGCCTTCTCCTCGGGCAGGCGGTCGGCATCCACGCCGGTGAGCGCCTTCACCAGCGTGGTCTTGCCGTGGTCGATGTGTCCGGCGGTACCGATCAGCATGCGAAGGCCTGCAGCTGGTCGGCGAATTCGGCCTCCTCGCCGGGGGCCAGGCAGCGCAGGTCGAGCAGCAGCGCGCCGTCGTCGATGCGGCCGATCACCGGCCGTGGCAGTGCGCGCAGCGCCGCCTCGATGCGGTTGAGAATGCCGCTTTTCTTGCCCACGGACCGGATCGCGAAGCCGGCCGAGGGCAGGCGGTCGACCGGCAGCGAGCCCGAGCCGATCTGCGACTTGAGCGGCACGATCTCGACGGTCACCGGCAGTGGCGCCAGCGCCGCCTGCACGGCCGGCAACAGGCGGGCGCAGGCGGCGCGGATCTGCGCTTCGGGGCGCGTCAGCTGACACAGCGTGGTGAGCCGTTCGGCGAGGCGGTCGGGATCGCGGTAGAGGCGCAGCACCGCCTCGAGCGCGGCGAGGGTCAGCTTGCCGACGCGCAGCGCACGCTTGAGCGGGTTCTTCTTGATCCTGGCGATCAGGTCCTGGCGGCCGACCAGCAGGCCGGCCTGCGGTCCGCCGAGCAGCTTGTCGCCCGAGAAGGTGACGAGGTCGGCGCCGGCCAGGATGTTCTCGCGCGGCGTCGGCTCGTGCGGCAGTCCCCAGCGCTCCAGGGCGGCGAGCGTGCCGGAACCGAGGTCGACGACGAAGGGCAGGCCGTGCGCGTGCGCCAGCGCGGCCAGTTCGCTTTCCGGCACGGCGTGCGTGAAGCCGTGGATCGCGTAGTTGCTGGCATGCACCTTCATCAGCAGCGCGGTGCGCGGGGTGATGGCCTCCTTGAAATCCTTGAGGTGGGTGCGGTTGGTGGTGCCGACCTCGACCAGCTTCGCGCCGGCGCGCTGCATGATGTCCGGTACGCGGAAGGCGCCGCCGATCTCGATCAGCTCGCCGCGCGAGACGACGACTTCCTTGCGCGGCGCGAGCGTGTTGAGCAGCAGGAACACCGCGGCCGCGTTGTTGTTCACCACCGTCGCGGCTTCGGCGCCGGTCAGTTCGCACACCAGCTCATTGACGATGTCGTCGCGGTCGCCGCGCCCGCCGGAGTCGAGGTCGTACTCCAGGGCACATGGATTGCACGCCGCAGTGACGAGCGCTTCGACCGCTTCCTCGGGCAGCGCCGCGCGGCCGAGGTTGGTGTGCAGCACCGTGCCGGTCAGGTTGAACACGGCGCGCAGCTTCGGCCGCGTGCGCGCCGCCACGCCGGCGCCGAGTTTTTCGATCAGGGTCGCCTGATCCGGCACGGGTGCACCCGCGCGGACGGCCTCGCGCGCCTGGGCGAGCGTGTCGCGCACGGCGGCCGTGACGAGCGCGCGGCCGTGGGTTTCGATCAGGGAGGAAACCGTCGCGTCGGCGAGCAGCCGAGCGACGGCGGGAAGGCGGGAAAATTCGGAAGGTTTGGTCATGGTTTCACCCGCACCGGGCAGAAACGAGGATGAGCGATTGTAGCGATTTCAGGCCAGGGCCGGATAGTCGGTATAGCCTGCCGCACCGCCGCCGTAGAACTTGTCGGTGCGCAATTCGTTCAGCGGCGCGTCCTCGCGCAGGCGCCGCACCAGATCCGGGTTGCCGATGAACGGCCGGCCGAACGCGACCAGGTCGGCCGCGCCGCCGGCCACCGCCTCGATCGCCATGGCGCGCGTGTAGCCGTTGTTGACCATCCAGGCACCGGGGAAGCGGCGGCGCAGCGCGGCGTAGTCGAAGCTGGCGCCGTCCTTCGGCTGGCGCGGGCCGCCGGTCTCGCCCTCGATGACATGCAGATAGGCGAGGCCGAGCGGCGCCAGGCGCTCGACGACGTGGCCGTAGAGCGCCTGCGGGTCGCTGTCGCGCGCACAGGTGTTGCCGAAGGTGGTGAGCGGGCTGAGGCGGATGCCGGTGCGGTCGGCGCCGATCGTCCTGCTCACCGCCTGCATCACTTCGATCAGCAATCGCGCGCGGTTTGCGATGCCGCCGCCATAGGGACCGTCGCGGTCGTTGATGCTGTCGCGCAGGAACTGCTCGAGCAGATAGGTGTTGGCCGCATGCACCTCGACGCCGTCGAAGCCGGCATCCATGGCGCGCTGCGCGGCCCGTGCATAGTCGGCCACCAGGCCGGGCAGCTCGTCGTCGCGCAGGGCGCGCGGCGCGGAGCAGGGCACGAAGCCCTCCCTGGTGAAGCTCATGCTGGCCGACGGCCGCGCCGTCGACGAAACGGGCGCCGCGCCGCCGGGCAGCAGCGAGGTATGCGAGATGCGCCCGACGTGCCAGAGCTGGATGACGATGCGGCCGCCTTCGGCATGCACCGCCTCGGTCACCTGCCGCCAGGCCGCCACCTGCTCGTCGTCGTAAAGGCCCGGCGTGTCGAGGTAGCCCTGGCCCATCGGGCTGATCTGGCTGGCCTCGGAAACGATCAGGCCGGCGCTGGCGCGCTGGCGGTAGTACTCGACGGTCAGCGGCCCCGGCTTGAGGCCGGCGGCCCGGTTGCGCGTCAGCGGGGCCATGACGATGCGGTTGGCGAGCGGAATGGCGCCGACCTGGATGGGATCGAAGAGCGAAGGCATGAGGTTTCCTCGCGGTGGATGGGTTGGACCGGACTAATCGGCGGCGACGCGGAACACCCGCCAATCCGTCTTCAGATAATGCCGCTCGGCGACGTAGCGGGCGAGCCGCAGCGCTTCGGCCGCGTCCTTGAGCTTGCCGGTGTGGCGCGCGACCTCCTTGCCCGTGTGGTCGAGAAAAATCAGCATGGGGATCATCCTGCGCGGATTGTGGCGGGCCAGCATGGCATGGCGCGGGTCCTGGTCGTCGAGCTGCAACTCGCCGAGGTCGGCATGGGCGCCGACGAACTGCTTCGCGTAGACCGCGCGGACTTCCGGCTTCTGCAGCACACTCACGGTGTAGCGGCAGAACGGTCAGTTCAGCTGGTCGCCGAAATAGAGCAGGACGTGGCGCTCGGGCGTCGCCTTGATCTGCGCCACGGCGGCGAGGTCGTCCCTGGCCAGCGGCAGCACGCCGTCGAGAGGGTCGGCGGCGAACGCGGGCGCGGCAAGGGCCAGCCAGGTCAGCAGCAGGTACGACAGTCGCTTCATCGGGTTCTCCTCGGGTTGTGGGTTGTCAGCCACGGTAGACGTTGCGGCGCCGGAATTCATTCCATCCTAGCCGCCCGGCACCAGCAGCAGGTTGGGGCCGGCCCGCGCGTAGCCGGCCTCATCGACGAGGATGTCGAGCGCCAGCGTGGCGAGGTCGTCGGCCACCGGGTCGCCGCCGCCCTGGTCGGGGTAGACGATCTTCAGGTAGCTCTTGCAGCTGTCGCAGGTTTCCGCCTTCACCGCTTGCGGCCGCGCGACGCCGGCGCCTTCCAGATGCCGGTAGCTGATGCCTTCGGCGCTGTCGCAGGACGCGCACTTGACGCGCACGAGGTTCCACTCGGTGTTGCACAGCGCGCAATGCAGGTAGCGCAGGTTGGCGACCGCGTTGTCCGCCGGGCCGACGGTCTGCACGATGCTGGCGACCGGCAGGAAACCGCAGCAGGGGCAGACGCCGGGCACGTCGAGCACGCTCGGCGCCGCCCCGCCGGCGCCGAGTTTCCGCGCGAGGCCGGTCCACAATACCTGCAGCGCGGCGGCGACGTAGGGCAGCAGCGCGGCGTCCTCGCCGTAGAGCTCGGTGTGCAGCACCCGATCGGCGAGCGCCTCAAGGCGTTCGTCCGGCAGCGCGGCGAGGCGCTCGAGATCGGCGCGCGCGGCGGGCGGCGCGACGGGGCCGACGGCGGCGGCGATCTGCCGCAATGCCGCGTGCCAGGCAGGGGCGCGCGGCCAGGACTGCGCCGGCAGCGGCGGCATGCGGTGTTCGCGCGCGCGGGCGAGCGCGGCCGCATCGGGCAGCGGCAGCTCGGGCAGGGCCTGCAGCGCGGCGTGCTGGGCGCGCGTCAGCGCGCCGAGGAAGCGCAGCCAGTCGCCGAGAGGGTGGCCGGCGGCGAGTTCGTCGAAGCGGGCGGCGCGGCGGGAGAAGACGTCGGCCGGCGGCACGAGCACCGCCGGCGGTTCGGAAGCGGATTTGATGGGGATGATCTGTTCGGTCATGGCAGGCTGCATAAAAAAGCCCGCGGGAACGCGCCCGCGGGCTTCGAGATTAACACTTCGGACTCAGGGCTGGCGGCCCGGCTGCCCCCTCATTTGCCCGTGACCTGGCGATACCAGGCGCGGTGGTGCTGCTTGGCCCAGGCGCGCGTCACCGTGCCGTACCACATGGCGCGGATCGTGCCCTTCACCCAGATCGCGGCGTAGATGTGCACCATGATCAAGGCGATCATCACCGCGGCGGCGGCGGCATGGATCACCGCGCCGAAGCGCACCAGTTCCACCGGGAAGCTGAAGTAGGCGCGCCACAGCACGATGCCGGAGACGGCGAGCAGCAGCATGCACACGGCGAGCGCCCAGAACATCATCTTCTGGCCGCCGTTGTACTTGCCCTGTTCCGGCATGTTGTGGTCGTTGCCATCCACCATCTCGCCGACGCGATTGAGCCACTCCTTGTCCGCCGGCGTCATCACGTTCAATGCCTTGAAGCGGAAAAAGATCGCCAGGAACGAGATCGCCATCAGCACCCCGAGGAAGGGATGGAGGATGCGCGCCCACACGCCGCCGCCGAACAGCTGGGCGAGCGGGAAGAATGCCGGGTGGAAGAAGGCGAGGCCCGAGAGCGCGAGCAGGATGAAGCTGATGCCGACCACCCAGTGGTTCGCCCGCTCGGACGCCGTGTAGCGTTGCAGGTCCTTCGGATTGCGGATCATTTGGCATCCTCCTTCTCGAGTTCATTCTCCAGTTCCTTGCTGACCTCGTTCGGACCCTTGGTGACGTAATGGAACAGGCTGCCGAGCGCCACGCCGGCCAGCGCGAGGGTGGCGAGCGGCTTGGCGAAGCCCTTCCACAGCGACACCAGCGGGCTGATCGACGGGTCGTTCGGCAGGCCCTGGTACAGCTCCGGCCGGTCGGCGTGGTGCAGCACGTACATGACGTGCGTGCCGCCGACGCCTGGCGGGTCGTACAGTCCCGCCTGCGCGTAGCCGCGCTCCTTGAGGTCCTTGATGCGTTTGTCGGCGACGTCCTTCATCTGTTCCTTCGAGCCGAACTGGATCGCGCCGGTCGGGCAGGTCTTGACGCAGGCCGGCGCCTGTCCCACCGCCACGCGGTCGGAGCACAGCGAGCACTTGTAGGCCTTGCTGTCCTCCTTCGAGAGGCGCGGGATGTTGAACGGGCAGCCGGTGACGCAGTAGCCGCAGCCGATGCAGTTCTCCTGGTGGAAATCGACGATGCCGTTGGCGTACTGGACGATCGCGCCGGGGGCCGGGCAGGCCTTGAGGCAGCCCGGGTCGGCGCAGTGCATGCAGCCGTCCTTGCGGATCAGCCACTCCAGCCGCCCCTTCTCCTCGACCTCGGCGTAGCGCATCACCGTCCACGACTTCGCCGTCAGATCGACCGGGTTGTCGTAGACGCCGGCGCAGCTGCCGACCTCGTCGCGCAGGTCGTTCCATTCCATGCACGCCACCTGGCAGGCCTTGCAGCCGATGCAGGTGGACACGTCGATCAGCTTCGCCACCTTGGCCGTTTCGCGCACGCCCGGGGCGGGCGTGGTGGTCGCCGAGCGGCGGGCGATATCAAGCGATTGCAGTGCCATGATCTCTCCTTATGCCTTCTCGATGTTGACCAGGAACGCCTTGTATTCCGGCGTCTGCGAATTGGCGTCGCCGACGAAGGGCGTCAGCGTGTTGGTGATGAAGCCCGGCTTGGTGACGCCCTTGAAGCCCCAGTGGATCGGGATGCCGACCGTATGGACCTTCCTGCCGTCGACGTCGAGCGTCTTGATCCGCTTGGTGACGACCGCCACCGCCTTGATGAAGCCGCGGTTGCTGCGCACCTTGACCTTGTCGCCGGCGGCGATGCCCTTCTCCTTCGCCAGATCCTCGCCGATCTCGACGAACTGTTCCGGCTGGGTGATCGCATTCAGCTTCGAATGCTTGGTCCAGTAGTGGAAGTGCTCGACCAGGCGGTAGGTCGTGGCGACGTAGGGGAAGTCCTTGGCGGTGCCGAAGCTGTCCATGTCGCCCTTGAACACGCGCGCGGCCGGATTGCTGGTCGCCTTCGGATTGCCCGGGTGGAAGGGGTTCTTGTCGAGCGGCGTCTCGAACGGCTCGTAGTGCTCGGGGAACGGCCCTTCGGCCAGTGCCGGGGCGAACAGCCGCGCCACGCCTTCCGGCGTCATGATGAAGGGCATCACCCCTTCCTCGGGCGCCGCGTCGGGCCGCATGTCGGGGATGTCGTTGCCGCCCCAGGCCTTGCCGGTCCATTTGAGCACCGTGCGCTGCGGGTCCCACGGCTTGCCGGAGAGGTCGCAACTGGCGCGGTTGTAGAGGATGCGCCGGTTGGCCGGCCAGGCGAAGCCCCAGTTCAGCGTCTGGCCCAGTCCGGTGGGGTCGGCGTTGTCGCGCCGCGCCGTCAGGTTGCCCGCCTGCGACCAGCAGCCGCCGTAGATCCAGTTGCCGCAGGCCGTGCTGCCGTCGTCGCGCAGTTGCGCGAAGCCGGCCACCTGCTGCCCGGCGGGCACGATGACCTTGGCCTTGTCCTTCGGATCGAACACGTCGCCGAGCGCCTTGCCGGAGATCTCCATCAGCAGCTCTTCGGGAGCCGGCTTGGCGGGGATGCGGTAGGGCCAGGTCAGGTTCAAGATCGGCTCGGGCAGCTTGCCGCCGTCCTTGGCGTACATCGCCTTGAGCTTGAGGAACAGCCCCGCCATGATCTCGATGTCGCCCCGCGATTCGCCCGGGCCGTCGGCCGCCTTCCAGTGCCACTGGATGACGCGGCCCGAGTTGGTGAAGCTGCCGGTCTGCTCGGCGAACAGGTTGGCCGGCAGGCGGAACACCTCGGTCGGGATCTTGGCCGGGTCGACCTCGTTGAGTTCGCCGTGGTTCTTCCAGAACTCGGAGGTATCGGTGGCGAGCGGGTCGATGATCACCAGGTACTTGAGCTTCGCCAGCGCATCGCCGACCTTCCTCTTGTTCGCCACCGAGGCGAGCGGGTTGAAGCCCTGGCAGAAGAAGCCGTTCATCTTGCCCTGGTGCATGCGCTCGAACAGCGCCATGACGTCGTAGGCGCCATCCTTCTTCGGCAGCCAGTCGTAGCCGTAGCCGTTCTCCTCGGTCGCCGCATTGCCGTACCAGGCCTTCTGCAGGCTGGTGAACCACTTCGGGAAGTTCTGCGGGAAGTTCATCTGGTTCGGCCGCAGCGCCTTGGGCGTGCGCTTCTCCAGATAGGTCTTGCGGTCGACGTCGGCATCGGTCGGCGCCGACAGGTAGCCCGGCAGCACCTCGGAGTAGAGGCACATGTCGGTGATGCCCTGCACGTTGGCGTGGCCGCGCAGCGCGTTGATGCCGCCGCCCGCCATGCCCATGTTGCCGAGCAGCAGCTGGATCATCGCCATGGTGCGGATGTTCTGCGAGCCGACCGTGTGCTCCGTCCAGCCGAGCGCGTAGCAGATGGTCATCGTCTTGTTCGGCGCGGCGGTCTCGGCGATCATCTCGCAGATCTTCAGGAAGGCGTCCTGCGGCGTGCCGGTGGTCTTGCTCACCAGTTCCGGCGTGTAGCGGCTGTAATGCTGCTTCATCAGCTGGAACACGCAACGCGGGTTCTCCAGGGTCGGATCGACCATGGCATAGCCGTCCTTGTCGAGCTGGTACTTCCAGGTGTCCTTGGCGTAGCTGCGCTTCTCGGCGTTGTAGCCGGAGAAGAAGCCGTCCGCGAACCTGAAGCCCTCGTCGATCAGGAAAGCGGCGTTGGTGTAGTGCTTGACGTAGTCGTGGTGGATCTTGTCCTTCGCCAGCAGGTAGTTGATGACGCCGCCGAGGAAGGCGATGTCGGAACCCGGGCGGATCGGCGCGTAGAAGTCGGAAACGGCCGCCGAACGCGTGAAGCGCGGATCGACGACGATCAGCTTGGCTTTCCTGTCCTTCTTCGCCTCGATCACCCACTTGAAGCCGCAGGGATGCGCTTCGGCGGCATTGCCGCCCATGACGATCACCAGGTCGCTGTTCTTCAGATCGACCCAGTGGTTGGTCATTGCGCCACGCCCGAATGTCGGACCCAGACTGGATACCGTGGGGGCGTGTCAGATGCGGGCTTGCGTGTCGAGCGCGACGACTCCGAGGTTGCGCAGGATCTTGACGGTCAGGTAGCCGGCTTCGTTGCCGGCGGCCGACGAGGCGAGGAAGCCGGTGGTGTTCCAGCGATTCACCGTCACGCCGGCGTCGTTCTTCTCGATCAGGTTGGCGTCGCGGTCGGCCTTCATGTGCGCGGCGATGCGCGTCAGCGCGTCATCCCAGGAGATGCGCTTCCACTCGCTGCTGCCGGCTTCGCGCACCTCGGGCCACTTGAGGCGGTTCGGGCTCTTGACCATGTCGAGCAGGCCGGCGCCCTTCGGGCACAGCGTGCCGCGGTTGACCGGATTGTCGGGGTCGCCCTCGATATGGATGATGTCCGCCTTCGCGTTCTTGGACTTGTCGCCCGTGGTGTAGATCAGCACCCCGCAGCTCACCGAGCAGTACGGACACATGTTCCGCGTTTCGGTGGCGCTGGCGAGCTTGAAGGCTCTGACTTCCGCCAGGGCGGCGGTCGGCGAGAAGCCCATCAGGGCTATGCTCGATCCCCCCATCCCGGCGGCGCAGACCTTGAAGAACTGTCGCCGTGTGACTTGCATGACTCCTCCTGGTGTTTTGAAATTTGCCCCCCCATCGGCACGGCCATGTCCGACCTTGCCGGTAGGGCAATCCTAGCCCAAGACATGAGGAGATTCAATCCATCCAGAAAGAAATGTTATTGCAGCGCACAAAAAAAGGGCGCCGCCCCGCCGGCGCCGAGTTTCAGTTCAGCACCAGCACGCCGCGCTTGAGGCCGGGATCCTCGGGGTGCGCCGAGAGGGCGAAGCCGAGGCTGGAGACGAACTGGAGCATGCGGCGGTTCTCGGCGAGGAAGTCGCCGTTCATGTATTTCGCCCCGCGCGCGCGCGCGGTGTCGATGATCACGCCCATCAGCCGGCGCGCCAGGCCCTTGCCCTGCCATTCGTCGGAAACGACGATGGCGAACTCGCAGGATTCGCCGTCCGGGTTCATCGCATAGCGCGCCACGCCGATCTCGACCTCGCGGCCGTCCTTCTCGACGGTGGCGATGAATGCCATCTCGCGGTCGTAGTCGATCTGCGTGAGCCGCACCAGCTGGGCCGGCGACAGCTCGCGCAGCGTGTTCATGAAGCGGAAATACTTCGATTCGGTCGACAGGCTGCGCACGAATTCCTGCTCGATGTCGGCGTCCTCGGGCCGGATCGGCCGGATCTGCACCGTCTGGCCGTCGCGCGTCTGGTACTCGGTGGCGAGGTGGGACGGATACGGGTGGATCGCCATGTGGTCGTAGCGGCCGGCGGTGAGCGGGATGTTCTCGATGGCGATGCGCGCGTCGACCGCCACGGCGCCGTTCTCGTCCACGATCAGCGGATTGATGTCCATCTCGCGGATCCACGGCAGCTCGCAGACCATTTCGGAGACGCGCAGCAGCACCGCTTCGAGCGCTTCCATGCTGACCGGCGGCATGTTGCGGAACTCGCCGAGCCGCGCCGAGGCGTGCGTCGAGGCGAGCATGTCGGCCACCAGGAACTTGTTGAGCGGCGGCAGGGCGACGGCGCGCTCCTTGCTGGAGGTTTCGATGCCGGTGCCGCCCGGTCCGAACAGGATGGTCGGGCCGAAGATCTGGTCGCGCATCATGCCGACCACCAGTTCGCGGCCGTTGGCCTTCTGGATCATCGGCTCGATCGCGATGCCATGCACGATCGCGTCCGGACGGTGCTTCTTCACCTCGTCGATGATCGCGTTGTAGGCGTCGCGCACGGCGGCGAGCGAATTCAGGTTGAGGCGCACGCCGCCGGAGTCGGTCTTGTGCGTGATCTGCGGCGAGTCGATCTTCATCACCACCGGCAGGCCGATCTCCTCGGCGAGCACCATCGCCTCGGACGGCGAGCGCGCGATCACCGTCTGGGCGATCGGGATGCGGAAGGCCGCCAGCAGCGCCTTCGACTCCATCTCGTTGAGTGCGTGCCGGCCTTCGGCCAGCGCGGTCTCGATGACGAGGCGGGCGGACTCGAGGCGCGGCGGGGTGTGTTCGGAGATCGACGCCGGCGCCTGCATCAGCAGCCGCTGGTTGCGGTAGTAGTTGGAGATGTGCGAGAACAGCTCGACGGCCGGCTCCGGGGTGCGGAAGGTCGGGATGCCGGCGCCCTTGAACAGCATGCGCGCCTCGCGCACCTGTTCCTCGCCCATCCAGCAGGTGACCACCGGCTTGTCGGATTTCTGCGCCATCTCGATGACGGTGCGCGCGGCCTGGGTCGGGTCGGTCATCGCCTGCGGCGTGAGGATCACCAGCACGCCATCGACGTTGTCATCCTCGAGACAGGCGGTCAGCGCCGCCGCGTAGCGGGCCGGATCGGCGTCGCCGACCAGGTCGGCGGGGTTGGTCTTCGACCAGGTCGGCGGCAACTGGGCGTCGAGCTTCGCGAGGGTCGCCTCGGAGAGCTGGGCGAGCGGGATGCCGATGTCGGCGGCGTGGTCGGCGGCCATCACGCCGGGGCCGCCGCCGTTGGTGATGATCATCAGGCGGTTGCCGCGCGGATGGAAGTGCGAGAAGAGCGCCTGGGCGGCGGCATACATCTGGCCGACGTTGCCGAGCCGCACCACGCCGGCGCGGCGCAGCGCCGCGTCGAACACGTCGTCGGCGCCGACCGTGGCGCCGGTGTGCGACAGCGCCGCCTGCTTGCCGGCCGGGTGGCGGCCGACCTTGATCAGCAGCACCGGCTTGCAGCGCGCCGCGGCGCGCAGCGCGCTCATGAAACGGCGCGCGTTCTTGATGCCCTCGATGTAGAGGAAGATGTTCTCGGTCTTCGGGTCGGCGACCATGTACTCGAGCACTTCGCCGAAGTCGATGTCGCTCTCGGCGCCGAGCGAGACGACGTTCGAGAAGCCGACGCCGTTGGGCAGCGCCCAGTCGAGGATCGCGGTGCACAGCGCGCCGGACTGCGAGACCAGGCCGATGGTGCCGGGATTCGCGCTGCCGTGCGCGAAGGTGACGTTGAGGCCGCTGGCCGGGCGCATGATGCCCAGGCAGTTCGGCCCGAGCAGGCGCAGGTTGTGGCGCTGCGCGGAATCGAGCATCACGCGCGCCAGGTTGGCGCCGCGCGGGCCCATCTCGGCGAAGCCGCCGGAGATGACGATGGCGTTGCGGGTGCCGGCGCGGCCGCAGGCATCGATGATCGCCGGCACGGTCTCGGCACGCGTGCAGATCACGGCGAGATCGAGGCGCTGGGGAATGCTCTCGACGCTGTCGTAGGCGCGCTGGCCGAAGACGAACTCGTGGCGCGGGTTGACGAGGAACAGCTTGCCCTTGAAACCGCCGTCGATGACGTTGCGGACCAGGGTGGCGCCGATCGAGCCCGGCGTCTCCGAAGCGCCGATGATGGCGATCGACTTGGGCTCGAAGAGCTGCGTCAGATAGTGCTGTTCGTAGTTCATGGCGATTTGGCCCACAATAGCAGCCAATTTGCGATGTTGCAATGCAGCATAGAATACCATCAACCATGACGGACAAACACGAAATCAGGCCCGGACAATCGGTCGAATTGTTGAAGGAACTCCACATCCTGACGCGCGACGGCCGGATGAACCAGGACAGCCGGCGCAAGCTGNNTGCGTGACCATCCCCGAAATCCGCCCCGGCCAATCCGTCGAACTGCTGAAAGAGCTGCACATCCTGACCCGGGACGGCAAGCTCAACCAGGACAGCCGGCGCAAGCTGAAGCAGGTGTTCCATCTGGTCGGCTTCATCGAGCCGCTGCTGCAGGAAATCCAGGAGGAGCGGGGCGGCGTGCAACTCGTCGATGTCGGCGCCGGCAAGTCCTATCTCGGCTTCATCCTCCACGACCTGTTCTTCAAGGAGCGCGGCGGCGATTCCCGCATCTTCGGCATCGAGACGCGCGCGGAACTCGTGGCCAGGGGACGGGAACTGGCCGCCCGGCTCGGCTTCGCCGGCATGCGCTTCCTCGACCGGCCGATGGCCGAGGCCGGCGACGCGCCCGAGCTGCCGGCGCGCATCGACATCGTCACCGCGCTGCACGCCTGCAACACCGCCACCGACGACGCGATCCGCTTCGCCCTGCGGCGCCAGGCAAAATTCATCGTGCTGGTGCCCTGCTGCCAGGCCGAGGTCGCCGCCCTGCTGCGCAAGCACAAGGGGGAGGCGCTATCCCATGCCGTGGCGGAACTCTGGCGCCATCCGATCCACACCCGCGAATTCGGCAGCCACGTCACCAACGTGCTGCGCTGCCTGCAGCTCGAGGCGCACGGCTACCAGCTCAGCGTCACCGAACTGGTCGGCTGGGAGCACTCGATGAAGAACGAGCTGATCGTCGCGCGCCGCACCGGCCACCCGGCGCGCCACCGCGGCGCCCGCCTCGGCGAGCTGCTGCGCCTGCTCGGGCTGGAGGAAGAGCTGCGGGAGCGCTTCTTCCTGCCGGGCTGACGGCACCCCTCAAGACTCGGCGCTGGCGCGGCGGCGGGAAACGGCTAGGAGCGGCCAGTCAATTATTTTCTCGATTGCAGCCAATTCTTCAACCGCCGCCTCGCCAGCGCCGAGTATTGGGTTATATCGATCGCTTGCCGCGCTGATCGATCGGGAATATTATTACGACTGTAATAACGTTCCTGTCGGAGGCACCATGCACTTCACTCTCAAGCTTACCCAGATCGGCAACTCGGTCGGCGTCGTGCTGCCCAAGGAGGCGCTGGCGGCGCTGAAGCTCGAAAAGGGCGACACCGTCCATCTTTCCGAAACGCCGGAAGGCTTCCAGCTCACGCCCTACGATCCCACGCTGGAAGAGCAGCTTAAGCTCGGTCGCGAATTCATGCGCGACTTCCGCGACACCTTCCACGCCCTGGCGAAATGAGCGGCGTCGCGCGCTGGATCGACAAGCGCGTCCTGCTCATGCTGCATGGGGAAAGCCTTGCCGAACACGGCGGCTTGCCGGGTTTGCGGGATGAAGGGCTGCAGGATTCCGCCTTGGCCCTGCCGCTGAATCTGGCGGCATATGGTCGGCCTGATCTGGCCGACCTGGCGGCATCCTATGGTTGCGGCCTTGCCCAGAACCACCCCTTCGCCGACGGCAACAAGCGTGCCGCATTTCTTGCCGTCGGCCTGTTTCTCGGCCTCAACGGGATGCATCTGCAAGCGACGCAACTCGAAGCGACCCAGGCCATGCTCGCCGTCGCCGCCGGCGAGATCGAGGAAGCGGCGTTCGCCGCCTGGCTGCGGGCGCATCTGGCGCCGCGCGGCTGAAAGCCCGGAAACCCGGCGCTGACGAGGCGGCGGGAAACGGCCACGACCAGACTGTGACCTGCCCATGGCAACTGACGTACGAGTGGCCGGTCATGTCCGATTTCACTCGCAGAAGCTTCGGGAAGAAGTAGTATGCAAGCCCGCGTTTGCGGGAATTCTCGCGTCCCCGCCCATAATCGAAGGAGGCCCCTTGGCCAAGCCGAACTACCAGTACGAGAAGCGCCAGAAGGAACTGGCGAAAAAAGCGAAGCAGGAAGAAAAACGTCGCCAAAAGCTCAAGGTCGTTCCGAACGACGACAGCCCAAAAGATCCCGTGTCCGAGACGGAGGTCACTTCCCCTAACGGGGCACAACGGTGAAGGCTTTTCCGAATCCGGAAGCGCGAACGCACCACGATCTCGATGCCGGCATTCTGATGGCAGCAACGCTCTCGTCGAAAAGGCGACCGGCGGATCTTGTCGAAATCGTTGCCGCCGCCGAACTGATTCTGGGGTTCGTTCCGTTCGCAGAGAAATTGGGTGCCGCAATCGAACGGCTGTCCGCCCGTGGCTTGATCGGCATGTCGGAAGGCGGCTTGCGTAGTCTCTCCGGCCATGGCATCAAGGGGCGGCACTTCCGCATCAGCCTGCTCAAACAAGCGTGATGCGCCGCCCCGCCGGCGCCGGGTTTCTTATTCCACGCCCTGGCTGGCGAGGTATTCCTCGTAGTTGCCGCGGTAGTCGATGATCTCGCCGTTCGATTTGATCTCGATGACGCGCGTGGCGAGCGAGGAGACGAACTCGCGGTCGTGCGAGACGAACAGCAGCGTGCCCTTGTATTTCTCCAGCGCGTTGTTGAGCGACTCGATCGATTCCATGTCGAGGTGGTTGGTCGGCTCGTCCATCAGCAGCACGTTGTTGTGCAGCAGGATCAGCTTGCCGAACAGCATGCGGCCCTGTTCGCCGCCGGAGATGACCTTGACGGATTTCTTCACCTCGTCGCCCGAAAACAGCAGCCGCCCGAGCGTGCCGCGGATCAGGGTTTCGACGTCGGCGCCCTCGTAGCCGCCTGCGCGCACCCAGCGGCCCATCCAGTCGGTGAGATTCATGTCCTCGGCGAAATCGGCGGCGTGGTCCTGCGCGAAATAGCCGGGGCGGGCCTTTTCGGCCCACTTGATCTTGCCGTGCGCGGGGGCGAGCCCGCCCAGTTCCTCGCCGGCGAACAGACGCAGCAGGGTGGTCTTGCCGACGCCGTTCTCGCCGATGATCGCGACCTTCTCGCCGGCCTCGATGGCGGTGAAGAAGTTGCTGATGACCGGCGTGCCGGCGACGTAGCTGAAGCAGAGGTTTTCCGCCTCGACGGCGAGGCGGTGCAGTTTTTCCTTGTCGCTGTAGTCGAAGCCGATCCACGGATACTGGCGCGACGAGGGCTTGATGTCCTCGATCTTGATCTTCTCGATCTGCCTGGCGCGCGAGGTGGCCTGGCGCGCCTTCGAGGCGTTGGCCGAGAAGCGGCGCACGAAGGTCTGCAGCTCGGCGACCTTTTCCTTGGCCTTGGCGTTGGCGGCCGACAGACGCGCGCGCGCCTGGGCCGAGGCCTCCATGAAGTCGTCGTAATTGCCGGGGTAGACGGTGATCTTGCCGTAATCCAGATCGGCCATGTGGGTGCAGACCTGGTTGAGGAAGTGGCGGTCGTGCGAGATGATGATCATCGTGCTGCCGCGCTCGTTGATGACGTTCTCGAGCCAGCGGATGGTGTTGATGTCGAGGTTGTTGGTCGGTTCGTCGAGCAGCAGGATGTCCGGGTTGGCGAACAGCGCCTGCGCCAGCAGCACGCGCAGCTTCCAGCCCGGCGCCACCTCGCGCATCGGGCCGCCGTGGCGTTCGGTCGGGATGCCGACGCCCAGCAGCAGTTCGCCGGCGCGCGACTCGGCGGTGTAGCCGTCGTATTCGGCGAAGTGGGCCTCGAGCTCCGCCGCGCGCATGTAGTCGTCCTCGGTCGCCTCCGGGTTGGCGTAGATCGCGTCCTTTTCCTGCATGCAGGTCCACATGGCTTCGTGGCCCATCATCACCACGTCGAGCACGCGCACGTCCTCGTAGGCGAACTGGTCCTGGCGCAGGTAGGCCATGCGCTCGTGGGCGTCCATGCTGACGTTGCCGGCGGAGGGCTCCAGCACGCCGGCGAGGATCTTCATGAAGGTGGTCTTGCCGGAGCCGTTGGCCCCGATCAGGCCGTAGCGGTTGCCCTCGCCGAACTTGACGGAGACGTTTTCGAACAGGGGCTTGGCCCCGAACTGCATGGTGATGTTGTTGGCGACGAGCACTGAAAATCCTTGGTTGGGGTGCGACGAAAGGGGCGCAGTGTACTAAAGTGCCGCCCCATGACACGGATGACGCTGGACAGGATGCTGCAATCGCAGGGCTTCGGCACGCGCAAGTACTGCCGCGAACTGGTCGCCGCCGGCGCGGTGAAGATCGGCGGCGAGATCGCCGAGGACTGGCGCGCGGAGGTCGAGACCGACGGGTTGGAGTTCGCCGTGGACGACGTGCCGTGGCGTTTCCGCCGGCACGTCTATCTGGCGCTGCACAAGCCGGCCGGCATCGAATGCTCGCGCCGTCCGGCCCATCACCGCGGCGTGCTGGCGCTGCTGCCCGACCCGTTCACGCTGCGCGAGGTGCAGCCGGTCGGCCGGCTCGACCATGACACCACCGGCCTGCTGCTGCTCTCCGACGACGGCGCCTTCATCCACGCGCTGTCGTCGCCGAAGCGCCACGTGCCCAAGACCTACGTCGCCGCCACGCCCGCGCCGGTGACGGCCGAGCTGGTCGCCAAGCTCGAGCGCGGCGTGCAGCTCATCGACGAGCCGGCGCCGCTGCGGGCGAAGGCCAGGCAGGTGGGCGAACGCGAGATCGAACTGGTGCTGGAGCAGGGCAAGTACCACCAGGTCAAGCGCATGCTCGCGGCGGCCGGCAGCCACTGCGTGGCGCTCAAGCGCACGGCGATCGGCGGTCTGACGCTGGAAGCGCTCGGCCTCAAGGAGGGCGAGTGGTGCTATCTGGACGACGAGCAAAAGTCGGCGCTGGCGGGGCGGCGGACATGAAGGCGCAACGGACGGCATGAATCTGATATAACGACCGCCGATCTTTCGAGCGACCCAAACCATGCCTCCGAAGTCGAAAAAACCCGTCGGCGCATCCGTCGCCAACAGCGAAATTCTCAGCTACCGTTATCCCGACCGGCGCAAGAACAATCCCGAGGTCGGCATGGTCACGCCGGCCACCGATCCGGACGAAGGCAAGACGGTGTGGCAGCACGATCCGCACCTCGATCCGAGCCTGAGTTGGACCGGCAAGGCCGAGCGCTTGAGCTTTGCGGTCGACACCGTCAGCCTGCACGTCCATGAGCGCATCGACCCGGCGAGCATCCTGTCCGCCGCGCGAAAACTCGGCGCCGGCGAGGCGGCGAAGGACAAGGCGAAAGGGGCGAAAGTGGCGCAGCAGCGCGCCATCCAGCCCGGCCTGTTCGACGCGCCGTTCGAGAGCCTGCCGCTCAGGGACGCCATCGACTTCTACAAGCACGACAAGGGCTGGAGCAACCGGCTGGTGGCCGGCGACAGTCTGCTGGTGATGAACTCGCTGCTGCAGAAGGAAAGCATGGCCGGGCAGGTGCAGGCGATCTACTTCGACCCGCCCTACGGCATCAAATACGGCTCCAACTTCCAGCCCTTCGTGAACAAGCGCGACGTGAAGGACCGGAAGGACGAAGACCTGACCCAAGAGCCGGAAATGATCAAGGCCTTCCGCGACACCTGGGAGCTGGGCATCCACTCCTACCTCACCTACCTGCGCGACCGGCTGCTGCTGGCGAAGGAATTGCTGTCCGAGAGCGGCAGCGTGTTCGTGCAGATCAACTCAGAAAACGTGGGATATGTGCGCCAGGTACTTGAGGAAGTATTTTTGCCGGAAAATTTTGTTGCAGACATTATTTTCAGGAAGAAGAGTCTGCCTCTTGGGGCTGCATTCCTTGAAACAATGCATGACCATATCCTCTTCTTTGCAAGAGACAAGGCCAAGCTGAAGTACCGACATTTATTCGAGGAATCGAGGGATCTCACTTCGCATTGGAAATTTGGCGAAGACCAATTCGGGAGAGCGTTTTCGGTAAGAGCCGACACCATCGGTGCAGAAAAATTCCCTGATGGGACTCGCTTCTTTCGCCCCTTCTCGTTAATCGCACCATCCTACAGTGCTGCTTCTGACTACAAGTTCGAGTGGCGATCGGATCAGTTCAATCCGCCAAGCAATGGTGCGTGGGTTATCGACTCAGAGAAGCTCAGGCGGCTTGATCGAACGAATCGCTTGGTACGCGAGGGAAAGTCAATCAGCTATAAGCTGTATCTTGATGACTATCCATACCGAAAAATCACAAACCTCTGGATGACCGTCGGAGTCTCCTATCAGAAAATTTACGCGGTGCAAACGACGCCACAAGTCATCGAACGCTGCCTCCTGATGACCACCGATCCCGGCGATCTGGTGCTCGATCCGACCTGCGGTTCGGGAACGACGGCGTATGTCGCCGAGAAGTGGGGCCGGCGCTGGATTACCTGCGATACCTCGCGCGTGGCGGTGACGCTGGCGAAGCAGCGGCTGATGACCGCCAGCTTCGACTACTACGAACTGCGCTATCCGCACGAAGGGCTGCGCGGCGGCTTCATCTGGAAGACGGTGCCGCACGTCACGCTGAAGTCCATCGCCAACAACCCGGACATCGACGCCATTTACGAGCGCATGCATCCGGCCGTCGAGCAGGCGCTGGCGGCACTCAACAAGGCGCTCAAGGCGAACGCCAAGGAATGGGAAGTGCCGTTCGACTTTCCCGAAGGCGCCGATGAAAAGGCGCGTCCGGCTTTCGACGCCTTCCATGCCGCGCGGCAGGCGATGCAGAAGGCGATGGACCGCTCCATCGCCGACCACGCCGACCAGGAAACGCTCTACGACCAGCCGGCCAAATCGAAGACCAAGCTGCGCATCACCGGGCCATTCTCGGTCGAAGCCGTTCCTTTCCCGACGGTGCAGGCGCTGGACGATGAAAGTCGGCGCTGGCAGGGCGGCGAGGCGGACCTGACGATTGCCCGTTCCGGTGAATCCTCGCGTCAGCACCAGTGGCGCGACGAACTGCTGAAGACCGGCATCCGCGGCCGCGGCGGCCAGGTGCTCAAGTTCGCCGGACTGGAAACCCTGCCGGGCACGAAATACCTGCACTGCACCGGGCATACGGACGATGGCCAGCGCGTTGTCGTCCATTTCGGCCCCGAGCACGCGGCGCTGGAGCAGCGCGCGGTGGCCAACGCGCTGGCCGAAGCCGGCGAGCTGTTCCCGCTGCCGAAGATGATCGTTTTCTGCGCCTTCGCCTTCGACCCCGAGGCGGCGAAGGACATCGACCACCTCAAAGGCATCACCGCGCTCAAGGCGCAGATGAACACCGACCTGCTGACCGAGGATCTGAAAAAAGCGCGTTCCTCCAACCAGAGCTTCTGGCTGATGGGCCAGCCGGACGTGGAAGTCAGGAAGCGCAAGGACGGCCTCCACGAGGTCGAGGTGCATGGCTTCGACTACTTCGACACGGCGAAAGGCGAGCTGGTCTCGGGCGGCAAGAGCCGCATCGCCATGTGGTCGCTCGATACCGACTACGACGAACGCTCGCTGTTCCCGCGCCAGGTGTTCTTCCCGCTGGCCGGCAAGGGCGAGGGGTGGGAGAAACTGAAAAAGGACATCCGCGCCGAACTCGACGAGGATGCGCTCGAAGCCTTCCACGGCACGGTGTCGCTGCCCTTCGAGCCCGGGGATAATCGCAAGATCGCGGTGAAGATCGTGGACGACCGCGGGATCGAGTCGCTGAAGATTGTTGGATTGGAGTGAGGAGAAAGTGATGAGCATAACGATTGATGAATTGGTGGAGCAGGCGAAGCAACTTGCGCCAGTGGAACAGGCAGTCCTGTCCGAAAGGATTTTGGAATTGGTTTGCCCCCATGACCGGGAATGGAAAGAGGCCTGGGCGGCCGAGGCCAAGAGCCGGATGGAGGCGTATCGCCGTGGCGAGATCGAGGCCTACGACTTCGACGAGGTCATGGAAGAAATGCGGGTCAAGTACGGCCTCAAATGAGGCTGCACGCCCTTGCCCCGGCGCGACTCGAACTGGACGAGGCGCTGGGGTATTACGCCGATATTCATCCCGGTTTGGCGGATGTGTTGTTCAAGGAAATCATCCGGTCGCGCAAGTTGATCGAGCAGTTTCCCTATGCGTGGATGAACATGGGGCGTGGTGTGCATGGCTTTATCGTGCGCGGTTACCCTTACACAATTGTCTATGAGGTGCTGGGCGAGGACATTTGGGTCATTGCCTATGCTCACCATAAGCGCCGCCCCGGCTATTGGCGCAAACGCTTGAAGCAGATACCGAAGTGACTGCTTCCCTGATCCTCAACTCCCCTTATGCCGCACCGACCCGCCATTGGAGGCCGGACAGGGGAGGGGCGCTGGTCGAAACCGCCGGCCGCCGGCCGGCCAGCTACGAAATCTTCGACATCCGCAACAACACCCGGCGCAGCGAGGAGCTTGCGCGCGTCAATGAGATTCGCGGCCGGGTCGACGCCTGGCGCGCGGCCGGCTATCCGGGTGCGACGGCCGTTTCGCGCCGGCTGCTGGAGCACTGGCGCGACGCCGCGGCGCGCGTGCATCCCTTCTACTTCTGCCAGATCGAGGCGATCGAGACGCTGATCTGGTGGGTGGAGGGTTCGCCGGAGTTTCGCCAGGGCATCTATCTGCCGGGCGACGGCGGGCCATGGGAGCGCGTGTGCAGCAAGATGGCCACCGGCACCGGCAAGACGCTGGTGATGGGCATGATCGTCGTCTGGCAGGCGACGAATGCGTTGACCTATGCGCAGCGCAAGGATTTTTCGCGGGCGATTTTCGTCGTCGCGCCGGGACTGACGGTGAAGGAACGCCTGCGCGTGCTCTATCCGGGCGAGCCGGGCAACGTCTATGACGAGTTTTCGCTGTGTCCTTCCGAGGCGCTGCGCCAGCAGGTCAATCGCGCCGACATCCTGGTCGACAACTGGCACACGCTGATGCCGCTGGCGCCGCCCGAGCGTTCGGTGGTGAAGAAGGGACGCGAGTCGGACGAGGCGTTTACCCGCCGCGTGCTGGGCAAGCTGGCGACGCACAGGAATCTACTGGTCATCAATGACGAGGCGCACCACGCCTGGCGCGTGCCGGCGGACGTGAAGGTCTCGAAAAAGCAGGCCGCCGACGCCGGACTCGACCTCGAAGAGGCGACGCGCTGGATCGAGGGACTGGACCGCCTGCACAAGACGCGCGGCATCCTGCGTTGCTTCGATCTTTCCGCCACGCCCTTCGCGCCGACCGGCAAGGCGAACGCGGAGGAGGGGCTGTTCGGCTGGATCGTCTCGGATTTCGGACTCAACGACGCCATCGAGGCCGGGTTGGTGAAGACGCCGCGGGTGGTCGTGCGCGACGATGCGCTGCCCGATGCGAAAACCCTCCGCTCGAAGCTCTACCACCTCTACCGCGACGCCGAGGTGGCGGACGACCTCAACCGCCGCGGCGCCCGGCCGCACGAGCCGCTGCCCAAGCTGGTGCAGGATGCCTATACGCTGCTCGGCGCCGACTGGCGCGCGGCCTTGCAGGACTGGCGCGCGGCCGGCCATACCTCGCCGCCGGTCATGCTGACCGTCTGCAACCGTACCGAGACGGCGGCGCGTATCGAGCATTATTTCCGCCAGGGCAACGCGCACTGGCCGGAACTGCATGCGCCGGATAAAACGCTGCGCGTCGATTCGCAGGTGCTGGACAAGGCCGAACAGGGCGAAAAGGCCGCCAGTGACAAGGATTACGAGGCCGAGTTGCGCGCCCTCGTCGAAGCCGCCGATATCCCGGCGGAAACGAAGGGGCGGCTGGCCGGGCTGGCGAAGGAGGAATTGCTGCGCGAGATCGTCGATACCATCGGCAAGCGCGGCCGTGCCGGGCAGGACGTGCAGAACGTGATTTCGGTGGCGATGCTGTCGGAAGGCTGGGACGCGAAGAACGTCACCCACATCATGGGCCTGCGCGCCTTCACTTCGCAGCTCCTGTGCGAGCAGGTGATCGGGCGCGGCCTGCGCCGCGTTTCCTACGACCTCGACGAGAACGGCTTGTTCAAGCCCGAATACGTCAACATCTTCGGCGTGCCCTTGTCGGTGTTTCAGGAAGTCGGCGCTGGCGCCAATGATGGAATTGCGCCGCCGCCGCCCAAGCCGAGCACGCAGATCGAGGCGCTGCCCGAGCGCAATGTGCTGGAGATCCGCTGGCCCAACGTGCTGCGCGTCGATATGGTGCTGACGCCGACCTTGATGGTCGACTGGGCGGCCGTGCCGCGCATGAGACTCGACCCGGCGGCGACGCCGATCGTCGCCCAGATCGCGCCGGCGCTGGGCGGCGCCGCGGACATGAGCAAGGCGACGCGCATCGACCTGGAGTTGCTGCCGGAGAGCTTCCGCCTGCAGCGGCTGGTCTTCCGTGCCGCGCAGAAGGCTTTCGAGCAGACCGTCGGGCAATTCACCGGCCAGCGCGATTTTCTTGCCATGCAGTTGATCCGGCTGGTCGAACAGTTTCTGGCCAAGGACAAACTCGACATTCCGAGCCTGTTCCATCAGGACGAAGTCCGCCGCCGGATTCTGATTGCGCTGAACCTCGACGGCATCGTGCAGCATCTGCTGCGCCACGTCGAGCCGCAGAACCGCGAGCGGCTGGAACCGGTGTTCGATGCCGAACAGCCGCTGGGCAGCACGCGCGCCATGCGGACCTGGTACACCACCAAGCCATGCCTGCCGACGCAGAAATCGCAAATAAGCCATTTGCTGGCCGATTCGTCGTGGGAGCAGATGGCGGCCAATCTGTTCGAGATGGACGCGCGGGTCGCCGCCTATGCCAAGAACGATCACCTCGGCTTCGAGATTTTCTATCTGTGGAACGGCGTGCGACGTCGCTTCCTGCCGGATTTCCTGGTTCGCCTCGCCAACGGCAGGACGCTGGTGCTGGAGATCAAGGGCGAGGACTCGGAGCAGAACCGCGCCAAGCGCGCGGCGCTGGCCGCCTGGGTGGAAGCCGTGAATGCCAAGGGCGGCTTCGGCATCTGGTGCTGGGATGTGGCATTCCAGCCGGCCCAAATGCGGGATATTTTGTCGCGCCATGCCGGCTGACGTTTCTTTTCCCGCCGAACCTTCGCCCTGGGTCGCGCGCTTCGCGCCGCTGATCCCGGCCGGCGGCGACGTGCTCGACCTCGCCTGCGGGAACGGGCGGCACGCGCGGCTGCTGGCCGGCCTGGGCCATCGCGTCGAGGCGGTGGACCGCGACGCGGCGGCGCTGGCGGCGCTGGCCGGCGTGGCGAACGTGACGACGCGCCAGACCGATCTCGAAGGCGGGCCGTGGCCCTACCACGGCAGCGGCTTCGACGGCATCGTCGTCAGCCGCTACCTCTGGCGGCCGCTGTTCCCGCTGCTGTTCGGCGCGCTGCGCGAGGGCGGCGTGCTGATCTACGAGACCTTCATGGTCGGCCAGGAGCTCTGCGGCAAGCCGGAGAACCCGGCGCACCTGCTGCGCATCGGCGAACTGCTCGAGCTGGTGCGCAACCGCCTCACCGTGGTCGCCTTCGAGCAGGGCGAGTTCGCCGGAGAGAAACCGCAGGTGCTGCAAAGGATCTGCGCGCGGCGCGGCCGGCCGCCGCGCATGCCCCTCTAGGACGGGAAAGCGGCGCGGATGCGGTGCGCCACGTCCTCGATGCCGGCCGGCGAGAGATCGTCCGTCGCGAAGACCGGCGCGTCGGCATAGCGGTAGTTCCTGTCCTGCGAACGCTGGTAGAGCGGGTCGTAGTGCAGTTCCAGCAACTCCTCGACGAG
Organism: Rhodocyclaceae bacterium UBA2250; assembly: GCA_002347285.1. Taxonomy (GTDB): domain Bacteria; phylum Pseudomonadota; class Gammaproteobacteria; order Burkholderiales; family Rhodocyclaceae; genus Sulfuricystis. The sequence goes on along the minus strand of DDXW01000002.1, from coordinate 46,812 downwards.
GGTGCGGAAGTCGCCGGCCTCGACCAGCGCGGTCCAGCGCGCGAGCGTTTCGTTGCTCTGCAGGCCGCGCAGGTGGCCGAGCTGGCCGATCAGCCACTGCGGGCGGGCGAGGAAGTAGTCGTAGTCGCGCAGCAGAAACTCGGCCCTGGCGGGGCGGCTCGCCTCGATCTTCAGGCAGGGCGCGGCGCGGATCGCGAAGATCAGCGCGTCCGGCACCTGCAGCGCGCCGATGCGGCGGCTTTCCGCTTCGACAAATACGGGCTGTGACGCGTCGAGTCCCGCCAACGCCATCATGAGCCGCGTCTCGAACATCTTCTGCGCCGGCTGTGGCGCGTCGGGCAGGTCGCCGAGCACCGAGCCCTTGTGGGCGGCGAGCTCCTCGAGGTGCAGGATCTGCGCGCCCTGCGCGGCGAGCGCTTCGAGGATGCGGCTCTTGGCGCTGCCGGTCGGGCCGGAGATCACGCGCCAGGAAAAGCGCCGCGGCAGCGTCGCCAGCTCGGCGATGACGTGGCTGCGCCAGTTCTTGTAGCCGCCCTCGAGGCGGTGGGCGTCCCAGCCGATCTCGCGCAGAATATGGACAAAAGCGCCAGAGCGCTTGCCGCCGCGCCAGCAATAGACCAGCGGCTTCCAGTCCTTCGGCTTGTCGAGGAAGAGCGCTTCGACGTGGGCGGCGATGTTGCGCGCCACCAGCGCGGCGCCGACCTTCTTCGCCTCGAACGGCGAGGCTTGCTTGTAGAGGGTGCCGACGCGCGCGCGTTCCTCGTTCGACAGCACCGGGCAGTTGATCGCGCCGGGCACATGGTCCTCGGCGTATTCGGCGGGCGTGCGCGCGTCGATGACGACATCGAACTCCGCGAGTTGTGATACCGTGGCGACCCCCCTGGCCGGTCTGGCCGGCGGGCGTTCCATCACTCGTTTGTCTTCCATGGAAAAAATCAGGCTTACCCAGTTCAGTCACGGCGGCGGTTGAGGCTGCAAGATTGCGTCGGCCGTGTTGTCGCGCATTATCGCCGAATCGCCCCTGAAGACGTTGCCGTCCGATCTCCTCGTCGGCGTGGAGACGGCCGACGACGCGGCCGTCTATCGCCTCAACGACAGCCAGGCGGTCGTCGCCACCACCGATTTCTTCACGCCGATCGTGGACGATCCGCGCGACTTCGGCCGCATCGCCGCGGCGAACGCGCTGTCGGACGTCTATGCGATGGGCGGCCGGCCGATCTTCGCGCTGGCCGTCTGCGGCATGCCGCTCGGCAAGCTGCCCGAGGACGTGATCCACACCATCCTCGAGGGCGGCGCCTCGATCTGCGCCGACGCCGGCATCCCGATCGCCGGCGGCCACTCGATCGACGCGCCCGAGCCGATCTACGGGCTGGTCGGCATCGGCGTGGTGCACCCCGGCCGGATCAAGCGCAACGCCGGCGCGCGCGAAGGCGACGTGCTGATCCTCTCCAAACCACTCGGCATCGGCATCCTGTCGACGGCGCTGCGCAAGAACGCGCTGTCCGAGGCCGGCTACCGCGACATGGTGCGTTGGACCACCGCGCTCAACGTCACCGGCGCGCGGCTCGCGGAACTCGACGGCGTGCATGCGGTGACCGACGTGACCGGCTTCGGCCTCGCCGGCCACCTGCTGGAGATGTGCCGCGGCTCGCACCTCGGCGCCGAGATCGAGTTTTCCCGCCTGCCGCTGATCGACGAGGCGGTGACGCACGTCACGGCCGGCATCGCCACCGGCGCCTCGAGCCGCAACTGGGACAGCTACGGCGCCGAAGTGACGCTCGCGCCGGGCATCGAGGAATGGCAGCAGAAGGTCATCACCGATCCGCAGACCAGCGGCGGCCTGCTCGTCGCCTGCGCGCCGGAGAGCGCGGACGCGGTGCTGGCGATGTTCCGTGCCGACGGCTTCGAGCGCGTCGCGGTGATCGGCCGCATCGCCGCCGGCGGCGCGCGCCTCGGCGTTCTCTAGGCGGGACCGGCGCCCGCGGCGTCGGTTTTCGCGGCGGCCAGCAGGACGGCGATTTCCTCGGGCGTGGCGGGACGGCTGAACAGATAGCCCTGCATGCGCTCGCAGTCGTTCTCGCGCAGGTAGACATGCTGTTCCTGCGTTTCCACGCCCTCGGCCACCGAGCCGAGCGACAAACCGCGCGTGATGCCGAGGATGGCACGGACGATCGCGGCATCCTCGGTGTTGTCGGCGAGGTCGTGCACGAAGCTCTTGTCGATCTTGATCTCGTCGATCGGGAAGCGCTTGAGGTAGGCGAGCGACGAGTAGCCGGTGCCGAAGTCGTCGAGGGCGATGCGGACGTCGAGGTTTTTCAGTTCCGTCAAGGTCTCGTTGACCCGTTGCGGGTCGTGCATCAGCATGCTTTCCGTCAGCTCCAGATCGAGGTAGCGGCCGTCGAGTCCGGTAGCGGCCAGCGTGTCGGCCACCATCTTGACGATGTCCCGCTGCCGGAACTGGCGCGCCGACAGGTTCACGGCCACCCGCACGGGCGGCAGGCCGGCATCCTGCCAGGCCTTGTTCTGGGCGCAGGCGGTGCGCAGCACCCACTCGCCGATGGCAACGATCAGGCCGGTTTCCTCGGCCAGCGGGATGAATTCGGCGGGCGGCACCAGCCCGAGCACCGGGTTCTGCCAGCGGATCAGCGCTTCCATGCCGACGATGCGGCCGCTGGCGACCTCCACCTGCGGCTGGTAGTGCAGCACGAACTCGCCGTTCTCGAGCGCGCGCCGCAGGTGGTTTTCGAGCGAAAGGCGCTCGAACGCCCGCAGGTTCATGTTCGCGTCGAAGAACTGATGGTTGTTGCGTCCTTCCTCCTTGGCGCGATACATGGCGATGTCGGCGTGCTTGAGCAGCGTCGCCGCGTCGTCGCCGTCGCGCGGGTAGAGGCTGATGCCGAGACTGGCCGAGATGAACAGTTCCTGTTCGCCGGCCTGGATCGGGTGCGCCAGCGACTTGATCAGCTTCTTCGCGACGCTTTCGATCTGGCTGAGGTCGTCCAGTTCCGCCTGGATGTCGGGCAGCACGATGACGAATTCGTCGCCGCCGATGCGCGCCACGGTATCGCCGTCGCGCAGGCAGGAACGCAGCCGCTCGCCGACCACGACCAGCAGACGGTCGCCGACGTCGTGGCCCAGCGAGTCGTTGACGGTCTTGAAGCGGTCGAGATCGAGGAACATCACCGCCACTTTGCCGTTCTGGCGCCGGGCCAGCGCCAGCGCCTGGGCGAGGCGGTCGGTGAGCAGGTTGCGGTTGGGCAGGCCGGTCAGGCTGTCCTGGTTGGCCAGACGCTCCAGTTGCGCGGCGACCCGCTTGTTCTCGCTGATGTCGCGCGCGACGAGGGAGAAGAAGTCGATCTCGCCATGGGCGTCGTGGTGGGCCAGGAGGATCTGGGAAACGGGCACCTCGTGGCCGGCGGCATCGAGCACCGCCAGCTCGCCGCTCCAGACGCCGTCGCGTCTGGCGGCCGGCAGCGCCGCATGCAGGTGGACGGCGCACGCCCATTCTGGATAGTGCGCGGCGATGTCGCCGTCCGTGGCGGCCGGGCCGAGGCCGAACAGCTTCTGGGCGGCCTCGTTGAGATAGAGGATGCGGCCGTCCGGCTGGAAGGTGGCCACCAGGTCGGTGGTGTTTTCCAGGATCGAGAAGAGGCGGATGCGGGCCAGCGAGGCGTCGGTGCCGTCGACGAAGGTCTTGAGCATCGCCGCAAGGTCGTCGAGCAACTCCTGTTCTTCGGCGCGGAAGGGGCCGATGGCCGCCGTCGGACGCGCTTCCAGGTAGCACACGGTGACATGGATGGGCGTGCCCGCCGCGCTGGCCGCTTCCGCATCGAGACGCCACGGGGTTTCCGCGAAGTCGGGCGACTGAACGACGATGTCGCCGCAGACGATGCGCGCCGCGGCGATTTCCGGAAACTGCCAGCCGTCCGGCATCAGGCGCGCCACCGCGTCGAGCGCGGCGGCGACGTCCGGGGCGATGCTCTGGCTGGTGTGTTCCTGCAGCGCCAGGCCGGTGCGGTGCAGCAGCATGGCCTGCCGGTTGCGCAGGCTCAGGCTGCGGATCAGGTCGGCGGTGATCTCGGCGGTGCGATTGAAGGAGCGCGCCAGGTCGCCGACCTCGTCGTGCGAGTTGAGCAAGTTGAACTTCATGCGCAAGGAATAATCGCCGGCGGCGAAGCTCTGGAACATCAGGGCCAGCTGGCGGATCGGCCGGCTGATGCCGCGCTGGATCAAAATGAACATCAGCAGGAGGAAGGCGACCTCGAGGCCGATCGCCACGTCGATCTGCCGATGCACCTGCCGGCGCACCCGGCGATCGCTCTCGGTCAGCATGCCGACGATGTCGTTGGCGTCGTCGAGCATGTCGTTGGCGGCGTCGTGCAGGTAGGTCAGCGCTTCCGGCACGGCTGCCTCGTGCGCGGTGCCGGGGAAGGCGACGGTGCCGGCGGCGGTGGCATAGTTCTGCCACTGCGTGCGCAAGCCTTGGATCTTGACGGTCAATTCCGGCGTCTGCGCGAGGAGCACGCGTCCTTCCTCGCGCAGGTTGCGCTCGATGGCGTCGAGGGTGCGCGAATACGCCTCGATCTGGGTCGCGAGTTCCTGCCGGTCGTGGCTTTCGAGGCGGGTCGCCAGGAAGGCGATCCGCTGGCTCAGGTAGCGCAGGCGGCCCGTCTCATTGACGATGTGGGCGGAATTGTCGAGGTTGCCGAACAGGCCGACGGCATAGTGCAGGCTGGCATAGGTGACGGCCAGGAACAACAGGATGAACAGGCCGAGCTTCTTGCCGATGGTGGGGCGCATCCAGGCACCGAGTCTGCGTGTCGTCATGCCGTCGGTGGACGGGTAACAAGGTAGGTCGTTTGACATGTCATGCCTTCAAGGCGGAGGCAGTGGTCGAAATATGCCGAAGGTTAGCCGATATGCAGGCCAGCGCAATGGTTATTGCAGCTGGCCGCTTCCCCGGTTTCAGGGATGGCGCGGGGCTTTCAGCAGCGGCTCCAGTGCCTTCCAGACATGGCTGAGGATTCGCGGCTGCGCGGCGGCGGTCGGATGCAGCCGGTCCGGCTGGAAGGCGGCGTCGTCGAGGGCGATCGGCTCGAGCAGAAAGGGCAGCAGCGCGGTCTTCTCCTGCTTCGCCACCGCGGCGAACAGCGCGTTGAACTGGTCGGCGTAGGGCCCGTAGTTCGGCGGCAGCCGCATGCCGACCAGCAGCACCTTCGCCTTTGCTTCCTTGGCCGTACGCACCATCGCCTCGAGGTTGTCGCGCAGCTGCGCCAGCGGCAGGCCGCGCAGGCCGTCGTTGGCGCCGAGTGCGAGGATCACCGTCCTTGGCCGGTGCTGGCGCAGCGCTTCCGGCAGGCGGCTGCGGCCGCCGGCGCTGGTCTCGCCGCTGATGCTGGCGTTGACCACGCGCTGCGGGAACTTTTCGGCGCGCAGGCGCTCTTGCAGAAGGGCCGGCCAGCTTTGCGCGACCGCGATGCCGTAGCCGGCCGACAGGCTGTCGCCGAAGACGAGAATCCTGTCCTCCGCCCAGGCGGGCGCGGCGAACAGGGCGAGAAGTAATGCGAGAATCCGGAACATGAACGAAACCGTATTGCAGGTCGAAAATCTGGGCAAGGACGTCGCCAGCGGCGAGTCTACCCTGACCATCCTCGACGAGATCAGTTTCACCGTCGGCGCGGGCGAGTCGGTCGCCATCGTCGGCGCCTCGGGTTCCGGCAAGTCGACGCTGCTCGGCTTGCTGGCCGGGCTCGACCTGCCGTCGCGCGGCCGGGTCCGGCTGGCGGGGCAGGAGCTCGGCATCCTTGATGAGGACGGCCGCGCCGCGCTGCGCGGCCGCGAACTCGGTTTCGTCTTCCAGTCGTTCCACCTGCTGCCGGCGCTGACCGCGCTCGAAAACGCGATGCTGCCGCTCGAACTGCTCGGCGGCGCCGAGCCGCGCGCCGCGGCCGAGGCGATGCTCGCGCGCGTCGGCCTCGCCGGCCGCCTCGGCCACTACCCGAAGCACCTCTCCGGCGGAGAGCAGCAGCGCGTCGCGCTGGCGCGCGCCTTCGCGGTACATCCGCGCCTGCTGCTGGCCGACGAGCCGACCGGCAACCTCGACGCCGCCACCGGCCGGCAGGTCATCGACCTGATGTTCGCGATGAACGCCGAGCAGGGCACCACGCTGATCCTCGTCACCCACGACGAAAACCTCGCGCGCCGCTGTGGCCGGACGCTGCCCCTAGTGGCCGGCCGGCTGGTGCAGGATTGAATGCGCGGCGGCGACTGTGCTTCGGCAACTCGCTTTGACGGCAACTGGTCGACGTGTTAGTGTGCATGTTCATGCGTATGTATGTGCACAGGAGGCGTGCCAATGCTGAAAACTTTCGATCCCGTCGGCAAGAAGGGCCGCCTGTCCCTGTCGATCAATCAGGAACTGCTCGACAGACTGGAACCCTTCAAGCAGCAGGTCAATCTGTCGGCGCAGGCCGAGGTGTTTTTCACCCGAATGATCGAGGAGCTTGAAAACCGCGCCTGGGCGGAGCGCAATGCGAAGGCTTTGGCCGCGCACGGGCGCGACATCGCCGCGACCGGTCTGGCGGGCGAAGAGTTCGAGCGGATTTGACGTCTTGGCGCAATACGACATCTACCCGAATCCCGGGATGAAGTCGACGGCGATTCCCTATCTGGTGGCCGTGCAGAACGATCACATCACGAGTCGCACGGGAGCCTGCGTGGTCATCCCCCTGCGTGCGAATGCGCAGCCCGTCGAAACCATGGCGCCGCTGGTCGAGGTGCCGGGTGCCGGCGCATTCGTTTTGTCCGCCGACGAAATTTTCGCCATCGGCATGTCACGGCTGAAGCAGCCGGTCGGCAGGCTGGGCATGAGCGACCGCGCCAAGATCAGGCCGGCCATCGACAAGGTGATCGGGGACTATTGAAATCCGGTGCTGGCGGGGCGGCGCCAGTCCTTGTTTCAAGCCGTTTTGCGCAGGATTGACTGCGCTGCGGCGACGCCGCTCCTGACCGCGCCTTCGAGGGTGGCCGGGTAGTCGCCCGCCACATAGTCGCCGGCGAGCCAGAGCGTCGGGTCGGCGGTGGCGGTGGGCGGACGCTGCAGGCCGGGCGTGCAGGCGAAGGTGGCGCGCTTTTCCTCGATCACCCAGGTCTTGCGCGGCAGCGCCAGCCCCGGCAGCAGCGGGCATAGCTCGCGGTGGATCGCCTGGCCGAGCCGCGCATGGCCGAGCGTTTGCCATGGCCCGGCGCCGCTGATGACGACGGCGAGAAGGCCGGCCTGGCCTTGCAGCGCGCCGCGGTCGAACACCCACTGGCCGTGGCCGCCCGCCAGGCCGAGCATCGGGAAGGCGAGGCGGACGTGCTCGGGGTATTGCAGGTAGATCGTCGCGATCGGCTGCCAGGCGAATGCGGGCAGGGGCAGCCACGGGGCGAGCGCGGGCAGATGCCAGGGTGCGACGGCAAGCACGCGATGATCGAACGCGGCGAGTTCGTCGAGGGATTGGATGCGCGTCGAACGATGCACCCTCCCGCCGCGCGACTCGACGAAGCGCGCCGCCGGCTCGGGGAACAGCGCGGAGAAATCGGTCGCCGGCAGCAGCAGGTCGGAGGCGGCGCGGTCGGCCGCGAGGCTGTCACGCAGCACGTTGAGGAAGACCTGCGCCGAGGCGAGCGCCACCGGCGTGTTGAGCGCGGCGAGGCAGAGCGGCTCCCAGAGGAAGCGGCGCAGCGCGGGCGGCTGGTTGGCGATCAGTTGTCTGGCCGTGATGTCGCGCGGCAGGCGGAAGCGGGCCTTTTCCAGCGCGCGCATGAAGCGCAGCGCGGCGATCTTTTCGTTCCAGAGCAGCCCGCGCGCCGCCAGCAATGCCCAGGCGAGATGCAGCGGCGCGGGCAGCCGGGGTGCGGCGATCCTGATCCGGCCCGGGTATTCCAGATGAAGTGGATGTCTGTTGAGCGCCGCCCCGCCGGCGCCGACTTTCTCCATCAGGCGCAGGGTTTCGCGGTAGGCGCCGGCGAGGATGTGCGCGCCGTTGTCGACGGTCATCCCGTCCAGTTCGGCCGCGCGCGCCCGGCCGCCGAGCGTGCGCGAGGCTTCGAAGACGTCGACCGTGACGCCGGCCGCGGCCAGTTCGACCGCGCAGGCCAGGCCGGCGTAGCCTGCGCCGACGACGGCTACGCGCGCATTTATGTTGCCAACCATGCCTTCAGCGCGAGCCAGAGCTTGCGCGGCGGGGTGAGCAGGGTGCGGCGGTCGAGCACGAGGAAGCCGTCCTCGGCGATCCGTTCGAGCAGGTCGCGGTAGATCGCCGCCATCACCAGGCCGGCGCGCTGCGCCTTGCGGTCGCCGGCCGGCAGCTGCGTGAAGGCACGGTCGTAGTGCTCGCGGGCGCGCTGCGCCTGGAATTCCATCAGCGCCTTGAATTCGGGCGAATGGCGGCTCTGCAGGATGTCCTGCTCCGCGACGCCGAAGCGGGCCAGCTCGTCCTGCGGCAGGTAGATGCGGCCGCGCCGCGCGTCCTCGCCGACGTCGCGGATGATGTTGGTGAGCTGGAAGGCCAGCCCGAGCGCGTGGGCGTACTTGAGCGTACGGCGGTCGGAATAGCCGAAGATCTCGGCCGCGAGCAGGCCGACGACGCCGGCGGCGCGGTGGCAGTAGAGCTGCAACTGGGCGAAGTCGGCGTAGCGCGTCCGCTCGAGATCCATCTGCATGCCGTCGATGATCTCGGCGAGCTGCTCGACCGGCAGCGGGAAATGCAGGCGCGCGGCGGCGAGCGCCTGGGTGACAGGATGGCTGGGGCGGCCTCCTTCCAGGGCGGCGATTTCGCCGCGCCACCAGTCGAGCTTGGCGTGGGCGACTGCGGGCTCGCGGCATTCGTCGACGACATCGTCCACTTCGCGGCAGAAGGCGTAGAGCGCGTTGAGCGCCTGGCGACGCGCCGGGGCGAGGAGGCGGAAGCCGGCGGCGAAGCTCGAACCGCTGGCCTCGACCTTGGCGGCGCAGTATTCGTCGGGCGTCATGCGAAGGCGGCCTTGAAGAAGATGCGCGGCCAGTCGAGGCCGGCGAGCGATGGGCGGCGGTTGAAGACGTCGCAGCCGACGGCTTCGATCTTGTCGAGGATCGCCAGGCCGCCGGCGACGATGGCGCGGATCTCCATGCCGATGCGGCCGGGCAGGGCGCGGCCGAGCGGCGCGCCCTCGCGCATCAGCGCGCGGGTGCGGTCGATCTGGAAACGCATCAGTTGCGCAAACTCGGCGTTGGCGCGGCGGCGGAACAGGGTGTCTTCGGTCACGCCGAAGCGCGCCAGCTCGTCCTGCGGCAGGTAGATGCGCCCGTGTTCGCCCTTGCCGAGGTCGATGCCGACATCCTGCCAGTGGTTGATGAGCTGCAGCGCCGAGCAGATCGCGTGGGAACGGCGCAGGTTGTCCGGCGTGGCGGCGTCGAACAGGTGCAGCAGCAGGCGGCCGACCGGGTCGGCCGAACGGCGGCAGTAGTCCATCAGTTCGGAGAAATCGGCGTAGCGGTCCTTGGTCACGTCCTGCGCGAAGGCGTCGAGCAGATCGCGGAAGGGCTGCAGCGGCAGCCGGTGAGCGGCGATGTGCGGGCGCAGGCGCAGGAAGATCGGATGGTCGGTTGGTGCGCCGCACTCGATGCGGTCGAGCTCGGCGCGGTAGCCGTCGAGCCGGCGCAGGCGCTCGGCGGCCGGCAGGTCGCCTTCGTCGGCGAAATCGTCGGCCGAGCGGGCGAAGGCGTAAATCGCCGTCACGGCCGGGCGCAGCGGCGCCGGCAGCAGCAGCGAAGCAACGGGGAAATTCTCGTAGTGATCGTCGAAACGGTCGGCTGGCATCGGACGGCAGTATAGGTGCGATTTCGGTAGAATCGCAGGTCGCGCGAGGGTGGCGGAATTGGTAGACGCACTGGATTTAGGTTCCAGCGGGGCAACCTGTGCGGGTTCGAGTCCCGCCTCTCGCACCACGCCGCCGGACACTTTTCAATAATTTCGCATCAACTCAAGGATTCTTCATGGAAACGACCCAGGACACCACCGCTCCCGCCGCCGTCAACCCGCTCGAGCGCCGCCTCGACATGGTGGTCGCGCTGAGCGACATCGACCGCGAAGTGGAGCAGCAGCTCAAGCGCATCGCCAAGACCGCCAAGATGGCTGGCTTCCGTCCGGGCAAGGTGCCGATGAAGATGGTCGCCCAGATGTACGGTGCCGAGGCGCGCTCCGAGGCGGTCGGCGCCGCGGTCGAGAAGGCGTTCGGTACGCTGGTGCGCGAGCAGAACCTGCGCGTGGCCGGCCAGCCGCGCATCGAGCCCAAGCCGGCCGGCGTCGAGGGGCAGATGGAATTCACCGTGATCTTCGAGGTGTTCCCCGAGTTCCAGATCACCGACCTGGCCGGCCGCGCGATCGAGCGACCGACCCTGACGGTCGGCGATGCCGAAGTCGACCAGACCATCGAGGTGTTGCGCAAGCAGCGCACCACCTACGTGCCGGCCGGCCGGCCAGCCGAACAGGGCGACCGCCTGGTGGTCGACTTCACCGGCCGCAAGGACGGCGCTGAATTCGACGGCGGCAAGGCGACCGACTATCCGGTCTTCGTCGGCGGCGGCATGATGCTGCCCGACTTCGAGGCGGCCCTGCAGGGCGTGACCGAAGGTCAGGAAAAGGCTTTCGACGTGAAGTTCCCCGACGACTACCACGCCAAGGACCTGGCCGGCAGCACGGTGCAGTTCACCGTCAACGTCAAGAAGGTCGAGAAGCCGCAGCTGCCCGAGGTCGATGCCGCCTTCGCCCGCGCGCTGGGCATCGCCGACGGCGACATCGCCAAGATGCGTGCGGAAGTCCGCGCCAACCTCGAACGCGAGGTTGCCAAGCGGCTGCGCGCCCGTGTCAAGGAACAGGCGATGAACCTGCTGGTCGAGAGCAATCCGATCGACGTGCCGCAGGCGATGGTGCAGATCGAGGCGCAGCAGATGGCCGAGAACGCGCTGCGCGACCTGCAGCAGCGCAACCCGCAGATGAAGAACATGCCGGTCGAGGCGAGCTGGTTTACCGACCAGGCCGCCCGCCGCGTCAAGCTCGGCCTGATCGTCGCCGAGCTGGTCAAGGCCAAGGACCTGCACGTCAAACCCGAGCAGGTGCGCGCGGTGGTCGACGATTTCGCCGCCACCTTCGAGGATCCGAAGGAGGTCGTGCGCTGGTACTACAGCCAGCCGCAGCGGCTGGCCGAGGCCGAGGCGCTGGCGATGGAGAACAACGTCGTCGACTGGGTGCTCGCCAATGCCCAGGTCACCGACAAGGCCGTCGCTTTTGACGAACTGATGGGTAATGCGGCATGATGCCTGCCATGATCAGAAACGAAACCACGACGGAACCACAGGCGCTGGGCCTCGTGCCGATGGTCATCGAGACCAGCGGCCGCGGCGAGCGCGCCTACGACATCTACTCCCGCCTGCTCAAGGAGCGCGTGATCTTCCTGGTCGGGCCGGTGAACGACGCGACGGCCAACCTGGTCGTCGCCCAGATGCTGTTCCTCGAGTCGGAGAATCCGGACAAGGACATCTTCTTCTACATCAACTCCCCCGGCGGCTCGGTGACGGCCGGCATGGCGATCTACGACACCATGCAGTTCGTCAAGCCCGACGTGTCGACCCTCTGCATCGGTCAGGCGGCCTCGATGGGCGCCTTCCTGCTGGCGGCCGGCGAGAAGGGCAAACGCTTCTGCCTGCCCAATTCGCGCGTGATGATCCACCAGCCCTCGGCCGGCTTCCAGGGCCAGGCCTCGGACATCGAGATCCACGCCAAGGAGATCCTTTTCCTCAAGCAGCGCCTCAACGAGATGCTCGCGCGTCATACCGGCCAGCCGGTCGAGCGCATCGAGCAGGACACCGATCGCGACAACTTCCTTTCCGCCCAGGCCGCCGTCGACTACGGGCTCGTGGACAAGGTGCTGACCAGCCGCACCGACGCCGCCTGACGGCCGCCCCCAACCGAGGAGACACAGCGATGACAGACAAGAAAAGCAGTCCGGAAAAGCTGCTCTACTGTTCCTTCTGCGGCAAGAGCCAGCACGAGGTCAAGAAGCTGATCGCCGGGCCGTCGGTGTTCATCTGCGACGAGTGCATCGACCTCTGCAACGACATCATCCGCGACGACGGGGCGGGCGAGGAACCGGCCAAGACGTCGCGCGATCTGCCGGCGCCGGCCGAGATCCGCGCCGTGCTCGACCAGTACGTGATCGGCCAGGAGCAGGCGAAGAAGATCCTCGCCGTCGCGGTCTACAACCACTACAAGCGCCTGCGCAGCGCGCCGAAGGGCAAGGACGACGTCGAACTGGCCAAGAGCAACATCCTGCTGGTCGGCCCGACCGGTTCCGGCAAGACACTGCTGGCCCAGACCCTGGCGCGCCTGCTCAACGTCCCGTTCGTGATCGCCGACGCGACCACGCTCACCGAGGCGGGCTACGTCGGCGAGGACGTCGAGAACATCATCGCCAAGCTGCTGCAGAAATGCGACTACGAAGCCGACAAGGCGCAGCAGGGCATCGTCTATATCGACGAGATCGACAAGATCTCGCGCCGCAGCGAGAACCGCTCGATCACGCGCGACGTTTCCGGCGAGGGCGTCCAGCAGGCGCTGCTCAAGCTGGTCGAGGGCACCATCGCCGCCGTGCCGCCGCAGGGCGGCCGCAAGCACCCGAACCAGGACTTCGTCCAGGTCGACACCGCCAACATCCTGTTCATCTGCGGCGGCGCCTTCGACGGCCTCGACAAGATCATTCAGGAACGCTCGGAGAAGGCCGGCATCGGCTTCGGCGCCACGGTCAAGAGCAAGTCGAGCGTGAGCCTGTCGGAAACGCTCGCCCAGGTCGAACCCGACGATCTGGTCAAGTACGGCCTGATCCCCGAGCTGATCGGCCGCCTGCCGGTGGTCGCCAATCTCAGCGAACTCGACGAGGCGGCGCTGGTGCAGATCCTCGTCGAGCCGAAAAATGCCCTGATCAAGCAATACCAGAAACTCTTCGAGATGGAAGGGGTCGAATTGGAGGTGCGCCCGGCGGCTCTGCAGGCGATCGCCAAGAAGGCGATCAAGCGCAAGACCGGCGCGCGGGGTTTGCGCTCGATCCTCGAGAACGTGCTGCTCGACACGATGTTCGAACTGCCCGGCATGCAGGGCGTGACGAAGGCGGTGGTCGACGAGAACATGATCGAGACGGGCGGCCAGCCTCTGCTGATCTACGCCGAGCAGCCGAAGGTATCCGGCTCCAACTAGATTTTCGGCCGCCGCTGCCCGGCGGCAGCTTGAATCCCCTGTCACTACCCCCAATTGGGGGTAGTGAGGCAAACCTATAGAGGATGCAACCATGTCCGAAGAACTTGAAGTTTCCCTGGAAAACAACATGCTGCCGCTCCTGCCCTTGCGGGACGTGGTGGTGTTTCCGCACATGGTCATCCCGCTCTTCGTCGGCCGGCCGAAATCGATCAAGGCCCTTGAAACCGCGATGGAAGCGGGCAAGAGCATCCTGCTGGTGGCCCAGAAATCCGCCGCCAAGGACGAACCGGATGCCGGCGACCTCTACGACATCGGCTGCATTTCCAACATCCTGCAGATGCTCAAGCTGCCCGACGGCACCGTCAAGGTGCTGGTCGAAGGCACGCAGCGCGCCCGCATCGACCGGGTCGAGGACCGCAAGAACCTGTTCGTCGCCGCGGTGACGCCCGTGCCGGTCAGCGATCGCGGCAGCCACGAGATCGAGGCGATGCGCCGGACGATCCTGGCCCAGTTCGACCAGTACGTGAAGCTCAACAAGAAGATCCCGCCCGAGATTCTTACCTCGCTGGCCGGCATCGAGGAAGCCGGCCGGCTGGCCGACACCATCGCCGCCCACCTGCCGATGAAGCTGGAGCTCAAGCAGGAGATCCTCGAGATGTTCAACGTCGACGACCGCCTCGACAAGCTGCTCGGCCAGCTCGAGACCGAACTCGACATCCTGCAGGTCGAAAAGCGCATCCGCGGCCGCGTCAAGCGCCAGATGGAGAAGAGCCAGCGCGAGTACTATCTCAACGAGCAGGTCAAGGCCATCCAGAAGGAACTCGGCGAAGGCGAAGAGGGCGCCGACATCGAGGAGATGGAGAAGAAGATCAAGGCGGCCGGCATGAGCAAGGAGGCGCTGGCCAAGGCCAACGCCGAGATGAAGAAGCTCAAGCTGATGTCGCCGATGTCGGCGGAAGCCACCGTCGTGCGCAACTACATCGATGCGCTGATCGGCCTGCCCTGGAAGAAGAAGTCGCGCATTTCCAAGGATCTCGCCGCGGCCGAGAAGATTCTCGACAAGGATCACTACGGCCTCGAGAAGGTCAAGGAGCGCATCGTCGAGTACCTCGCCGTCCAGCAGCGCGTCGACAAGCTAAAGGCTCCGATCCTCTGCCTGGTCGGCCCCCCCGGCGTGGGCAAGACCTCGCTCGGCCAGTCGATCGCCAAGGCGACCAACCGCAAGTTCGTGCGCATGGCCCTCGGCGGCATGCGCGACGAGGCGGAGATTCGTGGCCACCGCCGCACCTACATCGGCTCGATGCCCGGCAAGATCCTGCAGAACATGACCAAGGTCGGCGTCAAGAATCCGCTGTTCCTGCTCGATGAAGTCGACAAGATCGGCATGGACTTCCGCGGCGATCCGTCGTCGGCGCTGCTCGAGGTGCTCGACCCCGAGCAGAACCATACCTTCCAGGACCACTACGTCGAGGTCGACTTCGACCTGTCCGACGTGATGTTCGTCGCGACGGCCAACACGCTCAACATCCCGCCGCCGCTGCTCGACCGCCTCGAGGTGATCCGCCTGTCCGGCTACACCGAGGACGAGAAGGTCAACATCGCGCAGCGCTATCTGCTGCCGAAGCAGATGAAGACCAACGGCGTCAAGCGCGACGAGTTGTCGATGACGGAAGATGCGATCCGCGACATCGTGCGCTACTACACGCGCGAAGCCGGCGTTCGTTCGCTCGAGCGCGAGATTTCCAAGATCTGCCGCAAGGTGGTCAAGTCGCTGGTCATGAAGCCGCGCAAGAACAAGGTCGTCGTCAATGGCAGGAACCTCGACAAGTTCCTCGGCGTGCGCCGCTATACCTTCGGCATGGCCGAAAAGGAGAACCAGGTCGGCCAGGTCACCGGTCTGGCGTGGACCGAGGTCGGCGGCGAATTGCTGACGGTCGAAGCCGTCGCGGTGCCCGGCAAGGGCAAGACCGTGACGACCGGCAAGCTCGGCGACGTGATGCAGGAGTCGATCCAGGCCGCGCTGACGGTGGTGCGCCGGCGCGCGAAGCAGCTCGGCATTCCCGAGGACTTCTACCAGAAGAACGACCTGCACATCCACCTGCCCGAGGGCGCCACGCCCAAGGACGGTCCGTCGGCCGGCATCGCGATGTGCACGGCGATGGTGTCGGTGCTCGCCGGCATCCCGGTGCGCGCGGACGTGGCGATGACCGGCGAGATCACGCTGCGCGGCGAGGTGCTGCCGATCGGCGGCCTCAAGGAGAAGCTGCTGGCGGCGGTGCGCGGCGGCATCCGGCTGGCCCTGATCCCCGAGGAGAACGTCAAGGATCTCACCGAGATTCCCGACACGATCAAGAACCGCATCGAGATCGTTCCGGTCAAGTGGATCGACAAGGTGCTCGAACTGGCGCTGGAGCGCATGCCGGAGCCTCTGCCGGAGGTGCCTGTCGGGGAAGTGCAGCCGGCCGCCCTGCCGGCCGGCGAAACGACCGCCGACGCCGGCCTGGTCAAGCATTGAGCGACGACGCTTTGCTAGAATCGGCGTCGCTCGATCGGGTGCTTAGCTCAGTTGGTAGAGCGTCGCCCTTACAAGGCGAATGTCGGCGGTTCGAACCCGTCAGCACCCACCACTGATTCCTTGCTTTGGCCAATCGCCGCTAGCGGCGGTTGGTCAGCAGTTCGAAGCGGCGCATGACTTCCTGGACATAGGAAATCGTTTCCGGGAAAGGCGGAATCCGTCTGGCATGGCGCTCGACCGCGGCCGGGCCTGCGTTGTAAGCGGCGAGCGCGAGCCTCAGATCGCCGCCGAACAGGGCAAGCAGTTCGCGCAGATAGCGCGCGCCGCCGCGCAGATTCGCGAGCGCGTCCGTTCTTTCCTGGACACCCAGGCGCCGCGCAGTCGAAGGCATGAGTTGCATCAGGCCGACCGCCCCTTTCGGCGATACGGCGGAGGCGTCGTAGCCGGATTCAACCTGAACGACGGCGTGCAACAATTCCGGAGCCAGCCCCTGCTCGGCGGCGATCGCCGCGATTTGCGCAGAGTATTTCCGCATCGCCGCCCGGTGTCCCTGACTGGTCTGCCGTTGCGATCCGGGGTAGGAGGGCGGCTCTGCGCCATCGAGGAAGAGAACGAAGCCGGGCAGGGGCCGGTCGGTATAGACCGGTTCCCCGTCTTCGCCCCAGCCAAAATAAACATGCGCGCCGGCTTCGGCGACGGCAAGGAGGCCGGCCGCGGCAAGCAGGCAGGCGATTGCCGTTTGGCGGCGCTTCCGATTCGGCAGCATGTCGCTAGACATCCCCGGAGCAAGAACCGCGATCCGCTGGCGCTATGCCGAAATGGCCGTGAAGATCGGCCTCGCTCTCGGCCTCGGCGTCAGGCGCCTCCCCCGCGGCGCCGAGGAGACCGCGCTGCTGCATTTCCATCCACAGATCCTCGGTGGACATGCGCGCGAACCCGCGGAAGCCGTTCTCGAGAATCTCCTGGAGCCAGCAATACCTGTTCCGGTCGAAGATGTCGATAAGGGTATCCACGACCAATGCCTCGATAATCTGTTCGCGCTGCATGAGGACTCCTTGCACGGTACCGGGACCGGCACACTAGTGCATGTGGATGACAAATTGATGTATCTGGCGCTTTCGGCCTGCGCGGCGGGGTGGATTCACCAATTCGTCACATTCGCTTCATAGACTCGCAATCCCCAGTTGCCGAGAGATCCATCAGCGGATGCCGATCATGAGAAGCCAAACGTCCCAACGCGGGTTCACCCTGCTCGAATTGCTGGTGGTCATGGTCATCATCGGCTTGCTCGCTGCCTACGTCGGTCCGCGGTTCTTTTCGCAGATCGGCAAGTCCGAAGTCAAGGCGGCGCGCGCCCAGATCGACGCGCTCGAAAAGGCGCTCGACCAGTACCGGCTCGATCTGGGACGCTACCCGACCAGCGAACAGGGCCTGGCGGCGCTCATGGAACGGCCCGCCGGCGAGCAACGCTGGGGCGGCCCGTATCTCAAGAAAGCCGTGCCGAACGACCCCTGGGGCCGTCCTTATGCCTACCGCCAGCCCGGCGAGCACGGCGAATACGACCTGTCCTCGCTGGGAAAGGATGGCCAGCCCGGCGGCAGCGGCGAGGCGGAAGACATCAACAACTGGCAGTGACAGGGTCGCTCCGGATGCATTTTCGAGTGAAGACGCTGGCGCCGACGGGGCAGGTGGGCAACCTGACCCTGGATGCGCGCGACGCGGCCGAGGCGGAGCAACTGGTGCGCAAGCAAGGCCACGCCGTTCTTTCCGTCGTTCAAGCGGGCTTGGCGTTGCCGATCGCCAGGCAAGCCGCGCGTTTCCCGCTGCTGCTGTTCGCCCAGGAACTGCTGGCGTTGCTCGAGTCAGGCATCGCAGTGGTCGAGGCGATCGAAACCCTGGCGGAAAAGGAGGCACGCCCCACGGTGCGCCACGTGCTCGACAGCATGCTCGAGCGCCTGCGCGAAGGGCGGCCCCTGTCGGATGCGATGGCCGACCTGCCCGCGCATTTCCCCGAGCTGTTCGTCGCCACGATCCGCGCCAGCGAGAAGACCAGCGATCTGGCCGAGTCGCTGCGCCGCTTCATCGCTTACCAGACCCAGATCGACGCACTGCGCGCCAAGATCGTCAGCGCCGCCATCTATCCCGTGCTGCTCATCGGGGTCGGCGGGCTCGTCATCCTGTTCTTGCTCGGCTATGTCGTCCCGCGGTTCTCGCACGTCTATGAGGATCTCGGCGGCGAACTGCCCTGGCTTTCGCGCCTGTTGCTCGAGTGGGGGCAGCTCATCGAGCGCGACGGCTTGCTGGCGCTCGGCGTTCTGGTTCTCGTCGCCGTCGCCCTGCGGCGCCTGCTGCGCACGCCTGTCATTCGCGCGCGCCTTGGCGAAGCCCTCTGGCGCCTGCCTCAGCTCGGCGAACGCTTGCGGGTGTTCCACCTGGCGCGCTGCTACCGCACGCTCGGCATGCTGCTGCGCGGCGGCATTCCCATCGTGCCGGCGCTGGAGATGGTGGAAGGCCTGCTGGCGGCGGGACTGCGTCCGCACCTCGCGCTGGCGGCCGCGGCGTTGCGCGAAGGCATGCCGATCTCGCAGGCGCTCGGACGCCATGGCCTGACGACGCCGGTGGCGCAGCGGTTGCTGCGTGTCGGCGAGCAGGCCGGCAACATGGGCGAGATGATGGAGCGCATCGCCGCGTTCCACGACGAGGAAACCGCCCGCTGGACGGAAATGACCGTCCGGCTGGTCGGCCCCCTGCTGATGCTGGTCATCGGTCTGTTGATCGGCATGGTGGTGGTGCTGCTCTATCTGCCGATCTTCCAGCTGGCCGAGAACATCCAATGAAAATGGAGCAGGTCGCGATTCCGTTCGCCGTCGGCGAGATCGCCGCGGCCCGGGCCGCGGCAGCGGGCAGGCGGTTCGTCGATGCGCTGGAGGAACGCGCCGGCCTGGCGCCGCCTGCGTTCGTCGCAAGGCTGGCGGCGACGGTGGAGTTGCCGCTGCTCGACATGTCGTTCCTGCAGGCGGCCGAGCCATGCTTCGACCAACTCGGTTTCGGCGAGGCGCTGCGTCTCGAATGCGTCGTGCTGCGCAAGGATGCGACGCTCTGGGTGGCGCTCGCCGATCCGTTCGACGATGCACTGCGCGACCGGGTCGGCGTCCTGCTGCAGGAAATGCCGCGCTTCGGCCTCGCGCATCGCACGGATATCGCCGCCTGCCTCCACCGTTACGAGGAGGGAGTCCGGGCGCTCGACAGCATGGCGGGCATGGCGTCCGGAGCGAACCGGGGCGAAGTGGTCGAAGAACTCTCGTTGAAGAGCATTTCGGGCGATACGAGCCCGGTGGTCCGCTTCGTCAACTCGACGCTGCACGACGCCCTGAAGGGGGGCGCGAGCGATGTCCATATCGAATCGCTGCCGGGCGGCCTGGCGATCCGGCATCGCATCGACGGCGTGCTGGTGTCGGTGGGCGGCCTGCAGGGCACCGAGCTCGCCGAGCAGGTCGTATCCCGCATCAAGGTCATGGCGGAACTCGACATCGCCGAACGTCGCGTGCCGCAGGACGGGCGGTTCCGGGTCGGCTACCAAGGCCGCGAAATCGACCTGCGCGTCTCGATCATGCCGAGCATCCACGGCGAGGATGCCGTCCTGCGCATCCTCGACCGGCGCGCCCTGGCCGACGAACTCTCGGCGCTCACCCTCGACACCCTCGGCTTCGATGCCGCCACGCTCGACACCCTGCGCCGCCTCGCCGCCCTGCCGTACGGCATGCTGCTCGTCACCGGTCCGACCGGCAGCGGCAAGACCACGACCCTGTATGCGGCGCTCGGCGAGATCAACAGCGGCGAAGACAAGCTGATCACCATCGAGGATCCGGTCGAATACCAGCTCGAAGGCGTGCTGCAGATTCCCGTCAACGAGAAAAAGGGCCTGACCTTCGCGCGCGGCCTGCGTTCGATCCTGCGGCACGACCCCGACAAGATCATGGTCGGCGAGATCCGCGACGGCGAGACGGCGCAGATTGCCGTCCAGGCGGCGCTGACCGGGCACCTGGTGTTCACGACCGTCCACGCCAACAACGTCTTCGACGTGCTCGGGCGGTTCACGCACATGGGCGTCGACCCGTACAGCCTGATGTCCGCCCTCAACGGCGTCGCCGCGCAGCGGCTGCTGCGACTCAACTGTCCGGCCTGCAGCGCGGCGGTCGTCCCCGAGCCGGAGCTGCTGCGGCGCTCGGGCATCGCCGATGCCCGCGGCTGGCGGCTTCACGCCGGCCGCGGCTGCGGCGTCTGCCGCGGCACCGGCTACAAGGGGCGTACCGCCGTGGCCGAGGTCTTGCCGCTCGACGACGTGTTGCGGGAAATGATCGTCGGCCGGGAACCGGTGCGCCGCATCAAGGAGGCGGCGCGCGCCGCCGGCATGCGCCTGTTGCGCGAAGTGGCGCTCGACCTGGTCAGGGACGGAAAAACCAGCCTCGAGGAGATCAACCGTGTTGTGGCGTGAAACCCTGCATGTGCTGGTGTCGTCCGACCGTCTTGAATACCGGGTCATGCCGCCGCTCGGTCTCGCGCCCGTCGACGTCGGCAGCGTTCCCTGCCAGTCCGCGTCGTCCTCCGGGCCCGCCTGGCAAGCCGCCTGCGACGCGCTCGCCGGGCTGGTCGCCGGCAGCCGGCAAGGCCCGATGCGGATCGAAATCCAGCTTTCCGATCGTTTCGTCCGCTATCAGGTGCTGGATTGGCAGCCGGGCATCGTGACGCGCGCGGAACGGCAGGCGTATGCCATGCACCGTTTCGCCGCGGTGCATGGCGCCGCCGCCGGCTCCTGGCAGTGCCGGCTGGAACTCGTTCCGCCGGGACGCGCCTCGCTCGCCTGCGCCATCGAGTCCCCGCTGCTCGAACGTCTGCGCGAGATCGCCGCGCGGCAAGCCGCGTTCCTCGCCGGCATCCACCCGCATTTCATCAGGCTGTTCAACCGTCGGCACCTGCGCGCCAGCCAGCAGGAGCAACTCTGGTTCGCCGTGGTCGAGGATCATCACGTCTGCCTGGGAACGAAGGTCGGCAAGTCGTGGCGCGCCCTGCGCAACGAGGCCGCCCCCGACGGCTGGCGCTCGGCGCTGCCGGGAATGATCAAGCGCATCAAAGCCAATCTCGATCTGGACGGAGAGGCCTGCCTTCACCTGTGCGGGTATCTCGCGACGGACAGCGTGCCGCCGGCCATCGAGGGAATGCGCGTGCAGGCGACGGACACCAGTTTCCTGCGCGGCCGGGCGGTGGCGATCCCGGCGCTGGACGGCTGACGGCATGTCCCGCAACGCGGAGTTCAACTATGCCGCCGCGGCCGCGCGCACGCCGCTCATCTCCTGGCTGCTGCTGCTCGCCGGTGTGCTGGCCGGCGCGCTGAGCGGGGAGCGGCATGCGGCGATCGGCGAGGAGCACGAGAGCCTGGCGCGGCAGGCCGGCCGTCTCGAGCGCAGGATCACGCCCGCGCCAGCCAGGCACGCCGCGGCGCAAAACTCGGCGCCGGCGGAGCGGCGCGCTGGCGCCGCCTTTCCGTGGGAGAACGCACTGCGCGAAATCGAGCTTGCCATCGATCCGCGCATCGCCTTGCTCGGTCTCGACACGGAAACGGCGAGCGCCCGCACGCGCCTCGACGGCGAGGCGCGCGACATCGGCGATGTCCTCGCGTTCGCCGAGCGCCTGCGCGCCTCGCCGCTGGCGCGGCGCGTGCTGCTGGCCACGCACGAGACGAGGAGGGCGCCGAGCGGCGCCGTCCTCGGCTTCACGCTGCAGATCGACTGGAATGCCGAATGAAGGCCGCGCTGGCGTCGGCCTGGTTGCGCCACCTCGCCGAGCGGCTGTCCTGGCCCGGCGTGGCCGGTCTGATTCTGTGCGCGGCCGCGCTGGCCGGCGCCGTGGCGATCCAGCCGCGGGAGGCGGACAATGTCGAACTGCGCGAACGGATCACGGCGATGCGGTCGCGGCTGGCCGAGCGTTCCGCCGCCGTGCCCCAGACCGAGGCGCACGCACTGGCGCGCCTGCCGGGCGGCGAAGCGCTGCTGCCGCTGGTGGCGGCCATTCATGGCGGCGCGCGGCAGCACCGGATCGCCCTGGACCAGGGCGAATACGTCTGGCAGCGCGAAGCGGGCGGGCAGGCCGCCCGCTACCGGATCAGCTTTCCCGCGCGCGGCACCTACCCTCAGCTGCGGGGCTGGATCGCGGCGCTCGTGACGGCCTGGCCCGGGCTCGTCCTCGAGGAATTCGACCTGCGGCGCGAAGACATCGGCAGCGCGACCGTCGAGGCGCGCGTGCGGCTGGTGTTGCGCACGGAGGAGCGCTCATGAGCCGCCTGCGCCGCCGGGGCCGCGCCTGCCTGTGCGGACTGCTCGTCGCGGGCGCGGTCGCGGCGGAGGATCCCGCGTCCTGCTCGCCGGCCGCCGCCGACCTGTTTCCCGTGCAGAGCTGGCTGCCCCCGCCGCCGCCGCCCGTCAAGCGCAAGCCGGAACCGCCGAAGGCGCCGCCGCTGCCGTTCAAGTATCTCGGCCAGCTTCGGGAAGGCCAGTCCGTCGCCCTGTTCCTCGAGCGCGGCGGCCTGACGCACGTCGTCCGGGCGGGCGACACGGTGGATGGCAATTACCGCCTCGACAGCGTCACGCCGACGCGGGCGACCTTCACCTATCTGCCGCTCGAAGAAACCCAACACCTGACTCTGCGGACCCGACCGTGAAAACTGCGAAATCCATTCTCCTGCTCGCCGTCCTGCTGACAGGCTGCGCCGGCAACCCGGCCTTCGAGGAAGGCCGGGCCCTCATCGATGCCGGCCGCGGCGCCGAGGGGCTCGCTCGCCTCGAACAGGCGGTGCGCGAGCGCCCGGACGACCGCGAGGCGCGCGCCTACTACTTCCGCCAGCGCGAACTCGCGGTATCGGAAGCGACCGCCGCCGCCGAAACGGCGCGGCGCGACGGCCGGCTCGACGACGCCGAGGCGGCGTGGCGCCGCGTGCGGGAGGCCGACGGCGGCAATGCGCGCGCCCGCGGCGGACTCGCCGAGATCGCGGCGGCGCGCCGCCATGCCGCCATGCTGACCGAGGCCGAGGCACTGCTCAAGAAGAACGAGACCGCCACGGCGGAGACCCGCGTGCGCACCGTCCTCGCCGAGAATCCCTCGCACGCCGAAGCGCGCGCGCTGCTCGGCCGCCTGCAGGAGCAGGAGGCGAAACAGCAGCCCGCCGCCGCCCTCAAGTCGCCGCTCGCCAAGCCGATCACCCTCGAGTTCCGCGACACGCCGCTCAGGACCGTCTTCGAGGTGATCTCGCGCACCGCCGGCGTCAACTTCGTGCTCGACAAGGACGTCAAGGGCGACAGCAAGATCACCATCTTCGTGCGCAACACCGGCATCGACGAGGTGCTGCGCCTGATCATGGCCACCAACCAGTTGCAGCGCCGCGTGATCGGCGAGAACTCCGTGCTGGTCTACCCGGCCACGGCCGCCAAGGCCAAGGAATACCAGGAGACCGTCACGCGCAGCTTCTACCTGGCCAACGCCGAGGTCAAGCAGGCGCAGAACCTGCTCAAGTCGATCGTCAAGAGCAAGGACGTGTTCATCGACGAGAAGCTCAACCTCGTCGTCGTGCGCGATACCCCGGAGGCGGTGCGCCTCGCCGAGCGGCTGATCGAATCGCTCGACCTCGCCGAGCCAGAGGTCATGCTCGAGATCGAGGTGCTCGAGATCGCGCGCAGCCGCCTGCTCGAGCTCGGCCTCAAGTTTCCCGAGCAGGTCGGTTACGGCCTGCTGCGCGAGCCCAACATCGTCCTGCAACCGACGCAGGGCGTCGGCGGCAGCGTGATCCCGCAGGCCGGCGCCGAGGTCGCCGGCGGCGTGATCGACCTGCGCAACCGCGACGGGCTGACCAGCTACATCACCAACCCGGCGCTGCTGCTCAACCTGAAGAACCAGGTCGGCGACGGCACGCTGCTCGCCAATCCGCGCATCCGCGTCAAGAACCGTGAGAAGGCCAAGGTGCACATCGGCGAGAAGCTGCCGGTATTCACCACCACCTCGACCGCCAACGTCGGCGTCTCCGCCTCCGTCTCGTATCTCGACATCGGCCTCAAGCTCGATGTCGAACCGAGCGTGCATCTCGACGACGAGGTCGACATCAAGGTCGGCCTCGAGGTCAGCAGCATCGTCAAGGAAATCACCGGGCCATCCAACTCGCTCGCCTACCAGGTCGGCACGCGCAGCGCGGCCACCGTGCTGCGGCTCAAGCACGGCGAGACCCAGGTGCTCGCCGGCCTCATCAACGACGAGGAGCGCTCCAGCGCCAACCGCCTGCCGGGTCTCGGCGACGTGCCGCTGCTGGGCCGCCTGTTCTCCAGCCAGCGCGACAACCGCAGCAAGACCGAGATCGTGCTGCTCGTCACGCCGCGCGTGGTGCGCAACGTCGCGCGGCCCGCGCTCGCCGCGCCGACGATTCCCGCCGGCACGGAAGCCGCCGTCGGCGCGCCGCCGCTCGCGGTCAAGAGCGGGCGCGGCGTCGCGCTCTCGACCCAGGCGCCTCTCGGCGCCCACCCGGCCGTCCAGGAGGAGACGCCGCCGGCGGAACCGCCGGAGGTGCAGGCCGCCGAGCCCGCGGCGCCGGTGGCACCGGTACCGGTACCGCCCGCGGCGCCCGCCAATGGCGGTCCGCCGCCGGGCGCCGCTCCTTCCGGCGGCGATGCGACTCCGCCGCCGGGTGCCGCGCCGGCATCCGCCGCTCCGTCGTCATGATCGGGCGTCGCCGCGGCTTCACGCTGATCGAGCTCGCCGTCACGGTCGCCGTCATCGGCCTGCTCGCCACGCTCGCCGTGCCGGTGGCCGAGCTCGCGGTGCAGCGCGGCCGCGAACAGGAGCTGCGCCAGGCGCTGCGCCAGATTCGCGGCGCGCTCGACGCCTACAAGCACGCCCACGACGAGGGACGCATCCTGCGTCGCGTCGGCGCCAGCGGCTATCCGCCCAGCCTCGAGATCCTCGTCGATGGCGTCGAGGACGCAAGCAAGCCGGAGCGTAGCCGCATCTTCTTCCTGCGCCGCCTGCCACGCGACCCCTTCGCGGACGACCCGAGCCTGCCGCCCGCCGCCACCTGGGGCAAACGCGCCTATGCCAGTCCGCCCGACCGCCCCAGCGAAGGCGAGGACGTCTTCGACGTCTACTCGCTGTCCGAGCGCGTCGGCCTCAACGGCATCCCCTACCGGGAATGGTGAGATGAAGACGGGGCGCGGTTTCACGCTGATCGAACTGCTGGTGGTGCTCGCCATCATCGCCGCGCTGCTCGCCATCGCCGCGCCGCGTTACTTCACCAGCCTCGACCGCGCGCGCGAGGCGGCGCTGCGCGAGACGCTGTTCGTCATGCGCGACGCGATCGACAAGTATCACGGCGACACCGGCCGCTACCCCGACAGTCTCGGCGAACTCGTCACGAAGCGCTATCTGCGCAAGCTGCCGCCCGATCCGCTCACCGAAAGCACGGAGACCTGGGAAGTCGTCCTGCCGCCGCCGGGCGCGGCGGGCGGCCACGTTTACGACGTGAAGAGCGGCGCGCCCGGCGAGGGCAGCGACGGCGTTCCCTTCGTTGACTGGTGACCATGCGGCAGCGGGGCTTCACCTACCTCGGCCTGCTGTTCGCGATCGCCTTCATCGGCCTGCTGCTCGCCACGGTCGGCGAGTCTTGGCAGACCGCGCTGCGGCGCGAGCGCGAGGCCGAGCTGCTGTTCGTCGGCCGCCAGTTTGCCCGTGCCATCGCGGCTTACCGCGATGCGACGCCGCACGAGCCGAAGCAGTTACCCAGACGCATCGAGGATTTGCTCGAAGACCGGCGCGGCCTCGTCCTGCGCCGTCATCTGCGGCGCATCTATGCGGACCCCTTCACCGGCAGGACCGAGTGGGGCCTGATCAAGTTTGGCGAATTCATCGTCGGCGTGCACAGCCGCGGCGAGGGCCGGCCGTTCAAACAGGCGGACTTCCTGCCCGGCGAGGAAGCCTTTGCCGGTGCCGCAAGCTATCGCGACTGGCGCTTCATGGCGCAACAAGAAAGCGCGACACCTGCCATGCCGAATTGAGGTCGGCATTCGCCGCATGGTCCGAACGGATTACGCACGCGGCGCCCCGGCAGTGCATTTCTGTAACCCGGTCTCTCTAACTTTCGCAGTGGCTGCACTGCGCTCGGTCGCGCAGCCAGGCGCCGGGAAAAGCTTGCTTCATGGAATGCCTTTCCTTGCACCAACGCCAATTGCCGACAAACCCGTACTGAACAGGAGCATGAACAGGAGCACTTCATGAATATCGTCAAGAAAAGCGCAATCGCCGCGGTGCTTGCCGCGCTGTGCGCCGCGCCGGCCTGGTCCGCCAGCCTCGGCTTCAATCCGTCGTCCGCGACCTTCAATGCCGGCAGCGGCATCGATGTCGACCTGGTGATTTCCGATCTCGCCGTCGGCGAGCACCTGGCCGCCTTCGATTTCCTCGTCAACTTCGACAGCACGGTGCTGGGCTTCGATTCCTATACGCTGGGCAGCCAGCTCGGCAGCCTGGCCGCCTTCGAGTCATTCGACACGAGCCTGGGGCAGGTGGCGACAGCAAGGTCAACCTCGGCCAGGTTTCGTTCCTTTGGAACCTGTCCGGCCAGCCCGCCAGCTTCACGCTCGCCAGCCTGCATATCACGGGTCTTGCCGCCGGCACCAGCGCCTTGAGCTTCAGCGACGTGACCTTGGGCGACGCATGGGGCAGCCCGCTCGCCGCCAATCTGGCGCAGAGTTCGCTGACCGTCGCCGCCGTGCCGGAGCCGGATTTCTGCGCCCTGTTCCTGGCCGGCCTCGGCCTGCTGGGTGCTTTCGCGCGCCGGCGCAGCGCAACGGCAGGCTAACCCTGTCCTCCTGCCTTCCCGGCTACGGCCCCGGCGATCCCGGGGCCGTTTTTCATGGTCGATGAGCCGTTCGGACCAATGTCGCCGGCGCCGTTGTGCAACGACTGAAATATTTCGCCGCTAGTCTGCCCAATCCCGTTTGATAGGAGCCGGATCACCTTGCGCCTGTTCGCCGTCGTCCTCTTCATCGCGCTAGCCGCCAGCGGCGCCGCCCTGGCCTTCGATTCCACGCCCGACCTCGCCTGGACCGCCGCCGCCGAGGCTCCCTTCGCCGTCGAGCGCGACGCGCCGCGCACGCGCCGCACCGATCTCGAACTGAACGAAATCCGCGCCGAAGCCGGCGAGTTCGCGCCCGTCCATGCCGACGGACCGAGCCGCGCGCTGATCCGCGCCGCCGGCGCGGGCGACCTGGCGAAGGTCAAGTCGCTGCTGGCGCGCGGCGCCAACGCCAACGCGCGCGGCCTGTGGGGCGAGCGGCCGCTCGCCGCCGCAGCCGCCGCCGGCCACGAGGAGATCGTGCGTCTGCTGCTGGGGCGCGGCGCCGATCCCGACGCGCGCGGCGCCGACGGCCTGACGCCGCTCGGCGCGGCCGCGCTCGCCGGCCATGCCGGCATCGTGCGCCGCCTGCTGCGCGACGGGGCGGATGTCGATGTCCGGAGCGCCAACGGCGACACCCCGCTGCTTTCCGCCGTGCGCCTCGGCCATGTCGCCGCCGCGCGCGAGCTGCTGGCCGGGCGGCCCGATCTCGAACGCCGCGACCGCGACGGCCTCGCGCCGCTGCCGCTCGCGGCGCGCGAAGGCCGCGTCGCCGTGATCGACCTGCTGATCGATCACGGCGCCGACCCCAATCTGCTCGACGCCGGCGGACGCCCGCCGCTGTGGTGGGCCATCTACCGCAAGCAGCGTCTCGCCATCGCCCGGCTACTCGAACGCGGCGCCGAACCCGGCGCGATGTCGACCACGATCCACGATTGAACGGCGCGTCGGGAATGAACCAGTACGATTTCATCGAGCTTTCGCCGCAGGAAACCGAGGGACTGCTCTATGCGATCGACGGCGCGCTCAAGGTCGACCGCCGTTCTCAGTTCTATCTCTGGGCGCAGGGCGGGCTGCAGAGCCTGATTCCCCACGAGACGATGGTCTGCGCCTGGGGCGACATCGACGGCCTGCGCTTCCGCTACGAGGTATTCACGCGGCTGATCCTCAACGACGGTTTCGAGAAAAGCCTCGCCGACCCGATCGACGGACTGCTGCCGGGGCTGATCGACGCCTGGCGCCGCGCCGGGAAGCGGCCGCACGCCTGCGTGCTGGCCGACGGCGGCGACCTGCTCGGGCCGCGCCTGCGCAACGAGCTGCAAAGGCACGGCGTCAGGAACATCGTGCTGCACGGCGCGCACGAGACCGGCGCGGGAACGGGCAGCTTCTTCGCCTTCCTCAACGGCCGGCAGGCGTTCGGCCCGCGCGAAGGCTATCTGACGGAACTCGTGCTGCCGCATCTGCACATGGCGGTGCATCGGCTCAAGGACGACAAGGCCGGGGCCGGCGCGGCGGCGCCGGCCGAGATCGCCATCGACTGCGTGCTCAGCGCCCGCGAGGCGCAGGTGCTGCAGTGGGTGCGCGAGGGCAAGACCAACCTCGAGATCGCGCAGATCCTCGACCTGAGCCCGCTCACCGTCAAGAACCACGTGCAGAGAATCCTGCGCAAGCTCAAGGTGAACAACCGCGCCCAGGCCGTCGCCAAGGGCATCGCGAGCCGGCTCATCGCCGAGCGCCACTCCGCCTGAACGCCGCGGCGCCGCCCCGCCGGCGCCGAGTTTCCGCAGGCGGCTAGTCCCATCGGACTAGCGAACGGCGCCGCCGCGACATCAAAGCTGTAAAGCAAGCTCCCTAGAGTGCCACTCAGGAATTTGGGACAGCCGACGGCCGACCGGTTCCGCAACCGCAACCTTCGACGCACCCTTACGCAACTCTTTCAAAGGAGCAACGCATGAAACTGAAAATGAAACTGATGGCCGCCGCCGTCGCCCTCGTGGCCGCCACCGGCGCCAACGCCGCGATCATCAACTCGCAGGGCGGCAACGGCGAGTTGTTCTTCACCATCTATGACATGGGCGCCGACTTGGCGAGCAAGGCCGACGACCGCGCCTACGTGCGTGATCTCAGTTCGCTCGCGAACGGCGGCACGATCAGCCTCTGGGGCTCGACCACGACCAGCCCGTCGGTGACTCTGGCCGCCGACAAGCAGGCCACCGGCACGATCTACTCGGTCGCCGCCGATGCCAACCTGCAATCCTTCCTGGCCGCCTCGACTGATACCTCGCGCCTGATGTGGAACATCGCTGCGGTTGACTCCTCCGGTACTGACCGTCTCCTCACTACTGCCACTTCGATCAGCACCAAACCCATTTACGCCGACTTCCGCGGGTATGGTGTCGGTGCTGACATCTACTTGGCGGCGATGAATCCGGCTCTGACCGCCGAATCCGCAGTGTATGCCGGCGCCGACTCAAATATTTCCAAGTGGAACAGCACCATCGGCGGCCGTGCTACGTTCAACAACGCTGCTGGCATCGGCGATTCGCTTGGTTTCTTCATGCTGTCGGAAACAGTTGCTGCCGGCGTGCCCACGACCCTGGCAACTGTCCAGCAGTACATGGCTGGCAGCACCCCAATGACCTGGACGCTGGCCGAAAACGGCACGCTGATCTATGCCGCCGTCCCCGAGCCTTCCGAGTATGCGCTGATGCTGGCCGGCCTCGGCATGCTCGGCTTCATGGCCCGCCGCCGCATGGCCAACCGCGTCTGATCGACCTTCATCCTCAGGAGAAACCCCATGCAATTCAAGAAAATCGCCGCCGCCTGCGCGGTCGCCTTCGCCGCCGCTCCGGCCTTCGCCCTGTCCGCCTTCGATACCGCGGACCTCACCGTCTATCTCTCCGGCGCCTCGGCCCCGGACAACTTCCTCGAAACCCTCGCCACCGGCATGTACACCGGCACCAAGGGCACCGACTGGTTCGCCTACGTGGATAGCGGCGACGGCAAGCAGCAGCGCGCCTTCTTCGGCACGATGAAGGGCACCACCGACGGCGTGCCCGCTTCGCTGGCCGGCAAGAAGGTGCTGTTCATCAAGCGTTCCACCGGCGGCTCCGTCTTCGGCGTGAACCCGGTGGCCCGCGCCGAGGCGCTGGCCGTGCTGGACCGCAACGCCGCCACCTGCACCGCCACCACCGGCTCCTACAACTACAAGTGCCCGGTGGTCGGCGTCGATCCCGGCGTCGGCACCCCGACCGGCCAGGAAATGGTGCCCGACTTCGGCGTTTCCGACGTCTCGCCCGCCATGTTCAAGGAGCCGCTCAACGTCGAGTTCGGCAAGACTCAGCTCTCGCCCGCCGAGGTCGCCGGCATGACCATCACCCAGGTCAACACCCTGGCGATGGGCCTGGCCGTGACAAACGCGATTCCCGACACCACCTACTTCAGCCGCGCCGTCTATGGCGCCCTGCTGTCGGGCAACCTGACCGGCTGGAAGCAGGCCGCCAACCTGACTGTCGGCACCGACATCGGTGACGGCGTTGGTGACAAGGATGGCGTCATCGTCTGCCGCCGCGTCCCGGGCTCGGGCACCCAGACCAGCTACAACTGGTTCTTCAACAACTTCCCCTGCACGGTCGACTCCATTGCTGGTTCTGGCAACACCCAGCCGACCCGCATGACCGACTCGGCCAGCGGCATCGTCTCCGGTTCGGGCACCTCGGCCGATCCCTTCGTGATCGATCCTTCCGCCGGCTACACCGTGCTGGAGAACTCCTCGTCGGGCAACGTCGCCGACTGCATGACCAAGGCCGCGGCCGGCGGCGTGCATACCTTCAAGGACGAGGAAGGCAAGTCGTACAGCGTGAACTTCGGTGCCGGCGGTTACGGCGCCGTGGCGGTGCTGTCGGTCGACAGCCTGGGCAAGTCTTCCAACGCCGCCAACGGCTGGAGCTATCGTGCTCTCGACGGCGCCGGCATGTACTACGACAACGACCCCACCTCCGCCGTCGTCCCGGCCAGCACCGGCACCGGCGTGCATCCTTCGAAGGCCAACCTGATCGAGGGCAAGTACGAGTTCGCCTCCGAGCTGACCATGCAGTACCGCAGCAGCCTGGCCGGCCTGAAGAAGGACTTCGCGGACTTCTTCATCGGCCGTGCCGGCGCCCCGGCCTTCAACACCAGCGCCTGGGTCGCCGCCCTGCCGCCGACCTACGACCCGACCACGACCGCCAACGTCGCCAAGGGCACCCGCGGCGGCAACATGTGTAAGCCGCTGCAGCGCCTGTTCTAAGCCGCTGCGCGACATAACGACGGATTATCCACACCCTCTCTTCGGGCCGCCTGCGGGCGGCCCTTTTTTTCGCCCGCACGAAACTCGGCATCGGCGGGGCGGCGGCAAGGACGTTGATCCGTTCGGCTTATGCACCGCGCGCCGGGACGTCCATGAATTGTCATCCGCGGCGCCGAAAATCCACGGGCCATGCCGATCCCGCCCCGCCTCCTTTCCGCTGTCATTTTCTGCTTCGTGGCCGCCGCCGCGCGTGCCGCCGACGCGCCGCCGGCCCCCGCCGAGCGCCGCTTCGACGTGATGGAGTTCGCCATCGACGGCAACAGCGTGCTGCCGCAGGTCGATGTCGAGCGGGCGGTCTATCCCTTCCTCGGGCCGGCGCGTTCGCTTGGCGATATCGAGAAGGCGCGCGAGGCGCTGGAGAAGGCCTACCACGACGCCGGCTACCTGACGGTCTTGGTCGACATCCCCGAGCAGAAGGTGACGGAAGGGCTGGTCCAGCTGCGCGTCACCGAGGGGCGCGTCGAGCGGCTCAAGGTCGCCGGCAACCGCTATTACGCGCGCGACGAAATCCGCGCCGAGGCGCCCTCGCTGGCGCCGGGCACGGTGCCGAACTTCACCGACGCCCAGCAGGATCTCGCCGCGCTGTCGCGCACGCCCGACCGGCGCGTCACGCCGCTGCTGCGCCCCGGCCGAGCGCCGGGCACGGTGGAGGTGGAACTCAAGGTGGACGACGAACTGCCGCTGCACGGCAGCGCCGAGATCAACAACAAGCAGAGCCCGGACACGACGGACCGGCGTTTCGAGGCTTCGCTGCGCTACGACAACGTCTGGCAGAAAGGGCACAGCTTCGGTCTGTCGTTCCAGAATTCCCCGCTCGATACCGACCAGGTCGAGGTGCTCACCGGCACCTATTCGGCGCCGTTCGGCGCCGGCACGCTGGCGGCCTATGCCGTCGGCTCGGACAGCAACCTCGCCACGGCGGCAAGCACCACGGTGCTCGGCAAGGGCACCACGCTCGGCCTGCGCTACATCCGCCCGCTGCCGGCGCGCGGCGCCTATTTCCACAGCCTGTCGGCCGGCTTCGACATCAAGGATTTCGACGAGACCACCAACCTGATCGGCGCCGACACCGCCAACAAGCCGATCCGCTACGTGCCCTTCGGCGTCCAGTACACCGGCGGCACGCAGAACGAAACCGGCCAGTGGCAGTTCAACCTCGGCGCGAGCTGGTCGCTGCGCGGCCTGTCGGACCGCACGGTGATCTGCGACGACGGCTTGCCGCACGACCAGTTCGACTGCAAGCGCAACGGCGCGAAATCGAGCTTCGCCGTGCTGCGCGGCGACCTGCAGCACAACCGGTCGCTCGGCGGCGGCTGGGACCTGACGGCGCGCCTCGATTTCCAGACAGCCAGCCAGCCGCTGATCTCCAACGAGCAGTTCGCCGCCGGCGGCGTCGACTCCGTGCGCGGTTATCTCGATGCCGAGCGCACCGGCGACGACGCCTGGCGCGCGCGCCTCGAACTGCGCACGCCATCGCTCTGGCCCGAATCCGGCATCGAGACACGCGCGCTCGGCTTCATCGACTGGGCCAGCCTGCGCGTGCAGAAGCCCGATCCCGGCCAGGAGAGCAGTTTCGCCATCGGCAGCTGGGGCGTCGGCCTGCGCCTGCGCGACGGCAGCGGCCTGCGCCTTGCGCTCGACCTCGCCCAGGCGCTGCGCGATGGCGCCGACGATGCCGACGGCGCGCCGCGCACCAGGAAAAACGACACGCGCCTGCACGTGCGCATGGGCTACGAGTTCTAGGAGAAGATCATGAATCGCGGCACCTACCGGCTGGTCTTCAACACGGCGCGCGGCACCTGGATGGCGGTGGCCGAATGGGCGCGCGGCCATGGCAAGCGTTCGACCCGGCGGGCCACGCGCCGCGCGGCGGCCGTTGTTTCCTCCGCCGGCCTGGCGGCGCTGCTGCTCGCCCCGCCCGCCCTGGCGCGCGCGCCGCGCACGCCGCTGGCCAATCCGCTGCCGGTGGCGGCCACGGGCTTCGTGTCGCGCGGCACGGTCGCCGATCCGGTGACCGTCGGCACGCACATGACGATCCGCCAGGAAACCGCGAAGGCGGTGCTCAACTGGAACAGCTTCGACATCGAAGCGGGCTACCGGGTGACGTTCAGCCATCCGGATGCCGCCGCCGCGACGCTCAACAAGATCGGCGGCAACGACCCGAGCGTGATCCGCGGCATCCTCGAATCCATCGCGCGCGATACCGGCGGCACCGGCGGGGCGATCTACCTCGTCAACCGCAACGGCATCCTGTTCGCCGAGGGCGCGCAGGTGAACGTCGGCGGGCTCGTCGCGTCCTCGCTCGACATCGCCGACGACGTGTTCGAGAACGGCCTGCTCTCGGCGAAGCAGGGTACGGACAAAGCCAAGGCCGATCCGGTCTTCGAATGGAAAGGCGACGACGCGCAATATGCGACGAGCCTCGTCGAGGTCGAGGCCGGCGCGACCATCACGACCAGCCGGGAAGGGCGCGTGATGCTGCTGGCGCCGCGCGTCGTGAACGCCGGACGCATCGTCACCCCGCAGGGGCAGGCCATTCTCGCCGCGGGCAGCAAGGTCTACCTGGCCTCGCCGGCCAGCGGCTCGAAGCTGCGCGGTTTCCTCGTCGAGGTGGATTCCGGGGCGACGCCGGGCGTCGCCACCAACCTCGGCCAGATCGTCGCCGAGCGCGGCAACATCACCATGGCCGCGCTGGCGGTGAACCAGCTGGGCCGCCTTTCCGCCACCACGACGGTGGACATGAACGGTTCGATCTACCTGCAGGCGCGCGACACGGTCGACATCGGCTATCTGGAAAAGGCGGACGACGGCAGCTCGGTCTACAACCCGCTGGCGAAGCGCATGGGCACGCTGACCTTCGGCGCCGGCAGCGTCACCGAGGTGACGCCGGAGACGGACAGCACGCGCACCCTGCGCGACGATCAGACCTTCAACAAGTCGGAAATCGCCGGCAGCGGCAAGACCATCGTGCTCGAAGGCGCGACGGCGGACGCGGCGGGTGCGCGCCTCGTCGCCACCGCGGGCGAGGTTGCCCTCACGGCCCAGGGCGACCTCTCGGGCAACAGCGACGCGTTCGGCCAGGTGCGCGACGCGGCCGCGCGCATTTACATGGGCGCGGGCGCGACGGTCGATGTCGCCGGCCTGCGCGACGTGGCGCTGTCGGTGGAGCGCAACATCGTCGAGGCCGAGCTGCGCGGCAACGAACTCAAGGACTCGCCGCTGCAGCGCGCCGGCATCCTCGCCGGCCAGAAGGTGCTGATCGACATCCGCGAAGGCACGCCGCTGGCCGACGTGTCCGGCTACATCGCCGGCGTGCAGCGCGGCATCGCCGAGAAGAGCGCCGTCGGCGGCAGCGTGGCCTTCAAGTCCGAGGGCGACGTGATCCTGCGCCGGGGCAGCACGGTCGATGTCTCGGGCGGCAGCCTGAACTACGCGGGCGGCGATACCGGCACAACGCGCCTGCTGGTTGGCAACCGCTCGGTCAACATCGCCGACGCCTCGCCGCTGCAGACCTACACGGGCTTCGTCAAGGACACCTACCGCTACGAGGCGGGCTACGTCGAAGGCAAGGACGCGGGCACCTTCGCCGTGACGGCGAACAAGGTCGTCCTCGACGGCACGCTGCGCGGCGGCACGGTCGCCGGCATCCATCAGCGCACCGCCGCCAGCCGGCCCGCCGGCGCTCAGCTCAAGCTGGACGGTCTTGGCAACGCCGTGCGCTTCGTCAATGGCGAAGCGGCGCTGGCGGCCGGCTTCGGCACCGCCGACCCGCTCGGCGACACCCCGCTGTTACTCTCGTCGGACATCTTCAACGTCAACGGCTTCAACCGCCTCACGCTGTCCACCAGCGGCGATTTCACGCTGCCGGACAGCGTGCGGCTGAACGCCGGACCGGGCGGCACGTTCGACATCACGGCCGGGCGTATCGACGTGCTGGGCGGCATCGCCACGGCCGGCGGCACGATCAAGCTGCAGACCGACTACCCGCTCGCGACGAAAGATCCGGCTGCCGCCGCGCTGGTGCTCGGTGCGAACGCGAAACTCTCCACGGCTGGCACGCGGGTGAGCGACCTGCGCACGGCGAGCACCGGTAACGGCAGCGATCCGGTGGCACTGGAAGGCGGCACCATCAGCCTGATTTCCGACGGCGACCTGACGCTCGCGGCGGGCAGCGAGATCGACGTCTCGGGCGGTGCCTGGCTGCAGTCCGGCGGCAAGGCGAAGTTCGGCGACGCCGGCACCATCGTGCTGAGCAGCGGCGAAATCATGACGGGATCGAAGCACGATGCCCGGCTGGATCTCGACGGCACGCTCAAGGGTTATGGCCTGTCGGACGGCAGGTTGACCGGCAAGGGCGGCACGCTGGAACTCACGGCCTCGAACGTCAGCATCGGCGGCGCGGCGCTCGGCCGGGCCGGCGAAATGCATCTCGACGAGTCATTCTTCCAGACCGGCGGTTTCGCCAGCCACAAGATCACGGCACGCGACGAGCTGACCGTGGCGGCCGGCGCGCGCGTCAAGGCGACGCCGCAATCGCTGGTGCTGACGCGCGGCAACGGCCGGAACGCCTCGCTGCTCTGGACGGCGCAGCAACTGCCCGATGTCCTGCGCCAGGCCGGCAGCCTCGAACTCGCGACCTTGGGACAGGTTTACGGCGACCTGACGGTCGGCACCGGCGCCTGGCTCGGCGTCGATCCCGGTGGCAGCATCATGCTGAAATCGGAACGTTCGATTTATGTCGATGGCACGCTGGAGGCGCCGGGCGGAGAAATCAGTCTGACGCAATCGGTGCCGAGCACACAGGACGACGAATACCAGGCCGATCGCGCGATCTGGCTGGGTGCCAACGCCAAGCTGCTGGCGCGGGGCTACGTGCGCCTCGACCCGAGCGCGAACGGGCTGCGGCGCGGCACGGTGCATGATGGCGGCGGCGTGACGATCGACGCCGCCAAAGGCTATCTCGTTACCCAGGCCATCGAAACGACCGATCCGGTTACCGGCGACTCCATCATCCAGCGTGCGCTGATCGACGTTTCCGGCACGGAAGCGACGCTCGACCTGACGGCGGCGACCACGCGCGGCGGCACGCTGGTCGGCAGCAATGGCGGCACGGTGAAACTCGCCGCGCGCGAGGGCATGCTGCTCGACGGTGAATACAAGGCGCAGGGCGGCACGGGCGCTCTTGGTGGCTCGCTGACCGTCGATTTCGACCATAGCAGCGCCATGTGGACCACCCTCAACTCGGTGTTCGATCCATCAGGCAACCATACGCCACTGGCGCAGGCCATCCAGACGCAGGTGCAGTCGGCGCGCCGTCTCGTCATGACGCAGAGTCACGATGCCGGCACCGGGAACATGAGTTTCGGCCAGGCGATCGATCCCTTTGCCCACAACGGCTTGGCGACGGTGGCGACCGGCAAGCTGGAGACGGCCGGTTTCGCCGACGTCACGCTGAAGAGTGAGAACCGCATCGAGTTCGACGGCGCGGTGTCGCTGAGAACGCAACGCAGCATCACGCTCGACACGCCGAACCTCAAGGCGCAGCCGAACGCCTCGGCAACGCTGGCCGCCGCGATGATCAGCCTCGGCAACACCAACGTCGCCCGCCAGACCAGTGTCTATCGCGACGACGCGACGGCCGGCACCGGCACGCTGACGGCGACCGCCGACCACCTCGTGCTGGCCGGTACCCTGACGCAGCAGGGCTTCGGCACGACGACGCTCAACAGCACGGGCGACATCGAGGCGCGCGCCGTGGTGGCGGACGGCACCTACGCGGGCGCCTTCATCTCCGCCGGCGACATCAACCTGAACGCCGACCGCATCTATCCGTCGACGCTCTCCGACTTCGCCGTCGAGATCCACAACAACCCGGACGGCCGCATCACGACCGGCCATTACGACAAGCGCGACGGCGACGGCGGGACGGTGATGTCGGCTGGCGGCCGGTTCGCCCTGGTCGCGCCGCAGGTGACGCACGGCGGGACGCTGATGGCGCCGTTCGGCACGCTCGAACTGCGCGGCGATACCGTCGAACTCAAGAACGGCAGCGTCACCTCGGTATCGGGCGACGGCCAGACGATCCTGTTCGGCCAGACGCAATTGTCGGGCGAGGAATGGGTCTATGCGCTGGGCGAGCAGGTGCGCCGCGTCATCGCGCTGGCGCCGGAAAAGCGCATCGTGCTCGACGGCGACAGCGTGGCCAAGTCGGAAAACGCGACGGTCGACCTCTCCGGCGGCGGCGACATGCTGGCCTGGGAATTCCTGCCCGGCACCGGCGGCTCGAAGGATGTGCTCGATGCCGCCACAAACCCGAACACCTACGCGATCCTGCCCACCTACAACGGCAACTTCGCCGCCTACGACCAGCAAAGCTGGACCGGCGCCGCGCTCGCGGCGGGCGAACGCATCGTGCTGACCGACAGTGTCGGCGGCTTGGCCGCCGGCACCTACGTCCTGCTGCCGGCGCGCTATGCGCTGCTGCCGGGCGCCTATACGGTGACCTTCACCGGGCAGACGGATGTCGCGGCCGGCCGCAGCACCGCGCTGGCCACGGGCGGCTGGCAGACGGCGGCCTGGCGCGGCACGGCGACGACCGGCGGCACGCAGCGCGCCGCAGTCAGCGAACTGGTCGAGATCGCCTCCGGCGACGTCGCGCGCACCCAATCCGAATACATCGAAACGCGGGCGAGCGACTTCTTCGCCGGCGGCGCGTCGCGCCTGCCCGGCGACGCCGGCCAGCTCGCGGTGCGCGCCGGCAGCAGCCTGACGCTGGCCGGTTCGCTGAACACGGCGCATGCCGCCACGCACCGCGGCGCCGAGGTCGATATCGCCGCGAACCAGCTGGTCGTGCGCGGGACGAAGGCCGCACAGGGCGACTACAGCGGCTACGTGGCGCTCGACGCCGCCAGCCTGAACGGGCTGGGCGCGGAGAGCATCGCGCTCGGCGGCATCCGCGGACGCAATACGGACGGAACCACGCTCGACGTCAGCGCCAGCGTCGTGGTGCTCGACAACGCCGGCACGGCACTCGCCGCGCCGGACCTGATCCTGGCGGCGAAGAACAAGGTCTCGTTGGCGGAAAACGCGGCCATGACGGCCGAGGGCGGCATGGCCGCGGACGCGCTGACGACGGCAGGCGACGGCGCGCTGCTGCGTGTTTCCGGCAACGGTCTGGGGCAACTCGTCCGCACGTATGCGGAAGGCGAAGCGAAAGGCGTCCGGGGTGAATTGTCGGTCGCGGCCGGCGCGACGCTGACCGGCGCGGCGGTCACGCTCGACGCGACGAAGAACAGCACGTTCGCCGGCCAGTTCGGCAAGACCGCGAAGGGAGAGGAAACCGTGAAGGCGCTGGCGCTCGGCGCCAACCGCATCAGCCTTGGCACCGTGCCGACCGGCACGGGCGGCCTCGCGCTCGACGACAACCGCATCGCCGCACTGGGCAAGATCGAGACGCTGCGCCTGAAGAGCTACAGCACGGTCGACCTCTATGGCGCCACCAGTTTCGGAACGAACCTGAAAACGCTCGAAATCCAGGCGGCGGGCATCGCCGGCCGCGACAACGCCGGCCAGATGGCCACGCTGGCGGCGACCAACCTTACACTCTCCAATCCGGACAAGATCGCGTTCGATGCCGCCAAGCCGGCTGGAACCGGCAGCGGCACGCTGGCGCTGACGGCGACGGACACGCTGACGCTCGGCCAGGGCAACTTCAAGGTCGACGGTTTCGCGACGTCGACGCTGACGGCGCGCCAGATCGTCGCGACCGGCGCAGGGAGCCATTCCTATGCCGGTGACCTGACGATGACGGCGGGCCGCATCACCGCCAGTTCGGACGCGCGGCAGAAGATCGCCGCGGCGGGCAAGCTCGTCACCCAGGCCATCGCGCAGACGACGCCCTTCAGCGGCGCAGACTTCGGCGGCCAGCTGACGCTGTCCGGCGCGACGCTGCAGCATGGCGGAAACATCGAACTGCCGGCGGGCAAGGTGGTGCTGCAGGCCACGGCCGGCGATCTCGAACTGCGTGACGGTTCGAACGTTGCTGCGACCGGCGCCAGCAAGACCTTCGCCGACAAGACGCTCTTCGTTTCCGGCGGCACGGTCGTGCTCGAGAGCAATGGCGGCAACGTCGTGCAGGCAGAGGGATCGAACGTGGATGTTTCGGGCGCGAGCCTCGAAGGCGAGGGTGGCGATGCGGGACGGCTCGAAGTGCGCGCCGCCGACGGCACGGCCACCCTGGCCGGCACGCTGAAAGGACAAAAAGGGGCCGGCGGCGCGACGGGCGGAGAGTTCCTGCTCGACGCCGGCGGCGTCGCCGATCTCTCCGCGCTCGCCGGGCAACTGGGAACGAGCGGCTTCGATGAAAGCGTCGATGTGCGCGCCCGCGGCGGCGACATGACGCTGAGCAACGGCTCAACATTGAAGGCGCATGAAGTGAAGCTCGCGACCGACGACGGCAACCTGACCGTCGCCGGCACCATCGACGCCTCGGGCGCCAAGGGCGGCAGCATCGAGCTGTGGGCCAATCGCGGCGCGACGGCGAATACCGGCAAGCTGACGCTCGCCGGCACCGCGCAACTGAAGGCGACCGCGACGGAAGTGCTGGCCAAGGCGAGCGGCACGCGCGGCGAGGGCGGCGACGTGACGCTCGGCGTTTCGGCGAGCAGCGCCGCGCAGGCCGAGGAAGCGCGCCTGCTGATGCTGGCCGGTTCGACGATCGACGTTTCGGCCGCCGCCGGCAGCGCGGCGAGCGGCGGCAAGGTGCTGCTGCGCGCACCGCGCGTCGGCACCAGCGAGATCGCGATTACCGGCAATGCCGACGGCTCGCTGGAGCATCAGCCCGGCACGACGAGCGCCAAGATCGGCACGACGATCACCGGCGCATCGAGCGTCGTCGCCGAGGCGGCGCGCATTTATGAAACGACAGGCAACCTCAGCATCGACACGGCGCAGCAGACCGCCTGGAAGACCGATACCGCCGCCTACATGGCCAACGCCGCCGCGATCAAGACTCGCCTCGGCTTGACCGATGCCCTCGCCCACGTGCAGGCCGGCATCGAGGCGCGCGCGACCGGCGACATCACGCTGGCGAACGACTGGAACCTCTACGGCTGGCGCGACGGCGGCGAGCCTGGCCTGCTGACGCTGCGCGCCGCGGGCGACGTCAATCTGAATGCCAGCCTCAGCGACGGTTTCACCAGCCTGACCGCCAATACCGTAGGCAGCGGCGAATCCTGGGGCTACCGCATCGTGGCGGGTGCCGACGACGATGCCGCGAATCCGCTGGCGCTGGCCGCGCCGGCCGACCTCGGCGGCAAGGGCAAGCTGACGCTGGCCGCCAACAAGCTGGTGCGCACCGGCACCGGCTCGATCGACATCGCCGCTGGCGGAGAAATCAAGGGTAAAGCCAACGCCGTCGTCTATACCGCCGGCACCGCCGGCGCGACCATTCCTGCCGCCGAGTTCGCGGCGATCTACTCGCAATACAGCACAAACAATCCAAGTTTCCCGACGCGCGGCGGCGATCTGAGCCTCGTGGCGCAGGGCGACATCACGTTCGAGCGCAACAGCGACTACACCGTGGTCGACTGGCTGTGGCGCCAGGGCCGCCTGCTGGCGAACGGCATGCTCGGCAATGCGTACAACACCGCCTGGTGGATCAACTTCCCGCAATTCAAGGACGGCGTCGCGGCGCTCGGCGGCGGCGACGTGACGGTGACGGCCGGTGAAGACATCAGCGGACTGTCGGTCTCGGCGCCGACCAACGCCCGTCTCAAGGGCAAGAACATCCTGCCGAGCGCGGAAAATCTGGTCTCGCAGGGCGGCGGCAACGTCAAGGTCAGCGCCGGCGGCAGCATCGACAACGGCGAGTTCTATGCCGCCG
Organism: Rhodocyclaceae bacterium UBA2250; assembly: GCA_002347285.1. Taxonomy (GTDB): domain Bacteria; phylum Pseudomonadota; class Gammaproteobacteria; order Burkholderiales; family Rhodocyclaceae; genus Sulfuricystis. Next base: position 5,874 of record DDXW01000002.1, on the reverse strand, counting down.
CGGGCGACATGGAGATCGTCGCCGGCGATGCCTTCGGCACGGACGGGGCCGCCAACGTCATCGCGCTCGGCGACAGCGCCGTGCGCGTGCAGGCCGGTAGCGGCGCGCAAATTGACAAGATTGTCGATCCATTCCTGCTGGAGCAGGTTGCTGGCAACACGAAGAACATTCGTGGCGACAACGGAGTGACGCTGGGCACCATCGGCAATATCAACCGGAGTACCTACTTCTCGAACTACAGCGCCGCTTCACGCGTCGATCTGGCCGCGCTGAGCGGCAAGGTGGCGCTGGGTTACAAGACACTTCTCCCGCCGACGCTGAACCTGGCCGCGCTCGGCGGGTCGCTCGACCTGAGCGGCGATATGACACTGGCGCCTTCTCCGACCGGCAATCTTGGCCTGTATGCGGCCGACACGATCACCATTGCCAACACGATCGCGCTATCCGACGCGCCGGTTTCGGCGCTGGTTAACCCGCTGTCGCCGAAGTGGGAAGGAAAACCGGAAGAAGCCGACGACGAGGTGACAGCGACCAATCGCCACAGCAATCCGCCGCTGCATGCAGGTGACACGGAACCGGTGCGCATCGTCGCGCTCAATGGCGATATCGTGAGTCTCCAGGACAACGTCAATTCCTATTTCCCCAAGCGGGCGCTGATTTCGGCCGGCGGCGACATCGTCGATTTCGGCATTGTCGGCCAGAATCTCGCGGCAACCGATATCACGCGCATCGTCGCCGGCGGCGACATCGTATTCAAGCCATCGCTGAATTCGGACGGAGAGCTTGCCAACACGAATAAAGGCATCGAACTCGGCGGCCCCGGCCGGCTCGAGGTGATCGCCGGCGGCGATGTCGATCTGAGCAATTCCAAAGGCATCGTCACGCGCGGCAACTTCAATAATCCGTTCCTCGGCGACAGCGGCGCCAGCATCCTGGTGCAGGCCGGCGCCGCGACGGCGGACTATGCCGGCTTCCTCGCCTGGCTGGAAGAGCCGGCGCAGGCCGAGGCGCGCGCACTGGCCGGCTACACGAGCCTCGGCAGCGACACGGCCCGTGCGGCCTTCCTGGCGCAGACCGACAGCGCGCAAAAACTGCGCGACGCGTTCTACGCGATCCTGCGCGGCGTCGGCCGCGCCGCCGCGACCTCCGGCAGCCAGGAATACGCCGCCGGCTACGCGGCGATCGCCGCGCTGTTCCCCGAGAAGAACGGCCCCTACGACGGCGACATCAGGATGTATTACAGCCAGATCAAGACCGAGCAGGGCGGCGGCATCGACCTGCTGGCGCCGGGCGGCATGGCCAACGCCGGCCTCGCCGCGGGCGGCGACACGGGCAAGACCGCCAGCCAGCTCGGCATCATCACGGCGCGCGGCGGCAGCGTGCGCGCGATGGTGCGCGACGACTTCGCGGTGAACCAGTCGCGGGTGTTCACGCTGCAGGGCGGCGATATCCTGATCTGGTCCTCGGAAGGCGACATCGACGCCGGCAAGGGTGCGAAGACCGCCGCCTCGACGCCGCCGCCGCAGATCATCGTGCGCGGCGACAAGATCGTGCTCGATACCTCGAACTCGGTGAGCGGCTCGGGCATCGGCGTGCTGCTCGGCAAGGACGGCATCGAGCCGGGCAGCGTCGACCTGATCGCGCCGAAGGGCGCGGTGATCGCCGGCGACGCCGGCATCCGCGCGCTCGGCGACGTCTATCTGGCGGGCGCCAAGGTGGTCGGCGCGGACAACATCCAGGCCGGCGGCAAGCAGGTCGGCGTGCCGCAGGTGGAAGCCGCCGCCGCGCCGCCGCCCCCGCCGCCACCGGCGGCCGAGGCGGCGAAGGCCGCCGAAACGGCGACGGCGGCGATGGGCGAATCGACCCGTGGCGCCAATATCGCCAGTTCGATCCTGACCGTCGAGGTCATCGGCCTCGGCGAGGAGGAAGAGCAACGCTAGGCCCGCGAGCCACCCGCCGCGGATCACGAGCCTGTAACAGACGGCACGGACAATCCTGTTTTGACTGAAGCGAGCTTTCCACGATGAAACGTTACCTGACCATTTTTCTCCTGCTTGTGCTTTCCGTGCCGCTGACCGCTTCGGCGTGGTGGAACGACGACTGGACGCAGCGCCGCAAGGTGCTGCTCGACACGACGCCGGCCGGCGCCAACCTGGCCGATCCGCTGAGCACGGTGCCGGTGCTGGTGCGCCTGCATACCGGCAACTTCCTGTTCGCGGAAGCGAAGCCCGACGGCGCCGACCTGCGCTTCGTGACGGCCGACGACAAGACGCCGCTCAAACACCATATCGAAAAATTCGACAGCGCCAACGAGCTGGCGCTGGTGTGGGTGCAATTGCCGAAGCTGCCGGCCAACAGCAATCAGGAATACGTCTGGCTCTATTACGGCAACCAGAAGGCGCCGTTGGCTGACGATGCCAAGGGCAGCTTCGACGGCGCACAGACGGCGGTGTTCCATTTCGCCGAAGCCGACGGCAAGTTCGCCGACAGCACGGCCAACGCCTTCAAGCCGGCGACGACCGACGCACAGCCGGATGCGACGGGTTTCATCGACGGCGCGGCGGTGTTTTCCGGCGCGGGCATGTCGCTTGACGCGCATCCGGCGCTGGCGCTCTCGGCGCAGGGCGGGCTGACGGTGTCGGCCTGGCTGCGGACGGACGGGCCGCAGGCACAGGCGACGCTCTACGCGCAGGAACAAAGCGGCAAGGCGGTGCGGCTGGAGATCGAGGGCACGACGCTGGTCGCGCGCATCGGCACGACGCGCCTGGCCGGCGGCACGCTCGATGCCGGCACGTGGCGGCATGCAGCGCTGATAGTCGGCGCTGGCAAGGCGGCGCTGTACGTCGATGGCGTCGAGGTGGCGGCCGGCGCGGCGACGCTGCCCGACGTGCAGGGCGCGGTGACGCTCGGCGCCGGTTATCGCGGCGGCATGGACGAGCTGCAGCTGGCGCGCGCGGCGCGGCCGGCCGCCTGGTTCAAGGCGGCGGCGGCGCAGGGCGCGGAAGACCGCCTGGCGCGGCTGGCCGACGAGACGGAGACCACCGAGGGCGGCGGCGGCCATTCCTACTTCGGCATCCTGGTCGAAAACCTGACGACGGACGCCTGGGTGGTGATCATCATCCTCGGCATCATGTTCGCGATCAGCGCGGCGGTGATGGTGGCGAAGGCGCAGTTCATCCAGCGCACCGAGCAGGGCAATGCCGCGTTCATGGAGCGCTTTCGTCGTCTCGGCGCCGGCGGCCTGCTGAATTTCGACGCGCGCGGCGCGCGCGGATTGGGGCACTCGTCGCTCCACCGGCTCTACGAAGCCGGCTTGCGCGAGTTGAAGAAACGCTTCGAGGCCATCGGCCACGGCAACCTGTCGGCCCAGTCGATCAACGCGATCAAGGCGAGCATCGACGCCGACCTGGTGCGCGAGACGCACCGCCTCAACAGCAAGATGGTGCTGCTGACCATCGCGATTTCCGGCGGTCCCTTCCTCGGCCTGCTCGGCACGGTGGTGGGCGTGATGATCACCTTCGCCGCGATCGCCGCCGCCGGCGACGTGAACGTGAACGCGATCGCCCCCGGTATCGCGGCCGCCCTGCTGGCCACCGTGGCCGGCCTCGGCGTCGCCATCCCGGCGCTGTTCGGCTACAACTGGCTGGCCAGCCGCGTCAAGACGATCACCGCCGACATGCACATCTTCGTCGACGAATTCGTCACCCGCATCGCCGAGGACTACAGCAGGTAAGCCACCATGCAAGTTCAGGACAGCAACGAACCCTACGACGAGATCAACATCACGCCGATGCTCGACCTGGCCTACGTGCTGCTGGTCATCTTCATCATCATGACCACGGCTTCGGTGCAGGGCATCAAGGTGAACCTGCCGAAGGCGAGCGCGGCGCCGAGCCTGGCCAAGCCGACCACCAAGGCGATCACCGTCACCGCCGAGGGCCGCATCTTCCTCGACGCCTATCCGGTGACGCTCGACGAGTTGGAGGCGATGCTGCGCGACCACAAGGCCGCGAATCCGGACTTTCCGGTGGTGGTGAAGGGCGACGCCCAGGTGCAGTACGAGAAGGTGATCGAGGTGCTCGACCTGCTCGGCCGCCTGGAGATCAGCCAGCTCGGCCTCGTCACGCAGAAGCTGGTGAAGTAGGCCGTGGAAGAGTATCTCGAGGACAAGGCCCCGCGCGTCTGGCCCACCCGGCTGCTGATCGCGGCCGTGGTGCTGGCGCTGGTGGCGCTGCTCGGCTTCGCCCTCAAGAAGCTGCTCGGCACGGCCGGGCCGGCGAAGAAGCAGACGGTGCATAACATCGCCCTGCTCAAGCCGCCGCCGCCCCCGCCACCGCCGAAGCCGCAGGAAAAGCCGCCGGAACCCGAGATGAAGAAGGAGGAGGTCAAGGTCGAGCAGCCCAAGCCGGATGCGCCGAACCAGTCCGACGCGCCCGAGGGCAAGCAGCTCGGCGTCGATGCCGAGGGCGGCGCGGGCAGCGACGGCTTCGGCCTCGTCGGCAACAAGGGCGGCCGCGACCTGCTGGCGGGCGGCGGCAAGATGGCCTTCGCCTTCTACACCAATCAGTTGCAGCGTTTTCTCCAGGAAGAACTGGCCAGGCACAAGAAGCTGAAAAGCGCGGACTACCGCGTGATCGTGCGGGTCTGGTTGTCGCGCGGCGGCGCGGTGCAGCGCGTCGAGCTCGCGGGATCGAGCGGCAACGGCGAGATCGACGAAAGCCTGCGCCAGGCGCTCGCCGAGGTGCCGGCGCTGCGCGAACCGCCGCCCGAGAACATGCCTCAGCCCGTCAAGTTGCGCATCACCAACCGGGGCGCCGCCTGACCAGAATCATTACCCATCCATGTCGCCAATCATGAAAACCAAGCTCATCTCCCTTGCCGTCGCCGCGGCCTGCGCCATTCCGGCGAGTGCCGCGCACGCCACCAGCGAGCGCGAGTCGCTAGAGGTTCTGCGCCAGACCACGCTCAACCTGATCGAAGGCTTGGTCGAGCAGGGCGTGTTCTCGCGCGAGAAGGCCGACGCCATGATCAAGGCCGCCGAGAAGAAGGCCGCCGCCACCGCCAAGGCCGAGGCGCAGGCCGCGCCGGGCCGGGTGCGCGTGCAGTACGTGCCCGAGCACGTCAAGAACGAGATCCGCGAGCAGATCAAGCAGGAGGTACTGGCGCAGGCGAAGACCGAGCGCTGGGCCGAGCCGAACGCGATCCCGTCCTGGCTCGACTCGATCAAGTGGGAAGGCGACCTGCGGCTGCGCTACCAGACGGACGATTTCGCCAGCGACAACGCCACGGCAGCAGATTACGTATGGGAGAGCTGGGAAGATCTCATGGCGACGGGCGGTTTCACCGCGGTTGATCCGAATGCGCTGACGCGCGCCGCCGATTTCGCCAAGGTGAACAGCAAGGGTGAGCCGACCGGCAACGCCAACGAGAAGCGCGAGCGCTTCCGTCTCCGCGCGCGCCTCGGCATGCTCGCCAAGGTGTCGGAAAGCTGGAGCGGCGGCATCCGGCTGGCGACCGGCTCGGCCACCGACCGCGTGTCGACCAACCAGACGCTCGGCCAGGACTGGAACAAATACACGCTGTCCGTCGACCGCGCCTATCTCAAATACGATCCGGTCGAATGGCTGACGGTCAGCGGCGGCCGCATTCCGAATCCGTGGTTCTCCACCGACCTGGTCTGGGACGAGGACCTGAACTTCGAGGGTGTCGCGGCAACCTGGAAGCCGGTGTTCGACAACGGCGCAATCAGGCCCTTCCTCACCGTCGGCGCCTTCCCGCTCAAGGAAGAGAACCCGCCGGCCTCCTCCGGCCGCTGGATGCACGGCGTGCAGGCCGGCACACAGTGGGATCTAAGGAAACACTGAAAAAGTCCCA
>DDXW01000078.1:230-11722 GCA_002347285.1 Rhodocyclaceae bacterium UBA2250 | reverse complement strand
CGACAACAAGAGCGAGTTCCAGGTGGTGCTCGACATGCCGGTCGGCACGCCGGTCGAGGAGACCGCGCGCGTGCTGCGCGCGATGTCGGCCGAACTGGCGCAGATGAAGGAGGTCGCGAACTACCAGGCGTATGCCGGCACGGCCGCGCCGATCAACTTCAACGGCCTGGTGCGCCAGTACTACCTCCGCGCCAGCCCCGAGATGGGCGACATCCAGGTCAATCTGGTCGACAAGGCGCACCGCGACCGCCAGAGCCACGAGGTCGCCGTCGGCATCCGCGACCGGCTGATGGCGGTGGCCAAGGCCAGCGGCGGCAACGCCAAGGTCGTCGAGGTGCCGCCCGGTCCGCCCGTCCTGTCGCCGATCGTCGCCGAGGTCTACGGTCCCGACTACGCCGGCCAGATCGCCGTGGCGAAGCAGGTGCGGGAAGCCTTCGAGGGCACGGCCGACATCCTCGGCGTCGACGACACCGCCGACGAGGACGCCGGCAAGATCATCCTCCGGGTGAATCAGGCCAAGGCGGCGCTGCTCGGCGTCGCGCAGAAGGACATCGTCGAGACGGTCCGCCTCGGCTTGGCCGGCGAGGATGTCACGCCGCTGCACGACGGCGAGGCCAAGTACGAGATTCCGGTACGCATCACCCTGCCGGCCGAGAAGCAGTCCTCGCTCGATTCGCTGCTCAAGCTCAAGGTGCGCGCGCTGCCCGCCTACGGCGGCAATCTCGTGCCGATCTCGGAAGTGGTCGAAGCCCGGCCCGCCGCGCGCGAGAAGGTGGTCTATCACAAGGACCTGCTGCCGGTCGTCTACGTCACCGGCGACATGGGCGGCCAGCTCGATTCGCCGCTCTACGGCATGTTCGACATCCGTTCGAAGCTAAAGGATCTGGAGCTGGCGCAGGGCGGCACGCTCGGCGAGCACTTCATCAGGCAGCCGAGCGATCCCTACGCCGGCTATGCGCTCAAGTGGGACGGCGAATGGCAGGTGNNCCTGGTGCTGATCTACCTGCTGGTCGTCGCGCAGTTCAGGAGCTACCTGGTGCCGCTGATCATCATGGCGCCGATCCCGCTCACCATCATCGGCGTGATGCCGGGCCACGCGCTGTTCGGCGCGCAGTTCACCGCCACCTCGATGATCGGCATGATCGCGCTGGCCGGCATCATCGTCAGGAACTCGATCCTGCTGGTCGACTTCATCAACCAGCAGGTCGCCGAGGGCATGGACTTCGCCGAGGCGGTGATCCAGTCGGCGGCGATCCGCGCCAAGCCGATCGCGCTGACTGGCCTGGCGGCGATGCTCGGCGCGCTGTTCATCCTCGACGATCCGATCTTTTCGGGCCTCGCGCTGTCGCTGATCTTCGGCATCTTCGTCTCCACCCTGCTGACGCTGGTGGTGATCCCGGTGCTCTATTTCGCGGCCATGCGCCGCCGTTTCCCAGGAGCTTCCCAATGACCGTCAATCGCATCGTCCGCATCATCGCCGGCTTCTTCATCCTGCTCTCGCTCGGCCTCGCCCACGCCATGGGGCAGGCCGACCTGACGAAGATGAGCTGGCTGTGGTTCACGCTGTTCGTCGGCGCCAACCTGTTCCAGAGCGGCTTCACCACCTTCTGCCCGCTCGATACCATCCTCAGGAAACTCGGCGTGCCCGACGCTCCGCGCTAGTTTCGGCAGCGGCGCGGCACGGTATGATGGCGCTGCCGCTCGCCTTCATTTTGCCGTCTGACACATGACTCAACGCCATCTCCTCGTCGTCGATGACGAGCTGATCAATCGCGAGATCATCCGTGAATGCCTTGCCGATACGGGGCACGACCTCGAACTCGTCGGCAGCGCCGAGGAGGCGTGGGAGCGCCTCGAAACCCAGTCCCGCCGCTACGACCTGCTGATCCTCGACCGCATGATGCCGGGGATCGGCGGCATCGCGCTGCTCAGGCGCATGAAGGCCGATCGGCGCTTCCGCAGCATTCCCGTGATCCTGCAGACGGCGGCGACCGCGCCCGAGGAAATGCGCGAGGGCATCGAGGCCGGCGCGTTCTACTACCTGACCAAACCCTACGATCCGTCGATGCTCCTCGCCATCGTCCGGGCGGCGCTGGTCGACGTCGAAGAGCGGGAAATCGCCACCCGGCATGCCGCCGTCCACCCCGGCGGGGTGGAGCTGATCGAGCATGCGTCCTTCAGTTTCAGGACGATCGCCGAAATCGGCCCACTGATCGAACTGCTGGCGAGCATGTGTCCGGCGCCGGAGCTGGCCGCGCCGGGCCTGACCGAACTGCTGGTGAATGCCGTCGAGCACGGCAACCTCGGCATCAGCTACGAAGAGAAAAAGCGTCTGCGTCTCGACAACGGCTGGGAAGAGGAAATCAGCCGCCGCCAGAGCCTGCCCGAGTACCACGACCGGATTGCCCACGTGCGTGTCGATCGCTACCCTGACCGGATCGAGTTCACTGTCACCGACCAGGGGGCGGGCTTCGAGTGGCAGCGCTATCTCGACTTCGATCCGGAGCGGGCGATGGATCCGAACGGCCGCGGCATCGCGCTGGCGCGCCTGACGAGCTTCGCCAGCCTGCAGTACAGCGGCAGCGGCAACCTGGTCGTCGCCACCATCGACACGAACACCCCCGAGGGCGCAGCGCCATGACCGCCGAACCGATCGCCGCTTCCCCACCCGCCGCCGCGCCGCGGACGGCTCTCCGCGTGCTGGTGGTGGACGACACCGCGACCAACCGCCAGATCCTCGCCGTCTTCCTGAAGAAGCTCGGCTACGCGGTCGGCCTGGCCGAAGATGGGGCCCGCGCGGTCGCCATGTTCGCGGCGGAGATATACGATCTCGTCATCATGGACGTGATGATGCCGGTAATGGACGGTTACGAGGCGACGCGCCGCATCAAGGCGCTGTGCGGCGACCGCTGGGTGCCGGTAGTCTTCCTGTCGGCGCTCGACAAGGACGAAAACCTGGTGGCCGGCCTCGACGCCGGCGGCGACGACTACCTGCCGAAGCCGGTCAATTTCGTCGTGCTCGACGCCAAGCTGCGCTCGTTCGCCCGGTCGCTCGCGCTGCACCGCGAGCTGGAGGACGCGCGGCGCGCCCTGCAACGCTACCACGACGAGCGCGAGGCGGAAAACCAGCTGGCCGAAGAAATCTTCGAGCAGCTGATGCAACGCCGCGATCTGGCCGATCCCAGCCTGCACTACTGGATAAACCCGGCCAGCAATTTCAGCGGCGACATCGTCGCCGCGACGCGCGCGATCAACGGCAAGCTCTACGTGCTGCTGGCCGACGCGACCGGCCACGGCCTCGCGGCCGCGATCAGCGTGCTGCCGCTGCTGACCCAGTTCTACGACAGCGCCGGGGCGGGCGTGCCGCTCGGGCGCATCATCCAGCGCATCAACACGCAGTTGCGCGCCTCACTGCCGGTCGGCCGCTTCATCGCCGCCGCCTTCGTCTGCCTCGACATCACCTGCAGCGGGACGGAGCTCTGGCTTGGCGGCATGCCATCGGCGCTGCTGATCGACGCCGGCGGCAACGTCGTCCGCACCATCGCCGCCGGCAATCTGCCGCTCGGCATCGACGATATCGCTCCGGACGGTGCGGCGACCGAAGCGCTTGGCGCGGATTGTCCGCCCGGCGCGCAGCTGGTGATTTATTCCGACGGCCTCATCGAGGCCTGCAACGCGGCCGGCGAGGAATTCGGCCAAGCGCGCCTGCGCGCCGCGCTGGCCGCCGCGCCGGCCGCGCAGCGTTTCGCCGCGGTGCAGGAGGCGATCTACGCGCACCTCGGCACGGCGGCGCCGCACGACGACCTCACCCTCGTCATCATCGACCTGCCGGCTAAAGCAGGTGACTGAGTATTCTTCCCACCCCCCCCCGGAGCATCCCATGACCACCCCATCCTATGACCGCGCCGTCGCGCTGATCGACGCCGCCAACGCCGAAGATCCCCGCATGGATGCCGACGCCGCCGGCCGGCAGGTGCCGCGCGAGCTGCTGTACGGCCAGCGCATGGCCGAGATGATCGGCCGCTACGCGCCCGAGGCCGACGAAGTGATGCGTCTCGCCGTGCGCGCCCAGCACATCCAGCGCTGGAAGACGCCGCGCGACAGCTACCCGATGACGCGCGACGGCTACCTGCAGTGGCGCACCGGCCTCTACAAGTTCCACGCCGAGACCTGCGCCCGCCTGATGCAGGAGGCGGGCTACGACGAGGCCGCGATCGAGCGCGCCAGGCAGGCGGTCGGCAAGCGCGGCCTCAAGGTGAATCCCGACACGCAACTGCTCGAGGACGTCACCGACCTGGTGTTCATCGAGCACTACATGCTCGGCTTCGCCGGCCAGAAGCCCGACTACAGCGAGGAGAAGTGGCTCGACATCATCCGCAAGACCTGGAAGAAGATGTCGCCGCGGGCGCACGCCTTCGCGCTGTCCGGCCAGCTCAAGCTGCCGGCGCCGCTGGTGCCGCTGATCACCAAGGCCGTCGCGGAGGGCTGACCATGCAGATCGGCTTCATCGGGCTGGGCCTGATGGGCCGGCCGCTCGCGCTGCACCTGGCGAAGGCCGGCCACACGCTGCACCTGTGGGCGCGCCGGCCGGCCGCGCTCGAACCGTTCGCCGATACCGGCGCGCACGCGCATGTGTCCGCCGCGCAGGTGGCGCAGCATGCCGAGATCGTATTCACGATGGTCGCCGACGCGCCCGACGTGCGCGAGGTCTGCTTCGGAGAAAATGGGCTGGCGGCGGGGGCGAACCCGGGGCTGGTCATCGTCGACATGAGCACGATCAACCCCAACGCGGCACGCGAGATCGGCGCGGCGCTGGCGACCAAGGGCATCGACTTTCTCGACGCGCCGGTGTCGGGCGGCGAGATCGGCGCGCTCAACGCGAGCCTGACGATCATGGTCGGCGGCAAGCCCGAGGTGTTCGCGCAGGTGCAGCCGCTGTTCGAGAAGATGGGCAAGTCGGTGACGCTGATCGGCGCGATCGGTGCCGGCCAGGTCGCCAAGGCCTGCAACCAGATCCTCACCGGCGTCGGCGTGCTCGCCGTGGCCGAAGCCTTCAACTTCGCGGCGAAGAACGATGTCGACGTGGCGAAGGTGCGCGCGGCGCTGCTCGGCGGCTTCGCCTACTCGCGCATCCTCGAGAACCACGGCCAGCGCATGCTCGACCGCAACTTCAAGCCGGGCTTCAAGGCCTGGATGCACCAGAAGGACCTGCGCATCGTCATGGAGGAGGCGCACCGCCTCGGCCTGATGCTGCCCGCGGCGGCGGCGACCGCACAGCTGTTCAACGCGATCGTCGGCAGCGGCATGGCCGAGGAGGATTCCATCGCCGCCCTCAAGCTGCTCGAAAAGCTCTCCTCGCCCGAATGAAAATCGGGTTCATCGGGTTGGGCGGCATGGGCGGGCCGATGGCGGCGCATTTGCTCGCCGCCGGACACCCCCTGACGGTCTGGAGTCGCCGCTCCGCCAGCGCCGAGCTTCTGCTGGCGCAGGGGGCGCGCTGGGCGGGCAGTCCGGCCGAACTGGCGCGACAGTGCGAGATCGTCTGCACCAACGTCACCGGCAGCGCCGACGTCGCCGGCCTCGCGGCGCAGCTGTTCGATGGCTTCGCGCCCGGTGGCATCCACATCGACTTCTCCACCATCGCACCCTCGGTCGCGCGCGAACTCGCCGCCCGTTATGCCGTGCGCGGCATCGACTTCGTCGATGCGCCGGTGTCGGGCGGCACGGCGGGCGCGCAGGCCGCGACGCTCGCCATCATGTGGGGCGGAAACCCGGCGCTGGCAGGGCGGCTCGATCCGCTGTTCCGCTGTCTCGGCAAGACGATCGTGCATGTCGGCGCCGTCGGCGCCGGCCAGGTGGCCAAGGCCTGCAACCAGCTCGTCATGGTTGCCGCGATCGAGGCCTGCGCCGAGGCGGCGCGGCTGGCGCAGGCGGCCGGCGTCGATTTCGGCACGGTGCGCGCGGCGCTGCTGGGCGGGTCGGCCGGCTCGCGCGTGCTCGAGGTGTTCGGCGCCAGGATGGCGGCGCGCGATTTCGCCGCCGGCGCCACGGGGAAAGTGGAGGCGCGCCTGCATCACAAGGACTTCGCCGCCACCCTGGCGGAAGCCTCCCGCCAGCACATTCCGCTGCCGGTGGCCGGCGCGGTGATGCAGCAGCTCGACGCGCTGATGGCGGCGGGCTGGGGCCGCGACGACAGCGCGCGGCTGCTCGCCGTGCTGGAGCGGGCCGCCTGCCGGTTCGCCGACTGACCCGGCTCGATTCCGAATTGGCCGGTTTGAGGTTTCGTATTCCACGTTCCGGCGAGGCGTTTTCATCCGAAGATAAGACGATGTTCGCCGCGAACTTCCTTCCGCCGGCGGCCAGGGAGGCAGGCGCCGCATGAGCCATGCCGCCAGGGCCATTTCCGCAGAACTCCGCAGCTCCGAGCGGCGGCAGGTGCCGCCGCGTCCCGATGCGGGCGCGGTGCCGGGCTGGTCGCAATCGGTGCTGGAACTGCGCGCGATCCTCGAGAACGCCACCGTCGGCATCCTGTTCTCGCGCAGCCGCCTGCTGGTCCAGGCCAATCCGCAGTTCGCCCAGATGTTCGGCTTCGCTTCGGTGGAGGACGTGATCGGCCAGCCGGGAGCGGTGCTCTATCCGAGCCAGGCCGCCTACGACGCGCTGGGTGCCGAGGCCGGCCCCCTGCTGGCCGCCGGCCAGCCGTTCCGCGGCGAGGTCGAGATGCGCCGCCAGGACGGTTCGCTGTTCTGGTGCCGGCTGTCGGCCAAGGCGATCAATCCGCAGCGCACGCAGGAAGGCACGATCTGGATCATGGAGGACGTGACCGCGCAACGCGAGGCCGACCAGCGCCTGCGCCAGGCGCTCGCCGACCAGGAGACGATCTTCAACAACGCCGCGGTCGGCATCCTCTATGCGCGGGCGCGCGTGATCGTGCGGGCCAACCGCAGGCTCGAGGAGATTTTCCGCTACGCTCCCGGCAAGATGATCGGCCGTTCGATACGCGAGTTTCACGTCAGCGAGGAGTCCTATCAGCAGTTGACGGCGCGTGCGCGCGACATCCTGTGGCGCGGCGAGACCTTCGTCACCGAATGGGAGATGCGGCGCCAGGATGGTTCGCATTTCTGGGTGCGCCTGACCGGCCATCGCGAGGCGAATGCCGGCGACCGCTTCGACGTGATCTGGATCATCGAGGACATCACCGACCGCCGGCGTGCCCAGGAAGAGCTGCTGCAGGCGCGCGAGGAGCTCGAGCAGCGCGTCGTCGAGCGCACCGCCGAACTGTCGCTGGCGAACGCGCAGCTGCAGGACCAGATCTTCGAGCGCATGCAGGCGGAGCAGCGCATCTGGCACATGGCGCACCACGACGCGCTGACCGGCCTGCCCAACCGCGCGCTGCTCCATGACCGCCTGCAGCTGGCGCTGACGCAGGCGGGGCGCAACCGCGGCCGCGTCGCCGTGATGTTCCTCGACCTCGACCGTTTCAAGGGCATCAACGATACGCTCGGCCACGAGATCGGCGACGAACTGCTGAAGGAAGTGGCGCAGCGCATCCGCGCCGCCGTGCGCGCCGCCGACACGGTGGCGCGCCTCGGCGGCGACGAGTTCGTCGTCGTGCTGCCGTCGATCACCGATGCCGACGATGCGGCACGCGTCGCCGAGAAGATCGTCGCCACTTTCGCCCCGCGGGCGCAGATCGGCCAGCACGAACTGCGCATCTCCACCTCGATCGGCATCGCGCTCTATCCCGAGGACGGCACCGAGGCCTACGCGCTGATGAAGCGCGCCGACACGGCGATGTATCACGCCAAGCGCGGCGGCCGCAACCAGTTCCACTTCTGCTCGGCGCGCATGAGCGCCGCCGCCCAGCGCCAGTTCGACATCGAGCACCGTCTCGTCGCCGCGCTCGAGAAGGGCCAGCTCGCGCTGGTGTTCCAGCCCCAGGTCGATCTCGACCGGCGCGCCGTCTGCGGCATGGAGGCGCTGGTGCGCTGGCACGACCCGGAAGAGGGCGGGATCCCGCCGGCCGAGTTCATCCCGATCGCGGAGGAAACCGACCTGATCCAGCCGGTCGGCGCCTGGGTGCTGCTCAACGCGATGCGCCAGAACCGGCTGTGGCAGGAGGCGGGGCGCCCCGTTGTGCCGATCGCCGTGAACCTGTCGCCGCGCCAGTTTCGCCACAAGAACCTGATCGGCGACATCCGCGCCATCCTGGCCGAAACCGGGCAGCCGGCGCACCTGCTCGAACTCGAGCTGACCGAGACCGCGCTGGTGCATGACGCGGACGAGGCCGGCGCCCGCCTCGAGGAGCTCGACGCGATGGGCGTGCGGCTGTCGATCGACGATTTCGGCACCGGCTATTCGAGCCTGATGGCGCTCAAGCGCTTCCCGGTCGACAAGCTCAAGATCGACCAGAGTTTCGTGCGCGACCTGTGCGTCGACCGCAACGACGCGGCGATCGTCGCCGCCACCATCGGCCTCGCGCGCGGTCTGGAACTGGATCTCATCGCCGAGGGCGTCGAGACCGTCGCCCAGCGCGACGCGCTTCTGGCGATGGGCTGCCGGCGCTTCCAGGGCTACCTGTTCGCCGAGCCGCAGCCGGCGGAGCACACGGCCGCTCTTTTCGCACCCGCCGGCCTCGGGCCGGACTGACGACTTCAGTCGCCTTCGACCTCGAGGTCGGGGATGTGCTGGAAGGCGATGCGCAGCGGCGCCGCCGCGAGCGCCTGGTGGGCGCCGCCGAAGTAGAGCGAATTCCTGCCGTAGCGCAGGTTGATCGCGTCGATCACGGCGTTGAGCCGCTCGTGGGCTTCCTGCGAACGGCCGCCGTCATCATTGAACAGGCTGCGCGACTGGTGGCCTGCGTCGTCGAGCGCGTTGAGCGCGACGCCGACCGCCAGCGGCTTCCTGCGGGTCGGCGGGCGCTGCTTCCAGAGCGCATCGAACGCATGCAGGAAGACGAGCGTGTCGGATGTCGGATCGACCGGCTGGTCGGCCCGCCACACGCTGTCATCACGATATTTCACCCGCAGATGGACGTTGCCGGCGATCAGGGCGTAGCTGCGCAGGCGCATCGCGGCCTTCTGCAGCAGGCGGTGCAGCACCGAGTAGGCGGCCGCGTCGTTGCGCAGTTCGGGCGGCAGCACGTGCGAGTGGCTGACCGAGGCGCGCCGCGTTTCGCGTCCGGGCAGTTTCTCGCCGCGCAGCTTCGCGTGCATGCGCTCGCCTTCGATGCTGCCCCAGGCGACGCGCAGGGTCGCCGCATTGGCGGCGCACAACTGCGCCACCGTGGCGATGCCGTGGCGCTGGAGGCGTGCCTCGAGCGCGCGGCCGATGCCGTGGATGTCGCGCAGTTCGAGCCGATGCAGGATGCGCGGCAGGTCGGCGGATTCGATCACCGTGCAGCCGTCGGGTTTCTGCATGTTCGAGGCGACCTTGGCCAGGAAGGTGTTCGGCGCGATGCCGATCGAGCAGCGCAGGTAAGCGCCGACTTGCGCGGCGATGGTCGATTTGATGAGGTAGGCGAGCGCCAGCGCCTTGTCGCGCCGCTGCTCGCTGCCGGTCAGCGGGCAGACCATTTCGTCGATCGACAGCACCCGGTCCACCGGCGTGCAGGACTCGACCGCCGCGACGAGCTGGTGGTGCATCTCGACGTAGAGCGGCGGCCGCGCCTCGACGAGGACGATTTCCGGGCAGCGCCTTCTCGCCTCGTAGACCGGCGTGCCGGTCTTCACGCCGAACGCTTTCGCCTCGTAGCTGGCGGCGATGCAGCAGGTCGTCTCGGCCAGCACCGGCAGCACGCCGACCGGCCGGCCGCGCAGCCTCGGCCGCAACTGCTGCTCCACCGAGGCGAAGTAGGAGTTGAAGTCGACGTAGAGCGCCCGCAGGGGAATAGACTGGTTCATACACTGCCCATTTTAGTGTACGAACGGACACCAAAGATAGATCATGAGTTTTTTCCCTTCCCGCCTGCCGGACGTCGGCACCACCATCTTCACCGTCATGTCGCGCCTGGCCGCCGAGCACGGCGCGATCAACCTCTCGCAGGGNNCCGATGGCCGGCGTGGCGCCGCTGCGCGCGGCGATCGCCGAAAAGCTGGAGCGCCTGTACGGCGCGCGCTACGACGTCGAGAGCGAGATCACCGTCACGGCCGGCGCGACCCAGGCGCTGTTCACCGCCATCGCCGCGTGCGTGCGGCCGGGCGACGAGGTGGTCGTCTTCGCGCCGGTGTACGACAGCTACATTCCGGCGATCACCCTGCAGGGCGGCACGGCGCGCGTCGTCAACCTCGCGCCGCCGGCCTTCCGGCCTAATTGGGGCGAGGTCGCCGCCGCGATCAACCCGCGCACGCGCCTGATCATCCTCAACACGCCGCACAATCCGACCGGCACGGTGTGGACGGCCGAGGACATGCGGGAACTGGAAAAGCTGGTGCGCGACACGAACATCGTGCTGCTCGGCGACGAGGTCTACGAGCACATCCTCTACACGGGGCGCCACGAAAGCCTGGCGCGCACGCCGGAACTCAAGGAGCGCAGTTTCGTCGTCTCGAGCTTCGGCAAGACCTACCACATCACCGGCTGGAAGGTGGCCTACTGCGCCGCGCCGGCGGCGCTGACCGCCGAGTTCCGCAAGGTGCACCAGTTCAACGTGTTCACGGTGCACCATCCGTCGCAGCTCGCGCTGGCCGATTTCATGACTGCCGATCCCGGCTTCGCCGACGGACTGGCCACGTTCTACCGGCAGAAACGGGATTTCTTCAGGAAGCAGATGGAAGGCTCGCGCTTCGAACTGCTGCCCTGCGACGGCACCTACTTCCAGCTCGCGCGCTACGACCGGATCGGCGGCATGCCCGACGCCGAGTTCGCGCGCTGGCTGACGATCGAGCAGGGCGTCGCGGTGATTCCCGTCTCGGCCTTCATGCCGGACGGCACGGACTACGGCCTGATCCGCTTCTGCTTCGCCAAGAACGAGGCGACGCTGGCGGCGGCCGGGGAGAAGCTACGCGCCGTCTAGCCGCCGCCCTGTCAGCACCGAGTTTCAGCGCGTGATCGGCTTGTAGCGCAGGCGGTGCGGTTTCGCGCCTTCCTCGCCGAGGCGCTTCTTCTTGTCGTCCTCGTACTCGCGGAAGTTGCCCTCGAAGAACACCCACTGCGAGTCGCCCTCGGCGGCGAGGATGTGCGTGGCGATGCGNNCTCGTCGAGCAGCAGCACGTTGCCGCCCTGGATCAGCGTCTTGGCCAGGTGCAGCCGGCCGCGCTCGCCGCCGGAGAGGTTGCCGACGATCTTGCCCTGGTCGCCGCCCTTGAAGTTGAAGCGGCCGAGATAGGCACGCGCGGGCATCTCGAACTTGCCGACCGTCAGGATGTCCTGTCCCTGCGCGACGGCATCGAAGACGGTCTTGTCGTTCTCCAGTCCCTCGCGCGACTGGTCGACCGAGGCGATCTTCGCCGTCGGGCCGATGACGATCTCGCCCGCGTCGGGCTGTTCGCGGC
>DDXW01000078.1:0-225 GCA_002347285.1 Rhodocyclaceae bacterium UBA2250 | reverse complement strand
GCAGCCGGTCGCCGAAGGCCTTGGTGACGTTCTTGAACTCGATGACTTCGTTGCCGAGCCGCTCGCCGGGCGGGATGAAGATCTCCTGCGTTTCGTTGCGCTTCTGGTATTCGAAGCTCGCCATCTCCTCGTAGCGCGCGAGGCGGGCCTTCGATTTGGCCTGGCGCGCCTTCGGGTTCGAGCGCACCCACTCGAGCTCGACCTTCATCGCCTTCATGTGGGCGT
>DDXW01000025.1 GCA_002347285.1 Rhodocyclaceae bacterium UBA2250 | reverse complement strand
GCGGTAGAAGTCGATGAAGCCCTTGAGGATGATGTCGTATTCCTTCCAGAAACGCACTTCGCTGAGCGACCTGACGCCGCCGCGCACCTCCCAGCTCGGCAGGCCCTGCGGATAGCCGGTCAGCGCGATCTTGCACGAGCCGGGCACGCAGGGGCGCAGGATCTGCAGGTCGAGCTCGTCGAAGAAGGCGCGGTAGACGTCGCGCATGTGCGCCTGGAACAGCGAGTGCTGGCCGCCGTCGGTGAGGTTGGGGTTGCTCGGGTCGGCCAGCGGTGCCGCGGCAAGTTCGGCCTTGTCGAAGACGATGAAATGGTTGTGCAGCATGCGGATGCTCGGCACGCCCGGCGAAGTGAGCGGCCAGGTGGCGTCGAGGCTGGCCTCGCCGGCGAGCACGAGGTGCGCGGCCGGGTCCGGATATTTCTCCAGCATGTATTCGACGATGATCTGGTTCATGCGGTTCCAGACGTTCTTCACCTCGTCCGGCACCTGGGTGCGGCGCACCGGCCGGCCGAGCGGATCGAGGATGCGCTGCGAGGTGTTGTAGATGATCGAGCAGTCGAACAGGTTGCTGTGGCCGAGCGCCTTGCGGTAGAGCAGCAGGCCTTCCGGGTTCTGCAGCAGCCCGTTGTTGTGCACGAGGTCGGCGAGGTTCTCGGCGCTGTTGAAGAACTCGTTGGGCTTCATGCCCTCGGGCACGTCGAGCGGAATGGGACGGAAGGGAGTGGCGATTTCGCGCGGTCCGGATTGCATGGTCATCCTTTGGGCGGGAACAGGGAATAGAGGGCGATGCCGAGGTGCTCGTTGAGCGCGGTGCGCGCCTTGCGCAGGTCGCCGGGCAGCCAGCCCTCGAGGGCCGAGGGCGCGGCGGTGGTGAAGGCGGTCGGCGCCACCGTCAGGAACAGGGCGAGCAGCAGCGGCCCGCTGGGCGGCAGGAGCAGGGCGGCGAGCAGCTTCTTGGCAAAGAACAGCATGTGATGCTTCGGGCTGGATCGGCTGGCGATGCGGGGAATATACCCAAGCGCGCGCTTTGCTAAGATCGAACCCACTTTGCCTGGATTCATGAAATGAATGGCTCGAATGCCGTGCGCGCCCTGGCGCTGCTGTGGCTCGCCCTGTTCCTGACGGCGGCGCCGGCCGACGATGGCTGGTGGGCGACCGGCGCGGACGGCGAACCGCGCATACGCCTGTACTTCTACTGGTCGCAGAACTGCCCGCACTGCCGGGAGGCCCATCCGCATATCGGCGCGATTCCCGCGCAGCGTCCCTGGGTCGAACTGCACGAGCGCGAATTGTCGAGCGACCAGGAAAGCCTGCGCGAGTTCGAGTCGATCGTCGCGCAGGCCGGCATCGCCGAGCAGGCCGGCGTGCCGGCCTTCCTGTTCTGCGGCGAACTCCATATCGGCTGGGAAAGCGACGCGACCACCGGCGCCCTGCTGCGCGAGCGGCTCGACGCCTGCCGCGCGCGGGTGGCCGCCGGGCGGCCGGCCGTCGCGGACGGACCGCCGGCACGGGAGATGATCGACATCCCGCTGTTCGGGCCGCTCGATGCGGGGGCGCTGTCGCTGCCCGCGCTCACCTTCGTGCTGGCGGGGCTCGACGCATTCAATCCCTGCGCCTTCTTCGTGCTGCTGTTCCTGCTGTCGCTGGTGGCGCACCAGAAAAGCCGCGCCCGCATGCTCGCCGTCGGCGGCGTGTTCGTGACGATCTCCGGCCTGATGTATTTCGTCTTCATGGCCGCCTGGCTCAACGTGTTCCAGCTCTTCGGCCATCTCGGCTGGGTGACGCTGGCGGCCGGCGGCGTGGCCCTGCTGGTCGGCGCGGTGAACGTCAAGGACTTCTTCCGCTTCAAGGAGGGAATTTCGCTGTCGATCCCCGAGACGCGCAAGGCCGACATCTTCCGGCGCGGCCGCGCGATCCTGGCGGCCGAGAGTCTGCCGGCGATGCTGACGGCAACCGTCGTGCTGGCGATCGCCGCCAATTTCTACGAACTGCTATGCACCGCCGGCTTCCCGATGGTCTATACTCGGCTGCTCACGCTCGCCGAGCTGCCGAGCGCCGGCCGCTACGCCTACCTGGCCGCCTACAACCTGATCTACGTCGTGCCGCTCGCCGTCATCGTCGCCGTCTTCGCCCGCACCCTCGGCGCGCGCAGGCTGACCGAGCGCGAAGGCCGGCTGCTCAAGCTGCTGTCCGGCCTGATGATGCTGGAACTCGGCGCCCTGCTGCTGTTCGCTCCCGATCTGGTCAGCCGGCCCGGTGTCGCTTTCGGCCTGATTGTCGTGGCCGGCTTGCTCGTCTTCCTCGCCGCACGGTTCATGGCATACCGGCAGGACGGCTGAAGCCGCCGCCCCGCCGGCACCGAGTTCCTCGAGGCGGCGGGTAGAATCCGCCGCGATGAGCATCCTGCATTGCGGCGCGTTCCGCCTTTCCCTCGATCGCCCGTTGATCATGGGCATCGTCAACCTGACCCCGGATTCGTTTTCCGGCGACGGCGTCGGCGACGACGTCGCGGCGGCGATCGCCCATGCCGAGGCGCAGCGCGCCGCCGGGGCGGACATCCTCGACCTCGGTGCCGAGTCGTCGCGGCCCGGCGCGGCGCCGGTGCCGGCCGAAACCGAGATCGCCCGGCTGCTGCCGGTGCTGCGCGCGCTGCGCGACTGGGGCGTGCCCGTATCGGTGGATACGACGAAGCCGGAAGTCATGCGCATGGCGATCGACGAAGGGGCAGCGCTGATCAACGACATCGCCGCGCTGCAGGCGCCGGGCGCGCTCGCGGCGGTGGCCGCCAGCGACGCGGGGATCTGTCTGATGCACATGCAGGGCGAGCCGCGCACGATGCAGGCGCAGCCGCATTACGCCGACGTCGTCGCCGAGGTGCGCGACTTCCTCGCCATGCGCGTCGCCGCCTGCACCCGGGCCGGCATCGCGCGCGAACGCCTGCTGGTCGATCCGGGCTTCGGCTTCGGCAAGACGGTGGAACACAATTACACGCTGCTGCGCGAACTGCGGCGCTTCGCCGAGCTCGGCGTGCCGCTGCTGGCGGGGTTGTCGCGCAAGTCGCTGCTCGGCGCGGTCACCGGCCGGCCGAACGGCGACGCGCGCCTGCCGGCGAGCGTCGCGGCGGCCGTGCTGGCGGTCGAGCGCGGCGCGCGCATCGTGCGCGTGCACGACGTCGCAGCCACGAAAGACGCGCTCGCCGTGCTGGCGGCGACGGAGGGGAGAACGCAATAATGGCAAGACAGTATTTCGGCACCGACGGGGTGCGCGGCCGCGTCGGCCGGTTTCCGATCACGCCCGATTTCGCGCTGCGCCTCGGCTTCGCCGCCGGCGAGACGCTGGTGGCCCACGGGCGCGCGCAGGGACACGCCCACGACGGCGAACGACCCGCCGTGCTGATCGGCAAGGACACGCGCATTTCGGGCTACATGCTCGAGGCGGCGCTCGAAGCCGGCTTCGCCGCCGCCGGCGTGGACGTGATGCTGTGCGGGCCGCTGCCGACGCCGGCCGTCGCCTACCTGACGCGCGCGCTGCGCCTGGCCGCCGGCGTGGTGATCTCGGCCTCGCACAACCCCTACGACGACAACGGCATCAAGTTCTTCGCCGCCGGCGGCTACAAGCTGCCGGATGCGATCGAGGAGGAGATCGAGGCGCGCCTGGCGGAGCCGATGGGCTGCCGCCCCTCGGCCGAGCTCGGCAAGGCGCGCCGCATCGACGACGCGGCCGGCCGCTACATCGAGTTCTGCAAGAGCACCTTCCCGAACGAGTTCGACCTGCGCGGCTTGAGGCTGGTGGTCGACTGCGCGCACGGCGCCGCCTACCACGTCGCGCCCAAGGTGTTCCACGAACTGGGCGCCGAGGTGATCGCGGTCGGTGCAGCGCCCGACGGCCTCAACATCAATGCCGGTGTCGGCGCCACGGCGCCGACGCATCTGCAGGAGCAGGTGCTGCAGCACCGCGCCGATCTCGGCCTGGCGCTCGACGGCGACGCCGACCGCCTGCTGATGGTCGATGGCGGCGGCCGGCTGTTCGACGGCGACGAGCTGCTCTACGTCATCGCGCGCCGCCAGCAGGCCGAAAAAGGGCTGGCCGGGGTCGTCGGCACGCTGATGAGCAACCTCGGCTTCGAGCAGGCATTGGGTCGCCTCGGCATCGGCTTCGCGCGCGCCAAGGTCGGCGACCGCTACGTGCTCGAGCTGATGCAGGAGAAAGGCTGGCCGCTCGGCGGCGAGAATTCCGGCCACATCATCTGCCTCGACCGCCACACCACCGGCGACGGCACGGTCGCCGCGCTGCAGGTGCTGGCCGCCTTGCGCGAACGCGGCGAGACGCTCGCCCAGGCCTGCGCCGACCTGACGATGTTCCCGCAGCAGCTCATCAACGTGAAGTTCGCCGCCGGCTTCGACTGGCAGGCCGATGCCGGCATCCGCGCCGCGACCGCGCAGGCCGAACGCTTGCTGGCCGGCCGGGGGCGCGTGCTGCTGCGTCCGTCGGGCACCGAGCCGCTGCTGCGCGTGATGGTCGAGGGCGAGGACGCGGCGCTGGTCGCCGCCCAGGCCGAGGCGATCGCATCCGCGGTGCGTGCGGCTGCGGGGACCTGACACGCAAACTCGGCGCTGGCGGGGCGGCGTCCCGGGGTTGCTTACCCGAACAGCACCAGGCTCCAGACCGCCGCGACGTTGATCAACGAGATCAGCACCGCGGCGCTGCCGATGTCCTTCGCGCGCTTTGCGAGGCGGTGCCTCTCGAGCGAAACGCGATCGACGACGGCCTCGACGGCGGAGTTGAGCAGTTCGACGATCAGCACCAGCAGCACGCTGCCGATCATCAGCGCCTTGCCGAGGCCGCCGGCGGGCAGGAGCAGCGCGAGCGGGATCAGCAGCAGCGCCAGCCAGCTTTCCTGGCGGAAGGCATCCTCGTGGCGGTAGGCGGCCGAGAGGCCGTCGAGCGAGTAGCGGAAGGCGTTCCAGACGCGCGCGAGGCCGGTCTTGCCCTTGAACGGGCTTTCGCCTTCGTGCCGCTTGTCAGGTGTGGAGGATTTCTGTTCCATCGGCGCAAGATAGCAGTTTTGCGGTCGGTGCCGGGCTGGCACGCGCTTCCGCACTCTGCTTGGGGAAGAACAGCCAATAGGCGGCGAGCGAGACGTACCAGCAGAGCAAGGCCGTCCAGATTTGGTGCGAGAACAGATGCATGCCCCTGGCTACCTGGACCAAGGTCAGGAGCAGCCCGAACGCCATGACGAACCACAGCGTTCCCGTGGCCAGGCGTTTGCGCCGCAGGTGGCGCGCCGCCAGGTAGAGCGGGAACAGCGAGAACGCTGACGCCGCATGGCCGCCGGGCGAGCAGCGGCCCCGTTGGGCGTCGGGCGGGACGGGGTCGAACGGCCCGATGTAGGGGCGGTTGCCGCCGAACTCGGCCAGACTGACCGGGCAGGACTGATAGGACTTCTTCTTGATGGCCGAGACCGTGCTGGCGGAAAGCAAGGTGGCCACCAGAATGAAGAAGAGCAGGCGGCGATGCGCGTGCAGACGCGGCAGCAGCAGGCTGGCAAAGGCCGCCAGTCCCATCAGCGCCACCACCCGGCGGACGGCTTGCTTGACATCGGCATGAAGGAGATTCTTGAGGAGGGGGTGATGCTCGAGCGGGAAGGCGCCGGCGGCGGGATCGAAAAAGAGCCGGCTGAGGCCCAGATCGAAGTCGAGGCCGAGAAACACCGCAAGCAGCAGGGCGGCGATCCCCGCCGGCAGGATGAGATCCTTGCGTTCGATCACTGCGAGGTCTCCTATCCTGTCACGCCGGGTCGCGCGGGTGACGGGGTGCTGCGCAACCGGCCCTGTTTGAATGCCTCGGCGGTCGTCTGGTAGTAGGCAACCGTCTCCTCGACCAGCCGGGGATCCGGCTCGACCGGGGTGGACTCCAGGGTATCCGGGGCGATGCGGTAGGCCTCGACCCGCCGCTTTGGCAGCAGGACGGTCAGCATGCCGTTCTTGTAATAGCCGAGCTGCTGGTAATTGCTGATGAACGCCCGCTCGAGCCCGGCCGTGGCCGGCGCGAGCAGGGAGTGTCCGGAAAATGTCTCCTGGCCGGCCAGGCCGAGCGCATGGAGCACGGTCGGCGCGATGTCGATCTGGCTGGCCAGCCGCGTGTGCGTGCCGGGGTTCAGGAGGGCGGGGGCATAGAAGATCAGCGGGATGTGATACTTGGCGACCGGCAGCTTGGTCTTGCCGGCCACCGAGGCGCAGTGGTCGGCGGTGATGATGAACAGGGTGTCGGCGAACCAGGGTTTCTCGCGAGCCTCCGCGATGAGACGGCCGATCGCGTAGTCGGTGTATTTGACCGCGCCGTTGCGTCCCCCGGGCGAGGGAATGTCGATGCGGGCATCCGGGTAGGTATAGGGCCGATGGTTCGAGGTGGTCATGATGTGGGCGAAGAATGGCTTGCCGTCCTTCGCCAGGCCGTCGAATTCGCGGATCGCGTTCGAGAACAGGGATTCGTCGGCCACGCCCCAGATGTTTTCGAAGGCGACCGATTCGGGCGGAAAGTCGGTCCGATCGATCACGCGGTAGCCGTTCGCGCCGAAGTAGGCATTCATGTTGTCGAAATAGCCATAGCCACCGTAGATGAAGGACGTGGCGAAACCCTGCTGGCGGAGCTCCTCGCCGAGTGTGGCGAGATGCTCGTTGTTCGGCCGCCGCACGATCGACTGGCCCGGTAGCGGCGGGACGCCGATCGACAGGGCCTCCAGGCCGCGCACCGTGCGTGTGCCGGTGGCGAAGATGTTGTCGAAGCGCAGCCCGTCCGCCGCAAGCCGGTCGAGATTCGGCGTCAGTCCGCCGGTTGCGCCGTAGACGCCGAGGTATTCGGCCGAGAGGCTTTCCACCGAGACCAGCACCACGTTACGTGGCTTCCGCTTGAATGGGGCGGGAAGCGCCGCATGGGCGGGTGCGCCGGCACCCTGCGGGCTGCCGTGCCGCAGCTGCGCCATCATCGCCTCGGCCCGCCCCGCCGGCAGCATGCGGTAGAAGCGCTCGTAATCCAGTTCGTTGCGCCGCATCGCGGCGGCCAGGCTGAACAGGCCGTTGCCGGACAGTTCGTCCGCGTAGGCGTTGCCGGTGGCGGCCATCTGGTCGACGTTCGCCCAGTGCAGGCTGGCAGATGGGAGGGCGAGCGCGAGCGCCGCGCCGGCGAGGCGCTGTCGCCCGCTGTGGCCCTGGTCACGCCAGCGCAGCTGCCTACGGGCGAGCCAGGTCAGGCCGGAGGCAATTGCCAGCACGAGCGCCAGCAGACTTCCGACGGGATAGGACTCGCTGATGTTGCCGATGACCTCCTGGGTGTAGATCAGGTAATCGACGGCGATGAAGTTGAAGCGGGTATCGAACTCCCGCCAGAAGGTGATTTCGGCGAGAGCCCCGAACAGCAGCAGCGCCAGCGAAATCCAGAACACGCCCCAGCGCAGCGCGTGCAGCCACGGGCGGGAACGCAGCCGGGCGGGCAGCAGCGCCGATGCCAGCAGCAGCGGCGGCAGCAGGAAGGCGAGCGTCGCCGCGTCGAACCACAGGCCGCGCAGGAAGGCCGTCAGCGCCTCGCGCATCCCGATCGCGCCGGACTCGACGTGGGCGAACAGGATCAGTCGCAGGGTCGTCCAGATCGCCAGGGCGGCGATCGCCAGCAGCAGCGGCAGGGATACCTGCCGATAGCGCCGTCGGCTTGTGGCGACAGCGGGAACGATGCCGGGTGCCGCGGCGGGAATGGCGGCTGCGCTCGTGGCCGGGGACATCAGCGGTCTCCCCCGGCGGTCGCCTTGCGCAGCACATAGGTGCGCCACATGGCGTAGAGCGGAATGAAGTCGATGCGTCCCAGAATCTCGAAGCCGGCATCCCGGAATTCCGCTTCGACCTGGCGGGCCGGCACGATAAAGCGGTTCTGCTCGCCGCGCTCCTCGCGCCGGGAACGGTCCTGTTCCAGTTTCCGGCGCCGCCACGCTTTGTAGTTGCCGTCCACCCAGAGCGAGAGGATCACCGTATCCCTGGCGACGCGGTGGAATTCGTTGAGGATCGCACTTCGATGTTCCTCGCTGCCGATATGGTGCAGGAGCCGCATGCAGAAGACGGAATCCACGGCGCCATCGGGCAGTCCGATCGAGAAGGCCGAGGTGCGCAGCATGCGGATGCGTTCGCGCAGTGCCGGTGGCTGGTGGGTCCGGGCCGTTTCGAGCATCCCGGCGGAGTAGTCGGCGGCGATGACGATACGGTTGGGATGCTCGGCGAGCACGGGCCAGAAGCGGCCGGCGCCGCAAGGCAGGTCGAGCACCAGGGTCGGCTCGTCGGCCAGTGCCAGGGCCTTGCGCGCAATCTTTTCATCGCGCCGGTGCGACAGGCGGCGGGCGATGCCGTCGCGGTGCTTGCGCAGGTAGTTCACGGCGTGCTGCCGGTCGTACTTGTCGGAAAAGGGAAGGTGCAGGGAGGAGGAGGCAGGCTGGTCCGGCATGAGGGGGCTCCGCGAGATCGAGTGCCGCCTATTCTAGGCACCCCCTCGTGACCGGCCTGTCAATCCGGCGTGAAAAAAATGTCAAACAGCGGAAAGATCCACCCGGAACTCGCAGCCGCCGCCCGGGTATTCATCGAGGCGGATGCGCCACCCCTGCTGCCGGCAGATCCGGTGCACCAGCGACAGACCGAGACCCAGGCCGTCGCCGCGGCTGGCGTCGCCCCTCACGAAAGGCTGGAAGATGGTTTCGCGCCGATCCGGCGGGATGCCGGCGCCGGAGTCGCAGACGCTGAAGCCGCCCGAGCGCAGCACCAGCCGGACGAAGCCCTGGTCGGTGTAGTGAAGGGCGTTGCGCAGCAGGTTGGAGATGACGGCGCGCACCTGCGGGGCCGGATAACGGCCGGTGTCGGCGGCCTCCGTCGTCAATGTCAGTTCGAGGTTGCGCGCAGCCGCTTCCGAGCGCCAGTGCTCGATTTGCTCCTGGGCGACCTCGCCGAGCGAGACGGCGCCGCCATCGCCGCCTTTCTCCTGCGGCGCGCGCGCCAGCTGCAGGAAAACCTCGACCAGTTCCCGCATCTCCGCGCACGAGTCGAGCATGCGCCTGACCTTCTCCTCCTGGTGGGGGTCGCCAAGCCCCTGGGCCAGCAGCAGGTCGCAGGTGCTGGCGATCACCATCAACGGCGTGCGCAGCTCGTGGCTGACGTCGCTGGTGAACAGGCGTTCGCGCTCCAGCGCCTCGCGCAGCGTGCCCATTGTTTCGTCGAAGGCCGCCGCCAGCCGCCCGACTTCGTCGTTGGCGTAATCGGGGGCCAGCGGGGGCGCGAGCGGCAGCAGCTGCGCGCGATGGCGCACCTGGCCGGCCAGACGGGTGACCGGGGCGATGACGCGGCGGGAGATGAGCACGCCGATGCCCCAGGCCGCCAGGACGCTGCAGGCAAATGCGACGGCGACAATCGCCATCAGGAAATCCTCGCGCCGCTCGAATTCCTCGAGCACCTGCACCAGGACATAGCGCCGCTCGCCGGCATCGCGGATCAAGACGTGCTGCTCGACGCCGTCCTGATCGACCTCCTGGTAGCCCGGATCCATCCCCGCGAGCCACAGCGGCAGGTTGCTTGGCGCGGCGGGGGCGACGACATAGAGCTGCGTGCCGCGGCTGGTATGCAGCGGCCGGCCGGCAGACTCTGCGGACAGCAGGTTCTCGAATTCCTGATTCAGCGATTCCTCGGAAAAGAAATCCTCGGCATAGCTGGCCGCCTCGATCACCATCAGCGAGAACAGTCCGGACACGAGCAGCGTCAGCAGCACGAAGGACGCGACGATGCGGCGGGCGAGAGCCTGCTGTCTGCGCGACATCCTAGGCCTCCGCCAGACGGTAGCCGATGCCATGGACGGTATGCAGCAGGGGCTGGGGGAACGGCTTGTCGATCAGCTGGCGCAGCCCGTGGATGTGGCTGCGCAGGCTGTCGCTGTCGGGCGGGATGTCGCCCCACAGGGCGCTCTCGAGCGTTTCCCGCGGCACGATGGCGGGACTTTTCTGCATCAGGATGGCGAGCAGCTTGAGGCCGGTCGGCCCGATCCTGAGCGCCTGCCCGCCGCGCATCACCTCCAAGGTGTCGAGGTCGTAGGACAGGTCGGCGACCTTCAGCAGTCTGCGCCCGCCGCCCCGGCTGCGCCGGAGGACCGCTTCGATGCGCGCCGCCAGTTCCGGCAGCGCGAAGGGCTTGGTCAGGTAGTCGTCCGTTCCGGCGCGGAATCCCTGCAGGCGGTCGTCGAGCGTGTCGCGGGCGGTGAGCATGATCACCGGCGTCTCGCGCCGCTCGCTTTCGCGCAGGCGCTGGCAGAGTGTGTAGCCGTCGATTCCCGGCAGCATCAGGTCGAGGATGATCAGGTCGTAGGGATTGCTGGCCGCCAAATGCAGGCCGGTCAGCCCATCCTGTGCGCAATCCACCGTGTAGCCCTTCAAGGCGAGATAGTCCGCCACGTTGGCCAGGATGTCGCGATTGTCCTCCACCACCAGCAGGCGCAGGTTCACGTCCATCTCCTGCCCGGAACGATGCCTTGCGGAAATTCGGCGCTGGCGGGGCGGCGGCGCGGCGGATTTTCGCTGTCCGGAATCAGCTGTTTCGTCGCCATGGACGAAAGATAGCAGTATTGGCGCGACTACAGGAGTTGTGTGCCCAGCCACCAGAACGCCGCGGCGATCAGGCCGCTGGCCGGGATGGTCAGCACCCAGGCGACGGCGAGGTTGATCGAGATGTCCCAGCGCACGCGCTTCATGTTGTGCGCGGCGCCGGCGCCGGCGATCGAGCCGGCGATGGTGTGGGTGGTGGAAACGGGGATGCCGGCCAGCGTGGCGAGGCCGAGGCTCATGGCCCCGCCCATCGAGGCGCAGGAGCCGCTGACGGTGTTGAGCTTGGTGATGCGCGTGCCCATCGTCTTGACGATGCGCCAGCCGCCCAGATAGGTGCCCCAGGCGATCGCGAAGTAGCACGAGTAGATCACCCAGTTCGGCAGCGTATTCACGTCGGTGGTGGCGGCGCCGGCGGTGATCAGCAGCAGCCAGATGATGCCGATGGTCTTCTGCGCGTCGTTGCCGCCGTGCGCCAGGCTGTAGGCGCCCGAGGCGAATACCTGGGCGTACTTGAACCAGCGCCCGACCTGGCCGGGCGTGTGCTTGCGGAAGATCCAGGCGACCGCCACCATCAGCAGCCCGCCGAGCATGAAGCCGATGAAGGGGGAAACGACGATGAACAGCAGGGTCTTGCCGAAGCCGCTCCAGACGATCGGCGCGAGGCTGCCGGACTTGGTCAGCGTGGCGCCGACCAGTCCGCCGATCAGGGCGTGCGAAGACGAGGAGGGGATGCCGTAATACCAGGTGATGATGTTCCAGGCGAGCGCGCCGCACAGCGCGCCGAAGATCACGTGGTAGTCGACGAAGCTCGGATCGACCGTGCCCTTGCCGATGGTGGCGGCGACGTGGAGGTGGAACACCCACAGCGCCGCGAAGTTGAAGAAGGCCGCGAACAGCACGGCCTGCTTCGGCGTCATCACGCCGGTGGCGACGATGGTGGAAATCGAGTTCGCGCCGTCGTGGAAGCCGTTCATGAAATCGAAGGCGAGGGCGACGAAGATCAGGACCCCGAGGATCCACACGCTGATGGTCAGGCCTTCCATGGCGTTCGGCCTTTCAGGCG
This sequence comes from Rhodocyclaceae bacterium UBA2250, assembly GCA_002347285.1. Lineage (GTDB taxonomy): Bacteria > Pseudomonadota > Gammaproteobacteria > Burkholderiales > Rhodocyclaceae > Sulfuricystis. The sequence goes on along the minus strand of DDXW01000025.1, from coordinate 19,354 downwards.
TTTTCGATGAGGATTTCTTCGATGATGCGGGCGGTGTACTGGCACTGGTCCAGCACGTGCTCCTGCAGGAAATAGAACTCGCGCATGCGGATCGCGTTCCACATCTGGCTTTCGTCGGCGAACAGGCGGGTGATGGCCTTCTTGAGAATCTTGTCGGCCTTCGATTCGATTTCCTCGATCTCGTGGCACAGGTTGATCGCCTCCTTGGCGCGCGTCTTGTCGCCGAGCACGAGCACCGCGCGGTTGAGGCGCAGGCAGGCATCGGAGGTGAGCGCGGCGAGCTCGCGGGACTCCGGCGTCGAATCGGCGATGTGGTACATGCCGACCGCGTTGGCGACATCCTGCAGCTTGCCGAGAATCTGGTCGAGCGCCAGCGTCAGGGCGTGGATCTCGTCGCGGCTGAACGGCGTGATGAACGACTTGTGCAGCAGGCCGACCATTTCCATCTTGATCTTGTCGCCGCTGCGCTCGTTCATCACGATTTCCTTGACCAGGGCGTCGAGTTCGCTCGAATTGGTGCCGAGCGAATTGGTCAGGCGCAAGGTGGCGTTGGCGGAGGCGACGACGCGGTCGGCATGGGCGTTGAGGAGGTCGAAAAATTCCTTGCGGTGAGGCATCATGCCGCTGAACATGGCGATTCCTTTGAAAGCTGTCTAAATCCGTAGCGGCGCCAATGTTACAGAAAGGTTGCGGCGAGGTTGCAACTATCCGCATCCCGATCGCTGCCGCGTTGACGCGACGGGAAGAAGTCCCTATCATTCGCGCCTTCCTACCGATCCCCGATAGCTCAGTCGGTAGAGCGCCGGACTGTTAATCCGTAGGTCCCTGGTTCGAGCCCAGGTCGGGGAGCCAAAGAATCAATGGCTTAGCCGCAAGGCTAGGCCATTTTCGTTTCCGACCGTGGGGGGAACGCGGGAATTGCACATTCCCGGGCCGCCGACACATGACTGTCCCGAATCAGTTTGCCGCTTTGCCTTGTTGTAAGCGCGCGCGCTTACAACAGGGCGCCGCGGCGCTGCGCTTCGCGGACGAGGAGCGCGCGATCGAACTCGCGCCGGGCGACTGCCTCTACATCGCGCCGCACCGGCGCCATCGCGTCGACCGGACCACTGCCGGCCAGCCGACGGTCTGGCTCGCGGTGCATTTCCCCGCCTGATCCGTGGCGCGGCCGCCGTGAGGGCGGCGATGGCAGTCGGGTTGACAGGTGTTCGAACGAACACTAGCATGGTGCCCATAAGGACACTTGAAGGGATCGACCATGCCTCCCTCCGACAGCCGGCGCGACGCCGATTATCTCGACCGTCTGCGCGACTACTTCGCCGACAACCGGCGCATTCCCTCGACCCAGCGCATCGCCGCGCTGATGGGGTTCGCCTCGAAGACGGCCGCGAGGAAGCTGCTGCTCCGTCTCGAGGCCCTGGGCTTCGTCGAACGCGCGCCCGACGACGATGCCTGGATTCCGGCCGGCCGCTTCTTCGAGCGCTCGCTGGCCGAGGTCGCCGTCCGCGCCGGCGCGCCGGACATGATCGAGGGCGGGCAGGGCGAATTGTTCCTTATCGACCAGTATCTCGTCCGCCAGCCTTCCCGCACCGTGATGGTGCCGGTCAAGGGCGATTCGATGATCGATGCCGGCATCCGCGACGGCGACCTCGTGGTGGTCGAGCGCGCGCGGGCGGCCAGTGCCGGCGATTTCGTCGTCGCGATCGTCGATGACGAGTTCACCCTGAAGGAGCTCGCCCTCGAGAAGGGCAAATTCGTGCTCAAGCCCCACAACCCGGCCTACCCGGTGATCCGTCCCCAGGGACAGCTCGAAATCTTCGGGGTCGTCGCCGGCCTCGTTCGGCGCTACCGGGACTGATCAAGCGCTGCCGTGCCGCGGCCGGGCATCCTGCCGCGCTCAGGCGGCGGGTGCCGCCTGAGCCTTTGCGTAGGCTTCGAGCAGGCGCCGGTGCAGGCCGCAGCCCGTGAGCGCCGGGCCGGGCGCGGCGACGGCGAAGAAGCGCTGGCTGCCGTCGAGCATCGCCTCGGCCTGCGCCACGGTGTCGCCGCCGTAAAGCTGCTTCAGCGCGTCGCGGCAGGCGTCGACGCGTTCGCTCTCGTCGAGCCGCAGCAGGCTGTCGATGCAGCGATAGATGCGGCTGCGCTCCGCATTGATCTGGGCGAAGTGCGCGATCCAGTCGAGGCCTTCCTGCAGCGCCGCGTCGTCGCCGCTGGCGAGCGCCAGCAGGGTCTTGAGTTCGCCGACGCGCAGGTCTTCCCAGAGCGTGCCGGGGTCGGCCGCCAAGCCGATCAGCGCGCGCACCGGCTTCTGGTCGTCGACGCCGCTGTCGTTCAGGGCGTCGAGCAGGTCGGCGCACGCATCGTCGGACAACTCGGGCAGGCGCAGGATCTGTTCGCGCAGCGCGTTGCCGACGCTGTTGTTCTCCCAGGCGAGATCCTCGACCGGATAGATCTCCGACATGCCCGGCACGAGGATGCGGCAGGCGTAGACGCCGAAGCGGTCGTAGTCCGCGACGTACACATCGTGGCCGAGCGCGTGGATGCGCTCGACGAGCCAGGCGCAGTCGTGGGTGGTGGCGGCGTCCGGGGTGCTGAAGTCCCAGTCGAGGAAGGGAAAGTCGGGCGCGTCGGCGAGGAAGTTCCAGTGCAGGATGCCGCTGGAATCGACGAAATGGATTTCGAGGTTGGGCGCGCTCGCCACCTCGTCCAGGTCGAAGCCCGGCGGCGGAAAACCGTCGAGCGCGTCGAGGGCGCGGCCCTGCAATAGCTCGGTCAGCGCCCGTTCGAGCGCGATCGCGAAGTGCGGATGCGCGCCGAAACTCGCGTAGCAGCCCTGGTCGCGCGGGTTGAGCAGGGTGACGTTGATCACCGGATACTCGCCGCCGAGCGAGGCGTCGCGCACGAGGATGCCGTAACCCGCCGCGCGCAGCCCCGCGATGCCGGCGGCGACGCGCGGGTAACGCGCGATGACTTCCTCCGGCACTTCCGGCAGACACAGTCCCTCGGCGATGACGCGGAACTTGACGTGGCGCTCGAAGATTTCCGACAGCGCCTGCGTGCGCGCCTCGGCGGGCGTGTTGCCGGCCGACATGCCGTTGCTGACGTAGAGGTTGCCGATGACGTTCACCGGGAACCAGACCGTCGCGCCGTCTTTCTGCCGCACGTAGGGCAGGGTGCAGATGCCGCGCGCGGCGTTGCCGGTGTTGAAGTCGACGAGCGCGGCGGCGGCCACCTCGCCGGTCGGGTTGTAGAAGGCTCGCAGTTCCGGGCTGAGCAGGCCTTCCGGCCAGCGGCCGCCCTTTGTGTCTTGCGGCACGGGAAACCACCGTTCGCGCGGATCGTGGGCGAAGGGCGCGGCGGCGATCTCCGCGCCGAGGTAGTAGTGGTTCCAGAAGTAGCGCGTGGACAGCCGCTCGAAGAATTCGCCGAGCGCGCTGGCGCGGCAGGCGAGCTGCGACGCGCCCTTGCCGTTGGTGAACAGCAGCGGACAGTCGCGGTCGCGCAGATGCACCGACCAAATGCCCTCCACCGGGTTGAGCCAGGAGCGCTCCTCGACGTGGAAGCCGAGCTGCGCGAGGCGGTGCTGCAGGGTGGCGATCGAGGTTTCGAGCGCGGCGTCCTTGCCGGGAATGAAGGTTTCGGTGTGCATGATGTGAAAGTCGGCGCTGGCGGGGCGGTGGATTATAGGGAGCGGGCCGCGACGATCTCCAGCAGGCCGGCGCCGTAGCGCTCGGCCTTGGCCTGGCCGATGCCGGGCAGGTCGAGGAGTTCGTCGGCGCTCGCCGGGCGGCGCGCGGCGAGCTCGTGCAGGGTCTTGTCGTGGAGGATCACGTAGGCCGGCACGCCTTGCGCCTTCGCCTGTTCGGCGCGCCAGGCGCGCAGGGCTTCGAAGAGCGTCGGATCGCCGCTCGTTGGCGGTGCGACGGCGGTTTTGCGCCGCCTTGCCAGCGCCGACTTCTTGTGGATTTGCCGGCGCAGTTGCAGCGTCGTTTCCCCTTTCAGCACCGGGCGCGCGGCGTCGGTGAGTTTCAATGCGCCGTAGGCCTGCGCATCGGCGTGCAGCAGGCCGGCGGCGAGCAGCTGGCGGAACACGCCGCGCCAGTTGGCCTCGTCGAGGTCGGCGCCGACGCCGAAGGTGGGCAGGACGTCGTGGCCGAGCTGCCGCATGCGCTCGGTGGCCTTGCCGCGCAGCAGGTCGATCAGGTGGCCGGCGCCGAAGCGCTGGCCGGTGCGCAGGATGGCCGACATCGCCTTCCGCGCGGCGACGGTGCCGTCCCACAGCTCGGGCGGTTCGAGGCAGGTGTCGCAGTTGCCGCAGCGCTCTTCGCGGGTTTCGCCGAAATATGAGAGCAGCCGTGCGCGCCGGCATGCGGCCGTTTCGCACCAGGCGAGCAGCGCGTCGAGCTTGCCGAGCTCGATGCGTTTCTGCTCTTCGCCGGCCTCGGATTCGTCGATGCGCTGGCGGTGGATCACCACGTCATTGAGGCCGTAGGTCATCCAGGCCTCGGCCGGCTCGCCGTCGCGGCCGGCGCGGCCGGTTTCCTGATAGTAGGCTTCGAGGCTCTTCGGCAGGTCGAGGTGGGCGACGAAGCGTACGTCGGGCTTGTCGATGCCCATGCCGAAGGCGATGGTGGCGACCATCACGATGCCCTCCTCGCGCAGGAAGCGCTGCTGGTGGCGCGTGCGCGTTTCCGTGTCGAGGCCGGCGTGGTAGGGCAGCGCGGATATGCCTTGCGCGACGAGCCAGGCGGCGGTCTCGTCCACCTTTTTGCGCGAGAGGCAATAGACGATGCCGGCTTCGCCCGCATGATTGGCGAGGAAATCGAGCAACTGGCGGCGCGGGTTGTCCCTTTCGACGACCGTGTAGCGGATGTTCGGCCGGTCGAAGCTGGAGACGAAGACGCGCGCTTCCTCCAGGCCGAGACGGACGAGGATCTCGCGGCGCGTCGGCGCGTCGGCCGTGGCGGTGAGCGCGATGCGCGGCACGGCCGGGTAGCGCTCGTGCAGCACCGAGAGCTGGATGTATTCCGGGCGGAAATCGTGGCCCCACTGCGAGACGCAGTGCGCCTCGTCGATGGCGAACAGCGCGAGCCGGCCATCGGCGGCCAGCCGGTCGAGCAGGGAAAGGAAGCGCTCGGTGAGCAGGCGTTCGGGCGCGACGTAGAGCAGGTCGAGCTCGCCGGCGAAGAGCTTCTTTTCCGTCGCCACGACGGCGGCGAAGTCGAGCGTCGAGTTGAGGAAGGCGGCGGCGACGCCGAGCTGGCGCAGGGCGTCCACCTGGTCCTGCATCAGCGCGATCAGCGGCGAGACGACGATGCCGACACCGGGGCGCAGCAGCGCGGGAATCTGGTAGCACAGCGACTTGCCGCCGCCGGTGGGCATCAGCACCAGCGCGTCGCCGCCGTTCGCGACGTGATCGACGATCTCCGCCTGCGGGCCGCGGAATTCGGGGTAGCCGAAGACCCGGTGCAGCAGCTCGAGCGCCGCGGCAGGCTTCAATTCCGCCACGTCAGCCGAACCAGCGGCGGCGCCAGAAGATGATGCCGAGGACCGCCACGACGCAAACCATCATGCCGATGGCGAACAGGAAGCCGGACGGGTTCTCGAGCAGCGGCATGCTGCGGAAGTTCATGCCGAAGATGCCGGTGATCAGCGTCGCCGGCATGAAGATCAGCGCGAAGACGGTGAGGGCGCGCACTTCCTGGTTGACGCGGTTGCTGATCGAGGAGAGGTAGATGTCGAGCATGCCGGCGATCAGGTCGCGGATCGCCTCGAGCGATTCGATCAGGTGCACGGTGTGATCGTAGATGTCGCGCAGGTACAGCTGGGTCTCGGCGGTGAAGAAACGGCCCTCGTTGCGCAGCAGGCTGTTGATGACCTCGCGCATCGGCCAGATCGTGCGGCGCAGCGTGGCGGTCTCGCGCTTGAGCTGGTGCAGGACGTGCAGTTGCGCGGCGGTCGGGCTGGCGATCAGTTCATCCTCGAGCTGCTCGGTGCGTTCGCCGATCTGCTCGAGAACGATGAAGTAACGGTCGACGATGCTGTCGAGCAGCGCGTAGGCGAGGTAGTCGGTGCCGAGCTGGCGGATGCGCCCGCGGTCGGTGCGCAGCCAGTCGCGCACCGGGTCGAAGCTGCCGGTCGGTCGTTCCTGGAAGCTCAGCACGAAGTTCGGGCCGATGACGAGGCTCACCTGCTCGGTGGTTACCGAGAGCGTGGCGGCGTCGTAGTTGAAGAAGCGCGTGACGATGAACAGGTAGCTGCCGTAGTCCTCGATCTTCGGGCGCTGGTCGGTGTTGAGGATGTCCTCGAGCACCAACGGGTGGAGCTGGAAACGCCGGCCGATTTCCTGCATCACTTCGGGTTCGTGCAGGCCATGCACGTTGAGCCAGAGCTTGGGACGGGCGGGCGTGCAGGCCTGGCAGGCGGCCAGGCTGTCGAAGCGGGTCTCGGTGAGCCCTTCGGCGTCGTATTCGACCAGGGTGATCGTCGCATGTTCGATCTTGCGCTCGCCCAGATGCACCAGCGTGCCGGCGGGCAGGCCGGTCTTGCCGGAGCGCTTCGGGCGCGGTGCGCGGCGGCTGTTTTTTTGCGCGGAGCGGCTGGCCATCGTTGTTTTCCACTTGAAAACCTGCGGTTGCTCCGAATCTACCACGGCGGCGATTCTGGAATATCCTGCATGCCCATCTGCGAGGAAGAAATCATGGCGGAAGAAACTTTCGAAGCGAAGAACGAACTGGAGGCCAGGCTGCTGGCGGCGATGAACGGCGAGCTCGAGGCCGAGGACTTCATGCGCGAGTTGATGACCCAGCAGATCTTCATTCCGATCAAGGACGACCCGGACAGCGGCATCAAGGGCTTCCAGCGTACGACGAAGGCGACCCCGCTGGTGGTGCAGGACGAGGACGGGCAGAACATCCTCGTGCTGTTCACCAGCCCCGAGCGGGCCAAGGAGTTCCTCGCCGAGATGCCGGGCTACGGCGGCGGCCTGCTCGCCGATTTCTCATGGATCGTCGAGCGCATGGAGTCCGGCTTCGCGATCGTGGTGAATCCCGGCCTCGAGTTCGGCATGGACATCTCGCCCGAGGACGTGACGCAGATGCTCGGCCTGCTCGCCGATAAAGCCGGCAAGAACTGACGTAAAATCCGCTTATGCATGAAATGTCGCTCGCCGAGGGGGTCTTGCAGTTGATCGAGGACGCCGCGCGACGGGAGGGTTTCGGCCGCGTCACCGCGGTGTGGCTCGAGATCGGCGAACTCGCCGGCGTCGAGGTCGAGGCGATGGAATTCTGCTTCGATGCGGTGGTGCGCGGCAGCGTCGCCGACGGCGCGCGGCTCGAGATCGTCGCCACGCCCGGCAGCGGCTGGTGCATGCGGTGCGCGGCGGCAGTGCCGATGCACGAGAAGTTCGCGGCCTGCCCGCAGTGCGGGGAATCCGGGTTGCGGATCACCGGCGGCACGGAAATGCGCGTCAGGGAACTCGAGGTGGAGTAGGGGAAGACTATGTGCACGACCTGCGGTTGCGGCAGCGGCGAAGTGAAGATCGAGGGCGGCGAAGAGCATGCGCACGAGCACGTGCATGCCGACGGCACGCGCCATAGCCACGCGCACGATCATCAGCACGACCACGATCATGATCACGGCCATTCCCATGGCCACGCCCATGCGCATTCCCACCCCTATGCGCCGGCGCGCAGCCACGCGCCGGGCATGGATGCGAAGCGCATGGTGCAGATCGAGCAGGACATCCTCGCCAAGAACGACGCCTATGCCGCCGCCAACCGCAGGCTGCTCGCCGCGCGCGGCATCTTCGCGCTGAACCTCGTCTCCAGCCCCGGCTCGGGCAAGACGACGCTGCTGTGCAAGACCATCGAACTGCTCAAGGGCCGGCGCCAGGTCGCCGTGGTTGAAGGCGACCAGCAGACCAGCCAGGACGCCGAGCGCATCCGCGCCACCGGCGCGCCGGCGATCCAGATCAACACCGGCAAGGGCTGCCATCTCGACGCCCACATGGTCGGCCACGCGCTCGAACGGCTGGCGCTGCCGCCGGATGGCCTGCTGATGATCGAGAACGTCGGCAACCTGGTCTGCCCGGCGGCCTTCGACCTCGGCGAGGCGCACAAGGTGGTGATCCTCTCGGTGACGGAGGGCGAGGACAAGCCGATCAAGTATCCGGACATGTTCCGCGCCGCGCGGCTGATGCTGCTCAACAAGTGCGACCTGCTGCCGCATCTCGACTTCGACGTCGACAAGGCGATCGCTTTCGCGCGCCAGGTCAATCCGGACATCGAAATCCTGCAGGTCTCGGCCAGGAGCGGCGCGGGCATGGACGCCTGGCTGGACTGGCTCGAGCGCGGCGCACAGGCGGCGCGGACGAACGCGCCGCAATGAGCGACGTCAAGCGCGGCTACGTGCGGCCGCTCGATCTGAAGCACGGCTGCGTCGACCTGACCCACGGCTCGGGCGGCCGGGCGATGGTGCAGCTGATCCGCGAACTGTTCGCCGCCCACCTCGGCAACGAATATCTCGACCAGGGCAACGACGGCGCCGCCCTGCCGGCGCCGAGTTCCGGCGAGCGGCTGGTGATGGCGACCGACAGCCACGTCGTCTCGCCGCTGTTCTTCCCCGGCGGCGACATCGGCTGCCTCTCGGTGCATGGCACGATCAACGACGTCGCGGTGATGGGCGCGACGCCGCTCTATCTCTCCGCCGGCTTCATCCTCGAAGAAGGCTTTCCGCTCGCCGACCTGGCGCGCATCGTCGAATCGATGGCGGCGGCGGCGCAGGCAGCCGGCGTGCCGGTGGTGACCGGCGACACCAAGGTGGTCGAGCGCGGCAAGGGTGACGGCGTCTTCATCACCACGACCGGCGTCGGCGCGCTGCCGGCGGGGCGCGACATCGGCGGCGCGCGCGCGCGGCCTGGCGACGCGATCCTCGTCTCCGGCACGCTCGGCGACCACGGCGTGGCGATCATGAGCCGGCGCGAGAACCTGAGCTTCGACGCGCCGATCGTGTCCGACACTGCGGCGCTGCACGGCCTGATCGCGGCGCTGCTCGCCACCGGCGCCGACATCCGCGTGCTGCGCGACCCGACGCGCGGCGGCTTGGCGGCGACGCTCAACGAGATCGCCGCCCAGTCGGGCGTCGGCATGATGCTGCGCGAGAAGGACATCCCGATCCACCCGATCGTCGCGGCGGCCTGCGAGTTCATCGGCCTCGATCCGCTCTACGTCGCCAACGAGGGCAAGCTCGTCTGCGTCTGCGCGGCGGACGACGCCGAGCGGCTGCTGGCGGCGATGCGCGCGCATCCGCTCGGCGGCAATGCGGCGTGCATCGGCGCGGTGACCGCCGACGACCACCATTTCGTCCAGCTGACCACCGCCTTCGGCGGCCGCCGCATCGTCGACTGGCTGGCCGGCGACCAGTTGCCGCGCATCTGCTGACGCGCAAACTCGGCGCCGGCGGGGCGGCGGCGCAAAGAAAAACGCCCCGCCTTGTGGGCGAGCCGTTCAGACAAGATGTGGAAAAAACATGGCCGGGCTGATCCTCGGCATTAGGGCAAAAAGCAGGTATCCCTGCTCTGCGCAACAAGCGGCCTGAAACTTGAGTGCATGACGGGACCTCCGACCAGGAGGTCCTTTTTTATGTCGGCGGAGGCGGCACCTTGCCTTCGCGAATTGCTCCGTCGAGTCGGTGGGGTAGGTCGTCTGCATGTGCCGCCGCTGGCGTCCGGTCAGTTGATTGGCCGGTGTCGCACAAGTTGCCACCATTGAGGCGGTAAGCCGACGGTGGGGCCACATCCTTCACCTGCGAACGAGCACTCTGTACCCAGAAGCGTCGTTGCGTCTTCGATGTCTTGAATGTCATCTATCTGGGGTGGAGCCGCCGCTCGCCGACATGTTACGATCTTCAAATTGTTGGCACGTTGGTACCACTGACCGCCAAGGAATTGGGGAGTGGTTGGGAGGCCAGTAGGAATTGGGCGCTGGCCATTGCTTACGAACAGAGAAGAATGGGGCCCCATGATCACTTCTTTGATCAGAAGAGCCTCAGTCAGACGGGAGAACGCGCCATGGCAAGACCGAATGGGCCACTGACAGTCTGCGTCATCAACCTGAAGGGTGGCGTGGGAAAGTCAACGATCTCCGCTCTGCTCGCCAGAAACGCGCTCTCGACAAGACAACGAGACGTGCTTGCAATTGACCTTGATCCCCAGGCGAACCTTAGCCAGGCGCTGATGAGCAGCAACTACAACACATTCTTGGCGCAACGACGGCCTTCGATCGTTGAAATCTTCAACGGCTTTCGCCCCGCTTCACCCGGAGCGGCGGGCTCGCCATTGGCGCCGAACACGGGCGTCGAGCTCATCTCCAAGTACGGGATAAACACACTACAGCTCATCCCCTCCAGGTTCGACTTCTCCGACAACCTGACCAACTCGCTTCGCCCGGACCCCAAGGTGCTCGCGCGTTTCCTGGCCGGAAACTTCCCGCACAAGGACCTCATCATCATCGACTGCGCCCCCACCGAGTCGATCCTCACGCATGCGGCCTATCACGCTTGCGGCCTTGTCTTGGTGCCTGTAAAGCCGGAGTTCTTCGCGACGATCGGTTTTCCGCTGCTTCACGAGTCGCTGACAGACTTCAGACGGAAGAACCGCGGCCACACCATCGATGTTGCCGGCGTAGTGATCAACAACGCCTTCTATCACGGGGGAAACGACGGCGGCCCGGAAAAGGCACGAGCGCTCGACGAGATACGAGCCGAGGCGCAGAAGAACGCCTGGCCCATCTTCAAGACACAGATTCCGTTCTCGCGAGGCTTCCCGAAGATTATGCGTGGAGACCACAGCTATTCCGGCAACGCTGCCATGTTCCCGCGGTTCGCGAAAGAATTTTTTGATTCGATAGGACTATAGGCAGTCGCGATGACCGAGAAGAAAAGCAAACATCACCTGCTGATGTCCCTCTTGGCCCCGCTGTTGCGGGAATGGGGTTACGACACGGTGCGGCAATGCCTGGTCGACCTTCACGCCGAACAGACTAAGGGAGGCTCATCACTCCCTGTGCATGGGCGCAAGCCGGTAAAGGAATACCGTCGACCGAGCGCAACAGCGATGGTTGAGCGCCTCGATCCAGCTACTGCTCAAAAGGAGTCGCTGCGCGTGCTCGCGGCGAGGTTTGATACCAAGACATTCCTCCCCACAGCTTCTGATGTGAGGCACTTCCTTGAAATGCGCGGCCAAAACCCTGGCCCGATCAAACAGCGGCAGGACTCATTCAAGAAGGTGCTCGAAGTGTTGGCCGCTATGGCAGACGACGAACTGCTGCTGCTCCAGGCGTCGGGTACGCATGCGGGTCCGACCCAACTCGGACCGCTGTCTGATGCGATCAAGGCCACGAGTGCTACAGTGAGAACCACACAGCCGCATGCGGAGCCCACCGCTTCCGAGGAATTGGTCGAGCCGCGAGCCAACCCGACTGGCGGCGACGCTATGAAGTGATGGCGGGGGATGAACCTGGCGCCAGATGTTAAGGTGTCAGTGGAGTCATATCTGCCCGTTAGTGCGGTGCTGATAGGCTAAAGGTAGGGGGTCGCGTACCCGATGAACTCGTCATGCTCGGTCCGGTCAATCTGCCAGCGACCGGCTCCATCCGGCCGCTCTCTTCTTTCGCAGACCGTCAGGTACAAGCGGCGCTTGGCACGCGAGATGCCGACGAAGAAGGCAGAGCGCTCGGCATCTGGGTCACTCCAAAAGGTCTGATTCTCAACACCCAGTACTACCACAGTGTCGAACTCCAGGCCTTTGCTCTTGTGGATCGACATGATGCGCACAGCGCGGTCTCCCGAGAATGACGCAAGGGCCGCAACCGCGTCCCCGCCACCAGATAGCAATACGTGCGCGCGACCAGTCGTCGCTTCGATCTGCAGTTGCAAAAAGTCTCCCTGCGCGTAGGCGGACGAGAGCCCGACTACGGCATCGCGCCCGACGATATCGAGCAACTCGTTGACGATGATTTGGAGATCGTCAAGGTCTGCAAGATCAGTCTCGTTTATCGCGATCCGTTGCCTGACGCCCGCGACGAAGCGATCCCACCGGGAACGAGTCTGATACTCGCGTTCCGGATCGAGTCCCCGCCCGAATACAACAAGGTCAAGAAGTCGTCGATAGGGTGCTGGCTGTCGCTGCCCTGCGGCAATGAGAAGGAAGTCTACGATGAGGTTCGCAACCGGCTCCGATGCCAGATTCTGGTCTTCATCTTCGTCCCGAAATGGCACCCCTCGCGCATTGAGCGCGGCACGCAGCTTCTGGCAGTACAAGTTCTGCTGCTTACTTACCAACACAGCAATCTCGGACGGATCAACGTCGTCGCTTTCGATCCAGCCGCGCATGGCGTCGGCGATGGCATTCGCCTCGTCATCATCGTCGGCGAAGCGCAGAACATCGATCTCGCCTCCATCGCCCGGCAGGTCGTCATCGGTGAGAGCTGCCGGAGAGTCCATGACACGCACCATTGCGTTTTGCATGCGGCGAAGCCTCGGTTCGGATCGGAAGTTCTGATAGAGGTTGAGTGGAAGTGCGTCGAAGTCTGCCGCGTAGGTTTCAAAGATGCCCTCAAGCGCACCGGCCCATCCCATGATCCGTTGCTTCGTGTCTCCCACGGCTGTTAGTCTGGCGCTCGTGCCCTGAAAACACTCCTTGATGAGCTGGTACTGCGCATCAGTACAGTCTTGAAACTCATCAAGGAATACGTGGCTGTAGGTCTGTCTGATCGCGTTGCGCGCAATCCGGCTTGCCTCCACGATCTTGACCGCGAGCGGCACCATGTCGTTGAACGTGATTGATCGTCTTTGGACCCGGTGCGGGCCAACCGCATAGTCCGGATCGAGCGCGTCCTTCCCGGTCAGAACCAATCTGAAGCGGTCGATGATGCGTTTCGCAAACGCGTGAAACGTGTGGCTGTCGAAACGCGCCGCAAGCTCCGGCCCACAACGCTTTCTGACCCGTGCTTTCAGATTCTGGCTTGCATCGACCTTGAAGGAGATCGCCAGGATGCGTTTCGGGTAGCGGCAAATCCCCGTGCGCAGCAGAAAATCAGCGCGCTGCGCCAGCATTTCTGTCTTCCCCGCGCCGGGGCCCGCAGTCAGAGCTAGATTGCGGTTGATCTCCTTGACCGCCGCGAGCGCGTTCGGCTCAAGGGAAAGACCATCTGCGGGTGACCACTGTTCGACAGCAATCATTCGGGTAAGTCCGCCAATTTTGCCTTGATGGAGTCGAACATGCGGTCAAGCACGTCAGGCATGGTCTCGACCAGCCCGTTGTCATCCATGCCCGCCATCGCCCGAATGTGCCAGGTGGGCTTGCTGCCTAGCTTGAATCTGCGGTGATACGCATCGAGGTAGGTCTGCTCCTTGTCAGTGTACTGCCCCCCCAGCACATCGTGGTTCTTACCGAGTACGGCCTTGACTGTGTCTTCGTCAGGTGCGCCCAGCTCGTCGTCGTCAACTCTGTACGCCTCCGGGTAATGCGTCATCATCATAAAGTCGAGATCGAGCGGAGCAGAGAAGAAGACGCCGAGCGCCTCCAACCGTGCAATCCAGCCACGGTCGTCAACGATGACTCCGTCGTCGGAGTCCCATGCGGGAATGCCGTCGATCTCTTCTTGCGTCAGGTCGTTGCCATCAACGTCGGCGTTGTTCAGCAACTGTCTGGCGGCGTACTTGATGCGGCCCCATCCGCCATGATGGCGCGCGACATCCAGGTCCAGAAGGGTGACATGGGGGATGCCGAGTCCGTTCAGGAGACGCCAGAAGTGATTGACGTGTCGGCCACCGAGCGGCGCGACAGAGATCGACGCATCATCAGCAAGGATGCATCGCGCTTCGAGCAGACGGGGCAGAACAACCTGTTCGCTATCTCCTTCGCCCAGGACGACAAGACGCGAGAAATACAGTTCCGGAAAGGCCTGGACGCCTTCGCGGACAAACTTCTGTGCTGACTCGTCCTCCGGAAGTTTGATGCTCTTGACGAGTGTGGTCCGCTCCGCGCTCAGTCGGAGATATCGAACGGACTCCGGCGGGACCCGGCGCAGCAATGAGGGTGAGTGCGTTGCCACCAAGGCTTGGCTGTCCTGTCCTTCGGCGAACGCCGTCAGCGTTCTGACGATGCGCCCGAGATAGTGGGGCGAGAGACTATTCTCCGGCTCCTCGATGGCGATGAGCGTGAAGACGGCGGGTCTTAACTTGTCGATGTCGAACGCTGCTGCCAGCTCACCACTCAGGACCTTACTGCCAATACTGTGCATGGCAAGCACCAGCGAAACGTAGAGAAGGGACTGCTGGCCATCACTGAGCCTGGCGAAGTCAACAATCGACTCGCCGTGGCCCGGCGTAAATCCGATGCTCAGGTGGCGAAGAAGGTTCTCGATCTCGTTTTGACTGAAAGAGACCGATGGATTGGCGTAATAGGCGCCCTTGTGCAAGCTGCCCCATTGCTCGGTCAGCGCGGTGGCAATCCCACTGATGGCCGCGTTGTCCGTGAGTTCGTTGCTGATCTGCTCTGTAAGGGTACCGATCTCCTCGCGCTCGGCACTCCAGTCTGCGGACTGGAGCGCCCGCCCTAGCAATGCATTGGCAGAGTAGGAGATGTGATCGGCAGGGTCGCGGCGCGCAGGAAGGTAGTGAACCTGAATGGCACTCCTGTCGTGCTTCGACACACGGCTTTCCTCGACAGGGGCTCCGTCCGCGTCTTCACTGACGACGTAGGTGAAGCTCTCTTCAATATCGTCGTCCTGATCGATCGTTGCCTTGAGCCGGAATCGGACTTTGGCGGGCCCCTCTTCCGCAACCAGTTGCATGTGCGCAAAGTTGCCCGGTACTGCTGGGAGGTCGGCTTCGTCTGCGTCGTCTTGGTCCAGTTCGGGAAACTCGAATTCCGCCTCGATCCATAGCTCCCGTTCGTCCGGTGCGTTCTCCGGAGCCTCATCGGATGGGATGTGGAAGTCGGATCGCCTAATCCGTCGCTGCGCCGGATCGAGACTGAACATACGGGCAAGCGCTTGAAGCACCGCCGTCTTCCCCGCGCCGTTGGGTCCGAGAAAGAAAGTCATGTTACCCAGCTCGATGCTGGTTGGTCTGAGACCGAAGGATCGGAAGTTTGACAAGCGGAGTCGAACGAGTTTCATGACACCTCACAGGAGCAAGTCGCACAGTGGAGGATTGTTTTGCTATAGAAGTATCCCATTGTCAGCAACCGCAACACAACCGCAATGCAAATTTAACGCGATCAGCCAAGGGGAGCAGAGGCCGAACTACGGCCGGGTGATATTGGGCTGCACCTCGTCCGGAGTGGACGGAGACATAGGCCGGTTAAACGACCGTAGTCGAATAGGCTGCGGACTTTGGCAGTACTCGGCGCCTGAATGGCAGCTATCGTGCGGCCACTTTCTGGCATTATGGTGAACGAGTACCGTCGGTCATTCGCATTCGTTGGATAGCGCCCGGATTGTCGTTGAGCTTCGGTACACCGACCACCTAATGAAACGCACAATGCAAGGCCCACCTTGAGGGAGGGGCGAGCAAGCCATGACTCAACTTAGTGTGTCCACCTTCGGCGCCAGTGCATCGATGGTTGGTTACCTCTACCAAGTCCGAATCGCGCTGCTGTGGGCGATCCGCCGTAGTCGCATCAGCGACTTCACGGTCAGCATCGAAACCCTGGACGACGTGAGCTTCGAAGTCGGCGGCGAGCCCGCTACCGTTCTGCAGGCCAAGCATTCGCTCAAAGCCGCTGCAACCTTGACCGATCTCAGTCCTGAGCTATGGAAGACGCTACGTGTCTGGATGGTCGGCTTGGCCAGCGGCGAAGTTCCTCTCGGCACGGCACGTTTCTTGATCGCCACAGCCGAGGCACCGGAGGGAAGCGCCTGTGCCGCGCTGGAAATCGACACCCTTGCACGGGACATCGCCGAGGCTGCTAAGCGGCTCAAGCATGCCGCTACTACCTCGTCCAACAGCGAGCTCAAGACCGCCTTCGACGCCTACCTGGCTTTGAACGAGACCGAGCGGGAACAACTGCTATCGAGTATCTACGTTGTGCCGGCACAACCGGACGCAGCCGCGATCCTAGAGCAGTTGCATGCCGAGCTATACCACGTCTCCCTGCATCATCAGGACTTGTCGGTACAAATGCTTGAGGGCTGGTGGTTCAAGCGTGTTCTGCACGAACTGGTCCATCCGGACGGGGGCATTCCACGCGCCGAGATCGACGCCCAGATCTCGGAAATCCAGGAGTCGCTCAAGCCCGATTCGCTGCCGATCGATGAGGAACTTGACGCATTGATGGTTGCGCTCGACCAATTGCCGGAGTTCTCGCCCCGTCCGTTCTACAAGCAAGTGGAACTCGTCGGTGGCAGCCAGCTGCGTATCCGCAACGCGATCACCAGTTACCTGCAGGCTTTCCGGCAGCGCTCCGCATGGACTCGGCATGACCTGCTGTTCGATGCCGATCTGCAGAAATACGACAAGCGCCTGTACGCCGAGTGGGAGTTGCAGCGCGCGCAAGTCTGCGACGAACTCGGCCCTCAAGCGACAGAGGAGGCGATGGCCCAGGCTGGGCGCGCCATCCTGAAGTGGGCCGAGGACGCGCACATCCCGATCCGATCCGGCGTCAACGTCCCCTGGGTGTGCCGCGGCTCACTGCACATGCTTGCAGAGGACCGGCGCCTCGGCTGGCACCCTGACTTCGAGGCCCGGCTTAAGACCATCTTCGACGCGAAGGCCGAAGGAAATGCGACATGATGGCCTGGCAGGAACGCACCATTGAGCACCGCAACCTGCTCAACCCAGCCTTCTGTGCGATTGCGGTGTGGCACCTCGCGCGCGGCTACCACACCGAATCGACAGCGCTTACCTCCACCTCTACGGGTTTGCCTCTCGAGCTCGCGTTCGTGGGCGCCAGTTTCGTGTTGCGCGGCCAGACGCGGGATCAACTGCCTCGGATGACCACCACGTCGCTCGCAACCTGGGTGCACGATCACCCACTGGAACGATCAGCCGTTGCAAAGGGCGTGGTCGTGCTGCGCGACACCGTGCGCGAGGCCCTGCTCTTCGGCGCGCAGCACGGGCTGCTGTCGATTGACGGCCACCGGCTCGCCCCCAGCGACGCCCAGACGAGAAAAATCAATACCTATCTCCGCGCTTCGAGCGACGAGGTGAGGGAGTGCATGCGTCAGGCCATGTTTGTTGGCCGCTGGCTATGCAAAGCGGGAGCGCCCCCGACCGTGCTGGCGCTGTTGGGAGTGCAAGCATGATCCAGATCCGCGCTATCGTGACCTACAGCCACGATGGACGTCAACGTGTCCTCGGTTTCGAGCCGGGCCGAGTCAATATCATCTCGGGCGACTCGCGCACGGGAAAGTCGGCCATCCTTGGCATCATCGAGTATTGCTTCGGCGCCTCGGAGATCGATGTTCCCGAGGGCAAGGTCCGGCGCAACGTCGGATGGTTCGGCCTGCTGCTGCAGACACAACGCGGCCAAGCCTTCGTCGCCCGGCAGTTGCCACAGGGTGACGGCAAATCCAACGAAGCGGTTTATGTCCAGACCGACACCGAGGTGACGATTCCACCGGCCAGCGCCCTGCGCCAAACTACCAACCGCGAAGGCTTGCGCTCGTTGCTGGCTTCCTGGGCCGGGCTTTCGGACTACCTACACGAGCCGCCATCGGGGCAGACCCGCGCGCCACTGGCGGCCACCATCAGCCACGCCCTCACCTTCTGCCTACAGTCACAAAATGAGATCGCGCAGCGGCGACACCTGTTCCACGGCTCGAGCGACCGCTTTGTCGCGCAGGCGATCCAGGACACCCTGCCTTACTTCCTCGGCGCCGTCACCGACGACTACGTGGCGCAACAACAGGAACTCAAGCGCGTGCGTACCGAGATCCGCCAAATTGAGCGCAGGCTCGCCGAGGCCGCCGCAATCCGCGGCGAGGGAGTCGGTCGGGCCGATACGCTGCTGGCCGAAGCGAAGGCCGTCGGCCTAGCTACGCTCGACGACAGCGCGCCCTGGCAGGAAAAGATCGACACCTTGCGCGTCATCCAAAGCACGCCCGTGCCTTCCGCTGCGGAGGAAGTCGGAGAGGACGCCGAGTTCCGGCGTCTCTCCTCCGTGCGCAGCGAGCTGGTACAGGAACAGCGGACGTTGCACTCAACTCTGGAGCGCGCACGCAGCTTCGAGGGCAGCTCTAAGGGTTATTCGGCTGAGGCCCGCGAGCACGCCGCCCGCCTCAACGCCGTGACGGTCTTCGAGCACGATGCACCCGGACACTCGTGTCCATTGTGTCTGCAGAGCCTGCCTGACGCCTCACAGGTGCCATCTATAGGCGATCTGCGCGCCGCACAGGAGTACATAGGTGAGCGCAGCGGCGCGATGGATTCCGCGACGCCTCGCATCGAGACTGCGATCCAGGACGTAGAAACCAAGCTCGCTGACGTGCGACGCCGCCTCGACGACAACCGAGTCATGCTGACGGCGGTCAAGCGCGCCAACCGGCGCCTGCAACTGGCCACCGATACAGAGGCCCGGCGTGCCATGGTCCTCGGACGCATCAGCCTGTACATGGAGAACATCCCACAGATGCCGGATGTCAGCGAGCAGCAGTCGCGGCTAATAGAATTGCGGACGCAAGAGACCCAGCTCAACGAGGCGGTCAGCTCCGACACCATCCAGGCGAAGATGGAATCCTGCCTGTCCAACGTCAGCCGCTACCTCTCGGACTACGCCAAGCAGATCGATTTGGAGTACTCGGACTCTCCACTGCGCCTCGACGCCCGTGCGCTGACCATCGTCGCAGATACGCCTGAGCGGCCGGTGCCCATGCGCGAGATCGGCAGCGGCGAGAACCATGTGGGCTACCACATCGTCGCACATCTCGGGTTACACGCATGGTTCGCGAACCGTAACCGGCCAGTGCCTGCCTTCCTGCTGCTCGACCAGTTGTCGCAGGCGCATTTCTCGCCCGACACGGCGCCAACCGAGGGCGTGACGCAAGAGAAGATCGACGCGGACCGCAAGGCGGTCAAGCGCCTCTTTGGACTGATATTCGACGTAGTCGACAGTGTACCGGCTCGGATTGTTTGGACACGGTTTTGCAACTCAGGCCGCCTTTCGCATGGCATAAGCCTGACGGGCTTCGAAGGGTGACATGAAGCCCAGTTTTTCGAGACGCCAATGGCGATTGTAGCGATCTTTGAACGCGGTGACGGCGACGCGCACCTCTTCGACGTTCTTGAAGATACGGCCGTGGATCGCCTGTTCCTTCAGCGTCCGGTTGAAGCGCTCGGCGACGCCGTTGGT
>DDXW01000014.1 GCA_002347285.1 Rhodocyclaceae bacterium UBA2250 | reverse complement strand
CGTTTGCGTGTGCGATTGCCCTGCACCTTGATTTGAACCTCAGGAGTTGGTATAAAAACAGCGTACAGTGACTTAATTTAAATGAATTAAGTTCGTTAATCAGGTTAGCCAGGTTGCTGTCGTGGCTTTCAGCCCGGCCGGCTGTTAGACTTGGCGCCGCCGCAAAACCGTCATTTTCGCCGTGTACTCATGAAACCATCGATGAAGATATTGCCGGCATTGTTCGTCGCACTGGGACTCGTCGTCGGCCTTGCCGATGCCGCGTATGCGGCGGCACCCAAGAAAAAGCCGGTGGCCAGCAAGAAAGCGGCGAAGCCGGTGGCGCGCGTCGTCAAGAAGAAGAGCGCCAGCAGCAACCGCGATGCCCAGCTGGCCGCCGCCATCGAGGCGGACAACGGTCCGGTGCCCAAGCTGGCGTCGGGGGCCGTGGCGGTGATCGATCAGGCGACCGGCGACGTTCTTTTCGAGAAGAATGCCAATGCGGTGGTGCCGATCGCCTCGATCACCAAGCTGATGACGGCGATGGTGGCGCTCGACGCCCAGCCCAGCCTGACGGAAACCCTCACCATCGGCGAAGCCGATGTCGATACCCTCAAGGGTACCCATTCGCGGCTGGCGGTCGGCACACGGCTCAGCCGCGAGGAAATGCTGCGGCTGGCGTTGATGTCGTCGGAAAACCGCGCCGCCTCGGCGCTGTCGCGCCACTACCCCGGCGGACGCGAAGCCTTCATCGCCGCGATGAACGCCAAGGCGCACGAACTGGGGCTCACCGAGACGCGTTTCTCCGACCCGACCGGCCTGACGCCGGAAAACGTCTCGAGCGCGCGCGACCTGGTCAAGATGGTCAATGCCGCCCACCAGTACCCGCTGATCCGCGAATTCTCGACCTCGGAGGAATACCAGGTCGCCGTCAGGGGACGGCCCCAGACCTTCCGCAACACCAATGCGCTCGTGAAGAGCGACAACTGGACCATCGGCCTGTCGAAGACCGGCTACATCAGCGAGGCCGGCAAGTGCCTGGTCATGCAGGCCTGGCTCAACAACAAGCCGACCATCATCGTGCTGCTCGACTCGTGGGGCAAGCTCACCCGCATCGGCGACGCCAACCGCATCAAGCGCTGGGTCGAGTCGGTGGCCGGCAACGCGGGCGCCGTGCGCGGCTGACGGCCGGATGCGGCGCCGCCCCGCCAGCGCCGAGTTTTGCTGACCTTTCCGGCCCGGGAAATCCATGCGCGTCGCCCTGTTCGTCACCTGTCTCGTCGACCTGATGCGGCCGCGCATCGGCTTCGCCGCCATCGAGCTGCTCGAAGCGGCCGGCTGCGAGGTCGTCGTGCCGCCCGCGCAGACCTGCTGCGGCCAGCCGGCCTGGAACAGCGGCGACCGGGAAGCCGCCGCCAAGCTGGCGAAAAAGGTGATCGCCGAGTTCGAAGGCTACGAATGGGTCGTCGCGCCTTCCGGCTCCTGCGCCGACCACATCCGCACCGAATACCCCGTCATTCTTGCCGACGAGCCGGCATGGCGCGAGCGCGCCGTCGCGCTGGCCAGCCGCGTGCATGAGCTGACCGACTTCCTCGTCAATGTCGCGCAGCTGGCGGAAGTGCCGGGCAACTTCGCCGGCAGCGTCACCTACCACGACTCCTGCACCGGCCTGCGCAGCCTCGGCATCAAGGACCAGCCGCGCGCCCTGCTGGCGAAGCTGCCCGGCGTCGAACTGCGCGAGATGGCCGGCGCCGAGGAGTGCTGCGGCTTCGGCGGCACCTTCGCGGTCAAGTTCGGCGAAATCTCCGCGGCGATCGCCGAGCGCAAGTGCGCCAATGCCTGCGCCACCCATGCCGCGGCCATCGTCGGCGGCGATCTCGGCTGCCTGCTCAACATCGAGGGCAAGCTGCGGCGCATGGGCGATGCGCAGACCGAGGTGCTGCACATCGCCGAAGTGTTGACGCGGAAGCGCTGATGGAAACCGGTTCCCGTCGCTTCAAGGCCAATGCCGCCGCCGCGCTGGCCAACCCGGTGCTGCAGGGCAATCTGCGCATGGCCAAGGGCAAGTTCATCGACAAGCGCGCCATCGCGATCAAGGAGATCGACGACTTCGAGGCGACGCGCGAAGCGGCCAAGAACCTGCGCAACGCCGTGCTGGAAAACCTCGACCTGTGGCTCGAGAAGTTCGAGGAGGCCGCCACCGCGCGCGGCGCCACGGTGCTCTGGGCGAAGGACGGCGCCGAGATCTGCCGCCACGTCGTCGAGATCGGCAAGAAGCATGGCGTGAAGAAGGCGGTCAAGTCGAAGTCGATGCTCTCCGAGGAAGCGGGCCTGAATCATGCCCTCGCCGCCGCCGGCATCCAGCCGGTCGAGACCGATCTCGGCGAATACATCCTGCAGATCAACGACAACGAGCGCCCCTCGCACATCATCGCCCCGGCGGTGCACAAGTGCCTCGACGAGGTCGCCGACCTGTTCCACGCCACGCACCGGACGCCGCGCAAGACCGGGATTCCGGCCCTGACGCGCGAGGCGCGCGAGGTGCTGCGCGAGCACTTCCTCACCGCGGAGATGGGCATCTCCGGCGGCAACTTTCTGATCGCCGAAACCGGCTCGGTCGCGCTGGTCACCAACGAGGGCAACGGCCGCATGGTGACCACGCTGCCGCGCGTGCATGTCGTCATCACCGGCATCGAGAAGGTGATCCCGACCCTGGAGGACTTGGCCACGCTGATGCGGCTGCTGCCGCGCTCGGCCACCGGCCAGTCGATCTCGAACTACGTCTCGGTGCTGACCGGCACCAAGGGGCCGGACGATCACGACGGCCCCGAGCACCTCTACTTCATCCTGGTGGACAACGGCCGCGCCGACGTCATCGGCTCCGAGTTCCAGGACATGCTGCGCTGCATCCGCTGCGGCGCCTGCATGAACCACTGCCCGGTCTACCAGACCATCGGCGGGCACGCCTACGGCTGGGTCTATCCCGGCCCGATGGGCGCGGTGCTCACGCCGCTCTATCTCGGCATCGAGAACGCCATCGACCTGCCGCACGCCGCGACGCTCTGCAACCAGTGCGGCGTGGTCTGCCCGGTCAATATCCCGCTGCCCGACCTGCTGCGCAAGCTGCGTGAAAAACAGGTCGAACGCAAGCTGCGGCCATGGAGCGAGCGCATCGGGCTCAAGGCCTGGGCCTGGGCGGCGAGCCACCCGGGGCTCTATGCGTTCGGCGCCCGTCTGGCCGCGCGCTATCTCAAATGGCTGGCCGGCGGCGAGGCGAGCATCCCGGTGCTCGGCGCGGCGCCCGAGTGGACCGCCGGCCGCGACTTTCCGGCGCCGGAAGGCCGCACCTTCCGCGAGCTCTATGCGCAGAGGAAGAAATCATGAGCAGCGGCAGCCGTCGCGAAGACATCCTCGGCCGCGTGCGGGCCAGGCTCGGCCGCGATGCCGCCAACGCCGCGGCCGGTCGTGCCGCCGTCGAAGCCACGCTCGCGGCGCAAGCCCAAGGGCCGCGTCCGGCCGTCGATACGCAAGACTCGGCGCTGGCGAGGCGGTTCGTCGAGAAGTCGCTCGCGCAATCGAGCAGCGTCGACAGCGTGGCGACGCTCGCCGCGGCGCCCGCCGCGGTCGCCCGCTATCTCGCCGGGCAGAACCTGCCGCCGCAGGCGGTCGTCTGGCCGAGCCTCGCCGGTCTCGACTGGGCCGGCGCCGGCATGACCATCGAAGCGCGCGGCGCGGTCGACGCCGACCTCGTCGGCATCACCGGCTGCTTCTGCGCCGTCGCCGAGACCGGCACGCTGATGCTCTGCGGCGCGCCGGATGCGCCGGCGACGGTCAGCCTGCTGCCGGAAACCCATATCGCGATCGTGCCCGCCAGCCGCATCGTGCCCGGCATGGAAGAAGCCTTCGCGCTGGCCCGCGCCGAACTCGGCCGGTTGCCGCGAGCCGTCAATTTCATCTCCGGCCCCTCGCGCACCGGCGACATCGAGCAGACCATCGTGCTCGGCGCGCACGGCCCCTATCGCGTGCATCTCGTCGTCGTGACCGCCGAGGAATGACGCAACGGCCGCGGCAGCCCGCCGAATGAGCATCCGTTCGGGACGCTTGCTGCTGCTGGGCGCCGCGCTTGCCGCGGTGGCCGTCATGCTGGCCGCCTTGCATGCCGGCATGGCGTCTTCGCTGCGCGAAAGCCGGTCGAACAGTTATCGCGCCTTGCTCGATGCCCAGGTGACGCGCCTCCAGCAATGGATCGACGAGCGGCGTGCCGATGTCGAGCAGCTCGCGTCCGACCCCTACGTGCGCCGCCTGGCAGGAGACCTGGCCGTTGCCGGGGAGCGCGCCTGCGGCGATCAGGCCGCGTTGCTGGCCGATCTGCAACAGGCCCTCAAGCAGCGCTTCGGTCGCCATGCGCCCAGCTACGTTCATCTGCTCGACCCCGACGGGCGCGTGCTGCTGTCCACGATCGCCCGCCGCTGCGGCACCTTCCTGCCGGACGAGGTGCGCCAGCGGCTTGCCCTGGCGCGCCAGCGCGGCTCGGCCTTCATCCGTCCGCTCGAGGCTACGCAGAACGGCGGGACGCCGCTGGTCTGGTACGAGGCTCCTGTCGCCGGTCCGTCCGGGGCGCCAGTGGCCTATGTCGGCTATGGGGTGAGCGCGCTCGAGGCCTTCGGCTTCCTGGCGGCCGAAAGCCGCTTCGGCGATTCCGGCGAGATCTACGTCATCGACCAGCACGGCATGCTGTTGTCGGCCATGCGCTGGCCGGCGGCGGATAGTCCGGGTACGGCTCTCTCGCCGCTGCTGAAGCAGATCGAGGCCGCGCGGACCGCCGCCGCCGGCGCGCCCGAGCTGGCCGGTGCGGTGTTCGAGCCTTACCGCGACTATGCCGGCCGGGAAGTGGTCGGCGTCTGGCGCTGGTTGCCGCGGCGCGGCATCGGCCTGGTGCTCGAGGTGGATGCGGACGAAGCCGTCGGCCCGCTTCGCTACCTGCGCTGGCTGGCCTGGCAGACGGGCGCGCTCGCCCTGCTGGCGCTCGGCGGCGGCCTGCTGCTGCGCCGCGCCGAACGCCAAGGCGGGCGCCTGGTCGGCCCCTACCGCCTTCTCGCCACGCTCGGCGAAGGCGCCGTCAGCACGGTCTTTCTGGCCGAACACATCCTGATGCGCCGCCAGGTGGCCGTGAAAATCCTCAAGCCGCACGCGGCGAGCGACGAGTGGCAGGCGCGCTTCGCCCGCGAGGTACGCCTCGCGGGCAAGCTGCAGCACGGCAATTTCGTCCGCATCCACGATTACGGCGTGACGGGGAACGGCGGCTTCTATTACGCGATGGAATACCTCGACGGCTGCAATTTCGCCGAACTGGTCGAGCGCGCGGGGCCGCAGCCGGCGCCGCGCGTGATCCGGCTGCTGTGCCAGGTCTGTGCGGCGCTGGAAGAGGCGCACGGCCTCGGCATCCTGCACCGCGACATCAAGCCGCAGAATCTGATGGTCTGCACGGCCGGCGGCCAGCCGGACATCGTCAAGGTGCTCGACTTCGGCCTCGTCAAGAAAGTGGATGGCGAGGAGTCGCGCGATCTCACGATCGGCCTGCGCATTCTCGGCACCCCCGCCTATCTTGCCCCCGAGCGGATCACCGCCCCGGCCTCGACCGATCTGCGCTCCGATCTGTACGGGATCGGTGCGGTGGGTTTCTTCCTGCTGACCGGCCGCAAGCCGTTCGAATCCGAATCGGACCTGCAGCTGACCCACCGGATTCTCCACGAAGCGCCGCCGCGAGCCAGCGCGTTCGCGCCGGACGTGCCGCCGGAACTGGACGACCTGATCGCCCGCTGCCTGGCCAAGGACCCGGCCGAGCGCCCCGCTTCGGCGCGGGCGCTGCGGGAGGAACTGGAGGCTTTGCCCTCCGCCGCGTCTTGTCAACCCGCCGCCGGCGGCGGGCGTTATGGACTCCATCACGACAACAAGATGGAGAGAACATGTACGCCCGCATCCAGTTCGTCAGCCCCGGCTCCCCCGAAAAGTATTCCTGGGTGATCGACACCGCCGCCGAAACCATCGACCACTGGCGGCATGCCCACCCCGACGCCGAGAACCTGACCGTCACGCCGCTCGAGGAGAAGGAAGGCCTTGAGGCGCTGTTCTGGCAGAAGTGCCTCTATCACGACGTCTTCTTCGAGCGCACCGCCTGCGCCGACGTGCGGGCGCGCGGCGAGGCCGAACTGCGCGAGATCCTCGAACTGGCCGGCCACCTGCCCAAGGGGCGGGCGAGCGAATTGTGGAACCGCTGCATGGACTTTCGCTTCGGCACCGATCCGCTCGTCAAGCGCGAATACAGCCACCGCCTGCCGACCTGACGAGGTAAGCTGCGCGGCATGACTCGTCTTGCCTATGCCGCACTGGTTTTTCTCGCCGGCCTGACGCCGCTCGCGGCGTGGGCGCAAGGCGCCATGCCTGGCTACCAGCCGCCGCTGGATGCCGGGCTGAAGACCCGGCTCGCGCAAGCCGATCCGGCGGCCGGAGAAAAATTCTTCGAACGCAAGTGCTCGCAATGCCACGACGGCACCAAAAGCGGCGGTCACGGGAAAGGGCCGCACCTGTGGAACGTTTTCGGCCGCAAGGCGGCCACCATTCCCGGCTTCGAGTTCTCCGCGGCGATGCAAGAGACCGGCATCGTCTGGGATTACGCCACCCTCGATTACTACCTCGCCGACACCGAGCGCGCCATCCCGGGCAAGGCGATGAACTTCATGGGCATTCCCGATCCCGCCTTGCGCGCCGCGGTGGTCGCCTACCTGCGCACCCTCAACGACGCGCCCCCGCCGCTGCCGCAATAAAACTCGGCGCTGGCGGGGCGGCGCGGCCTAGCGTCGGCGCAGCGCCTTTTCCCCTTCCATGATCAGCAGCGCGGCGAGGCCGACTGCCGCGATCTCGCCCCAGGCGGCGAGGCCGATGGCGGCGGTGCCGAACAGCTGATGGAACAGCGGTGTGTAGGTGAAGATCAGCTGCAGCAGCAGCATCGCGCCGGCGCCGCCCCACACCCAGGGATTCGAGAACGGCGCCACGCGCCACAGCGGCCGGGTCAGCGAGCGGCAGTTGAACAGGAACGCCAGCTCGATCGTCACAAAGACGTTCACCGCGATGCTGCGCGCCTCCGCCAGCGACTGGCCGCGCTCCAGCGCCAGCAGGAACAGGCCGAAGGAGCTGGCCAGCATCAGCACGCCGAGCAGCACGATGCGCTCGATCAGCACGCGGTCGAGGATCGGCGCGGCCGGCGGGCGCGGCGGGCGCCGCATGACGTTGCCCTCGACCGGCTCGAAGGCGAGCGGCAGGCCGAGCAGCACCGCGGTGGTCATGTTGATCCAGAGGATCTGCAGCGGCGTGATCGGCAGCGTCACGCCGGCGACGATGGCGGCGAGGATCACCAGTCCTTCGCCGAAGTTGGTCGGCAGCGTCCAGGTGATGAACTTCACCAGGTTGTCGAAGATGCCGCGGCCTTCCTCGACGGCGGCCTCGATGGTGGCGAAGTTGTCGTCGGTGAGCACCATCGCTGCCGCTTCCTTGGCGACCTCGGTGCCGCCCAGGCCCATCGCGATGCCGATGTCGGCGGTCTTGAGCGCCGGCGCGTCGTTCACGCCGTCGCC
>DDXW01000077.1 GCA_002347285.1 Rhodocyclaceae bacterium UBA2250 | reverse complement strand
AGCAGCGTCGACTTGCCGGCGCCGGAATGGCCGAGCACGGCGACCAGTTCGCCGGCGCCGATTTCGGCGCTGACGTCGGCCAGGGCCGTGATGTCGGGCGGGTAGCGTTTGGTGACGCGGTCGAAGCGGATCATGGCGTACCGACTATAGCCGAAGCCACCGCTTCGGCGACCTCGATGCCGTCCACACCGGCCGACAGGATGCCGCCGGCGTATCCGGCGCCTTCGCCGGCAGGGTAGAGTCCCTTGACGTTGAGGCTCTGGTAGTCGGCGCCGCGCGTGATGCGCAGCGGCGAGGAGGTGCGCGTCTCGACGCCGGTGAGCACCGCGTCGGCCAGCGCGAAGCCGCGGATCTGCCGGTCGAAGACGGGAATCGCCTCGCGCAGCGCGGCAATCGCGTAGTCGGGCAGGGCGGTGGCGAGGTCGGCCGGCTTCACCGCCGGCTGATAGGAAGGCTCCACGGTGCCGAGCGCCTCGCTGGGCCGGCCGGCGAGGAAGTCGCCGACGCGCTGCGCCGGCGCGTCGTAGTTGCCGCCGCCGAGTTCGAAGGCGCGGCGCTCCCAGCGGCGCTGGAACTCGATGCCGGCGAGCGGCCCGCTTTCACCGAAGTCGGCGGGAGAAATGTTCACGACGAGGCCGCTGTTGGCGTTGCGCTCGGCGCGCGAGTACTGGCTCATGCCGTTGGTGACGACGCAGCCGGGCTCCGACGTCGCCGCCACGACCTGGCCGCCGGGACACATGCAGAAGCTGTAGACGTCGCGCCCGTTGCTGGCGTGATGCACCAGCTTGTAGTCGGCCGCACCGAGGAGGGGATGGCCGGCATATTTTCCGTACCTGGCGCGGTCGATCAGCGACTGCGGATGTTCGATGCGGAAGCCGACCGCGAAGGGCTTGGCCTCCATGAACACGCCGTGACGCTGCAGCATCGCGAAGGTGTCGCGCGCGCTGTGGCCGAGCGCAAAAACGACCTGGTCGGCGCGGATCGTCTCTCCGTCGGCGAGCACCACGGCGCGCACATGTTCGTCCTCGATGATCAGGTCGTCGACACGCGCATTGAAACGAATCTCGCCACCGAGACTTTCGATCTCGGCGCGCATCTTCTCGACCATCGAGACGAGCCGGAACGTGCCGATATGCGGCCGGTTAACGTAAAGGATCTCTTCCGGCGCGCCGGCCTTGACGAACTCGGTCAGCATCTTGCGCGCGAGATGGCGCGGGTCGCGGATCTGGCTGTAGAGCTTGCCGTCGGAGAAGGTGCCGGCGCCGCCCTCGCCGAACTGCACGTTGGATTCGGCATGCAGCTCGTGCCGGCGCCACAGGTCCCACGTGTCCTTCGTCCGTTCGCGCACTTTCCTGCCGCGTTCGAGCACGAGGGGCTTGAAGCCCGATTGCGCGAGGATCAGCGCGGCGAAGATGCCCGCCGGTCCGAAGCCGACGACGACCGGGCGAAGAAAGCCGGATTTGGGAGCCTGCGCGACGAACCGGTATGCCATGTCCGGCGTCGGCCGGACGTGCGGATCGTCCTTGAAGCGGGCGAGCACGGCGGCCTCGTCGGCCAGCGCGAGGTCGAGGCTGTAGACGAACTGCAGCGCCGACTTCTTGCGCGCATCCGGGCTGCGCTTGTGGATGTGCAGCTCGATCAGGTCGGCGGGCTTGAGCTGCAGTCGCTGCAGGACGGCGGCGGCGAGATCCTCCGGCGCATGCTCCAGCGGCAGCCGGAGTTCGGTGAGACGGATCACTGTCCGAACAGGGCTTCCACGAACTCGCGCGCCTTGAACGGCTGCAGGTCGTCGATGCCCTCGCCGATGCCGATGTAGCGCACCGGCTTCGGGCACTGGCGCGCGATCGCGGCGAGCACGCCGCCCTTGGCCGTGCCGTCGAGCTTGGTGACGATCAGGCCGGTCACGGCGATCGCCTTGTCGAAAGCCTTCACCTGCTGGATCGCGTTTTGTCCGATATTCGCGTCGAGCACCAGCAGCACTTCGTGCGGCCCGCTCGGCTCGGCCTTCTGGATCACGCGCCGCACCTTGGCGATCTCTTCCATCAGGTGCAGCTGCGTCGGCAGGCGGCCGGCGGTGTCTGCCAGCATCACGTCGATGCCGCGCGCGCGCGCCGCGCTGATCGCGTCGAACACCACGGCGGCCGGGTCGCCGGATTCCTGGGCGACCACGGTCACGTCGTTGCGGCGGCCCCATTCGGCGAGCTGCTCGCGCGCCGCGGCGCGGAAGGTGTCGCCGGCGGCCAGCAGCACGCCGTGGCCCTCCTTCTGGAACTGCTTGGCGAGCTTGCCGATCGAGGTGGTCTTGCCCGCGCCGTTCACACCGGCGATCATGATGATGAAGGGGCGCTGGCTCTGTGTCGGGTGGGAGAGGTCGAGCGGCTGCTCGAGCGGCGCCAACAGCTGCGTCATCAGCTCGATCAGCGCGGTGCGCAGCGCGGTTGGTGATTCGATTTTCTCCTGCTTCACCCTGGCGCGCAGCTGGTCCAATAGCCATTGGGTAGCCTCGACGCCGCAGTCGGCCATCAGCAGCGTCGACTCGAGTTCCTCGAGCAGTTCCTCGTCGATCCTGGCGCGGGAAAACAATTCTCCTAGCGGGGTATTCAGCGTGGCGCGCGTCCGGGCGAGACCGGCCTTGAGGCGCTCGGTCCAGGAGGGCTTCGGCGCGGCGGCGTCCGCCTCGGCGGCTTGATCTTTCTTGAGGAAACCAAACATGGGGAAGGCTGTCGTAGGGAGTTGCGCGCACGGTATGATGCCTGCGCGTGGCCAATTTTAGTCCATCGCCCACAGACATATGAAAAACAAACCGTTTTCGTTGCGCTGGCTTCTGCTGTTCGCCGCCCTGCCGGCGCCGAGTTTTGCGGCCCCCGAGACCACCTTCGAAAAGACGCTCGCCAACGGCCTGCGCGTGATCGTCAAGGAAGACCGGCGCGCCCCGACCGCCGTCCACATGGTCTGGTACCGCGTCGGGGCGATGGACGAGAAGGACGGCACCTCGGGCGTCGCCCACGTCCTCGAGCACATGATGTTCAAGGGCACCAGGACATTGAAAGCCGGCGAATTCAACAAGCGCGTCGCCGAGGCGGGGGGGCGCGACAACGCCTTTACGAGCCTCGACTACACCGCGTACTTCCAGATCGTGCCGAAGGCTGCGCTGCCCGGGATGATGCGGCTCGAGGCCGACCGCATGGCGAACCTGGAGCTGAAGCCCGAGGAGTTTGCCAGCGAGATCCAGGTGGTGATGGAGGAGCGCCGGCTGCGCACCGAGGACAACCCCCAGTCGCGCGTGTATGAAGCGCTGAACGCCGCGGCCTTCACCGCCCATCCCTACCGCCGGCCGATCATCGGCTGGATGGACGATCTCAAGCACATGACCTGGCAGGATGCGCGCGACTGGTATCGGGCCTGGTACGCGCCCAACAACGCCTATGTCGTCGTCGTCGGCGACGTCGACCACCACGAGGTGTTCCGCCTCGCCGAGCGCACCTACGGCAGGCACAAGGCGCAGCCGCTGCCGGTGCGCAAGCCGCAGAACGAGCCGCCGCAGCAGGGCGAGCGCCGCGTCACGGTCAAGGCGCCGGCGCAATTGCCCTATCTGCTGATGGCCTGGAAGGCGCCGAAGCTCGTCGACCTCGACCAGGACCGCGAGCCCTTCGCCCTCGAGGTGCTCGCTGCCCTGCTCGACGGCAACGACGCGGCGCGCCTGCCGAAGCGGCTGGTGCGCGGTGAGAAGATCGCGCAGTCGGTCGGCGCGGGCTACGACGCCACGCTGCGCGGCGAGACCCAGTTCGTCCTCGCCGGCCAGCCGGCGGCGGGACGCACCGTCGCCGAGCTCGAAGCCGCGCTGCAGGCGGAAATCAGGCGCATCCGCGACGAGGGCGTCAGCGAGGAGGAGCTCAGGCGCGTCAAGACGCAGACGATCGCGGCGCAGATCTACAAGCGCGATTCGCTGATGGCGCAGGCGATGGAGATCGGCCATGCCGAAGCGTCGGGCGTGCATTGGCGCGACATCGACAAGCTGCTCGAGAAGATCCGCAGCGTCACCGCCGCGGAGGTGCAGGCGGCGGCGCGGAAGTATCTGGGCGAGGGCAGCGACGACCGCCTGACGGTGGCGGTGCTCGACCCGCAACCGATCGATGCCGCGCCGAAGGCGCGCGGCTTCGCCGTCCGTCACTGAGGAACTCCCATGCGCATTCTATTCGCCATCGCGTTCGCGCTGCTCGCCGGCCTCGTCCAGGCCGGTCCGCAGATCCAGCACTGGGTCGCGCCGACCGGCGCCAGGGTGTATTTCATCGAGAACCACGACCTGCCGATCCTCGACGTGCAGATCGATTTCGTCGCCGGCGGCGCAAGGAGTCCGGCCGACAAGTCCGGCGTCGCCAGCCTGACCGCCGGGCTGCTCGAGGCCGGCGCCGGCGAGTTCGACGAGGAACAGATTTCCGCGCGCCTCGTCGACCTCGGTGCGCGCCTGTCGTCGTCCTCCGACCACGACAAGGCGAGCGTCGCCCTGCGCACGTTGTCCGCGGCCGAGGAGAAGGCCGGCGCGCTGGCCTTGCTGCGCACCGTGCTGTCCGTCCCGACCTTTCCGGCGGACGCGGTCGAGCGTGAGAAGACGCGCACCATCGCCGCGCTCAAGGAGGCGGATACCCGTCCCGACGCGATCGCCGGCAAGCGTTTCGCCGCCGCGCTCTACCCCGGCCATCCCTACGGGCGCCTCG
The DNA here is from genome assembly GCA_002347285.1 of Rhodocyclaceae bacterium UBA2250. Taxonomy (GTDB): domain Bacteria; phylum Pseudomonadota; class Gammaproteobacteria; order Burkholderiales; family Rhodocyclaceae; genus Sulfuricystis. The sequence continues at coordinate 40,089 of DDXW01000077.1, read as the reverse complement.
CCACCCCGGAGAGCGTCGCGCGGATCGGACGCGACGACCTGGCCGCCTTCCACAAGAACTACTACACCGCGCCAGGTGCGGTGGTGTCGATCATCGGCGACGTCGCGCGCGCAGAGGCCGAGGCGATCGCCGTGCAGCTCACCGAAGCGCTGCCGAAAGGCGAGCCCGCCGCCGAGTTGCCGCCGGTGACGCTGCCCGGCCGCGATGCGGTCAAGGTCGAGCATCCCGCCACGCAGGCGCACATCCACATCGGTCTGCCGACGATCAGACGCACCGATCCGGACTACTACGCGCTGCTGGTCGGCAACTACACGCTCGGCGGCGGCGGCTTCGTCTCGCGCCTCATGAAGGAGGTGCGCGAAAAGCGCGGCTATGCCTACAGCGTCTATTCCCATTTTTCGCCGCGCGTGCTGCCCGGCCCCTTCGAGATCGGCCTGCAGACCAAGCGAGAACAGGCGCAGGATGCGCTCAAGGTGGTCGATGACGTGCTCACCGAGTTTCTCGCCAAGGGCCCGACCGCCGAGGAACTCGCCGCCGCCAAGAAGAACCTGATCGACGGCCAGGCGCTGCGCATCGACAGCAACGCCAAGCTGCTCGGCTACCTGTCGCTGATCGGCTTCTACGGCCTGCCGCTCGACTACCTCGACCAGTTCCCGCGCAAGGTGGCGGCCGTGACCCGCGACGACGTCAAGGCGGCCTTCCGCCGCCACGTCAAGCCCGAGAATCTCGTGACCGTGATCGTCGCCGCCGACTAAACCGCGATGAGCCGCATCCGCATCACCGGCGGCGAATGGCGCAGCCGGCTGATTCAAGTATTGGACGCGCAGGGATTGAGGCCTACTCCTGACCGCGTGCGCGAGACCCTGTTCAACTGGCTGGGCCAGGATCTGAGCGGCTGGCATTGCCTCGACCTGTTCGCCGGCAGCGGCATTCTCGGCTTCGAATGTGCCTCGCGCGGGGCGGAAAGCGTCGTCCTGGTTGAGCGCGATCAAGGCGCGTTCGCCCGGCTCAAACAGAATGCGGCCCTGTTCGCCTGCGAACGGCTGGGGCTGCAACGGGCGGATGCGCTAGAATTTGCAACGAAGTCGGGCCTGACTTTCGATCTGGTGCTGCTCGATCCGCCCTACCGGCACGGCTGGCTGGAAAAGGTGGTGCCGCTGCTGCCGGCGCTGGCGCGGCCGGGCATGCGTGTCTATGCGGAAGCCGAACGCCGCATCGAGCACCTCGGCGCGTGGCGAACGGTGAAACAGGGCCAGGCCGGTCAGGTTTTCTACCACTTGCTGGAAAATTCGCTGGAACAGTCATGAACAACGGCATCGCCGTCTATCCGGGCACCTTCGACCCCTTCACGCGGGGCCATGAGGATCTGGTGCGCCGCGCCGCGCACCTGTTCGCCCATGTCGTCGTCGGCATTGCCGAAAGCCACAGCAAGCGCCCGCTGTTCCCGCTCGCCGAGCGCGTCGAATTGGCGGAAAAACTGTGTGCCGACATGCCCAACGTCAAGGTGGTCGGCTTCGACGGCCTGCTCATGGATTTCCTGCGCGCGCGCAACGCGCGCGTGATCCTGCGCGGCCTGCGCGCCGTGTCAGACTTCGAATACGAGTTCCAGATGGCGGGCATGAACCGCTGCCTGCATCCGGACGTGGAAACCCTGTTTTTGACGCCGGGGGAACAGTACATGTTCATCTCGGCGACAATGGTTAGGGAGATCGCTAGCCTGGGGGGCGATGTCTCTAAGTTCGTGCATCCGCTGGTGGCCGAACGGCTGGCGGCGCGCATGCATCATCGTTCTTGACCCGAGAGGAAACAGCAATGGCCCTGATGATCACCGACGAATGCATCAACTGCGACGTGTGCGAGCCCGAGTGCCCGAACAACGCCATTTCGCAAGGAGATGAAATTTACGTCATCGACCCCGACAAGTGCACCGAATGCGTCGGTCACTACGACACCCCCCAGTGTCGCGAGGTCTGCCCCGTGGACTGCATCCCGCAGGATCCCAACCATGTGGAAACGCACGACCAGTTGATGGCCAAGTTCAAGAAGCTCACTGGTAGCTGACAGGCGGCCGAACTGTTGACCGATCCGACCACACTGGCGTTCTGGGTCGCCGTCCTCCAGATCATCGCCATCGACATCCTGCTCGGCGGCGACAACGCCGTGGTCATCGCGCTGGCCTGCCGCAAGCTGCCGCAGGCCCAGCGCAAGCAAGGCATCTTCTGGGGCGTCGCCGGCGCGATCGGCCTGCGGATCGTCCTGATCTTCTTCGCGCTGCAGCTGCTCGACTTCCCGTGGCTCAAGATCGTCGGCGCGCTGCTGCTGGTGTGGATCGGCGTCAAGCTGCTGCAGCCTGAGGAAGAAGGCCACGGCGAGGTCGCCGCGGCCACCACGCTGGCCGGCGCGATCAAGACCATCGTCATCGCCGACGCGGTGATGAGCCTCGACAACGTGATCGCGGTCGCCGCCGCGGCGCACGGCAGCATGCTGCTGGTCGCCTTCGGCATCCTCGTCTCGATCCCGATCGTCGTCTGGGGCAGCCAGCTTGTGCTCAAGCTGATGGACCGTTATCCGGTGGTCATCACCGCCGGCGGCGCGCTGCTCGGCTGGATCGGCGGCGGCATGATCGTTTCCGATCCCGCCCTGCCGCCGGACATCTTCGCGGCGCTGCCCTATCCGAAATACGTGCTGGCCACGGCTGGCGCGCTGCTGGTCGTCGCGCTTGGCAAGCTGCTCGCCGCGCGCGCCCTGGCCGCGCGGCCGGCCGCCGCGCCGGTCGATCTGCTCGAGGAAAGCGAGGAGAGACGCGCATGACGCAAAGCTGGCTGGTCCCCGTCGACGGTTCCGAAACTTCGCTGAAGGCGATCGAGTGGCTCGTCGCCCACTGCGGCGACTGGAAGACGCCGCCGGCGATCCACCTGCTCAACGTCCAGCACCCGCTGCCCGCCGACGTGAGCCGTTTCGTGGCGTCTGGCGAGGTGCGCGACTTCCATCGCGAGGAGGGCGGCAAGGCGCTGGCGGAAGCCGAGCGCCGGCTCGCGGCCGCCGGCATCGCGCCGCAGTCGCACATTTCGGTGGGCGAGAGCGCCGAGACGATCGTCGAGTTCGCCGCCAGCCGCGGCTGCGGCATGATCCTGCTTGGCACGCGCGGCCACACCGGGATCGGCGGCACGCTGCTCGGCTCGGTGGCCTCGAAGGTCGTGCATCTGGCCCACGTGCCCGTCCTTATCGTTCGATAGCCTATCTCTGGCAAGTAGGGCAGAAATAGGTCGAGCGCTGTCCCTGCCGGATCTGCCGGATCGGCGTGCCGCATTTCAGGCAAGGTTCCCCCGCGCGGCCATAGACCTGGTGGCGCACCTGGAAATCGCCCATGCCTTCCGGCCCGCAGAAGTCGCGCAGCGTGCTGCCGCCGGCGCGGATCGCCGCCCGCAGCGTTTTCTTGACGGCGGGTACCAGCAAGCCCAGACGTGCGGGGCTCAATCGCTGCGCGGGGGTGCGCGGATCGATGCCGGCGTCGAACAGGCTTTCCGAGGCGTAGATGTTGCCGATACCGACGACGAGGCCGCCATCCATGAGCGCCTGCTTGATCGGCGCGCTTTTCCCGCGCAGCGCCGCATGTAGCCAAGCGGGACTGAAGGCTCGCGCCAGCGGCTCGATGCCAAGGTTCGCCAGCAGCGGGTGGACGAGCGGATCGCCTGCCAGCCACAGCAGCGCGCCGAAGCGGCGCGGATCGGTGAGCCGCAATACCTGTTCGCCGAAGACGAAATCCGCATGGTCGTGCCTTTGCGGCGGCGTGCCCGGCGCGACGAAGCGCAGGCTGCCCGACATGCCGAGATGGATCAGCAGGTGTCCGCCGTCCAGTTCGAGCAGCAGGTATTTGCCGCGCCGCTTCACGGCCGTCAGCGTGCGGCCGGCGAGCTTCCTCGCCAGGCCGGCGGGAATCGGGTAGCGCAAACTCGGCGCTCGCAGGGCGGCGCGCTCAAGCCGCCGGCCCTCAACCTGCCGGGCGATGCCGCGCCGGGTGACTTCGACCTCGGGCAGCTCAGGCATGGGGGGGTCTGGAAACTGCTAACATGCCGCCATTGTAGTTGTGCCCTGCCATGACCTTCGTGAAATCGCCCCTCCTCCTTCTTTTCGCCGCTCTGCTCGCGGCCGGCTGCAGCCCGCAGCAGGCCGTGCGCCCCGACGCGGAAAAGCCCGCCGCGGCGGCCGCGCCAGACGAAGCCGACGAGGGCGCCGAGCAGGAAAAAGCCGGCCCGCCCCTGCCCGCCGTCGAACTGACGCCGCGACTGCTCTACCAACTGCTGCTGGCGGAGATCGCCGGCCAGCGCGGCCAACTGGCCAACGCGGCCGAGCTTTACCTGGAGCTGGCCAGGGAGACGCGCGATCCGCGCCTCGCCCGCCGCGCCGCCGAGATGGCGCTGCACGGCCGGCGGCCGGAAATCGCGCTCGAGGCGGCGCGCATCTGGGAGGAAACCGACCCGACCGCTGGCCGGCCGCGCGAGATGACCATCGGCCTGCTCGCCGCGCTGGGCCGTTACGACGCGCTCAGGCCGCTGGTCGAGCAGTTGCTCGCCGAAGAGCCGCAGCAGATCGGCCAGAACCTGCTCCACCTGAACCGCCTGTTCGCCCGCGGCGGCGACCGCCAGGCGATCCGCACCCTGGTCGATGCGGTGACGGCGCCGTATCTCGGCCTGCCCGAGGCGCACTACGCGCGCGCGCTGGCCGCCTTCGAGGCGCGCGACAACCCCGCCGCGCAGGCCGCGCTCGGCCGCGCGCTCGAACTCAAGCCCGGCTGGGAGGCCGCCGCGCTGTTCCACATCCAGCTGATCGAGAACCGCGCCGAGGCGATGAGCGCGCTGGCCGACTTCCTCGCCGCCAACCCGCGGGCGCGCGAGGCGCGGCTGGCCTATGCGCGCGCGCTGGCGGCCGACAAGCGCTACGCCGAGGCGCGCCGCGAGTTCGCCATCCTGCTCGAGCAGGATGCCGCCGACCCGGCGAAGAGCGGCGATGTCCTCTTCGCCGTCGCGGTGCTCTCGCTGCAGCTCAACGACACGGCCGAAGCCGAGAAGCACCTGCGCCGCCTCGTGGCGATGGGCCACGCCGAGAGCGACAAGGCGCGCTTCTACCTCGGCCAGATCGCCGAGGACGGCAAGCGCTGGGGCGAGGCGCTGCAATGGTTCGCCCAGGTCGGCCGCGGCGAGCATTACCTGCCGGCGCGCCTGCATGCCGCCAGCGCGATGACGAAACAGGGCCGCCTCGAAGCGGCGCGCAAGCACCTGCAGGAAACCGAGACCGCCGCGCCGCGCGAGCGTGCCCAGCTGCTGGTCGGCGAGGCGCAGCTGCTGCGCGAGGCCGGCCGTCTGCCCGATGCCTACGCGGTGCTGGCCGCCGGGCTGGCGCAGTTGCCCGACCAGCCCGAACTGCTCTACGAGATCGCCCTGCTCGCCGAACGGCTCGGGCGCGTCGACGAGCTGGAAAGCCGCCTGCGCCGCCTCATCGAGATCAAGCCCGACCACGCCCATGCGCTCAACGCGCTCGGCTACTCGTTCGCCGACCGCAACATCCGCCTCGCCGAGGCGCGCGAGCTGATCGAGCGCGCGCTGGAACTGGCGCCGGGCGATCCCTTCATCCTCGACAGCAAGGGCTGGGTGCTGTATCGGCAGGGCGAAACGCAGGCGGCGCTCGACGTGCTCAACCGGGCGTTCGGCATCCGCGCCGACCCCGAGATCGCCGCCCATCTCGGCGAGGTGCTCTGGGCGCTCGGCCGGCGCGACGAGGCGCGCCGGACCTGGGACCAGGCGCGCAAGGAGCATCCCGCCAACGAGGCGCTGGCCGAGACCGTCAAGCGCTTCGTCCCCTGATCACCGAGAGTGTCTTGAAGCGCTGGCTGGCGGTCCTGCTGCTCCTGCTCGCCGGCTGCGCCGCCATCCCGTCGCTGCCGGCGCGGCCGCCGGCCGAGACGATCTCCGCGTTCGCCTTCACCGGCCGCCTGGCCGTGCGCCAGGGCGAGAGCCGCCACCACGTCAATGTCGACTGGCGCCATGCGGCCGACAGCGACGAGATCATGCTGGCGACGCCGCTCGGCCAGGGCGTCGCGGAGATCGTGCGCGACGCGGCCGGCGCCCGGCTGACGCTGGCCGACCGGCGCCGCTTCGCGGCGGACGACTGGAGCGCACTGTCCGAGCAGGTGTTCGGCTTCCGCCTGCCCCTGCAGGCCTCGGCGCGCTGGCTGCTCGGCCAGATCGGCGAGGAGGCCGACACCGAGGGCTGGCGCGTGCGCGTGCTCGAGCGTGAAAGCGATCTGCCCAACGCGCTGCCGCGGCTGATCGAACTCGAGCGCGGCGACATCGCCGTCCACCTGAGGATCGACGAGTGGACGGAGCTGCGATGAACTGGAACTGGGCGAGCGCCTGGCCGGCGCCGGCCAAGCTGAACCTGTTCCTGCACGTCGTCGGCCGCCGCGCCGACGGCTACCACCTGCTGCAGACGGTGTTCCGCTTCATCGACCTGGCCGACACGCTGCGCTTCGAACCGCGCGCCGACGGCCGTGTCGTGCTCGCCGCGCCGGTGCCCGGCGTGCCCGACGAACAGAACCTCGTCGTGCGCGCCGCGCTGGCATTGCAGAAACTCGGCGCCGGCGAGGCGGCCCGGGGAGTGAACATCTCGCTCGAAAAACGCATCCCGCAGGGCGGCGGCCTCGGCGGCGGCAGCTCGGACGCCGCGACGACGCTGCTCGCGCTCAACCACCTCTGGGGCTGCGGCCTGCCGCGCGAGCGGCTGCAGGAGATCGGCCTCGTGCTCGGCGCCGACGTGCCGGTCTTCATCCACGGCCGCAACTGCTTCGCCGAGGGCGTCGGCGAGCGGTTCGCCGACGTGGCGGTGCCGGATGAATGGTATCTGCTGACGATGCCGGACGTCGCCGTGCCGACCGCGGCGATCTTCGGTTCGCCGGCGCTCAGGCGCGACACGCCGGCCATCGCGCCCGCCGACTGGCGGCCCGGCTTCGGCGGCAACGACCTCGAGCCGGTCGCCTGCGCGCTTTATCCCGCGGTGGCGCGCCATCTCGAAATCCTGCGCCGCTGCGGCGACGCGCGCATGACCGGCTCGGGCGCCTGCTGCTTCGTCGCCTTCGCCACGGCGGCGGCGGCCGGCGCCGCCCGGGCGTTGCTGCCGGACGACATGCCCGCCCGCGTGGTGCGCGGCTTGCCGGCGCATCCGCTGGGCGGATTGACATGAAACCGTAAAACCCGGAAAATCCGCGTCCTTTCGCGTTGCAGCATTTGCAGGCGACGTGAAATTGGGGAGTCGCCAAGTTGGTTAAGGCACCGGATTTTGATTCCGGCATGCGTAGGTTCGAATCCTACCTCCCCAGCCAGTAAATTCAAGGGGTTAGCGATCAAAAACGCTAGCCCCTTTTCATTTGGTGCGGCGGTGGTGCACTGTGTAAGCGCGCGCGCGTTTTGGCACTATTTTGCGCGCGTTTTGGCACTGCCTCCAAGGCGCTCCAAGGCCACCTGAAAGTAATGCTCGCTGGCCTCGATCCCGACGAACCGTTTGCCCTGCTGTAACGCCGCCGCTCTGGTGGTCGCAGACCCCATAAACGGGTCGAGGCTTGCATATCGCCCCGAGCGGCAAAGCCCTGCTGCGGCAATACCTGATCGAATCCGCACCCAAGGCCCGCGCCCGCGTCACGAACCGCATCGGCTGGCACGACGCCGGCCCCGAGGGTGCAGTGTATGTGCTACCCGATACCGCCATCGGCACCGCCGCCGAAGCCTGGCTATGCGAGGCCGAAGGCGGCGCGGCCAGCACGTTCATCCAGCGCGGCACCCTCAAGGGCTGGCAGGAAGAAATCGCTGCCCGCTGTGTCGGCAATTCCCGCCTGGCGTTTTCCGTGTCGGTGGCCTTCGCTGCGCCGCTGCTCTATCTGACGGGCGGCGAGGGCGGGGGCTTCCACTTCCGCAGCAGTTCATCGGACGGCAAGACAACGGCCTTGCGCGTGGCGGCCAGCGTGTGCGGCGGGCATGACTACATGCGGCGCTGGCGGGCGACCGATAACGCTATCGAAGCCATCGCCTTGCAGCATTGCGACGCGCCGCTGTTGCTGGATGAAATCGCCCAAACCGACCCCAAGGCGGCCGGCGAGATTGCCTACATGCTGGCCAATGGCAGCGGCAAGATTCGGGCGGGACGGACGGGGGCGGCGCGTGAGGTGGTGCAATGGCGCGTGCTGTTCCTGTCGGCCGGCGAAATCGGCCTGGCCGAACACATGGGCGAGGCCGGCAAGATCATGCGGGCCGGGCAATCGCTGCGCATGGCGGAAATTCCCGCCGATGCCGGGGCCGGGCTGGGTATCTTCGAAAACCTGCATGGCCACGCGGATGGGGCCGTCTTCGCCAAGGCATTGGCCGAAGCCTGGGGGCGGACAGGGCATGATTTGCGCGGGTGTCGCGGCTTCGATTGCCTGGCCGGCGACGCCGCCGACTGCTGGGGCTGGCGGGAGGGGGGGGTCAAAAGTCGAGGCCTTATAGGCCCGGGACCGGTCGGCCAATCAGATTTTTACGTGCGGAGGTTTCAGGGAGGGGGGTATGGGCAGGCCGCCAGCAGGCAACCTATCGAGGGTGCCCCGTCTATCTATGAATAATGGATATTTCCATTCATTCATCATGCAACGTAACCCCGTATACTTTCCGGCTTTCACCGCTCACCGCTGCGCCCTGCCCTACCCTTGCTCATCCCAAGATTGCCGGGACAATCGGGACAACCGGGACGGCTGGCCGGAAACCCGCATGGTTGAGGAAAAGCGGTTGTCCCGCCCATACCGATAGCATCGGGCCGGGCCGGGACAGGCCGGGACAGCTTATCACGCGCAACAAGGCACAATCACGCGCCCGCCTGCGATTGCGCCCCAGCGGGCCGGGATGCGCCCGCCCGCGCCCGTCCCGACCGCGCAAAAGATACGCCGTAACCCCTCCCCTCGGCGGGCATGGGTTGCTGAAATTCGGGCGGGCTTGCCCGTTGCCTTTTGTAACCTAAACGCTACAATGGGGTATGTATCAGATCGAGCATTACCTGTCCCGCGATGGCCGCGACCTGTTCGCCGATTGGCTGGCCTCGCTGGCGGATCGCCGGGCGCGGGCCTTCACCCTGGCGCGTGTCGGGCGCATGGAAGCCGGCGCATTCGGCGACTGCAAGCCGGTGGGCGCTGGGGTATGGGAAGCCCGAATCGACTACGGCCCCGGTTATCGGGTCTATTACGCGCGTGCCGGTAGTCGCCTGATCGTGTTGCTGATCGGCGGCGACAAGCGCAAGCAGAAAGCCGATATCGAGAATGCTGTGGGCTATTGGAACGACTGGCAGGAAAGGAACCGAAAATGAACCGAGCATCGCGCCCCCACGCCGAAGCGGTTGTCGAGCTACTGCGGGACGATCCCGCCTTCGCCGATGAATACCTGCAAGCGGCAATGGAACAAGCCGACGAGGAAGGCGGCCGCGAGGCGCTGTTGTCGGCGCTGCGCCATGTCGCCGAAGCGCAAGGCATGGCGCAGGTAGCCGAGCGGGCCGGCATTCAACGCGAAAGCCTGTATCGCGCCCTGTCGCCGAAGGGCAACCCGACATTGAAAACGCTGGTGGCGGTGCTGGATGCCGCCGGCCTGCGCTTGGCGATCACGCGCCGCGACGAAGCGCACGCATGACCGCACCAGGGCGCAAGCCCCGCCAGATCGCCGCCCGCACTGTCGGCACCTATTCCGACAATGCGCTGGCCGGGTTCGCCCGCCTTCTGTTCGCCCGCGAACAGTCCCGCCTCGCCCCGCGCCAGCCCCCAAAAGTCGGCGCTGGCGGGACGGCGGCCGCTGCATGCCGCCCTGGCTGACCCCCGAGGAAGTCGCCGACCTGTGCAAGCCATTGAAGCAGGCAGCGGCGCAAATCCGATTCATGCGGTCGCTGGGCTTGACGGTAAGAACCAAGCCGAACGGCACCCCGCTTGTCATGCGCTCGCATCTTGAGGAGGTCATGGCCCCCCGTGCAAGGCCGCAGCCGGTTGGCAAGTCCGGGCCGAACCATGCGGCGCTGGTAGCGCACTTCCAGCAAGGCAAGAAACCGAAGCGCCCGGCGGGGCAGTGACGCCGCCCCGCTCCATTCCCGCCCTGCCCCCTTGACGCCGGCATGCCATCGGCGCATGATCGCGGCACGGTGCTCGAAACACCTCACTTAGCGGTTGCCGCTCCCGTCAGACAAGCGGATTTTTTACGTCCATAGGTTCCCTATGGCGGGCAGTGGGCAGTGATACAACACCCGCAAGGGGAAAGCTGCTAGCCGTCTAAGTGCGGTTTCGAAGTGCCCGCCGCCCCTTACCGGGCGACTCTCGAAAATCACTTAGGAGGCATCATGGCTAGAGCAACTGCAACCCCCGACGCGGCCGGGCATGCCCGCGAAACCTGCCCCCCGTTGTTCCAGGCGCAAGCCGAATTGGAAGCGGCCCGCCGCGCGGCGCTGGCCGTGATCGGACAGGAGGCCGTCGCCCGGCTGGAAAGCGCGGCCGAACGGTTGGCGCTGGCCCGTGCCGCCAGTGATGTCGGCACGGTGGTAGCCGGGGCCGCCCGGCGCTTCGTGTCCATCGCCGAATGCGCCGCGCTGCGGCCGTTCTCGAAAGCAGCGCTGCGCGACCTGAAATTCCGCGCATTCGACCGGACGAACAGCCGAGGCGAAACGATCCCCGGCAACGGCAGCGGGCCGGCCGGCGTGTGGGTCGCGCTGGGCCGCAAGGTGCTGATTGATCTGCCGGCCTTCGATGCCTGGCTGTAATCCCGCAAGGCGACGGCGCAGGCCGGGAAAGGGTGGCTGCAATGAGCGCCCGCGATTCGTCCAATGTCGCCGCGCCGGCCGCTGGCGACATTTCCTATCCGGAAATCATGAGCGAGCTATTCAACCTGTATTGCATCGCCGCTGATGTGCGGACGCTCGCTGTTGAGGCAGGGAACGGCGAGATAGCCCAGCTTGCGGCCATGCTTGCGAATAGCACGACGGGCCTGCATAACCGAATCGACGCGGCGATCTGTGCCGGGAACAGGGGTGCGGCATGAGCGATCACGAACAGGCCGCCGTCCCGCCAGCGCTGACTTTTATCTCGGGTGTTGCCCCGGATGCGGAAGGGGAGTGCCAACGCGGGGCGCTTGCGGCAATGCAGGCGCTTCGCGTGCTGTATGCCAGCGCCGAAGATGTTGGCAACTGCGGCAGCCGGCCCGAGGACTTTTTTTTGTGGCGGTTCAATGACGCTGCAAAGCTGGCGGATTCCCTTGGGGCCATGCCGCAGCATGTCCGTGGTGCAATCATCGCCCTGGCGGAGTTCATCCATTATTCGATCCATACGGGCGAGCCGAACCTTGATCGCTGGTTGCCTGTGGTGGCCATGACGAAAGAGCAACTGCGGCAGGAAATAGCCGACACGGAGGAGGAATATCGGAACGATGCCGGCATGGCGGCGGCACCGAGCGAGAGCGAAGGGCTGAGGATATGAGCGGCTCGCCGTGGCGCATTCTTGGTGCACTGACGGAAAAATAGAGACAGTTATCCACAAACGGCGACAATTAGGATAGAATTCGCGCCCGTTGTTTTTGTTATTGTTTTTATCGCTGGTTAGTTGTAACTATTTGAACCGCCGGGATTTTGATTCCGGCATGCGTAGGTTCGAATCCTACCTCCCCAGCCAGATTCCCACCGGGCAGACTCAGAACGCCGGATCCCGCCGCCCTCTGCGTCTGCCCGTTTCGCTTTCAGAGACACCGAGACGCGCATGGCCTACGACAGTCTGATGGTCTTCACCGGCAACGCCAACCCGAAGTTGGCCGCCGACGTCGCCAAGCGCCTCAGCATCTCGCTCGGCCGCTGCACGGTGGGCCGCTTCTCCGACGGCGAAAGCAGCGTCGAACTGCTCGAGAACGTGCGCGGCAAGGATGTCTTCATCCTGCAGCCGACCTGCGCGCCGGCCAACGACAACCTGATGGAACTGGTGATCCTCGCCGACGCGCTCAAGCGCGCCTCGGCCGGCCGCATCACCGCCGCCGTGCCCTACTACGGCTACGCACGCCAGGACCGCCGGCCGCGCTCGGCGCGCGTGCCGATCGCCGCCAAGGTGGTCGCCAACATGCTGCAGGCGGTCGGGGTGCAACGGGTTCTGACCGTCGACCTGCACGCCGACCAGATCCAGGGCTTCTTCGACATCCCGGTCGACAACATCTACGCGACGCCGATCCTGCTCGGCGACATCTGGAAGCAGCGCCACGACGACCTGATGGTCGTCTCGCCCGACGTCGGCGGCGTGCTGCGCGCACGTGCCGCGGCGAAGCTGCTCGAGACCGACCTGGCGATCATCGACAAGCGCCGCCCGAAGGCCAACGTCTCCGAGGTGATGCACATCATCGGCGACGTCGCCGGGCGCAGCTGCGTGATCATGGACGACATCGTCGACACCGCCGGCACGCTGTGCAAGGCCGCGCGCGCGCTCAAGGAGCACGGCGCCAAGAAGGTGATGGCCTACTGCACGCACCCGGTGCTGTCGGGCAGCGCCGTGGCGCGCATCGCCGAGTCGGACCTCGACGAGCTGGTCGTCACCGACACCATCCCGCTGCGCGAGGACGCCCGGGCCTGCCCGCGCATCCGCGTCGTGCCGATCGCCGGCCTGCTGGCCGAGACCATCATCCGCATCAGCAACGAGGAATCTGTTTCCTCGCTGTTCGTCGAATAGTTTTCTCAACCCCCTGCCTGGTCGCGGGCAGGGTCTTTTCTGGAGTCATCACCATGCAATTTGAAATCAACGCCACCAAGCGCGATGTGCAGGGATCGAGTGCGAGCCGCCGCCTGCGTCGCGCCGGCCGGGTTCCCGGCATCGTCTACGGCGGTACGGCCGCGCCGCAGATGATCGAGTTCGATCACAACGAGCTCTACCAGGCCCTGCGCAAGGAAGCCTTCCACTCCTCCGTCATCAACCTGAACCTCGGCGGCGCCAAGGAAATGTGCCTGCTGCGCGACGTGCAGATGCACCCCTACAAGCTGCTGATCAAGCACGTCGACTTCCAGCGCATCGACGCGACGCACGAGATCCACCAGAAGGTGCCGCTGCACTTCGTCAACGCCGAGATCGCCCCGGGCGTCAAGCTCGACGGCGGCATGGTCCAGCACGTCATCACCGAGCTCGACGTCAAGTGCCTGCCGAAGGACCTGCCCGGGTTCATCGAGGTCGACCTCAAGGACCTCAAGGGCGGCCAGTCGCTGCACGTCTCGCAGCTCGCGCTGCCGGCCGGCGTCACCGTGGTGCATCACGGCGAGGGCGACCCGGTGGTGGCCGGCATCGTCGTGCGCGGCGGCGGCGCCGCCTCCGAGGAGGAAGCCGCAGCCCCGGTCGAGACCCAGGTCATCACCGAGAAGAAGCCGGCCGCCGAGAAGAAGTAATTGTCTTCGACGGCCCTCCGGCTCATCGTCGGGCTCGGCAACCCCGGCCCCGACTATTCCGAAACCCGGCACAACGCCGGGTTTTGGTTTTGTGAGCGGCTGGCGCGCGAACTGGGCGCGGCGTTTTCCCGCGAGTCGCGCTACCACGGCCTGGTCGCCAAGGCGCGCGTCGATGGCAGGGATCTCTGGCTGCTGCAGCCGCAGACCTTCATGAACCGTTCCGGCCAGGCGGTGCAGGCGCTCGCGCACTTCTACCGCATCGCGCCCGCCGAGATGCTGGTCGTGCACGACGAACTCGACATCCCGCCCGGCCAGCTGCGCTTCAAGTTCGGCGGCGGCCTCGGCGGCCACAACGGCCTCAAGGACATCACCAGCCATCTCGGCACGCAGGACTACTGGCGGCTCAGGATCGGCATCGGCCATCCCGGCGACCGGAACGATGTCGTCAATTACGTGCTGAAGCCGCCGCGCAAGGAAGAGGCGGGCGAGATCGACGCCGCCATCGACCGCGCGCTGCTGGCCTGGCCGCTGCTGGCGAAGAGCGACTTCAACGCCGCCACGCAAAGGATCAATTCGAAACCCGCACCCCCGAAGAAGGAAGAGCCATGAGCCTCAAATGCGGCATCGTCGGGCTGCCCAACGTCGGCAAGTCCACCCTGTTCAATGCCCTGACCAAGGCGGGCATCGAAGCGAGCAACTACCCGTTCTGCACCATCGAGCCGAACGTCGGCATCGTCGAGGTGCCCGACCCGCGTCTCGAGGCGCTGGCGAAGATCGTCAAGCCGCAGAAGGTCCAGCACGCGATCGTCGAATTCGTCGACATCGCCGGCCTGGTCGCCGGCGCCAGCAAGGGCGAAGGATTGGGCAACCAGTTCCTCGCCAACATCCGCGAGACCGACGCGATCGTCCATGTGGTGCGCTGCTTCGCCGACGACAACGTGGTGCATGTCTCGGGCAGCGTCGATCCGCTGCGCGACATCGAGGTGATCGACACCGAGCTGTGTCTCGCCGACCTCGCCACCGTCGAGAAGGCGCTGGCGCGCTACTCGAAGCAGGCCAAGGCCGGCGGCGACAAGGAAGCCAAGCTGCTCGTCGACGTGCTCGAGAAGTGCCGCGCGCAACTCGACCAGGCGAAGCCGGTGCGCGCGCTCGATCTGTCGAAGGAGGAGTGGGGCAACCTGCGCCAGTTCTTCCTGCTGACCGCCAAGCCGGTCCTCTACGCCGCCAACGTCAAGGAAGGCGGCTTCGCGAACAATCCCTACCTCGACGCGGTGCAGGCGCACGCCGCCCAGGAGAACGCCGACGTGGTGCCGATCTGCGCGGCGATCGAGGCCGAGATCGCCGACCTGGCCGACGAGGACAAGCAGATCTTCCTCGCCGACATGGGTATGGACGAGCCGGGCCTCAACCGGCTGATCCGCGCCGCCTATCACCTGCTCGGCCTGCAGACCTACTTCACCGCCGGGGTCAAGGAAGTGCGCGCCTGGACGATCCATCGCGGCGACACCGCGCCGCAGGCCGCCGGCGTGATCCATACCGACTTCGAACGCGGCTTCATCCGCGCCCAGACCATCGCCTACGAGGACTTCATCGCCTGCGGCGGCGAGCACGGCGCCAAGGAAGCGGGCAAGATGCGCGCCGAGGGCAAGGATTACGTCGTCAGGGACGGCGACGTGATGAACTTCCTGTTCAACGTCTGATCTGTCGTCTTCCCGTCATTCCGGCGTAAAGAATCCGTAACGCCGGTTTCCTACAGTGCGGCTGCCCAACGCACTGACAAGGAGAAGACCGGCAATGGAACACCGGAACGCACCCCAGACCGGCGCAAGCGCCGCCCCGCAGCGCCCGTCCCGCGCCAAGCTGCACGTCACCCTGGCGGCGACGGAATCCGAAATCCTCGCCGCGCAGAAACTGCGCTGGCGCGTGTTCGCCGATGAACTCGGCGCCACGCTGCCCTCGCAGACGCCCGGCGTCGACCGCGACATCTACGATCCCTACTGCGACCACCTGATCGTGCGCGACGAGGCGAACGGCCGCATCGTCGGCACCTACCGCATCCTGCCGCCGCAGGCGGCGCGCAAGGTCGGCAGCTACTATTCGGAAAACGAATTCGACCTGACCCGTCTCGCGCATCTGCGCGAGCGCATCGTCGAGGTCGGCCGCTCCTGCATCGACCCCGACTACCGCACCGGCGCGACCATCGCCCTGCTGTGGGCCGGCCTGGCGCGCTACATGCAGCAGGGCGGCCACGAATACCTGATCGGCTGCGCCAGCATCGGCATGCAGGATGGCGGCCACAACGCCGTCGGCATCCACTACGCGCTCGCCGGCCATCGCGCGCCGGTCGAGTACCGCGTGTTTCCGCGCCACCCGCTGCCGCTCGACCGCATCGCGGCGCTGCCCAACCCCGAGATTCCGCCGCTGCTCAAGGGCTACATGCGCGCCGGCGCCTGGGTGTGCGGCGAACCGGCCTGGGATCCGGACTTCAACACCGCCGATCTGCTGCTGCTGCTGCCGATGACGCGCGTCGATGCGCGCTACTCGAAACACTTCGTGGAGCGCCAGAACTGAACGCGGCTTGCGTTGAAATGCGCGCCGCGTTCCGGCTGGCGCGCGTCGGCCTGCATCTGCTGTGGGGCGCGGCGACCGTCGCCGCCGTCTATCCCTGGCTCGGCGCCAGCCCGCGCCGCATGCTCAAGCGGCGCTGGTCGCGCCAGCTGCTCGAGACGCTGGGCGTGAAACTCGGCGCCGGCGGGGCGGCGCACGCGCCGCCGCCGGCCGGGCTGGTGGTGGCGAACCACATCTCCTGGCTCGACATCTTCGTCATCAACGCGCTGGCGCCGACCGGCTTCGTCGCGAAGGACGACGTGGCGCACTGGCCGCTGATCGGCTGGCTGTGCGCCAACACCGACACCATCTTTCTCGCGCGCGGTTCGCGCGCCGCCGCGCAGCGCACGCGCGAGACGATGATCGCCGCGCTGCGCGCCGGCCGGCACGTCGGCGTGTTTCCGGAGGGCACCACCAGCGGCGGCGAGCGCGTGCTGCCGTTCCACGCCGCGCTGTTCCAGAGCGCCATCGATGCCGGCGCGCCGGTCGTGCCGCTGGCGCTGCGCTACGTCGATCGCGCCGGCCGGCCGAGCCGGGCGCCCGCCTACGACGGCGACGTCACGCTGTGGCAGACGCTGCAGGCCATGGCGCGCGCCAGCGAACTGACCGCGCAGGTGCGCGTGCTGGCGCCGCTCGCCAGCGCGGGCGCCGATCGGCGCGAACTGGCGGCGCGCTGCCGCGAGGCGATCGCCTGGCACCTCGGCCTGGCGGAAGAACCGGCGGAAGGGAACGTTACTGCCAGCCGGTCGGCTGGGCCGAGCGGCCGCAGGGAAGCTGGAACACGCGACGATCTTCCAGGCGCACCGCCGTCAGACTGCCGCCCCACAGACAGCCCGAGTCCAGCGCCAGCAGCCTGTCCGTCTGCCGGAAGCCCAGCGCCGACCAGTGGCCGCAGACGATCGCGTGATCGGCGCTCTTGCGGCCGGGCGCCTCGAACCACGGCAGGCAGCCGGCCGGGCCGCGCTCCGGCGGCCCCTTGGCGCCCGGCGCGCGGAATTCCATGCGGCCGTCGGGCGTGACGAAGCGCATGCGCGTCATCGCATTCACCACCACGCGCAGCCGGTCCCAGCCGGCGAGGCCGTCGTGCCAGGCATCCGGCTCCGAGCCCCACATGTTGGCGAGGAAGTCGAGGTAGTCCGGCGCCGTCAGCGCCGCGGACACTTCATCTGAAAGCGCCCGTGCCTGGGCGATGTCCCAGGCGGGCAGCAGGCCGGCATGCACCATCGCCCAGTCGCCCTCGACGTGGAACAGCGGCCGGGCGCGCAGCCAGCCGAGCAGTTCGTCGCGGTCGGGCGCCGCGAGGATCGCCGCCAGCGTGTCCTCCTTGTTGGCCTTGCCGAAGCCGGCCGCCTGCATGGCCAGATGCAGGTCGTGGTTGCCGAGCACGGTGACCGCCGCATGGCCGAGGCCCTTGACGAAGCGCAGCACTTCCAGCGACTGCGGCCCGCGGTTGACGAGATCGCCGACGAACCAGAGCCGGTCGCGTTCCGGCGAGAAATCCAGATAGTCGAGCAGCCGGCGCAGCGGGTCGTAGCAGCCCTGCAGGTCGCCGATCGCAAAAGTCGCCATCGTGGCCTTACGGCTGCAGCCCGGCGAGCGCCTGCTCCGCCGTGACGCCGGCGACGCGCACCCGCTTGGCGCGGCTGGTCTGGCCGCTGACGAGTTCCACCGCCGCCTTGCCGGCGCCGAGTTTCTCCGCGACGAAAGCGAGCAGCGCGGCGTTGGCCTTGCCATCCACCGGTGGCGCGGCGAGGCGGATCTTCAATGTGTCGCCGTGCGGGCCGACGACCTCGGTCTTCTTTGCGCCGGGCTGGATGTGCAGGCTCAGCACCACGCCATCCTGGTCCGCGCGCAGCCAGTCGCTCATGGCAGCAGCAGCGCGGCGGGCTGCAGGCCGGCCAGCACGATCAGCACGACCTGCAGCAGCAGCAGCGCGACGAGCGGCGAGAGGTCGATGCCGCCGAGCGGCGGCAGGATGCGCCGCACCGGCGCCAGCAGCGGGCGCGTCAGCGCATCGAAGAGCGGGCCGACCGGCGAGTAGGGGGCGATCCACGACAGCAGGGCGGCGACGATCACCGCGCCCATCAGCAGATAGACGAACAGCCGCAGCAGCGCGAGCACGGCGAGCAGCGCGACGCCGAGGATCGCCTGCGGCGCGACGGCGACGAGACCGGTGAGGCCGGCCATGATGCCGAAGTAGACGATCTGCGCGAGCCAGGCGGCAAGCACGCTGGCGAGGTCGAGGCCGAACAGGCCGGGCACGACGCGGCGCAGCGGCAGCACCGCCCAGTCGGTGACGGCGGCGACGAAGCGGCCGACCGGGTTGCGGAACGGCGCGCGCGCCCACTGCATCCAGACGCGCGCGAGCAGGACGACGGCGAGCAGGTCGGCGGCGGTGCCGAGCAGCAGGGCGACGATCTGGACCAGCATCAGTCCTGGCCCAGGATCTCGCAGAGCGCGCGGCCGCGCGCGGCGGCCGCCGCGACGCCGGCGGCGATGCCGGCGTCGACGCCCTGGGTGTTGAACGCCTCGATGGCGGCGGCCGTCGTGCCGCCCTTCGAGGTGACGCGCATGCGCAGTTCGTCCACCGGTTCGCTGCTCGCCTCGGCGAGGCGGGCTGCGCCGATGAAGGTCTCGACCGCCAGCTGGCGCGCGGTGTCGGCCGGCAGGCCGAGTTCCGCGCCGGCCTTCTGGATCGCCTCGATGAAATAGAAGACGTAGGCCGGCCCGCTGCCCGAGACGGCGGTGACGACGTCCATCAGGGACTCGTCCTCGACCCACAGCACCCGGCCGACCGCGCGCAAAATCTTTTCGGCCGTTTCGCGGCCTTCGCGATCGACGGCGGGCGCGGCGCACAGGCCGGTGACGCCGGCGCCGATCAGCGCGGGCGTGTTGGGCATCGAGCGCACGAGATTGCCGTAGCCGCCGAGCCAGCGGCCGATGTCCTTCATCTGCAGACCGGCGGCGATGCTGATGACCAGTTGGTCCTTGAGCCGTCCGGCGAACTCCTCGCGCAGCGGCGCGAGCGCCGTCTTCATCGTTTGCGGCTTGACGGCGAGCACCAGCACCTCGCAGGCGAGCGCGGCCGCGTCGATGGCCGGCGCGCAGCGCACGCCGAAATCGTCGGTGAGCCGCGCGCGCAGTTCCTCGACCGGCTCGACCACCTGCATGCCGGCGGCGGAGAAGCCCTGCTTCTTGAGGCCGCCGATGAGGGCGTTGGCCATGTTGCCGCCGCCGATGAACGTGATCTTCATTTCGCGTAGTTCCTTTCGCCGAATATCGCCGTGCCGACGCGCACGATGGTCGCGCCTTCCATGATCGCCGCTTCCAGGTCGTCCGACATGCCCATCGACAGCGTGTCGAGCGCCAGCCCCTCGCCGTTCAGCCGGTCGCGCAGTTGCCGCAGCACCGCGAAGCGCCGCCTCGCCAGCGCCGAGTCCTGCGTCGGTTCGGGGATCGCCATCAGCCCGCGCAGCCGCAGCCTGGGCAGGGCCGCCACCGCCCGGCACAGCGCCGGCGCCTCGTCCGGCGCGCAGCCGCTCTTGCTGGCTTCGCCGCTGACATTCACCTGCACGCAGACGTTGAGCGGCGGCAATGCGGCCGGGCGCTGGTCGGCGAGCCGCTCGGCGATCCTGAGCCGCTCGACCGAATGCACCCAGGCGAAGCGTTCCGCGACCGGCCGCGTCTTGTTGCTTTGCAGCGGGCCGATGAAGTGCCATTCGAGGTCGAGGTCGGCGAGTTCCGCCTGCTTGGCGAGCGCTTCCTGCAGGTAGTTTTCGCCGAAGGCGCGCTGTCCGGCGGCATGCGCTGCGCGCAACGCCGCCGCCGGAAAGGTCTTGGCCACCGCCAGCAACGCGACGGCGGCCGGGTTCCTGCCGGCGGCGGCGCAGGCCTTGGCAATGCGTGCATTCACGGCTTGCAGGTTGGCTGAAATTGTTGTCATATAGCGGCTTCGGGCTGTCGTTCAAGTATACCGAAGCGGCCCCAGGACCTGCGCCGGAGCATTTTTCAATATGGATATCACCGAACTGCTGGCTTTCGTCGTCAAGAACAAGGCTTCCGACCTGCACCTGTCCTCCGGCCTGCCGCCGATGATCCGCGTGCATGGCGACGTGCGCCGCATCAACCTGCCGCCGATGGAGCACAAGGACGTGCACGCCATGGTGTACGACATCATGAACGACGCCCAGCGCAAGCATTACGAGGAAAACCTCGAGTGCGACTTCTCGTTCGCGGTGCCGAACCTGGCGCGCTTCCGGGTGAACGCCTTCGTCCAGCAGCGCGGCGCGGCCGCCGTGCTGCGCACCATTCCGTCGAAGGTGCTGACGCTCGAGCAACTCAATGCGCCGAAGATCTTCGCCGACATCGCCAACCAGCCGCGCGGCATCGTGCTGGTCACCGGCCCGACCGGCTCGGGCAAGTCGACGACGCTGGCGGCGATGGTCGACCACATCAACGAGCAGGAGTTCGGCCACATCCTCACCGTCGAGGACCCGATCGAATTCGTGCACGAGTCGAAGAAGTGCCTGATCAACCAGCGCGAGGTCGGCCCGCACACGCTGTCGTTCAACAACGCGCTGCGCTCCGCGCTGCGCGAGGACCCCGACGTGATCCTGGTCGGCGAGATGCGCGACCTCGAGACGATCCGGCTGGCGCTGACCGGCGCCGAGACCGGCCACCTGGTGTTCGGCACGCTGCACACCTCGTCGGCGGCCAAGACCATCGACCGGATCGTCGACGTCTTTCCCGCGGCGGAGAAGGAGATGGTGCGCGCGATGCTGTCCGAATCGCTGCGCGCGGTCATCTCGCAGACGCTGCTCAAGACCAAGGACGGCCAGGGCCGCGTCGCCGCGCACGAGATCATGATCGGCACGCCGGCGATCCGCAACCTGATCCGCGAGAACAAGGTCGCGCAGATGTATTCGGCGATCCAGACCGGCCAGCAGTTCGGCATGCAGACGCTCGACCAGAACCTGCAGGAACTGGTCAAGCGCAACATCGTGTCGTCGGCCGAGGCGCGCAGCAAGGCGGCGAACAAGGACAACTTTCCCGGATAAGCATCATGGAACGCGACGAGGCACTCAAATTCCTCTATCAGCTGCTGTCGATGATGGTGCAGAAGAAGGGGTCCGACCTGTTCATCACGGCCGGCTTTCCGCCCGCGATCAAGGTCGACGGCAAGATGACGCCGGTTACCGCCCAGGCGCTGGCGCCGCAGCACACCATCGAACTGGCCCACTCGGTCATGAACGACAAGCAGGCGGCGGAGTTCGAGGCGACCAAGGAGTGCAACTTCGCGATCAGCCCGGCCGGCATCGGCCGCTTCCGCGTCAATGCCTTCATCCAGCAGGGGCGCACCGGCATGGTGATGCGCACCATCAACACCTCGATCCCGAAGTTCGAGGACCTCGGCCTGCCGCCGGTGCTCAAGGACGTGGCAATGACCAAACGCGGGCTGGTGCTGTTCGTCGGCGGCACGGGCTCGGGCAAGTCGACCTCGCTGGCGGCGATGATCGGCTACCGCAACGAGAACAGCTACGGCCACATCATCACCATCGAGGATCCGGTCGAGTACGTGCATGACCACAAGAACTGCATCATCACCCAGCGCGAGGTCGGCGTCGATACCGATTCCTGGGAGGCGGCGCTGAAGAACACGCTGCGCCAGGCGCCCGACGTGATCCTGATCGGCGAAATTCGGGACAAGGAGACGATGGAGCACGCGATCGCCTTCTCGGAAACCGGCCACCTGTGCATGGGCACGCTGCACGCCAACAACTCGAACCAGGCGATGGACCGCATCATCAACTTCTTCCCCGAGGAGCGCCGCCCGCAGCTGCTGATGGACCTGTCGCTCAACCTCAAGGCGGTCGTCTCGCAGCGCCTCATCCCCCTCAAGGAGGGCAAGGGACGCGCCGCCGCCGTCGAGATCCTGCTGAATTCGCCGCTGATCGCCGATCTGATGGAGAAGGGCGACATCCACGAGATCAAGGAGATCATGAAGAAGTCGCGCGAGCTGGGCATGCAGACCTTCGATCAGGCGCTCTTCAATCTTTACGAGGGCGGCAAGATCAGCTACGAGGATGCGCTGCGCTTCGCCGACTCGATGAACGAGGTGCGGCTGCAGATCAAGCTGCATGGCAAGGAGATGGCCGAGAAGGACCTGCAGGGCGGCATCCAGCATCTGGATATCGTCTGATCGGGCGAGGCCGGGCATATGGCGGATGCGAGCAGGCTCAATCCGGAACACGCGGCGCTGGAAGAGATGTCCCACCTCTGCGGCAGGGCCTGCATGATGTGGGGCAGCCAGCAGCTCGACGCCTGGCTGAACCAGGTGCTGCTGGACTCGCGCGACGGCGAGCGGCACGGCCTGCCGCCGGAGGCCTGTTCGGAGATGCTGTTCCTGCTCGAGATCAACAAGGTCGTGCGGGCCATGGAACTGGCCCGGACGCTGGCGATCCCCTACGAGGAGGCATATCGTAAAATCGACGAGCATGATCGGGGCTATTCGGATGCCGATCGCGCGCGGGGGATTCCACATGTGAATAACGTATAACTGGCCGACAAGAAGAAAACCATGACGACGAAGACTTTGAGCCCGGAAGCCAGCAGCATCGAAGCGTTCCCGCATGTGGAGAAGAGGATCTGCATGATGTGGTGCTCCCCGGAGCTCGACGGCTACATCAACAGCCTGCTCACCGATTCGCGCGACGGCAAGCGCAAGGGCTTCCCGGTGGAAGTCACCGCCGAACTGCTGTTCCTGGTCGAGCTCAACAAGATGGCGCGCGCCATCGACATGGCGCGCCGGCTCAAGATCCCGCTGCGCGAAGCCTACGAAAAGGTCGACCGCCAGGATCGCGGCACCCAGCTCGGCGATCCGAACGACCCGCTCTCCGGGCGCGACCAGTTCGGCCGCGAGGGCAGGGAACTGGGCGCCCCGGCCTGGACGCCGAAGCCACAGCAGGAACGGCACGGTCTCGCGTCGCTGTTCGGCAAGGGAATCTTCGCGCTGCTCACCAGCAAGGCGGTGCTGTTCCTGGTGCTGCTGTTCCTCGCCTACAAGCTCCTCGCGCCCTACTTCCACGCCTGAGCGCCGCGGCGCCTTTCAGCGGGCGCTGCCCGCCACCATCGGGAAACCGTAGAGCCGGCATTCGAGATTGCCGTTGTAGAGCGGAATCTTGCGCGCCGGCTTGAGACCGATGAGCTTCGGCAGTCGCGGATCGGCGGAAAGCAGCCAGCAGTGCCAACCGGCGAAGCGCCGCTTGAGCGCGTCGCCCAGCCGCGGATAGAAGGCCGCCAGCGCCTCCGTTTCGCCCAGCCGTTCGCCATAGGGCGGATTGGCGAGCAGGATGCCGCTCGTCGCGGGCGGCGAGATTTCCAGGACATCGGCGCGCCGCACCTCGATCAGGTCGTCGAGGCCGGCATGCGCGAGATTCTGCCGCGCGCGCGCCACCGCGTCGTCATCGCTGTCGCTGCCCCAGATCCGCAGCTTTTCCGGCGCGGCCGCGCGCCGCTCGGCCGCCGCCATGCACAGCTTGCGCCACAGCGCGGGCTGGTAGTTGGCCAGCCGCGTGAAACCGAAATCCTTCATGTCGCGCGCCAGCCCCGGCGCGTCGCCGAGCGCCATGCCGGCGGCCTCGAGCAGAATCGTCCCCGAGCCGCACATCGGGTCGAGCAGCGGCGTTTCAGGCGTCCAGCCGGCCAGCCGCAGCAGGCCGGCCGCGAGGTTCTCCTTGAGCGGCGCCGCCACCTTGGCGATCTTCTGGCCGCGCAGCCAGAGCGGTTCGCCGGAGGTGTCGAGATAGAGCGTCGCCTGCTGCTCGGTGACGAACAGGTGGATGCGCACGTCCGGCGCGGCGGTATTCACGTCGGGCCGCCTGCCGCAGTCGGCGCGGAAGCGGTCGCAGACGGCGTCCTTGACCTTCAGGGTGACGAACTCGAGGCTCTTGAACTGGGTCCGCACCGCGGTGACAAAGACGCGGATGCTGCGCTCGACCGCGAACAACTGCGGCCAGGCGAGGTCGCGGGCGAGCTTGTAGAGAGCCGCTTCGTCGCGGCACTCCCCGGCGGCCACCTGCCACAGCACGCGCGTGGCGATGCGCGATTCGAGATTGAGCCGGTAGCAGACCTCCCAGCCGCCGCCGAAGCCGACGCCGCCGGGCGTGATGGCCGGCGCCGCGCCGCCGGCCGCGACGATGTCCTCGGCCAGCAGCGCCTCGAGCCCGCGCGGGCAGGTCGCGAAATAGCGCTCGGTGCGCTTGCTGCCCGGCGCGTGCGCCTGCCGCAAGACCCGGCGCTGGCGGGGCGGCGCGATGTCGCTCAAAACGGCTTCACCACGACGAGGATGACCACCGCCAGCAGCACCAGCACCGGCACCTCGTTGAAGAAGCGATACCAGACATGCGAACGGGCGTTGGCGCCGGCCAGGAAACGTTTGAGCAGGGCGCCGCAATAGAAGTGGTAGGCGAGCAGGCCGACCACCAGCGTGGTCTTGACATGCAGCCAGCCGCCGGCGAAGCCGAAGCCGAACCACAGCCACAGGCCGGTGACCACCGCGAGGAGGCCGATCGGCGTGACGAACTTGTAGAGCTTCCTGGCCATCGCCAGCAGGCGCTCGCGCTCGGCCGGGCTGTCGGCCGGCACCATGGCGAGGTTGACGAAGATGCGCGGCAGATAGAACAGGCCGGCGAACCAGCTGACGACGAAGAAGATGTGGAAGGCTTTCAGCCAGAGCATTTCCGGTTCTCCAGGGCGGCGGCGATGCCGCGATCGACGGTGGGATAACGCAGGCGCAGCCCGAGCTCGCGCTTCATGCGCGTGTTGTCGAGCCGCCGCGACTCGTTCAGGAAGGAGAGCAGTTGCGGCGGGAGCAGCGTTTGCGCCGCCGCGCGCGTGACGCGCGGCGGACGGGGCAGGGCGAAGGCATCGGCCAGCTTGTCGAACCAGTCGCCCATCTTGATGTCCGAGTCGTCGCAGATGTTGTAGGCGCGGCAGGGGCGGCCGCGCTCCAGCGCGACGATGCAGGCGCGGGCGAGATCTTCGGCGTGGATGTGGTTGGTGTAGCTGTCCTCCGTCGCGATCAGCACCGGGTCGCCGCGCCGCACGCGCTCGAGGGGCAGGCGGTCGGCGGCGTAGATGCCCGGCGCGCGCAGGAGGCTGACGCGCATGCCGCGTCGCCCGCTGTGGCGCAGCGCGCGCTCGGCAGCGACACGGCGCTGCGCCCGCGGCGATTTGGCCTTGAGCGGCCGCGTCTCCGGCACGCCGGCACCGGCGCAGTCGCCATAGACGCCGGTGGTGCTGATATAGAGGAGGCTGCGTGGTAGACTCGCCCGCCTTGCCAGTGCCGCCAGCAGGCGCTGGGTGCGCGGGTCGCCGCGGCCTTCGCCCGGCGGCGGCGCGCTGTGCAGCACCGCCTGTGCCAGGCCGGAAATGCGTCGCAGGGTCTGCGGCCGATCCAGATCGCCGACGAGCTGCGTCACGCCTGCAGCCGCCAGTGCCGGATCGCGCGCGCGCACCAATGCGAAAACCCGCCAGCGGCGGGTCAGTTCCGGCAGGGCGCGGCGCGCGACATCGCCGCACCCGACAATCAGGATTCTTCGCTTTCTCACCGGACGATTATCGCATGGCACACCAAGTCACCCATTCAGTCACACTGAGGCCCAGCGGCCACCAGTTCAGTGTCGCGGACGGCGCCACCGTGCTCGAAGCTGCACTCGATGCCGGCCTCCATCTGCCCTACGGCTGCAAGAACGGCGCCTGCGGCGCCTGCAAGGGCCGGGTCGCCGCCGGCAGCGTCGATTACGGCGCGGCGCAGGACAGCGCGCTGTCCGCGGCGGAACGCGCCGCCGGCATGGCGCTGTTCTGCTGCGCGAAGCCGCTCTCCGACCTGGTCCTCGAGGTGCGCGAGGTCAGCGCCGCCAAGGACATCCCGGTCAAGATCCTGCCCTGCCGCGTGCAGCAGCTCGAGCGCGTCGCCGACGACGTGATGGTGGTCCGCCTCAAGCTGCCCACCAACGAGCGCCTGCAGTTCCTCGCCGGCCAGTACGTCGAATTCCTGCTGCCCGACGGCAAGCGCCGCGCCTTCTCGCTGGCCAACGCGCCGCACTGCGACGACCTGCTCGAACTGCATATCCGCTACGTGCCGGGCGGCAACTTCACCGAACATGTGTTCCACACCATGAAGCTGAAGGACATCCTGCGCATCGAGGGGCCGCTCGGCGGGTTTTTCCTGCGCGAGGAGTCCGACAAGCCGATCATCCTGGTCGCCGGCGGCACCGGCTTCGCGCCGATCAAGGGCCTGGTCGAGCATGCGTTGCACGTCGGCATCAAGCGGCCGATGCAGTTCTACTGGGGCGCGAAGAACCGCGCCGGCCTCTACCTGAACGCGCTGGCCGAGCGCTGGGCGGCGGAACACGGCATCCCGTATGTGCCGGTGCTGTCCGAACCGGATGCGGACTGGACCGGCCGCACCGGTCTCGTGCACGAGGCGGTGCTCGCCGACCACCCGGATCTCTCCGCCTACCAGGCCTACGTCTGCGGTGCGCCGGCGATGTGCGGGGCGGCGCTCAAGGACTTTACCGCGCACGGCCTGCCCAAGGACGAGTTCTTCGCCGACGTGTTTTCCTATTCACCCAGGTAGGCCGCACGCACGCGCGGATCGGCGAGCAGGCTGGCGGCGCTGTCGGCGAGCGTGATGCGGCCGCTTTCCATCACGTAGCCGCGCGCGCAGGTCTGCAGCGCGAGGCGCGCGTTCTGCTCGACCAGCAGGATCGTCACGCCCTGCGCGGCGACCGTGCGGATCACTTCGAAGATCTTCTCGACCATCAGCGGCGCGAGACCCATCGATGGCTCGTCGAGCAGCAGCAGTTGCGGCCGGCCCATCAGCGCGCGGCCGATCGCCAGCATCTGCTGCTCGCCGCCCGAGAGCGTGCCGGCGACCTGCGCCGCCCGTTCCTTGAGGCGCGGCAGCATGGCGTAGATGCGCGCCAGGTCGAGCCCGATTTCCCGGCGGTCGTCACGGTGATAGGCGCCCATCGCGAGGTTCTCCGCGACGGTGAGGCGCGCGAAGATGCCGCGCCCTTCCGGCACCAGCGCCAGCCCCTGGCGGATCAGCGCATGGCTCGGCAGCCGGTCGAGGCGCGTGTCGCGGTAGCGGATCTCGCCGGCGGATGGGATCATGCGCGCCAGCGCCTTGAGCGTCGAGGTCTTGCCCGCGCCGTTGGCGCCGATCAGGCAGACCAGCTCGCCTGCCTCGACGGCGAAGGAGATGCCCTTGACCGCCGCGATGCCGCCGTAATGGACCTCGAGGTTGAGGGCCTCAATGAGCGCCGTCGCCAACCTGCCCTCCGAGATAGGCCTCGATCACGCGCGGATCGCGCTGCACGGTTTCGGGCACGTCCTCGGCGATCTTCTCGCCGTAGTCGAGCACGGCGACGCGGTCGCACAAGCCCATCACCAGCTTGACGTCGTGCTCGATCAGCAGCACCGTCAGCCCGTCGGCGCGCAGGCCCTCGATCAGCTGGCGCAGTGCCGCGGTCTCGGTGGCGTTCATGCCGGCGGCCGGCTCGTCGAGCGCCAGCAGCTGCGGGTCGGTCGCCAGCGCGCGGGCGATCTCGAGCCGGCGCTGGTCGCCGTAGGAGAGGTGGCGCGCGAGGTCGCCGGCGCGCTGGCCGATGCCGACGTAGACCAGCAACTCCTCGGCACGGCGGCGGATGGCCGCTTCCTCCTCGCGCTGGGCGCGCGTGCGCAGGATCGCGCCGAACACGCCGGCGTGCGTGCGCACGTGGCGGCCGACCATGACGTTCTCGAGCGCGGTCATGTTGCCGAACAGGCGGATGTTCTGGAAGGTGCGGGCGATGCCGGCCTGCGCCACCTTGTGCGGGCTGCCGAGCCGGAGCGGGCGGCCGGCGAACTCGATCGTGCCGCTGTCGCGCGTGTAGAGGCCGGTCAGCACGTTGAAGAAGGTGGTCTTGCCCGCGCCGTTCGGGCCGATCAGGCCGTAGATCTCCTGGGCGCGGATCGTCAGCGAGACGTCCTTGAGCGCCTGCACGCCGCCGAAGCGCTTGGAGATGTTGTCCGCCGCGAGCAGCACGGTCATGCCGCCTCCCCCTCCCGCATCTCGCGCTTGTGCCATGATTCCGGCCACAGGCCGGCCGGCCGGAAGCGCATCGTCAGCACCAGCGCGGCGCCGAACACCAGCATGCGCAGCACTTCCGGTTCGACCAGCAGGCGGCCGAACAGCATCTTCTGCGCCGGCTCGACCGTGTAGCGCAGGAATTCGGGCACGAAGGAGAGCAGCAGCGCACCGGCGATCACCCCCCAGACGTTGCCCATGCCGCCGAGCACCACCATCGCCAGGATCATGATCGATTCGTGCAGGACGAAGCTCTCGGGGCTGACGAAGCCCTGCATCGCGGCGAACATGCCGCCGGCGATGCCGCCGAAGCTCGCGCCCATCGCGAAGGCGAGCAGCTTGACGTTGCGCGTGTCGATGCCGGCGGCCTTGGCGGCGATCTCGTCCTCGCGGATCGCCACCCAGGCGCGGCCGATGCGCGAATTCTGCAGCCGCAGGTTGACGGCGATGACGAACAGCAGCAGGAGCAACAGCACGTAGTAGTACTTCGCCGGCCCGGTGAAGTCGATGCCGAGGAAGCGGTCGGTGGCGCGGAAATCGAGACCGCCGACGGCGAGCCCGTCGATGCGCGTGATGCCCTTCGGGCCGTTGGTGACGTTGAACGGCGCCGACAGGTTGTTCATGAAGATGCGTACGATCTCGCCGAAGCCGAGTGTGACGATCGCGAGATAGTCGCCGCGCAGGCGCAGCGTCGGCGCACCGAGCAGCGCGCCGGCGACGCAGGCGAACAGCGCGCCGATCGGCAGGATCGCCCAGAACGGCAGATGCAGGTTGAAGTGCGGCGAGGCGAGCAGCGCCCAGGTGTAGGCGCCGACGGCATAGAACGCGACGTAGCCGAAGTCGAGCAGGCCGGCCATGCCGACGACGATGTTGAGGCCGAGCGACAGGAAGATGAACAGGATCGCGAGGTTGGCGATGCGCACCCAGGCGGTGCCGACCTGCGTCAGCACCAGCGGCAGCGCCAGCAGCGCGAGCGCGACCAGAACGATGCCGATCGTTTTCCTGCTCATGCCCTTTCCGACACCCGCTCGCCGAGCAGGCCCGAAGGCCGGAACACCAGCACGAGGATCAGCACCAGGAAGGCGAACACGTCCTGATAGTTGCTGCCGAACAGCACGACGTGGCCGTCGGCCGCGCAGCGTTCCGTCAGCAGGCCGCCGCCATCACCGATCAGCGGCCAGCGGCACAGGTCGGTGATCTCGCTGATGTAGCCGGTGCCGAGCGCCTCGACCAGGCCGAGCAGCAGCCCGCCGAGCATCGCGCCGGCGAGGTTGCCGATGCCGCCGAGCACCGCGGCCGAAAAGGCTTTCAGACCCAGGGTGAAGCCCATCGTGTAGTGCGCGATGCCATAGTAGGTGCCGACCATCACGCCGGCGACCGCGGCGAGCGCGGCGCCGATGACGAAGGTGGCGGCGATCATGCGGTCGGCGTCGACGCCCATCAGCGCGGCGACGCGCACGTCCTCGGCGGTGGCGCGGATGGCGATGCCGAATCTCGTCCGGTACACGAACCAGGTCAGCCCCGCCATCAGCGCCAGCGAGAGCAGGATGATGGCGATCTGCACGCTGCTGATCGCCGCGCCACCCGTGCCACCGATGGCGAAGCTGGTGTTCTCCATGATCTGCGGGAAGGCGCGCGGATCGCGTCCCCAGATCAGCAGCGCGAGGTGCTGCAGGACGATCGACATGCCGATCGCGGTGATCAGCGGCGCCAGGCGCGGCGCATGGCGCAGCGGCCGGTAGGCGAGGCGCTCGAGCAGATAGCCGAGCGCCATGCAGACGGGGATGGCGGCGAGCACGCCGGCGAGCACGATGGCGAAGGGCGGCAGCGGCAGGCCGGCGCCGGCCAGCGCCATGATCACCGTGAAGGCGACCATCGCGCCGATCATCACCACCTCGCCGTGGGCGAAGTTGATCAGCTGGATCACGCCATAGACCATCGTGTAGCCGAGCGCGACGATGGCATAGACGCTGCCCGTCGTCAGGCCGTTGATGATCTGCTGGAGAAGGATATCCACGCGGTGATGTTACCCGAGCCGGCGCGAAGAAAAGGCGGCGGCGCACGAATGCACCGCCGCCTCGTCAGCGCCGAGTTTTTACTTGCCGGCCGTGCCGGGCGATGCCAGGTTCGCGTATTCGTCGAGGGTCAGCGACTTACCGCTCTTGATGATTGCCAGCGGCGCGATCTTGCCGTCCTTCATGGTGAAGATCGTCATCTCGGCATCCTTGCGGTCACCCTTCTCGTCGAACTGGATGTTGCCGGTCGCGCCGTTGTAGTCGATCGACTGCAGCGCCGGCAGGTACTTGGCCGGATCGGCCGAATCGGCCTGCTGCATCGCCGCGATCAGCAGCTTGGCGGCATCATAGGTAAATGGCCCGTAGAGGATCGGATCCATGTCGAACTTCGTCTTGTAGGCCTCGAGGAACTGCTTGCCGGCGGCCTGCACGGGGATGCCGGCCTGCGAGCAGATCATGCCCTCGGCCGCCGCGCCGGCCAGTTCGGCCATCTTGTCGGTGCAGCCGCCGTCGCCGAAGCTGAACACGGCGCCGATCTTGAGTTCGCGCGCCTGCTTGAGCAGCGGACCGCCGGTGGCGTCCATGCCGCCGTAGAAAACGACGTCCGGCTTCTTGCCCTTGATCTTGGTCAGCACGGCTTTCCAGTCGGCGGTCTTGTCGGTGCCCTTCTCGCGCGGCAGCACCTTGACGCCGGCGGCCTTGAGGGTCTTCTCGACCTCGTTGGCCAGGCCCTCGCCATAAGCCGTCGCGTCGTCGATCACCGCCGCGGTCTTCGGCTTGGCGGTGGCGAGCAGGTAGTTGGCCACGGCCGGACCCTGCTGGTCGTCGCGGCCGACGACGCGGAACACGCCCGTGAAGCCCTGCTCGGTCAGCGCCGGATTGGTCGACGACCCGGACACCATCGGAATGCCGGCCTGGTTGTAGATCGCCGAGGCGGGGATCGAAACGCCGGAGTTGAGGTGGCCGACCACGCCGACGACCTTGGCGTCGGCGAGCTTCTGGGCCACGGTGTTGCCGACCTTGGGATCCCCCTGGTCGTCCTCGGCGACCAGCTCGAACTTGACCGGCTTGCCGCCGAGCTTGATGCCGGCCGCATTGGCTTCGTCGAGCGCGAGGTGCGCGCCGTTCTCGTTGTCCTTGCCGAGATGGGCGATGCCGCCGGTCAGCGGGGCGACGTGGCCGATCCTGACGACCTCGGCGACCGGTGCGGGCGGCGGAGTTTGCGCCTGGGGCGCGGGCGGGGCTTCCTGCTTGCCGCAACCGATGGCGACGACGGCTGCAGCGACGGACAGGGACAGGGTTCGGACGGTTGTGTTCATCGGTTGCCTCCTCTTTGTCGGGATTGTTTTGACGCCGCATTCTGGCGTTGCGGTGCGGGCATGTCAATGTTGTGAAGGGGCCGGCCCAAGGGCGCCCGCGCGAATAAAAAAACCCGGCCGGGGCCGGGTTTTTTCCTGCTGCGCGTCGGTGCTTACTTGGCGCCGGCGAGAATCCACTTGACGAGGGTCTCGATGTCGGCGTCCTTGACGGCCGCGTTCGGCGGCATCGGGATTTCGCCCCAGACGCCCTTGCCGCCCTTCTTCACCTTCTCGGCCAGCTTCTTCTGGGCATCGGCTTGGCCGGCGTACTTCTTGGCGACGTCCTGGTAGGACGGGCCGACCAGCTTCTTGTCCACCATGTGGCAGGACATGCAGTTGCTCTTCTTGGCCAGATCCAGGTTGGCCATGGCGGGGGCGGAGACCATCACGCCGGCGGCGATCAGTGCCGGGGCAGCCAGTTTGATCAGTTTCATCTTCATTCCTCTTGCAGGTTAGGGTGGGGTGGCGAAAACTCCGCCCGGCAGTCTAGCGGAATTCACCTGCCTTGAGAATGCTCTCCAATTCCGCGAATTTCGCCACCGGGGCAAGGCATTCAACGCCGCGACAGACCCAGGCGTTGACAACGGGCGATTCGGGTTTGGCCAGCGCGGCAGGCAGACCGGTCATGCCGTTCGGCAGGGAGATCACTATAAAAGGTGATCCGGCCAGGCGCCGCTGCCAGTCCGCCGTTTCCGCCGCCGGGCCGCGCAGGATCACGATGGCCGGCGCAGCGAGCGTTTCTTCCAGGGCGGCCAGCAGCGTCGTGCAGCCGGCAGGCTGTCGTTCGAGCTGCGGCCAGAAGACTGCCAGGGTCCGCCGCGCGGCGTCGAGGTAGCGCGCCTCGCCGAGCAGGTGGCCGAGCCGCTGCAGCGCGAACGCCGCGACCCCGTTGCCGGACGGCAGGGCGTTGTCGTGGCAGGTCTTCGGACGCTGGATCAGCGTTTCGTGGTCGTGCGCCGTGAAGAAGAAGCCGCCGTTATCCTTGTCCTCGAAGCGATCGAGCAGCGCATCCGCCAACTGGCGCGCGAACGCGAGGTCTTCGGCGCGATAGCCGGACTGCAGCAGTTCGAGCAGCGCGGCGAGCAGGAAGGCGTGGTCGTCGAGATAGGCCGGCAGGTGGGCGCGGCCGTGGCGCGACGTCGCCAGCAAGCGACCATCGTGCCAGTGGACCTCGCGCAGGAAGTCCACCGTGCGGCGGGCGGCGGCCAGCCAGTCGTCGCGGCCGAAGATGCGCGCGGCGCGGGCGAGCCCGTCGATCGTCAGCGCGTTCCAGGCGGTCAGCACCTTGTCGTCGCAGCCGGGACGGACACGCGCTGCCCGGGCGGCGAAGAGCCGGGCGCGGATGGTCTCGAGGCGCGCCGCCTCGCCGGGCGCCAGCGGAGCCGCCACCTTGAGGTGCCAGTGCCGGCCTTCGAAATTCGGCGGAGCGTCGAGCCCCCAGCGCCGCCCCGCCAGCGCCGAGTCTTCGGGGCCGAGCAGCCGGATGACCTCGGCGCGCTCCCAGACGTAGAACCTCCCTTCCTCGCCCTCCGAGTCGGCGTCGAGCGAGGAGTGGAAGGCACCCTCCGGCGCCGTCATCTCGCGCAACAGCCAGCCGGCGATGCCCTCCGCCACTTCCTTGAAATAGGGATCGCCGGTCAGCGCGAACGCATCGGCGTAGAGGCCGAGCAGCGGGCCGTTGTCGTAGAGCATCTTCTCGAAGTGCGGGATCTCCCAGCGCGCATCGACGCTGTAGCGGCAGAAGCCGCCGCCCAATTGATCGTGAATGCCGCCCTCCGCCATGCGGCGCAGCGTGAATAACGCCGCCTCGCGCGCCGGCGGATCGTTGTCCCGCCGCAACAGGAAGGCGAGGTCGGTCGGGTGCGGAAACTTCGGCGCGCCGCCGAAGCCGCCGTGCTCGCGGTCGAGGCTGCCGAGCAGCAGCGCGCGCAGCGATGCCAGCGGGGCGCCGTCCAGCGCGGCCGTCCCCGCCGACGTGACGGAACGCGTCAGCACGGCGAGCAACTCGCGGTTCTGCGCCTCGATGTCGCGGCGGCGCGTGCGCCAGACGTCGCCGATGCGTTCGCAGAGATCGACGAAGCCGGGCAGGCCGTGGCGCGGTTCAGGCGGGAAGTAGGTACCGCCGAAGAAGGGCGCGCCGTCGGGCGTGAGGAACAGCGTCAGCGGCCAGCCGCCGGGCCGGCCGGTGAGCAGCTGGTGGGCCGTCTGGTAGATCTGGTCGAGGTCGGGGCGCTCCTCGCGATCGACCTTGATGTTGACGAACAGGCGGTTCATGACCGCTGCGGTCGCTGCGTCCTCGAAAGACTCGTGCGCCATCACGTGGCACCAGTGGCAGGCCGAATAGCCGATCGAGAGCAGGATCGGCCTGTCCTCGGCCCGCGCCTGCGCGAGAGCCGCCTCGCCCCACGGCAGCCATGCGACCGGATTGGCGGCGTGCTGGAGGAGGTAGGGCGAGGTCTCGCTGGAAAGCTGGTTTTGCGCTGTCATGTCGGGCTCCGTGACGGAACCCGACTATACCCGATTAATCTTGTCGGGATTTGGCGCTCAGGGCATCAGCTCCTTGAGCAGGCTGTCGACGTCCTTCTGCGACAAGCGCTGATCCTCGGTCGGACCGCCGCTCTCGACGACGATGATCGCGCCGACCAGCGCCTTCATCGCCTTGCGCAGCGACTGGCCGGCGAGATCCTGGAATTCCTGGGCGACGATGATGTTCGTCAGGTGGGCGCCGATGCTGCCAAGCAGTTCGGTCAATTCCTTGCGGCTCCAGTCCTTGCCGAGCGAGGCCAGCGCCTGATTCAACTGCTCCTTGGCGATTTCCGCCTCGAGCAGCGATTTGGTGGCGGCCTCGGCCGTCATGCGCTCGACGCTGCCGAGGATCGCCGAAACCTCCTTCGGGTTGCCGGCCGAGCGCTTGGTCAGCCCCTTGGCGGCCTGGTTGAGCTCTTTCGCCAGCTGCTTGAGCTCGGACAACACCTGGCCGGTGGCCTGGACCGGCTTCTTGCCGGCGGCTTTGCGTGCGACGGGTTTCTTCGCGGCCGGTTGCCTGGCGGTGGTTTTTTTCTTTGCAGGTGTTGCCATCATGCCTTCCCTTTCGAAATTTAGCCGAACAGCGTGCGCCACCAGCGCTTGCGTCCTTCCGGCAGCGGTGCGGCGGGTTTGAGATCTTCCGGCGGCACCCGGCAGAGGATCCAGCCCGGCAGCGGCGGGTTGTCCGAGAAGCCGCAGGATACGCCGAGATTGTTCGGATCGAAGATCTTCACGAAGCCCGGAGTTTCCAGATCGTCGGCATAGACGATGCCGCAATAGTCGTGGTGGTGTTCCTTGCGCAGCAGCGCGTCGACCTGCGTGATGAAGGCGCTCACCGCCTCGGCCGAGGCCGGGGTGGAAGGCGGCGTTTCGCCGATGGCATAGACGTACCAGCCGGCCGCTGGATCGATGCGCCGCCAGAAGGCGTCGAGTTGCGGCCAGGACATCACCGACCAGAGCCGGCCGGTGAACAGGGCGTGGAAATCGCTCATTTCAACTTTGATATATCGCGTACCGCGCCCATGTCGGCCGAGGTCGCCATCGCGGCATAGGCCTGCAGCGCGGCGGATACCGTGCGCTCGCGCTTGGCCGGCTTCCAGGCCGCCGCGCCGCGCGCTTCCATCGCCTGCCGCCGCCTCGCCAGCACCGAGTTTTCGACGGCGAGGTGGATGCGCCGGTTGGGGATGTCGATCTCGATCGTGTCGCCCTCCTCGACCAGGCCGATCGCGCCGCCCGCGGCTGCTTCGGGCGAGGCGTGGCCGATCGAGAGGCCCGAGGTGCCGCCGGAGAAGCGGCCGTCGGTGAGCAGCGCGCACTGCTTGCCCAGTCCCATCGACTTGAGGTACGAGGTCGGGTAGAGCATCTCCTGCATGCCGGGGCCGCCCTGCGGGCCTTCGTAGCGGATCACCACCACGTCGCCCGGGTGGATGTGGCCGCCGAGGATCTTGTCGACCGCCTCCTCCTGCGATTCGCAGACCCGCGCACGGCCGGTGAATTTGAGGATGGATTCATCGACGCCGGCGGTCTTGACGATGCAGCCCTTCTCGGCGATGTTGCCGAACAGCACGGCGAGGCCGCCGTCCTGCGAATAGGCGTTTTCCTTGTTGCGGATGCAGCCGTTGGCGCGGTCGAGGTCGAGGCCGGGATAGCGGCGCGCCTGCGAGAAGGCGACCTGGGTCGGCACACCGCCGGGCGCGGCGCGGTAGTACTCGTGCACCTTCTTGTCCTTGTTGCGCAGCACGTCGCAGCAGTCGAGCTGCTCGCCGAGCGCCGGATAGAGCACGGTCGAGCATTCGCGGTTGATCAGCCCCGCGCGGTCGAGCTCGCCGAGGATGGCCATGATGCCGCCGGCGCGGTGCACGTCCTCCATGTGGTACTTCTGCGTCGCCGGCGCAACCTTGACTAAACACGGTACCTTTCTTGACATGCGATCGATGTCGGCCATCGTGAAATTCACGCCGGCTTCCTGCGCCGCGGCCAGCAGGTGCAGCACCGTGTTGGTCGAGCCGCCCATCGCGATATCCAGGGCAATTGCATTTTCGAAGGCATCGAAGCCGGCGATGTTGCGCGGCAGGACGCTGGCGTCGTCGTGGTCGTACCAGCGCTGGCAGAGATCGACGATCAGTCGCCCGGCCTTGCGGAACAGCATCTCGCGGTCGGCATGCGTCGCCACCAGCGAGCCATTGCCGGGCAGCGACAGGCCGAGCGCCTCGGTCAGGCAGTTCATCGAGTTGGCGGTGAACATGCCCGAGCAGGAGCCGCAGGTCGGGCAGGCGGAGCGCTCCATCGCGGCGACTTCCTTGTCGGAGTTGTTGCTGTCGGCGGCCTCGATCATCGCGTCGATCAGATCGACCATGCGGTATTCGCCGTGCCACTTGACCTTGCCGGCCTCCATCGGCCCGCCGGAGACGAACACGCAGGGGATGTTGAGGCGCAGCGCGGCCATCAGCATGCCCGGGGTGATCTTGTCGCAGTTCGAGATGCAGACCATCGCATCCGCCGTATGGGCGTTGCACATGTACTCGACGCTGTCGGCGATCAGGTCGCGCGAGGGCAGCGAATAGAGCATGCCGCCATGGCCCATCGCGATGCCGTCGTCGATGGCGATGGTGTTGAACTCCTTGGCGACGCCGCCGGCCGCCTCGATCTCGCGCGCGACGAGCTGGCCCATGTCCTTCAGGTGGACGTGGCCGGGCACGAACTGGGTGAAGGAATTGACGACGGCGATGATCGGCTTGTCGAAGTCGCCGTCCTTCATGCCGGTGGCGCGCCACAGCGCGCGGGCGCCGGCCATGTTGCGGCCGTGGGTCGAGGTGCGGGAACGGTATTGGGGCATGGCGGCTATCTTGGGCTGAGGGATCGATCATTGTATCGCCGCCGGCCCCGGGTGCGGCGCGGGACGGCCGGCCGCCGCGCTGCGCCGCTGCGTCAGCGCAACCTCATGGTGCCGCATCCTCCGCCAGCCAGGCGTTCATTGCCGCGAGCAGCGCCTCCATCGCCTGGGCCAGCTGTTCGGCAAGCTGTGCTGCGTCGGGCTGGCCTTGCCGCGCGGCGAGTTCGGTGCGGCCGCCGAGCTCATGCACGCGGGCCGCCATCATGTTGCCGCCCATGCCCTTGAGCGCATGCGCCTGCTGGGCGAGGCGCTCCCAATCGGCGGCGGTTGCGGCGGCGCGCAGACTGGCCGGCGCGTCGGCATGGCTGGTGAGCACCGCGACCACGAGGCGGCGGATGAACTCGCGGCGGTCGGGGAAGCGGCCGGCGAGCGCGTCCCAGTCGACGACCGGGCCGTCCGGGCAGTCCGTGGCGGCCGTGGGATCCGATGGCGGTGAAGCCTGTTGTGCGTCGCCGGCCGCGGCGTCCGCGCCGAGGCAGCGGCCGATGCGGCGGCGCAACTCCTCCTGGGCGACCGGCTTGACCAGGTAGTCCGCCGCGCCGCGATCCAGGCACAGGCGCACCTGATCCGCGTTGCTGTCCGCAGTGAGCATGATGACAGGAATGTCCCTGAGAGCGTCGTCGGCCTTGAGCGCCGCCAGCATCGCCATGCCGTCCATCTCCGGCATGTAGAGGTCGAGCAGCACGAGGTCGAAGCGCCTGCCCTGCAGCAGTGCGAGGGCCTCGCGGCCGTTGGCGGCGGTCGTCACGGCGTAGCCTTCCTGCTGCAGGCGCCGCCCGAGGATCAGCCGGTTGGCTTCTTCGTCATCGACCAGCAGCAGTGTTTGCGTCGATGGGGTCATGTGAGTGTCGCTCCGGTTGCTGATTGGGCGCCGCCGATGCCTTGTGCGCCCGCTTGGATGCGTCCGGCCAGCCGCTCGAACTCGTCGACCAGCGCGCCGGCCAGGCTCATCTGGCCGGCGAGGGCCGCCGCTTCGATCTTGATGGCCAACTCGGTGACTTGAGGATAACCGTAGCCGCCGCCGACGGCCTTGAGGTCGTGGGCCTGCTTCTTGACCGCCTGCGAGTCGCCGGCGGCCAAGCCGTTGCGCAGGTTCTGCAAGTAGCCGGGCAGGCGTCCGGCGAAGTAGAGCACCAGATCTTCCATGCCCGGCCCTTCGGCCAGCAGCGCCGAGCCGATCGGGGTGTTCTGGCTGCCACCTGTGCCGTCAGCGTCGGATAATGCGGCGAGCATGCGATGGGTCAGCCGCTCGATGCGGTCGAGTAGTGCGGTCGCCGCGACGGCACTGGTCGTGCTGACGGCGAATTCGAGTTGCCCGGTCAGCTCCACGAGCCGGATGCAGAAGCATTTCGCCGCCGCCGCGCGCAGTTCCATCGCGGTGCGCCGGGCTTCCGCCCAGTCGCCGGCGGCGACGTTCGCCTTGAGAGGCTGGGTGTGCTGTAGAACCCAGGTGGCGGTATGGCGGGTCAGGTCGACCAGATGCGGGTCGAGATCGGGCGGCAGCGCATACTGATCGGCTTCCTCGGCGTCACCGTCGCTGTGCGCGGCGGGCAGGTAGCGGCCAAGCACCTCGCCGAAGCGTGCCCGCTCGATAGGTTTGGTCAGGAAGCCGTTGCAGCCGGCCTCGAGACAGCTGTCCATGTCCTCCTGGGTGGCGTTCGCCGTCAGGGCGATGATCGGCCCGCCGTAGCCGCTGGCGCGCAGCCGCTGCACCGCGCTCAGGCCATCCATCACCGGCATCTGCATGTCCATCAGCACCAGGTCGTAGGGCATGGCGAGCGCAGTTTCGAGGGCCTGCTTGCCGTTGTCGACGACTTGCAGCTCGATGCCGAAGCGGCGGACGTTGAGGGCGATCAGGCGCTGGTTGTCCGGATTGTCCTCGGCCAGCAGGATGCGGCCTTGCAGCGCGACCTTGCCGTCCTCCGAAGTGGAGCGCAGCAGGAGCCGTTCCGCTTCCTCCTGGCTGGAGATCAGCCGCGTTACCTTCCCGGTCGCGAAGGTGATGGTGAAGCGGCTGCCTTTGCCGGGCAGGCTTTCCGCGGCAATCTCCCCGCCCAGGCGTTCGGCCAGCTGCCGGGACAGGGCCAGCCCCAGCCCGGTGCCGCCGAAGCGGCGCGTGGTGGTGGCGTCGGCCTGGGTGAAGGGCTGGAACAGCCGCGCGATCTGTTCCGGCGTGATGCCGATGCCGGTGTCCTCGACGATGAAGCTGCCGCGCCGCGCCGGCGCGTCGTAGCGCACTTGCAGCGTCACGCTGCCGCGTTCTGTGAACTTGATCGCGTTGCCGATGATGTTGAGCAGGATCTGCTTGAGGCGCACCGGATCGCTGATCACGGATTCCGGCAGGGGGAAGGCGTAATCGATCGAGAAATCGATGCGCTTGTCCGCCGCCTGCATGCGCGCGATCGCGGCCGCTTCCTCGATCAGCGGCAGGAGCGGCACCGGCAGGCGCTCGATGTCGAGGCGGCCGGCCTCGATCTTGGAGAGGTCGAGGATGTCATTGACGATGCCGAGCAGATGCTTGCCGGCGCGATTGATGGTACGCACCGCCTCGATGCGCTCCGACATGCTCTGGCTGACGTCGAGCAGCGCTTCGGAGAAGCCGATGATGGCCGTCAGCGGCGTGCGGATCTCGTGACTCATGTTGGCGAGGAACAGGCTTTTTGCCCGGCTGGCTTCCTCGGCCGCGGCCCTTTCCAGTTGCGCGTTGTAGGCATCCTGCTCGGCGCGCTTGAGACCGGACAGATCGGTGATCACGCCGATGGTGCCGCGCACGCGGCCATCCTCCGCGGTCAGCAGCCCCTGCGCGAAGCGCGCCTGGTACTGGCGCCCGTGGCGGGTCTGCACCGCGGCCTCGTAGGATTGCTGCGCGCCGGGCATGAGGGGCAGCTTGGCATCCATCGCCGCATGGAATTCCGCCTGCAGCGGAGCGTGGCGATAGAGATCGCGGTCGGTGCGGCCGATGACGTTCCCGCGCGGCTCGCCGAAGAACGCCTCCCAAGCCTCGTTGACCTCGAGATATTTTCCGTCGTTGTCGCGGTAGAACACCGGGTGCGGCAGCGCCTCGAAGATTTCCTCGGTCAGGTGCATGTACCGGCTCGGATTGTTTGG
>DDXW01000050.1 GCA_002347285.1 Rhodocyclaceae bacterium UBA2250 | reverse complement strand
GGCTAAATGCGATTGCCCTGGCGGGAAGCCTTGACCGCAAGCGGGGGTGTCAAGTATTGTTGCAAGTTTCGGGCATCTGGCCCGGCAACGATGGATCCAAGAGAATGCAACTGACGGGCGCGGAGATTGTAATCAGGTGTCTCCAGGAAGAAAAGGTCGAACATGTGTTTGGCTACCCTGGCGGCTCGGTGCTGTTCATCTATGATGAGCTGTTCAAGCAGGATCAGGTCAAGCATGTTCTGACCCGTCACGAGCAGGCGGCGGTGCACGCGGCGGATGCCTATTCGCGTTCGTCCAACAAAGTCGGCGTCTGCATGGTCACCTCCGGTCCGGGCGTCACCAATGCCGTCACGGGCATCGCCACCGCCTACATGGATTCGATTCCGATGGTCGTGCTGACCGGCCAGGTGCCGACCGCCTATATCGGCCAGGACGCCTTCCAGGAGGCCGACACCGTCGGCATCACGCGCCCCTGCGTCAAGCACAATTTTCTCGTCAAGGACGTCAAGGACCTCGCCGTCACGATCAAGAAGGCCTTCTATCTGGCCAAGACCGGCCGGCCGGGTCCCGTGCTGGTCGATATCCCCAAGGACATCACGACCCACAAGACGGAATTCCACTACCCGAAGACGATCACGATGCGTTCCTACAATCCGGTGGTCAAGGGTCACACCGGGCAGATCAAGAAGGCGGTGCAGCTGCTGCTCGAGGCGAAGCGGCCGATGATCTACACCGGCGGCGGGGTGATCCTCTCCGACGCCGCCGACAAGCTGATCAAGCTGACGCGGATGCTCGGCTACCCGATCACCCAGACGCTCATGGGGCTGGGCGCCTATCCGGCCACCGACCGCCAGCATCTGGGCATGCTCGGCATGCACGGCACCTACGAGGCCAACATGGCGATGCAGCACTGCGACGTGCTGCTGGCCGTCGGTGCGCGCTTCGACGACCGCGTGATCGGCAATCCGGCGCATTTCGGACAGGAGCAGCGCAAGATCATCCATGTCGATATCGACCCTTCGTCGATTTCCAAGCGCGTCAAGGTGGATGTGCCGATCGTCGGCAACGTGCCCGACGTCCTCGACGAGATCATCAAGCAGATCGAGGCCAGCGAAGGCAAGCCGGAGCAGAAGTCGCTGAACGCTTGGTGGAAGCAGATCGAGGAATGGCGCGGCAAGAACTGCCTCAAGTACAAGATGGGCAAGGACATCATCAAGCCCCAGTTCGTGGTCGAGAAGCTCTACGAGGTCACCGGCGGCGACGCCTTCGTCACCTCCGATGTCGGCCAGCACCAGATGTTCGCCGCGCAGTTCTACAAATTCGACAAGCCGCGCCGCTGGATCAACTCCGGCGGCCTCGGCACCATGGGCTTCGGCCTGCCGGCGGCGATGGGCGTGCGCTTCGCCAACCCGAAGGCCACCGTGGCCTGCATCACCGGCGAGGGCTCGATCCAAATGAACATCCAGGAGCTGTCGACCTGCAAGCAGTTCCGTCTGCCGATCAAGATCGTCAATCTCAACAACGGCTACCTCGGCATGGTGCGCCAGTGGCAGCAGATGTTCCATGGCAACCGCTATGCCGAATCTTATGTTGACGCCTTGCCGGACTTCGTCAAGCTGGCCGAAGCCTACGGCCATGTCGGCATGCGCATCGACAGGCCGGCCGACGTCGAGCCGGCGCTCAAGGAGGCCTTCGGCAAGCACAAGAACGAACTGGTGTTCATGGACTTCATCATCGATCCCGAAGCCAACGTCTTCCCGATGGTCGCGGCGGGCAAGGGCCTGTCCGAAATGATTCTGGCGGAGGAGCTCTGACCATGCGCCACATCATTTCCATCCTGATCGAAAACGAGGCCGGCGCGCTGTCGCGCGTCTCCGGCCTGTTCTCCGCGCGCGGCTACAACATCGAGTCGCTGACGGTGGCGCCGACCGAGGATCCCTCGCTGTCGCGCATGACCATCGTCAGCATCGGCTCGGACGACATCATCGAGCAGATCACCAAGCAGCTCAACAAGCTGATCGACGTGGTCAAGGTGGTCGATCTGTCCGAGGCGGCGCACATCGAGCGCGAACTGATGCTCGTCAAGGTGCGCGCCACCGGCAAGGACCGCGAGGAGATGAAGCGCGTTTCCGACATCTTCCGCGGCCACATCATCGACGTGACCGAGTCTTCCTACGTCATCGAGTTGACCGGCAACACCGCCAAGCTCGACTCCTTCCTCAACGCCATCGACCGCTCGCTGATCCTCGAGACCGTGCGTACCGGCGTATGCGGCATCGGCCGCGGCGACCGCATTCTCAAAGTCTGAACCTGCCATTCAAAGGAAAACCATGAAAGTCTATTACGACAAGGACGCCGACCTCTCCCTCATCAAGGGCAAGAAAGTCACCATCGTCGGCTATGGCTCGCAGGGCCATGCCCATGCCCAGAACCTCAAGGATTCGGGCGTCAAGGTCACCGTCGGCCTGCGCAAGGGCGGCGCCTCGTGGGACAAGGCCAAGAAGGCCGGTCTCAAGGTCGAGGAGGTCGCCAAGGCGGTCAAGGACGCCGACGTCGTCATGATGCTGCTGCCCGATGAAACGATCCCGTCCGTCTATTACGCCGACGTCGAACCCAACCTGAAAAAAGGCGCGGCGCTGGCCTTCGCACACGGCTTCAACATCCACTACAACCAGGTGGTGCCGCGCGACGACGTCGATGTCATCATGGTTGCGCCGAAAGGCCCCGGCCACACCGTGCGCTCCGAATATCTGCGCGGGGGCGGCGTGCCCTCGCTGATCGCCGTTTACCAGGACAAGTCGAAGAAAGCGCGCGACATCGCGCTCTCCTACGCGGCGGCCAACGGCGGCACCAAGGGCGGCGTGATCGAGACGACCTTCCGCGAGGAGACCGAGACCGACCTGTTCGGCGAGCAGGCCGTGCTGTGCGGCGGCCTGGTCGAACTGGTCAAGGCCGGCTACGAAACCTTGACCGAGGCCGGCTACGCGCCCGAGATGGCCTACTTCGAGTGCCTGCACGAGGTGAAGCTGATCGTCGACCTGATCTTCGAGGGCGGCATCGCCAACATGAACTACTCGATCTCGAACAACGCCGAGTTTGGCGAATACGTCACCGGCCCCGAGGTCATCAACGACAGTTCGCGCGCCGCGATGAGAAATGCGCTGAAGCGCATCCAGAGCGGCGACTATGCCAAGATGTTCATCCTCGAGGGCCGCACCAACTATCCGGCCATGACGGCGCGTCGCCGCCTGACCGCCGCCCATCCGATCGAGCAGGTCGGCGAGGAACTGCGTTCGATGATGCCCTGGATCAAGGCCAAGGCGCTCGTCGACAAGTCCAAGAACTGATCG
The DNA here is from genome assembly GCA_002347285.1 of Rhodocyclaceae bacterium UBA2250. GTDB lineage: Bacteria > Pseudomonadota > Gammaproteobacteria > Burkholderiales > Rhodocyclaceae > Sulfuricystis. The sequence continues at coordinate 33,777 of DDXW01000050.1, read as the reverse complement.
GTGCAGAACTATCCGCACCCCATCATCGCCCGGGAAGGCTGGCCTTTCCTGGGCGGCACCCTTGCGGCCGCCCTGCTGGTGCATCTTTTCGCCGGCTGGGCATGGGCGCTGCCGCTCTGGCTGATCGCGCTGTTCGTCCTGCAGTTCTTCCGCGATCCCGCGCGCGAAGTGCCGGGCGACGCGAAAAGCGTTCTGTCGCCGGCGGATGGCCGCATCGTCGTGATCGAACCGGCCCACGATCCCTGGCTGAACCGCGAAACCCTCAAGATCAGCGTGTTCATGAACGTCTTCAACGTGCACTCGAACCGCAGCCCGGTGGATGGCGAGGTCGTGCAGCGCTGGTATCACCCGGGCAAGTTCATCAACGCCGACCTGGACAAGGCCTCGACCGAGAACGAGCGCTGCGCGCTGCATCTGCGCACGGCGGACGGCCAGAACGTCACCTGCGTGCAGGTGGCGGGGCTGATCGCGCGCCGCATCCTCTGCTATGTCGATGCCGGTGATCGGCTCGTGCGCGGACAGCGCTACGGCTTCATCCGCTTCGGCTCGCGCGTCGACCTCTACCTGCCCAAGGATGTGCGCGTGAAGGTCGGCGTCGGCCAGAAAGTGTCCGCCACCTCGACGATACTCGCCGAGTTGCCGTAATCGGCATCGCCGCGACAACAGGCTACAATGGCTGCGTTGTCGTGCTTCCAGGCCCGCCATGCCAGAGTATCGTCCCCGCAAGACCCTGTTCAATCCGGAGCTGCGCCGGCGCGGCATCTACATCCTGCCGAACCTGCTGACGACGGCGGCGCTGTTTTCCGGCTTCTTCGCCATCGTCCAGGCGATGAACGGCCGCTTCGAGATCGCCGCGGTGGCGATCTTCATCGCCATGGTGTTCGACGGCCTCGACGGCCGCGTGGCGCGGCTGACGCGCACGCAGAGCGCCTTCGGCGCCGAATACGATTCGCTGTCCGACATGGTTTCCTTCGGCGCGGCGCCGGCATTGGTGGTCTACGTCTGGGCGCTCAAGGACATGGGCAAGCTGGGCTGGATCGCCGCCTTCATCTATTGCGTCGGCGCGGCACTGCGGCTCGCGCGCTTCAACACCAACATCGAGGTCGTCGACAAGCGCTACTTCCAGGGCCTGCCGAGCCCGGCCGCCGCCGCACTGGTGGCGGGACTGGTGTGGGTGTTGATCGACAACGAGTGGACCGGCTTCGAGGCGCGCTGGTACGCCTGCATCCTGACCATCTTCGCCGGCATCACGATGGTGACGAACCTGCGCTTCTACTCCGGCAAGGACATCAATCTCAGGAAGAGCGTGCCGTTCATCATCGTCGTCGCCGTGGCCCTCGCCTTCGCGCTGGTGTCGAGCTATCCGCCGGGGGTGCTGTTCGCGCTGTTCCTCGCCTACGCGTTGTCCGGCTACGTCATAGCCGCGGTCAATTGGTTCGATCGGCGCAAAAAACTTGCGCGCGGCGGATAGTTTGTTATAGTCGCCCCATGACCGCGACGATGTATTTCCTTTCCGCTGCCGTCCTTTGCCTTGCCGGCTCCCCGCTGGCGAGCAACATGCTGCGCACCAAGCTGCGTCCGCTGCTGCGCCGCGCGCGCTAATCACACCCCCACACACAATTCGAATGCCGCATCCCGTCGCCAGTTGGTGACGGGGCGCAGCCCCCGTCAGAACTTCCTTGCGGAGACCGAACATGAGCAAAGAGCAATTGTTGATTTTCGACACCACCTTGCGCGACGGTGAACAGAGCCCCGGCGCGGCGATGACGCGCGAGGAGAAGATGCGCATCGCCCGCCAGCTCGAGAAGATGCGCGTGGACATCATCGAGGCCGGCTTTCCGGCCGCCTCCCCCGGTGACTTCGAGGCGGTGAAGTCCATCGCCGAAATCATCAAGGACTCGACCGTCTGCGGCCTGGCGCGCGCCAACGAGAAGGACATCGCCCGCGCCGGCGAGGCGATCAGGCCGGCCGCGCGCGGCCGCATCCATACCTTCATCGCCACCTCGCCGATCCACATGAAGATGAAGCTGCGCATGGAGCCGGAGCAGGTGATCGAACAGGCGGTGAAGGCCGTCCAATGGGCACGCCAATACACCGAGGACGTCGAGTTCTCTCCCGAGGACGCCGGTCGCTCTGAAACCGACTTCCTCTGCCGCGTGCTCGAGGCCGTCATCAAGGCCGGCGCGAAGACGGTCAACATTCCGGATACCGTCGGCTACAACATCCCGCAGGGCTGGGGCGAGTTGTTCAAGAATCTGCGCGCACGCGTGCCGAACGCCGACCAGGCGATCTGGTCGACCCACTGCCACAACGACCTCGGCCTTGCCGTGGCGAATTCCCTCGCGGCCGTGCTCAACGGCGCACGCCAGGTCGAATGCACCATCAACGGCCTCGGCGAGCGTGCCGGCAACGCGGCGGTCGAGGAAATCGTCATGGCGGTGCGCACCCGCAAGGATCTGTTCCCGGTCGAGACGCGCATCGACGCGACGCAGATCGTGCCGGCCTCGCGCCTCGTTTCGCAGATCACCGGCTACGTCGTGCAGCCGAACAAGGCGATCGTCGGCGCCAACGCCTTCGCCCACGAGTCTGGCATCCACCAGGACGGCGTGCTCAAGCACCGCGAGACCTACGAGATCATGCGCGCCGAGGACGTGGGCTGGCATGCCAACAAGCTCTCGCTCGGCAAGCTGTCCGGCCGCAATGCTTTCAAGACCAAGCTCGCCGAGCTCGGCATTGAGCTCGCCAGCGAGGAGGCGTTGAACGCCGCCTTCGCCAAGTTCAAGGAACTCGCCGACAAGAAGCGCGAGATCTTCGATGAGGATCTGCAGGCGTTGGTGTCCGACGAGATGATCACCCCCGAAGTCGAGCACTACAAGCTCATCTCGTCGAAGTTCCACTCCGAGACCGGCGAGGCGCCGAAGGCCGAACTGACCCTCGCGGTGGGCGGCCAGGAGCGGAAGGCGCAATCGACCGGCAGCGGCCCTGTGGATGCGGCCTTTCTGGCGATCGAGAGCGTCGCCGGCAGCGGTTCCGATCTGCTTCTTTACTCCGTGAATGCGATCACCACCGGCACCGATGCGCAGGGCGAGGTGACCGTGCGGCTGGCGAAGGATGGCCGCATCGTCAACGGCCAGGGCGCGGATACCGACATCATCGTCGCCTCGGCCAAGGCCTACCTGAACGCGCTCAACAAGCTGCACGCCGGGACCGAGAGAGTCAATCCGCAGCTTTGAGTCGGGAGGGTGCGGTCAGGCGCGCGTAGATCAGCGTCGCGGCGAAGAGGAGCAACGCGAGCGCGACCTCGACGACGGCCAGCAATTGCATCATGCCGTGGTCGGAGGTGGCGCGCGTCAGCCCCTCGAGCAGGTAGAGCTGGACCATCAGGCTCGCCCACTGATGCGTGTAGCGCCGGCCGCGCAGGATGCCGAACAGCGCCGCCAGCAACGGAAGCGCCTTGAGCACCAGCCAGGAACCGCCCGGTCGCAATGGCGCCAGCCAGAGTTCCCAGGCGAGACAGAGCACGATCAGTGCGATCAGGCTGGCTGCGGCGGCAAGGTTGGCACGTCGCGCCAGCGGCGGCAGGGTGGCCGCAAACTCGGCGCTGGCGGGGCGGCGTTCCATGGCTGGGTGCGCGCGGGCCGAGGCCCTTTCGTTAGAATTCGCCGGATTATAGGTTCCTGCCGATGCTGCTCGCCCCATTTCGCCTGATCGTCAATGTCGTGCGCCGCTTCCGCGACGAGCGCTGCGCCCAGACGGCGGCGGCGCTGTCCTTCGCCACGCTGCTCGGCCTGGTGCCCATGCTGGCGGTCGGCGCAGCCCTGCTCGAACTCCTCCCGTTCGGCATCAAGCTCTCCGCCGCCCTCGAGAAATTCCTGCTGGCCACCCTGCTGCCCGACAAGGCCGGCGCGGTGATCGCCAAATATCTCGGCCAGTTCGCCCACCGGGCCGAGCGGGTGACCTGGATCGGCCTGGCGATCCTTGCTGCGACCGCCTTGCTGCAGATGCTCACCATCGAGCGCACCTTCAACGCGATCTGGCGCGTGCAGAAGCACCGGCCCTGGCTGCGGCGCCTCGGCCTGCATCTGCTCGCGCTGCTGGCCGGCCCGCTGGTCTTCGGCGGCGCCCTGGCGAGCATCACCTTCCTCGCCACGGCTTCCTTCGGGCTGGTCGACGAGCCGCGCTGGGTGCGTATCGCCTTCTCCGAAGCCCTGCCGCTGGCCTTCCTTGCGCTGCTGTTCAGCCTGCTCTACTGGACCTTGCCGAACCGCAGCGTGTCGCGCTGGCATGCCGGGATTTCCGGGACCTGCGCCGCGCTGGCCTTCGTCGCAATGCAGCGCCTGTTCGCCCTCTACGTCGTCAAGCTGCCCACCTACACCCTGATCTACGGTGCCTTCGCGGCGATACCGATCTTCCTGCTGTGGCTCTACCTTTCGTGGTCGGTGATCCTGGTCGGCGCCCTGGTGACGGCCGAGTTGCCGGACATCGCCGGCCGGCTTGACCGGCATGCGCCCGGCCGGTAGACTTGCCCTACTAAAACCGTCAACTAATCCTTCGAGGCCCCCTCCCATGAATCGAGAGAAGATCCACGAGATCGTGTCCAACAGTCCCGTCGTGCTGTTCATGAAAGGCACCAAGCACTTCCCGACCTGCGGCTTTTCCGGCCGGGCCGCGCAGATTCTCAAGGTCTGCGGCGTCGATTTTGCCGACGTGAACGTGTTGGCGGAGCCGGACACGGTGCCCGAATTGCGCGCCTACGCCGACTGGCCGACGATCCCGGTGCTCTACATCCGCGGCGAGTTCATCGGCGGCTGCGACATCATGACCGAGATGTACCAGGCCGGCGAACTGCAGGCCAAGCTCGGCGACCTGATGAAGGCCGCTGCCTAACAGAAAGAATGCGCCGAGGTTTTCGGCGATTCGCTCGCCCTTGTCCCGTAGCGTCCGTTCCATGCCATTGCCGCCGGCCCGGGCGAGTTGCGGCCGCAGCCGCTCGGCGGCGAAGAAGCCGGTCTACGTCAGGTGCGTCTGGTTCGACTGCGGCGTGTCGCCGATGAAGTTGTCGCGCGGCCAGCCGTAGGCGTCGCCGGCATGCCGGTGCAGTTCGGCCAGCTGCGTGCCGAGCCGCGCGCCGCTGGCGCGGTCGAGGGGACGGATTTCCAGATACTCGAGTTCGAGGCAGGTTTCGCCGGCCGGGGTGAGGTCGATGCCGAAGGTGTCCGGAACGTGCACCGCCTGCGCGGCGCGCAGCGCCGCGAGTCCGTCGATCTCCGCCTCGAGCCGAGACGCGGGACCGGTCTTCCTGAAACGGCGCGGCTGGTCCGCGGTTTCCGATGCGGCCATCAGCTATGGGCGAGCAGGACGTTGGTGCGCGCCAGCCGTTCGGAGAGGACGAGCAGGAAACCCTGGTAGAAGTGCATGCGGCAGGCTTCCGAGGCCTGGCGCAGCGAATGGCCGGGAATATGGACGATGCGCGTGTCGGTCACGGTGGTGACGTCTGCGACCCGGCGCGGATGGCGGCGGTCGATCACCGCGATCTCGCCGAATATCTCGCCGCGCTCGAGACGGCCCAGCACGTGCTCCGCCTTGCCGACCTCGACCATGCCGTCGAGGATCACGCAGAAATAGTCGCCCGGATCGCCGTCGCGCATCAGGCAAGTGCCGGCCGCCGCAGTTTCCCAGCGCGCGAAGCGGACGATCTCCCAGATCTCGACGTCGGAAAAATCGTCGAAGAACCTGAGCGCGCGCAAGTTTTCGAATTTCTCGCTGTCCGGCACTTCCTGCTGCTGCAGCGTCAGTTCGTGGCTGCGAAACGCCTGCGCCAGGCCGTGGGCGAACTCCGCCCAGGTGGCATAGCGGTCGCCGAGATCCTTCTTCATCGCGCGCGCGACGATCGCGTCGAGCGCGGGCGGCAGGTCGCTGCGCAGGGACGAAGGCGTCGGCGGCTCGATGTTGCAGATCTGGTAGATCATGCCGTAGTTGCTGCTGGCCTGGAACGGCAGCCGGCCGGTGAGCAGCTGGAACATCACCACGCCGAGCGCGTAGATGTCGGTCTGATGGTTGATGTTCTGCTCGCGCAGCTGCTGCGGCGACATGTAGGCCGGCGAACCGACGCCCATCACCTGGGTCTGCGTCTGGTCGCCGCTGGTCTGGATGCAGGCGCCGAAGTCGGAGATCTTGATGTCGCCGCCGGCGATGCCGTCCGGCCCGTCGGGCTGGGCGAGCAGGATGTTGGCCGGCTTGATGTCGCGGTGCGTGATGCCGAGCCGGTTGGCGTACTCGAGGGCGCGCGTGCACTTGAAGACGATCTCGACGACACGGTCGATCGGCAGCAGGCTGTCCGGCGTGCAATAGGGCTCGAGCGTGCCGCCCGGCACGTATTCCATGACGATGTAGCTTTCGTCGTCGCCGATCACCGCGTCGAAGATCTGCACGATGTGCGGGTGGACCAGCTTGCCGGCGAGCGAAGCCTCGTTCATCAGCAGGTGGCGGAACTGCTTGCCGCGCTTGCGGTCGTCGAGAATCTCCGGAAAGATGCGCTTGACCGCGACTTCGCGCTCGGCGAAGGGGTCGTAGCAGAGATGGACGGTGGCGGTCGCGCCCTCGCCGAGCTGGCGGACGATCTCGTATTTGCCGCCGATCTTTTCCATGGGGTGCTTCAGAGCGCGGCGCGCAGGCGGGCGATCGCGGCCCTGACCTGCTGCGGCGCCGTGCCGCCCGGATGATCGCGCGCGGCGAGCGAGCCGGCGACGGTCAGCACGCCGAACACCTCCTCGCCGATCAGCGGCGAGAACGCCCGCAGTTCGGCGAGCGGCAGGTCGGCGAGATCGCAGCCCTGCTGTTCGGCGGCGCGCACGGCGCGGGCCACGGCCTCGTGCGCGTCGCGGAAGGGCAGGCCCTTCTTGACGAGATAATCGGCTAGGTCGGTCGCCGTGGCGAAGCCTTGTTTCAAGGCGGCCGCCATCGCTTCCGGTTTGACCCGAATGCCCGGCACCATGTCGGCGAAGATGCGCAGCGTGTCGACCAGGGTGTCGGCCGTGTCGAACAGCGGTTCCTTGTCTTCCTGGTTGTCCTTGTTGTAGGCGAGCGGCTGGCCCTTCATCAGGGTGAGCAGGCCCATCAGGTGGCCGAAGACGCGGCCGCTCTTGCCGCGCGCGAGTTCCGGCACGTCCGGGTTCTTCTTCTGCGGCATGATCGACGAGCCGGTGCAGAAGCGGTCGGCCAGGTCGATGAAGCCGACGCGCGGACTCATCCAGAGGATCAGCTCCTCGGAAAAGCGCGAGATGTGCACCATCGCCAGCGAAGCGGCGGCGCAGAACTCGATCGCGAAGTCGCGGTCCGACACCGCGTCGAGCGAGTTCGCGCAGATGCCGTCGAAGCCGAGTTCGCGCGCGACGAACTCGCGATCGATCGGGAAGGTGGTCCCGGCCAGGGCGGCGGCGCCGAGCGGCAGGCGATTGACGCGCTTGCGGCAATCGGCGAAGCGCGCGCGGTCGCGCGACAGCATTTCCACGTAGGCGAGCAGGTGGTGGCCGAAGGTGACCGGCTGGGCGACCTGCAGGTGGGTGAAGCCCGGCAGCGGCGTCGCCGCGTGCGCCTCGGCGACTTCGAGCAGGGCGCGCATCAGGTCGGCGAACAGGCCGTCCAGCGTGTCGATCGTGTCGCGCAGCCAGAGGCGGATGTCGGTGGCGACCTGGTCGTTGCGCGAGCGGCCGGTGTGCAGCCGTTTCCCCGCGTCGCCGATCAGCGCAGTGAGGCGCTTCTCGATGTTGAGGTGCACGTCCTCGTCGTCGAGGTTCCAGGCGAAGGTGCCCGTCTCGATCTCGGCGGCGATCTGCGCCATGCCGCGCTCGATGGCGGCGAGGTCGTCGTTCGTGATGATGCCCTGGCGCGCCAGCATCTTCGCGTGGGCGAGCGAGCCGCGGATGTCCTGCACGGCCATGCGCTTGTCGAAGAACACCGAAGCGGTGTAGCGTTTGACGAGGTCGGAGACGGGTTCGGCGAAACGACCGGACCAGATCTTGCCCGATTGGTCTGCGGAGGTGCGATCTGACATAATGTGCCGGGAAATGCCGGATAAATTCTTGTGAAACCATGAGTATACCCTTGCGCCCGCCCGCCTTCCGCCTGCCCGACTTCCGCAACCAGGGGGTCTGGCTGCGTTTGTTGCTGGCCGCGAACGGCCTGATGCTCGCGGTGGCGCTGGTCGAGAATCGCGCGCCGGCCCGCTTGCCCGCCGAGCTCGCCGAACTGGCGGCGCTGGTCGAGCCGGCCCTGCTGCTGACGCTGACCGCGCTCTATATGCTGGCGCTCCGGCTGCAGGGCCTGCCGGCGCTGGCGGGCATCGCTGCGGTGACGCTGCTGACGATGGCGGCGTTCGCCGGCACGGATTTCCTGCTGGCGCGCCTCATGAACGGACAAGGCGGCTGGCGCGCGCCGCTGGGCGCAGGCGTCGCCGCGCTGCTGATGCTCTACTGGTTCGATCTGCGCGTGCGCGCTCAGACCCCGGCGCTGGCCGAGGCGCGCCTGTCCGCGCTCACCGCGCGCATCCGCCCGCACTTCCTCTACAACAGCCTGAACGCCGTGCTCGGCGTGATGCGCGAGGAGCCGCGCCGCGCCGAGGCGGCGCTGGAGGAACTGGCCGAGCTGTTCCGCGCGCTGATGCGCGACAACCGCGAACTGACGCCGCTGTCGGCGGAGATCGCGCTGGCGCGCAAGTATCTCGACATCGAGCACTTGCGCCTCGGCGAGCGGCTACAGGTGCGCTGGGAGGTGGCGGACATGCTGCCGGAAACCCTCGCGCCGCCGCTGCTCTTGCAGCCCTTGCTCGAAAACGCCATCTACCACGGCGTCGAGCCGGCCACGGCGCCGACGGCAATCCATGTGCGCATCGCCCCGACGCGCGACGGCGTGCGCATCGAGATCGACAACCCGCTGCCGGATGCGCCGGGGCAGCGCGCCGGCAGCCACATGGCGCTGGACAACCTGCGCGAACGGCTGCTGCTGTTCTACGATCTCGAGGCGCGGCTCGAATGCGGCGTGGCGGACGGCCGCTATCGCGTGCGCGTCGACTTGCCGCTGCGGAGCGCGGCATGAGCGAGATGCCGCGCCCGCCCGGCATCCTGCTGGTCGACGACGAAGCGCCGGCGCGCAGCCGCCTGCGCCAGCTGCTGGATGACATCGCCGCCGACTTCCCGCACCGCGTCGTCGGCGAGGCCGGCGACGGCTGCGCGGCGCTCGATCTGCTCGCGACACTGCCTGCCGAAACACCGGCCGACATCGCGCTGATCGACATCCGCATGCCGCGCATGGACGGTATCGAGCTCGCGCAGCAGCTGGCCGGCCTGCCCCGGCCGCCGGCCGTGGTGTTCGTCACCGCCTACGACGAGTTCGCCCTCAAGGCCTTCGAGCTGGCCGCCGCCGATTACCTGCTGAAGCCGGCGAAGGCGGCGCGCCTGCTGGAGGCGCTCAGGAAGGCGCGCCGCCTGCTGCCGGCCGACCCGCTGCTGCAGGCACTGGCGCCGGCGGGCCGTACGCGGCTGCGCGTGGTCGAGCGCGGCGGCGTGCTGCTCGTTCCGGCCGCCGAGGTGCTCTACCTGCGCGCCGAGCAGAAGTACGTCACCTTGCGTACCGCCGAGCGCGAATACCTGCTCGAGGAATCGCTCGCCCACCTCGAAAGCGAATTCGCGCCGCGCTTCGTGCGCATCCACCGCAACTGCCTCGTCGCGGCCGAGGCCGTGGCCGGCGTGCTGCGGGAGGCCGACCCCACCGAGCCGGGCGGCGAGCCGCACTGGGCGTTGCGCCTCAAGGGCGTGCCGGAACATCTGCCGGTCAGCCGGCGGCAGTGGCCGCAGGTCAAGGAAAGCCTCGGCCTGTAAGCCGCCTCGCGCACAAACTCGGCGCTGGCGAGGCGGCGAGCATTGATGCAATGCAATAAAATAAGCCTTTCCCCATATTCCAGTCCGCCGCCATGAAACCGATCAAGAGCCTCCTCGTCGCCAACCGCAGCGAAATCGCGATCCGCGTCCTGCGCGGCGCCAGCGAACTGGGCATCCGCACCGTCGCCATCTACTCCAACGAAGACCGTTTCGCGCTGCACCGCTTCAAGGCCGACGAGTCCTACCTGGTCGGCGCCGGCAAGAAACCGATCGCCGCCTACCTCGACATCGACGACATCATCCGCATCGCCAAGGAGGCGCATGTCGATGCGATCCACCCGGGCTACGGCTTCCTGTCCGAGAACCCCGACTTCGCCGAGGCCTGCGCGAAAGCGGGCATCGTCTTCATCGGCCCGCAGCCCGAAGTGATGCGCCTCTTGGGCAACAAGGTGTCGGCGCGCGAACTGGCGGAGAAGGCCGGCGTCCCGGTGGTGCCGGCCACCGGCGCGCTGCCGCGCGACCTCGATGCCGCGCAGCGGCAGGCCGCCGCGGTCGGCTACCCGCTGATGCTCAAGGCGAGCTGGGGCGGCGGCGGGCGCGGCATGCGCGTCGTCGAGAACGAGGCCGAGCTCGGCCCGGCGATGGAGGTCGCGCGCCGCGAGGCCGCCGCCGCCTTCGGCAACGACGAGGTCTATCTGGAAAAACTGGTGCGCCGCGCGCGTCACGTCGAGGTGCAGGTGATGGGCGATCTGCACGGCAACCTGGTGCACCTGTTCGAGCGCGACTGCTCGGTGCAGCGGCGCAACCAGAAAGTGGTCGAGCGCGCCCCGGCGCCCTATCTCACCGACGCGCGCCGTGCCGAGCTCTGCGCGGCGGCGCTCAAGCTGGCGAAGGCGGCGAACTACACCCACGCCGGCACCGTCGAGTTCCTGATGGACGCCGACACCGACCGGTTCTACTTCATCGAGGTCAATCCGCGCATCCAGGTCGAGCACACCGTCACCGAGCTCGTCACCGGCGTGGACATCGTCAAGGCGCAGATCCGCCTCTCCGAAGGGGCGAAGATCGGCGCCGAGGATTCGTACGTGCCGCAGCAGCAGGACGTCAAGCTCAACGGCCACGCCCTGCAATGCCGCATCACCACCGAGGATCCGGAGAACGGCTTCACGCCCGACTACGGCCGCATCAACGTCTATCGCAGCCCGGCCGGCTTCGGCATCCGCCTCGACGGCGGCACCGCCTATGCGGGTGCGGTGATCACCCCCTATTACGACTCGCTGCTGGTCAAGGTCACCGCCTGGGGCCACAACCCCATCGAGGCGGCGCACCGCATGGATCGCGCGCTGCGCGAGTTCCGCCTGCGCGGCCTGGCGTCGAACCTGCTGTTCCTCGAGAACGTCATCGCCCATCCGCTGTTCCTCTCGGGCGAATGCACGACGCGCTTCATCGACGAGACGCCCGAGCTGTTCAAGTTCCAGAAGCGCCGCGACCGCGCGACGCGCCTGCTCAAGTTCCTCGGCGACGTGATGGTCAACGGCAACCCCGAGATGAAGGGCCGCACCATTCCAGCGCTGCCGCTCGCCCGGCCGCTCAAGCCGACCGGCGTCGATCTCGCCGCGCCGCCGCCGGCCGGCACGCGCGACAAGCTCAAGGAGCTCGGCGCCGCCAGGTTCGCCGCGTGGATGCGCGACGAGAAGCGCGTGTTGCTCACCGACACGACGATGCGCGACGCGCACCAGTCGCTGTTCGCCACGCGCATGCGCACCCACGACCTCACCGAGATCGCGCCGCACTACGCGCGCCTGGCGCCGCAGCTGTTCTCGCTCGAATGCTGGGGCGGCGCCACCTTCGACGTGGCGATGCGCTTCCTCAAGGAAGACCCGTGGGAGCGTCTGCAGCGCCTGCGTGCCGCCGTGCCGAATGTCCTGTTCCAGATGCTGCTGCGCGCCTCGAACGCCGTCGGCTACACCAACTACGCCGACAACGTCGTGCGCTTCTTCGTGCAGCGCGCGGCGCAGGAAGGCATCGACGTGTTCCGCGTGTTCGACTCGCTCAACTGGGTGGACAACATGCGCGTGGCGATGGACGCGGTGATCGAGTCCGGCGCGCTGTGCGAGGCGGCGATCTGCTACACCGGCGACCTCTTCGACGCCAAGCGGCCCAAGTACAACCTCAAGTACTACGTCGATCTCGCCAGGCAACTGGAGAAGGCCGGCGCGCACATCCTCGCCATCAAGGACATGGCCGGCGTCTGCAAGCCGCGCGCCGCGCGCGAGCTGGTGCGCGCGCTGAAGAACGAGATTTCTCTGCCGATCCACTTCCACACCCACGACACGAGCGGCATCGCCGCCGCCTCGGTGCTTGCCGCCGTCGAAGCCGGCTGCGACGCCGTCGACGGCGCGCTCGACAGCATGAGCGGCCTCACCTCGCAGCCCAACCTCGGCGCCATCGCCGCCGCGCTGGCCGGCACGGAGCGCGATCCGGGCGTCGATTTCGACGCGCTGCAGAGCCTGTCGCTCTACTGGGAAGGCGTGCGCCGCCAGTACGCGCCCTTCGAGGCCGACATCCGCTCCGGTACCGCCGACGTCTACCGCCACGAGATGCCCGGCGGCCAATACACGAACCTGCGCGAACAGGCGCGCGCGATGGGCATCGAGCACCGCTGGGGCGAAGTCTCCAGGGCCTATGCCGACGTCAACCTGCTGTTCGGCGACATCGTCAAGGTCACCCCGACCTCGAAGGTCGTCGGCGACCTGGCGCTGTTCATGGTCGCCAACGGGCTGACGCCGGCGGACGTGAAAGACCCGGCGCGCGAGATCGCCTTCCCCGACTCCGTCATTTCATTGATGCGCGGCGAACTCGGCTTTCCCGCCGACGGCTTCCCGCTCGAGCTGCAGAGGAAGGTGCTGAAAGGCGAGGCGCCGCTCAAGGGCCGCGCCGGCGACTCGCTGCCGCCGGTCGACCTCGAGGCGAAGCGCGCCGAGGCAGAGAAGGCGACCGGCCGGCAGATCGACGACAACGACCTCGCCTCGTATCTGATGTATCCGAAGGTCTTCAAGGACTACGCGGCGCACCGCGGCCACTACGGCGACGTCTCGCTGCTGCCGACGCCGGCCTTCTTCTACGGCCTGGCGCAGGGCGAGGAGATCACGGTCGACCTCGAGCGCGGCAAGAGCCTGATCATCTCGCAGCAGGGCACCGCCGGGCCGGACGAGGAGGGCATGGTCAAGGTCTTCTTCGAGCTCAACGGCCAGTCGCGCGTGATCCGCGTGCCGAAGGCCGGGCTGGCCGCTGCCCGCGCCAAGCCGCAGGCCGAGGAGGGCAACCCGAAGCACCTCGGCGCGCCGATGCCGGGCACCATCGTCACCGTCGCCGCCCATGCGGGCCAGAAGGTGGCGAAGGGCGATCCGCTCGTCTCGATCGAGGCGATGAAGATGGAGACCATGCTCACGGCGGAGCGCGACGGCGTCGTCAAGGCGATCCACGCGCGCCACGGCGAGCCGGTCAACGCCAAGGACCTGCTGGTCGAGTTCGAGTAGAAACTCGGCGCTGGCGGGGCGGCGCCGGCCGTCAGCCGCTGTTGCGCAGGCCGGCCGCGACGCCGTTGATGGTGAGGTGGATGCCGCTCTTCACGCGGTCGTCGTCGCTCCACGGCGCGCCGGAGCGGTAGCGGCGCAGCAGTTCGACCTGCAGGTGGTTGAGCGGGTCGAGGTAGGGGTAGCGGTTGCGCATCGAGCGCTTGAGCAGCGGGTTGTCCGCCAGCAGTTCGTCCTGCCCGGTGATGGCAAGCAGCGCGTCGATGGTCGCCTGCCATTCGGCCTTGATGCGGCCGAAGATCGTTGCGCGCAGCGCCGCGTCCCGCACCAGCCCGGCGTAGCGCTCGGCCAGCGCGATGTCGGTCTTGGCCAGCAGCATGTCCATGTTGGCGAGCATGGTGCGGAAGAAGCCCCATTCCCGGTTCATGTGGCGCAGCAGCGCGAGGCCGGCGTCGCCGCGCGCCGCGATGAAGGCGGCGTAGGCGGAGCCGAAGCCGTACCAGCCGGGCAGCATCAGGCGGCACTGCGACCACGAGAACACCCAGGGGATCGCGCGCAGGTCCTCGATGGCGGTGGTCTTCTTGCGCGAGGCGGGGCGGCTGCCGATGTTGAGCTGCGCGATCTCGCTGATGACGGTCGATTCCCAGAAGTACTGCTCGAACCCCGGCGTCTCGTACACCAGCGCGCGGTAGGCGCGGAAGGCCGCGTCGGCCAGCTCGGCCATCGCGGCGAGGCAGTCCTCCTGCGGGTTGTCGTGCTCGCGCGGCAGCAGCGTGGCCTCGAGCGTGGCGGCCACCAGCACCTCGAGATTGCGGCGGCCGAGCTCGGGGTTGGCGTATTTCGAGGCGATCACCTCGCCCTGCTCGGTGATGCGGATGGCGCCCTGCACGGCGCCGGCCGGCTGGGCGAGGATCGCCTGGTAGCTCGGCCCGCCGCCGCGGCCGACCGTGCCGCCGCGGCCGTGGAACAGGCGCAGCTTCACGCCGCGCATGCGGAACACCTCGACGAGGGTGATCTCGGCGCGGTAGAGCGCCCAGTTCGACATCAGGAAGCCGCCGTCCTTGTTGCTGTCGGAGTAGCCGAGCATCACCTCCTGCAGCCGCCCGCGGCTGGCCAGCAGGCGCAGGTAGGCGGGCAGCGAGAACAGCCGGTCCATCACCGCGCCGGCGCGCTCGAGATCGCCGATGGTCTCGAACAGCGGCACGATGTTGACGTCGAGCTCGCCCTCGCGCGGGCGCAGCAGCCCGGCCTCCTTGAGCAGCAGCGCGACCTCGAGGACGTCGGAGACGCCCTCGCTCTTCGAGATGATGACGTTCTGGATCGCCGCCTTGCCGTAGCGGCGGTGCATGTCGCGCGCGGCGTGGAAGATCGCCAGCTCGCCGGCGGTCTCCTCCGAGTAGCTCCAGTAGGGCGAGGCGAGCAGCCGCGGCGTCGCCAGTTCGGCGAGCAGCAGGGCGATGCGGCCTTCCTCGCTGCGGCCGGCGTAGTCGGTGCCGGGGCGCGCGGTCTCGAACAGCTCGTGCACCGTGCGCGCATGCACGTCGGAGTTCTGCCGCAGGTCGAGCGGCGCGAGATGGAAGCCGAACAGCTCGACGGCGCGGCGCAGGCGGCGCAGGCGGCCGCGCGCCAGCAGCGCGGCGCCATGGCGTTTCAGCGAGTGGTCGAGGATGTCGAGCTCGGCGGCGTATTCCGCGCAGTCGGCGTAGGGCGGCGCCTCGGCGACCGGGTGGCGCAGCGCCTCCATATGGTCGAGCGCGCGCGCCGTCGCGGCCAGCCGCGCGTAGATGCCGGCGATGGCGCGGCGGTAGGGCTCGTCGTCGCGGTGCGGGTTGCGGTCGGGCGAGGCGGCGGCCAGCGCGCGCAGCTCGTCCGAGATGTTCACCAGCAGCTCGGAGGACGACAGTTCGCCGCCGAGCAGGTGCGTCTGCTCCAGGTAGAAGGCGAAGGCCTTGCGGCTCTGGGCGTTGAGGGCGCGCTGCAGGATGTCGGCGGTGACGAAGGGGTTGCCGTCGCGGTCGCCGCCGATCCACGAGCCGGGACGCAGGAAGGCCGGCACCGGCGCGCCCATCTGGTCCTCGATGCCGTTGTGCAGGCGCGGCAGCTCGCGCAGGAAGGTGGTGTCGTAGTAGGACAGCGCGTTGTTCACCTCGTCCATCACCGCCAGCCGCGCGGTGCGCAACATGCGCGTCTGCCACAGGATCATGATCGCGCGGCGCAGCGCCTCTTCGTTCTCGGCCAGCTCGTCGGGCGTCAGCGGCTGGCGGTCGCGCGCGTCAAGCAGGCGGGCGATCTTCCACTCGCGGTCGAGGATGCTCTTGCGCTGCACCTCGGTCGGGTGGGCGGTGAGCACCGGCGCGACGGCGGCGCGGGCGAAAAAGCCGGCGAGCTTGTCGGTGCCGATGCCGAGCGTGCGGGCACGCGCCGCAGCGTGGGCGAAGCTGCCCTCGCGCGGCTTGGGCGACTTCGTGCCGGCCAGCGCATGGGCGCGCGCGCGGCGGATGTGATGCTGGTCCTCGGCGATGTTGGCGAGGTGCGAGAAGTAGCTGAAGGCGCGCACCACGAGGTTGGTCTGCTCGCGCGTCAGGCCGTTGAGCAGCGCGTCGAGCTCGGCGCGCGCGGCCTGGTCGTCGTGGCGGCGGAAGCGCACCGACAGCGCGCGCACGCGCTCGACGATGGCGAACACCGCCTCGCCTTCCTGGTCGCGGATCACGTCGCCGAGCAGGCGGCCGAGCAGGCGGATGTCCGCGAACAGCGGGGCGTCCTTGTCGGCGGAGGCCGGGCCGGCCGGGGGCCGGATGCTAGAATTTGCCTCGATCAAAGGATCGGCCGCTGCGGCTGAATCGTTCATGCTGTTCTCATTTACCGGAAAGTCTCAAGTGACCTCCACGCCCGACCGTATCGTTATCGCCACGCGCGAATCGCGCCTCGCCCTCTGGCAGGCGGAGCACGTGCGTGATCTTCTGCGCAAATTATATCCGGCGTGCCGCGTCGAGCTGATGGGCATGACGACGCGCGGCGACCAGATCCTCGACCGGCCGCTCGCCAAGGTCGGCGGCAAGGGCCTGTTCGTCAAGGAACTCGAGACCGCGCTGCTCGACCGCAGCGCCGACATCGCCGTGCATTCGATGAAGGACGTGCCGATGGTGCTCGAGCCGGAATTCGCGCTGGTGGCGATCGGCCCGCGCGAGGTGCCCTACGACGCCTTCGTCTCGAACAGGTACGGGCGCCTCGAGGACCTGCCGCCCGGCGCGGTGGTCGGCACCTCCAGCCTGCGCCGCGAGGCGCAGCTGCGCGCGATGTATCCCTATCTGGCCGTCTCCTCGCTGCGCGGCAACCTGGACACCCGGCTGAGGAAGCTCGACGAGGGCCAGTACGACGCGATCATCCTCGCCGCCGCCGGCCTGACGCGCCTCGGCCTCGCGGAACGCATCCGCTCGACGATCCCGGCCGAGGCCTCGCTGCCGGCCGCCGGCCAGGGCGCGCTCGGCATCGAGGCGCTGGCCGACCGGCCCGAGGTGGCGGCATGGATGAAGCCGCTCAACGATGCCGCGACGGCCGCCTGCGTGCGCGCCGAGCGCGCCGTCTCGCGCGCGCTGGCGGGCAGCTGCGAGGTGCCGCTCGGCGCCTATGCTGACATGGCCGAACCTGCGAACGGCACGCTGCGCCTGCGCGGCCTGGTGGCGACGCCCGACGGCACGCGCATCGCGCGCGCCGAGCACAGCGGCCCGTCCGCCGACCCGGAGAGCCTCGGCCTCAAGCTGGTCGAGGCCCTGCGCGCGCAGGGCGCCAACGAGATTCTCGCCGCGCTTGGCTGACGCAGCGACAAACTCGGCGCTGGCGGGGCGGCACATCGTCGTCACGCGGCCGGCGGGCCAGGCGGCGCATCTGGCCGAAGCGCTGGCCGAGCTCGGCGCGCATCCCGTGCTGTTCCCCGTGCTGGCGATCGAGGATCTCGACGACACCACGCCGCTGCTCGACGCGGCGATCCGCCTCGACCAGTACGACTGGGCGATGTTCGTCAGCCCGAACGCGGTGGACAAGGCGCTGGCGGTAATCCTCGCCCGCCGCCAGTGGCCGGAGAGCGTGCGCGTCGCGACGGTCGGCAAGAGCAGCGAGCAGGCGCTGGCGCGTCACGGCATCCGCGACGTCGTCGCGCCGCAGCAGCGCTTCGATTCCGAGGCGCTGCTGGCGCTGCCGGAGTTCGCCGACGTCGCGGGCAGGCGCGTCGTCATCTTCCGCGGCGACGGCGGCCGCGACCTGTTCGGCGACACGCTGAAAGCGCGCGGCGCCGAAGTGGACTACGTCACCTGCTACCGGCGCGGCATGCCGGCCACCGACCCGGCGCCGCTGCTCAAGCTGTGGAGCGAGGGGCGGCTCGACGCGCTGACCGTCACCAGCAGCGAGGGCCTGCGCAATCTCTGCGACATGGTCGGCAAGCTCGGCCAGGGCTGGCTCAAGCGCACGCCGACCTTCGTGCCGCACGCGCGCATCGCCGCGCAGGCGCGCGCCCTCGGCCTGCACGAGGTGATCGAGACCGGCCCGGCCGACGCCGGCCTGCTCGCCGGGCTTTTGGAGTATTTTTCGCACTCATGACGACCGAACCGTCCTCCCATCCGGAACAGCAGCCGGCGCTCACCCTGCCGGCCCCCGTCCCCGCGGCGCAGAACGAGGCCGAAGCGAAGGCGCCGTTCGCGCTGGCGCCGTGGCTGCTCGCCGGCGCGGCGCTGCTCGGCGTCGCGGTGCTCGCCTGGCTGGGCCACGCGCGGCTCGAGGCGACCCGGGAGGAACTGGGGCGCCGGCTCGCCGAGAACGAGACGGCGCAGCGCACGGCGCAGGCCGGCGCCAGGCAGGACCGCACGGCGCTCGACGCCCTGCAGGCCAAGGTCGGCGCGCTCGAGGCGCAGCTGGCCGAGGCGCGCAGCCAGCAGCTCGCGCTCGAGACGATGTACCAGGAGCTGACGCATGTGCGCGACGACCGCCTGCTCGCGGAGATCGAGCAGAGCGTCGCCATCGCCGCGCAGCAGCTGCAACTGGCGGGCAACGTCGAGGCGGCGCTGATCGCGCTCTCGGGCGCCGAGGCGCGCCTGGCGAAGAGCGCCCAGCCGCAGTTCCTCAACCTGCGCAAGCTGATCGCGCGCGACATCGAGCGCCTCAAGGCGCTGCCGGGTGCGGACGTGTCGGGCATCGCCCTCAAGCTCGATGCCTTGCAGAATGCCGTGCCGCAGCTGCCGCTCGCCTTCGAGCAGCGGCCGGCCGAGCCGGCGAAAAAGGCCGCGCCCGCCAAAGTCCCGCCCACCCCCAGCCCCTCCCTCGCGGCAGGGGAGACTGTTGGCGCCGCCCCGCCGGCGCCGGGTTTCGACTGGCAGGCACTGCTGCGCGGCTGGTTCGGCGACCTGTGGCAGGAGCTGCGCCAGCTCGTGCGCATCGAGCGGATCGACCGTCCCGACCCCGGCCTGCTGTCGCCGCGCGAGACCTTCTTCCTGCGCGAGAACCTGCGCCTGCGCCTGCTTTCCGCGCGCCTGGCGCTGCTGGCGCGCGACGGCCGCAGCTTCCAGAGCGATCTGCGTCAGGCCGATGCCTGGCTCGGGCAGTATTTCGACGTGAAAGCGCCTGTCGTGCAGGAGGCGCAGGCGACGCTGAAGAGCCTCGCGCGCCTCGACGTGATGCGCGAACCGGTCGAACTCAACGAGACCTTGGCGGCGCTGCGCAACTTCAAGCTCAGTCGTGACCGCGGTGATCGCGGCGCGGGGCGCTGACCGGCATGCGTTCGCTGTTCTGGCTGCTGACCTTGGCCGCGCTGGCGATCGGCGTCGCCCTGCTCGGCCGCCTGACCGACGGCTACGTGCTCCTGGTGGTGCCGCCGTGGCGCGCCGAACTCTCCCTCAATCTGTTCGTGCTGGCGCAGCTGGCGGCGCTGCTCGCGCTCTATCTGCTGCTGCGCGCGGTCGCCGTCACGCTCGGCCTGCCGCGCGTCGTCGCGGAGTTCCGCACGCGGCGCGCCCGCCGGCGCGACGAGCGCGCGGCGCACGAGGCGCTGCGCCTGTTCTGGGAAGGGCGCTACAGCGGTGCGCTGAAGAGCGCGGAAAAAGCGGGGCAGCACGCGGCGGCGGAAGAACTCGGCGCCGGCGAGGCGGCGTCCGTGCATGGCATTGCCGCCCTCGTCGGCCTGAAGGCGGCCAACGCGCTGCGCGACCCCGCGCGCATCGCCGCCTGGGAGGCCCGCTGCGAGAGCCTGGATGCGGCCGGCTGGCGCACGGCGCGGCTGATGGCCGCGGTCCGCATCGCGCTCGATGCGCGCGATTACGCTGCCGCCGCCGCCGCGCTGGAACAACTGGGTCCGCAGGAGCGCCGCCAGATCGCCGCCCAGCGGCTGGCCTTGCGGCTGGCCCAGGGAAGCGGCGACTGGGCGGAAATGCTGCGCCTCGCGCGCCAGCTCGAAAAGCACAAGGCGCTGACGCCGGAGCAGGCGCAGCCGCTGCGCCTGCACGCCTATCACGGCATGCTCGACGCGCTGGCCGGCGACGCCGCGCAGCTGGTTCGCTTCTGGCGCGACATGCCCGCCGCCGACCGGCTCGACCCGCGGCTGGCACAGCGCGCCGCCGCGGCGCTGGCCGCCGCCGGCGCCTGCGCCGAGAGCGCGCAGCTGATCGAGGACTATCTCGACGAGCGCTGGGAGTCGGCACTGCTCGATGCCTACGCCACCTGCCCGGGAGGCGACGCACTCGGCCGCCTCGCCCATTGCGAGAAGTGGCTGCTGGCGCACCCGCAGGACGCGGGCCTGCTGCTGGCGCTGGGCCGGCTTTGCATCCAGCGGCAGCTGTGGGGGAAGGCGCAGAGCTACTGCGAAGCCTCGCTGGCGGTGGCGCCGAGCTGCGCGGCGCACATCGAACTGGCGCGCCTGTTCGACCGGCTGGAGCGGCCGGACGACGCGAACCGCCACTACCGCGCCGCGGCGCAGTGCGCCGAACTCAGGCCTCAGATCCAGTTGCGCGGCGGCAGGAAGTCGGTGTAGAGCTTCGCTTCCGGGCTGCCCGGCTCGGGATGCCAGGCGTAGCGCCATTTGACGATCGGCGGCAGCGACATCAGGATCGCCTCGGTGCGCCCGCCCGATTGCAGGCCGAACAGCGTGCCGCGGTCCCACACCAGGTTGAACTCGACGTAGCGGCCGCGCCGGTAGGCCTGGAAATCGCGCTGCTGTTCGCCGTAGCCGTAGTCGCGGCGCCGCGTGCAGATCGGCAGGTAGGCGGGCAGGAAGTGGTTGCCGACGCTCTGCACCAGCGCGAAGCATCTTTCGAAGCCGCCTTCGTTCAGGTCGTCGAAGAAGATGCCGCCGATGCCGCGCGGTTCGTTGCGGTGCTTCAGGAAGAAGTACTCGTCGCACCACTTCTTGTAGCGCGCATGGAGATCCGCTCCGAAGGGATCGAGCGCGGCCTGGCAGCTGCGGTGGAAGTGCTCGCAATCCTCGGCGAAGCCGTAGTAGGGCGTCAGGTCCATGCCGCCGCCGAACCACCAGACCGGCTCCTCGCCTTCCTTGGCGGCGACAAAAAACCGCACGTTCAGGTGCGTGGTCGGGCAGTAGGGATTGCGCGGATGCAGCACCAGCGAGACGCCCATCGCCTCCCAGCTTCTGCCGGCGAGTTCCGGCCGGTGGGCGCTCGCCGAGGCGGGTAGCCGCTCGCCTTTCACGTGCGAGAAATTGACGCCGCCGCGCTCGAAGAACCCGCCTTCCTCGATCAGCCGGGAAATCCCGCCGCCACCGCCCGTACCCTCGGGCCGGACCCATTCGTCGCGCAGGAACGGCTTGCCGTCGAAGTCGGCCAGGAAGTCGACGATGCGTTCCTGCAGGCCGGTGAAGTAGGCGCGGACGGCGGCGATGTCCATGGGCGCTCGTCCGTTCAGCGCCGGATGGCGCGGTGGCCGATGTCGCGGCGGTACTGCATGCCCTCGAAGCGGATGCCGTCGGCGATCTCGTAGGCGCGCTTCTGCGCCGCGCGCACGTTGTCGCCGAGCGCGGTGACGCACAGCACGCGCCCGCCGGCGGTGACGACGTGGCCGTCCTTCAGGGCGGTGCCGGCGTGGAAGACGTGGGCGTCCGGCTGGGGCTGCGGCAGGCCATGGATGACGTCGCCCTTGCGCGGGCTGTCCGGGTAGTTGTGCGCGGCGAGCACGACGCCGAGGGCGACGCGCCGGTCCCACTCGGCTTCCACCTTGTCGAGGCGGCCGTCGATCGCCGCATCGACGAGGTCGGGCAGGTCGCTCTTGAGCCGCAGCATGATCGGCTGCGTCTCGGGATCGCCCATGCGGCAGTTGAATTCGAGCACCCTTATTGATCCACTCGGCCCGCCGTCGGGCTTGATCATCAGGCCGGCATAGAGGAAGCCGGTGAACAGGATGCCGTCCTTCTCCATGCCGTGGATGGTCGGCATGATCACCTCGCGCATCACGCGCGCGTGGATCTCCGGGGTGACGACCGGGGCGGGCGAATAGGCGCCCATGCCGCCGGTGTTCGGCCCCTGGTCGTCGTCCCTGAGCCGCTTGTGGTCCTGGCTGGTGGCGAGCGGCAGGGCGTGGTGGCCATCGGCCATGACGATGAAGCTGGCCTCCTCGCCCTCGAGGAACTCCTCGACCACCACGCGGCTGCCCGCCTCGCCGAGCTTGTTGCCGGCGAGCATGTCGTCGATGGCGCGGTGCGCCTCGTCCGCCGTCATGGCGACCACCACGCCCTTGCCGGCGGCCAGCCCGTCGGCCTTGACGACGATCGGCGCGCCTTCGGCGTCGATGTAGGCGTGCGCCGCGGCGGCGTCGGTGAAGGTGGCGAACTGCGCGGTCGGGATGCCGTGGCGGCGCATGAACTGCTTGGCGAAGTCCTTGGAGCTTTCGAGTTGGGCCGCTTCCCGGGTCGGGCCGAAGATGCGCAGTTCGGCGTGGCGGAACGCATCGACCACGCCGGCGGCGAGCGGCGCCTCGGGGCCGACGACGGTGGCGTGGATGGCGTTGTCGCGCGCGAAGGCGACGAGGTCGGGAATGTGCGTGAGCGGCAGGTTCTCGAGCCCGTCCTCGCGGGCGGTGCCGGCGTTGCCCGGCGCGACATAGACCTTCTGCACCTTGGGCGACTGCGCGAGCCGCCAGGCCAGCGCATGTTCGCGGCCGCCGGAACCGATGACGAGGAGCTTCATGATCAGTGACGGAAGTGGCGGAAGCCGGTGAACACCATCGCGATGTTCTGCTCGTCGGCCGCGGCGATCACTTCCGCGTCGCGCACCGAGCCGCCGGGCTGGATCACGGCGGTGGCGCCGGCCTTGGCCAGCACGTCGAGGCCGTCGCGGAACGGGAAGAAGGCGTCGGAGGCGACCACCGAGCCGACCACGGTGAGACCGTTGTTCTCGGCCTTGATCGCGGCGATGCGCGCCGAGTCGACGCGGCTCATCTGGCCGGCGCCGACGCCGACGGTCATTTCGTCCTTGCAGTAGACGATGGCGTTCGACTTGACGTACTTGGCCACCTTCCAGGCGAACAAGAGGTCCCGCATCTCCTGCTCGGTCGGCACGCGCCTGGTGACCACCTTGATGTCGGACCGGGCGATGCGCGCCTCGTCGGCGGTCTGCACCAGCAGGCCGCCGCCGACGCGCTTGTAGTCGAACTGGCCGCCGGTACGCCCCCCTTGCGGCAGGGGCACCACCAGCACGCGCAGGTTCTGCTTGGCGGCGAACACGGCGCGCGCCTCGGCGGTGATCTCGGGCGCGATGATCACCTCGGCGAACTGGCCGGAGACGGCCTCGGCCGTCGCCTGGTCGATCGCGCAATTGAAGGCGATGATGCCGCCGAAGGCCGAGGTCGGGTCGGTCTTGAAGGCGCGCCGGTAGGCTTCTTCGGCGCTGGCGCCGAGCGCCACGCCGCAGGGGTTGGCGTGCTTGACGATGACGCATGCCGTGACGCCGTCGAAGGCCTTGACCGCTTCCCACGCGGCGTCGGCGTCGCCGATGTTGTTGTAGGAGAGCTCCTTGCCCTGCAGTTGCTCATACGAGGCGATGCTGCCGGCGACGGGGTTCGGCTCCTTGTAGAACGCCGCCTGCTGGTGCGGGTTCTCGCCGTAGCGCATGGTGTCGACCTTGTCGAAGGCGAGCTGCAGGCGCTCGGGGAAGGTGGTGGGCTTGCTGTCGGTATCGAGGCTGGTCAGCCAGTTGGCGATGGCCGAGTCGTAGCGCGCGGTATGCACGAAGGCCTTCTTGGCGAGCGCGAAACGCGTGGCGGTGGAGATGGCGCCGCCGTTGGCTTTCATCTCGGCGATGATGCCGGCGTAGTCGGCCGGCTCGACCACCACCGCGCAGCCGCCTTTTTCGTTGCCGTGGTTCTTCGCCGCGGCGCGCACCATGGTCGGGCCGCCGATGTCGATGTTCTCGATCGCGTCTTCCAGCGAGCAGTCCTTCTTGGCGATGGTCTGCTGGAACGGGTAGAGGTTGACCACGACGAGGTCGATGGTCGGGATGCCGTGCTTGGCCATCGTCGCTTCGTGCTCGGCGTTGCCGCGGATGCCGAGGATGCCGCCATGCACCTTGGGGTGCAGCGTCTTGACGCGGCCGTCGAGCATCTCGGGGAAGCCGGTGTAGTCGGAGACGTCGGTGACGGCGAGGCCGGCGTCGCGCAGCAGCTTGGCCGTGCCGCCGGTCGACAGCAGCTTGACGCCGAGGGCGGCGAGTTCGCGCGCGAACTCGACCGCGCCGTGCTTGTCGGAAACGCTGATGAGCGCCTGACTGACCTTCATGTGGGACTCCTCAAGAGAGATTGTGTTCTGCAAGTTTTCTGCGCAGGGTGCTGCGGCTGATGCCGAGCATCTCGGCGGCGACGGACTGGTTGCCGGCGGCCTGCTTCATGACGACCTCGAGCATCGGACGCTCCACGCAGCCGATCACCATGTCGTAGATCGCATGCGGCGCCTCGCCGTCGAGGTCGCGAAAGTAGCGGTTGAGGGTGCGGCGCACGCAGTCGCCGATGTCGTTGCTCATGCGGCCTCCGCGTAGATCGGCAGGTTGCCGGCCATCTGGCCGAGAAAGAACTCGTCGGTGGCGGCCAGCTGCGCGTCGACGTCCTCCAGCTGGTTCATCGCATGGCGGAAGCGCGCCGCGCCGACGATGCCCTTCGTGTACCAGCTGATGTGCTTGCGTGCGATCTTCACGCCGGTGTCCTCGCCGTAGAAGGTGTAGAGGTCGGCGAGATGGCCGCGCAGGATCGCGTGGATCTCGGCGAAAGTCGGCGCCGGCAGGGCGGCGCCGGTCTTGAGGAAGTGCTCGATCTCGCGGAACAGCCACGGCCGGCCTTGCGCCGCGCGGCCGATCATCACACCGTCGGCCCGCGTGTAGTCGAGCACGAACTTGGCCTGCTGCGGCGTCGCGATGTCGCCGTTGGCGATCACCGGGATGTTGACGCGCGTCTTCACGTCGGCGATGGTGTCGTATTCGGCCTCGCCGCGGTATTGGTCGGCGCGGGTGCGGCCGTGGATGGCGATCGCGCGCACGCCGGATTCCTGCGCGATGCGCGCGATGGTCGGCGCGTTCCGGTTCTCGCGGTTCCAGCCGGTGCGGAACTTGAGAGTGACGGGCGTTTCCGGCACCGCATCGACGACTGCCTCGAGAATCTTCGCGACGAGCGGTTCGTTCTGCATCAGCGCCGAGCCGGCCATCACGTTGCAGACCTTCTTGGCCGGGCAGCCCATGTTGATGTCGACGATCTGGGCGCCGCGCTCGACGTTGTAGCGCGCCGCCTGCGCCAGCAGTTCGGGATCGGCGCCGGCGATCTGCACCACGATCGGCTCGACTTCGCCGGCGTGGTCGGCGCGCCGGCGCGTCTTGGCGCTGCCGTAGAGCAGGGAGTTCGAGGTCACCATCTCCGACACCGCGAGGCCGGCGCCGAGCTTCTTGCAGAGCTGGCGGAAGGGCCGGTCCGTGACGCCCGCCATGGGCGCGACGAACAGGTTGTTGCGCAGCTGGAAGCCGAGGTAGTCCATGAAGCGGGGATGGGAAGGAGAATGCGGGCTGCGGATTTTACCGCTTACCAACTCCGGGCGCCGAACATCATGCGGCGCGCCAGGAACGAGCGGGCCGGCGGGCAGAGGTCGAGCGCGAGCAGGCCGGCGCCGCGCAGGTGGCGCAGCGGCGCGAAGTCGTTGGAGAACAGACGCACCAGGCCGTCGGTGAACCCTGCGGTGGCGGTTCGGTCGAGGCGGCGCCGCGCGGCATAGCGCGCCAGCAGGGCCGCATCGCCCGGGTCGGCGGCATCGCTGAGGATTTCGGCGAGCTCCATGATGTCGCGCAGGGCGAGGTTGAAGCCCTGGCCGGCGACCGGGTGCAGCGTCTGGGCGGCGTTGCCGATCCAGACGGCGCGGTCGGCGACCGGCTGCCGGCGCATGCGCAGGCCGAGCGGATGGACCTGCCGCGGCGAGACGCCGGTCAGCGTCACGCGCCGGCCGAACCGTTCCTGCAGCAGCGCGAGGAAACCGGCGTCGGCGAGCGCCGCGATGCGTGCGCTGTCGGCCGCCGGGCAGGTCAGCACGACGGCATGGGCGTCCTGGCAGGGCAGCAGCGCGACCGGGCCGGCGGGCGTGAAGCGCTCCCAGGCGGTGCCGCGCTGCGCCGCCGCGGCATGCGCCAGGCAGATCACCGCGTGCTGGCCGTAGTCGCGCGCGCGGATGTCGTCGACGCCGTCGATGCGGCCCTCGGCATGCACGGTCAGCAGCGCCTCCGCCGGCGTCGGCGCCGGGGTGTTGCCGGCGTATTCGATGCCGGCCGCGGCGAGTGCGGCGTCGAGCGCGCGTGCGAGATCGCCGGCGGACAGCACGTAGCCGAGCGCCGGCACGTTCTCCTCCGCGGCGCGCAGCACGGTGCGGCCGAGCCCGCCTTGCTGGGAGACGTGGATCGTCGCGATCGGGGTATGCGGGATGCCCTCCCACACGCCGAGGCTTTCGAGCGCCAGGCGCGAGCCGTGCGCCAGCGCGAGGATGCGCGCATCCCCGGCGGCCGCGCCGCGGGGACGGGCATCGACGACGCGGCTGCCGATGCCGTTGCGATGCAGCGCCAGCGCCAGCGCCATGCCGGCCGGGCCGCCGCCGACGATCAGGACGGGCGCTTTCATTTGCGCATCAGTTCCTCGATCGCGGCGATCGTCTTCGGCGTGTCGGCGGTGAGGATCTCGCAGCCGTCGGCGGTCACCAGCGCATCGTCCTCGATGCGGATGCCGATGTTCCAGAACGCCGCCGGCACGTCGTCGGCGGGACGGATGTAGCAGCCGGGCTCGACGGTCAGCGTCATGCCCGGCACAAGAGTGCGCCAGCCGTCGTCGCCCGGGCCGTGCCGGTACTCGCCGGCGTCATGCACGTCGAGACCCAGCCAGTGCCCGGTGCGGTGCATGTAGAAGCGCTTGTAGCTTTCGGCCTCGATCACGCCATCCACGCTGCCCGCGAGCAGCTTCAGGTCGACGAAGCCCTGGGCCAGCACGCGCACGGCGGCGGTGTGCGGATCGAGGAAGGTCGCGCCGGGCCGGATCGCGGCGATGGCGGCGGCCTGGGCGTCGAGCACCAGGTCGTAGATGTCGGCCTGCGGCCCGCTGAACTTGCCGTTGACCGGGAAGGTGCGCGTGATGTCGCTCGCATAGCCGTCGAGCTCGCAGCCGGCGTCGATCAGCAGCAGGTCGCCGTCCTTGAGCGGCTGGTCGTTGCCGACGTAGTGAAGAATGCAGGCGTTGGCACCGCCGGCGACGATCGGCGCGTAGGCCGGAAACTGGCTGCCGTGGCGGCGAAACTCGTGCAGGAACTCGGCCTCGACCTCGTATTCGAATTTGCCCGGTGCGGCGAAGCGCATCGCGCGCCGGTGCGCGGCGCCGGCGATGCGCGCCGCTTTTCCCATCAGCTCGATCTCGTGCGCATCCTTGACGAGGCGCATCTCGTCGAGCGTGGCGCGGACGTCGTGGATCGACGCGGGTGCGTGCTTGCCGGCGCGCGTCTGGGCGCGCACGGCATTCAGGGCCGCGGCGATGCGCGTATCCCAGGCGGCGTCGTGGCCGAGCGAATACCAGAGCGCGGGCTGGTCGGCCAGCAGTTCGGCGAGCCGGCCGTCGATCTCGCCGACCGGATAGGCGGCATCGAAACCGAAAGTCGCCCGCGCGCCGTCGGGGCCGTGGCGGAAGCCGTCCCAGATCTCCTTTTCGACATCCTTTTCGCGGCAGAACAGGATCGTCTGGCGTTGGGCGCCGGCGATCAGCACCAGCACCGCTTCGGGCTCGGGGAAGCCGGTCAGGTAATGGAAGTAGCTGTCGGCCCGATAGGGGAAGGCGGTGTCGCGGTTGCGTACGCGCTCCGGCGCCGTCGGGATGACGGCCACGCCGCCACCCTGGCGGTCCATGGCGGCGAGCAGGGCAAGGCGGCGCTGCAGGAAGGGGGCGAAGTCCATGGCCCGATTATAGGTGGGCGCGCAGTTCGGCATCGAGCGCGGCGAGGCGCTCGGGCGTGCCGACGTCGGCCCAGCGGCCGCGGTGGTGCTCGCCGCTGACGCGGCCGGCGGCGATGGCATCGAGGAGCAGCGGGGCAAGCTTCGCCGCCTCGCCGCGCACGAGATCGGCGAACAGTTCGGGCCGGTAGATGCCGATGCCGGCGAAGGTCAGCTTCGGCTTGTCGCGCGCCGCCTCGCCTGCGCCGAGTTCCGCGCCATCGAGGACGAAGTCGCCGTGCGGGTGGTGCGGCGGGTTGTCGACCAGCACCAGGTGCGCGAGTTCATCCGGACCGAGGGCCGAGCGTGCCCGACCGACGTCCCAGTCGCAGAAGATGTCGCCGTTGATGACCAGGAACGGCTCGCTACCCAGCAACGGCAGCGCGTTGGCGATGCCGCCGGCGGTCTCCAGCGCGCCGTGCGGCTCGGCGGAGTAGCGGATGTGCACGTGCCAGGCGTCGCCGTCGCCGAGCAGCGCCTCGATCTGGTCGCCGAGGTGCGCGTGGTTGATGACGATCTCGTGAAAGCCGGCGCGCGCCAGCCGCTCGAGATGCCAGACGATCAGCGGCTTGCCGGCGACGGGCAGCAGGGGTTTGGGCGTGCGGTCGGTGAGCGGGCGCATGCGCTCGCCGCGTCCGGCCGCGAGGATCATCGCCTTCATGGCTAGAAGGTATAGCCGGTCTGCGCCTGGCGGTTCTCGAGCTTGTCGAGCAGGCGCAGCAGCGGGGTCAGTTCGCCATAGCGTGCGCAGGTGGCGCGCAGGTATTTCGCGACGAGCGGCATGTCCTTGAGGTAGCCGTCCTTGCCGTCGCGGTGGAACAGGCGCGCGAAGATGCCGAGCACCTTGACGTGCCGCTGCACGCCCATCCACTCGTAGTCGCGGAAGAACTCGCCGAAGTCGGCGCGCACCGGCAGGCCGGCCTTCCTCGCCGTTTCCCAGTAGCGCGCCAGCCAGTCGAGGGTGCGTTCTTCCTCCCATTCGACGTAGGCATCCTTGAACAGCGAGACGAGATCGTAGCTGAGCGGCCCGTAGACGGCATCCTGGAAATCAATTACACCCGGCGCGCCCGGTTTTTCGACATCGACCATCAGGTTGCGCGAGTGGTAGTCGCGATGCACATAGACGGCGGGCTCGGCGAGATTGACGGCGAGGATCTTCTCGAACACCGCCTCGAGCGCGTTGCGCTCGCTGTCGCCGAAGGGGATGGTGACGTGCTTGCCGAGGTACCAGTCGGGAAACAGGTCGAGCTCGCGCTTGAGCAGCGTCCGGTCGTAGGCGGGCAGGGCGCCCGGGCGGCTCGCCCGCTGGATGCGGATCAAGGTGTCGATGGCGGCGCGGTAGAGCGCCTCCGCATCGGCGCCGGTGCCGAGGGCGGCGAGATAGGTGGTCGAGCCGAGGTCGGAAAGCAGCAGGAAGCCGCGTTCGATGTCTTGCGCCAGGACGTCGGGCGCGTGGGCGCCCGCGGCGCGGAACAACTCCTGCACGTGCAGCCAGGGACGCACGTCCTCGTGCGGCGGCGGCGCGTCCATGACGATGCGCGTGGCGCCGTCGTCGAAGGTGACGCGCAGGTAACGGCGGAAACTGGCATCGGCGGAGGCCGGGGCGAGGGAGAACGGCCGGCCGGGGTGCAGTGCCGCCAGCCACTCCTGAATCTGCTCGATCCGCTCCACGCGTTCCATTCCGCCCGAATGTTAGAATTTTGGATTCTATCATCGGCTGGTCCGACGCTCCGGCGCGCGGCACGCAAACAACAAAGCGGGAACAAAGCGGGAAAGCGACCACAATGTCTTCGGCATGGATGAGGCAAGCTGCGCGAGCGGCCGGCTGGCTGATGCTGGCCGGCTGCGGCGGCATCGCCCTGGCGGCCGAGCCGCTGGCGCCGCTGCGGGTCGATCCCGTGCTGCTCGGTGGTGCGCCGCTGAAACCGAAGCCGGCACCCGTCCAGCCGGCTCCTGTCCAGCCGGAAGCGCCAGCCCAGCCATCGGCCCCGCCGGCGGCGGTCGCCAAGGAGGCCGAGAAGAAAGCCGTCGCCAAACCGGCCGACATCGCGGAAGAAAAACCTGCCGAAAAGCCCGTTCAGGGGGAGCCTTCCGCGGCGCCGACTGCGCCGCAGCCAGCCGGCGCCGCCGAGGTGAAGCCGGTCGCGCCGCCGCCGGTCGCGCGTGAAATTCCGCCGGCCGCCGCGCCGGCCGCCGAGGAAGCGAAACCCGCAGAAAAGCCCGCCGAGAAAAAGCCGTCGGTCGAAAGGACCGCGCCGGCCCGGCAGCCTATTGCCGCTCCGCCTGCCGCCCGGGAACCGGCCAAGATCGCCCGCAACCTGGCGCCCCTGCGCGTCGATCCGGCCTTGCTGGGGGGTGCCGCTGCGCCGCCCGTGTCGATCGCGACGCAGCCGCCGGAGATCGCCGAGCAGCCCAAGCTGCCGCCGCTCTATTCCGCCCACGTCGCGGCGGGCGCGATTCCCCATCCCGCCACGACGCCGTTCTCCGCGACCGACAAGAAGGGCGCGCCGACCCATGTCCAGGCCCGCCGCATCAGCGGCGTGAACGATGTCGAGGTGGTCGCCGAGGGCGAAGCCCTCCTGGAGCGCGCGGGCGATACGCTGAGCGGCGACCGCATCGTCTATCGCCAGCTCGATGACGAGGTCGAGGCGACCGGCAACGTGCGCCTGACCGCGCCCGATGCGGAGATCGCCGGGCCGCGCCTGCGCATGCGGATGGAAGAGAGTACCGGCGAGTTCGAGGCGCCGGCCTACGCGATCAAGCGCCAGCCGCCACCCGAGCCCGAGCCGGCGCTGACGCTGCTGGGCCTGCCGGCGGTCACCGAGTCCGGCAGGGTGCTGGCGAAAAGCGGCCGCATGATCGAGCGGCCGCCCGTGACCGGCAGCGGCGTCGCCGAACGGCTCGAGTTCCGCGGCGAGGACCAGTACCATCTGGAGAACGCCACCTTCAGCACCTGCGCGCCCGGCCGGCGCGACTGGGAGATCGCGGTCGATGAACTGGACCTCGACTACACCGGCGAGATCGGTTCCGCCCGCAATGCCACCGTCAGGTTCATGGACGCGCCGATCTTCTATACGCCGTGGCTGAACTTCTCCCTCAACAACCAGAAGAAGAGCGGCTTCCTGCCGCCGACCATCGGTTCGACCAGCAAGAGCGGCTTCGAGGTCACGGCGCCGTGGTTCTGGAACATCGCGCCGCACATGGATGCGACGATCACGCCGCGCCTCATGTCGCGGCGCGGCCTGCAGCTCAGCACCGAATTCCGCTACCTGCTCGACACGCAGGCGAACCGCAGCAATGCCGGCTACCCGGACCGGGGGCAGATCCGCCTCGAATACCTGCCTGACGACAAACTGGCGAATCGCGACCGCTACGGCTATGCGCTCATCCATAACCAGCATCTCGGCAACGGTTTCACGGCCTCGCTCAATCTCAACGGCGTATCCGACGACGACTATTTCAGCGACCTGTCGACGCGCGTCGCGCAGGTCTCCCAGGGCAACCTGCTGCGCCAGGGCATGCTGAGCTACAGCGGCCCCTGGTACAGCGCCGCGGTGAACGTCCAGACCTACCAGACGCTGCAGAACCTGGCGAAGCCCTACCAGCGCCTGCCGCAGGTGACCGGCAGCGCCTTCCGCTATGACCTGCCGCTCGGCCTGGCCTTCAATCTGGCCGCCGAATATGTGAACTTCGACCACCCGACCGAGCTGCTCGGCAAGCGCACCACGCTCTACCCGCAGATATCGCTGCCGCTGGCGACGGCGGCGTTCTCGCTGACGCCGAAGATCGGTTTGCATACGACCCACTACGAGTTGGACGGCCAGGACCGGCCGTCTGCGGCCGCCTGGAGCGCCGTGCCGGCCAGCCAGAGCCGCACCCTGCCGATCTTCTCCGTCGATGGCGGCTTCGTCATGGAGCGCGAGTTCGACTGGTTCGGCAGCAAGCTGACGCAGACCCTCGAGCCGCGCGCCTACTACGTCAATATCCCGAAGCGCGATCAGAGCAGGATTCCCGTCTTCGACACCGCCATCGCCGGCTTCAACTACGCGCAGATGTTCTCCGAGAACCGCTACTCCGGCGGCGACCGCGTCGGTGACGCCAACGAGCTGACGCTCGCCGTCACCTCGCGCTTCCTCGATCCGGCCAGCGGCGCGGACCTGCTGCGCGCGACGCTGGGCACGCGCTACTACTTCAGGGACCAGGCCGTGACGCTGCCCGGCGAGACGGCCCGCACCGAGCGCGCGGCCGACGTCCTGCTCGCCCTGTCCGGCCAGGTGCTGCCCAAGACCTACGCCGACATCGGCTGGCAGTACAACCCGCGCGACGGCCAAACCGAGCGTCTGACTTTGGGCGGCCGCTACCGTCCCGAGTCCGGCAAGGTGTTCAATGCGGGCTATCGCTACGACCGCGGCACGGATCTCAAGCAGATCGACGTGTCGGCGCAATGGCCCTTGTTCGGCGGCTGGCACGGCGTCGGCCGCTATAACTACTCGATCAACGAACGACGCGTGATCGAGACGATCGGCGGCCTCGAGTACGATGCCGGCTGCTGGGTCGGCCGCTTCGTCGTCCAGCGCCTGGCGACGATCGCCGACCAGCCGACGACTTCGGTATTCTTCCAGCTGGAGCTCAACGACTTCTCGCGCATCGGCTCCAATCCCCTGCAACTGCTCAGGCGCAACATTCCGGGCTACGGCATCGTCAACCAGCCGACCTCCGACCCGGTGTTCGCCGAAGAATGATCCCCGCCATGAGATTGCCCATCCTCGCCGCATTTTTCTTTCTGCTGCCCGCCCTCGCCGCCGCGCAGACCGCCCAGCCGCTCGCGGTGGACCGCGTCGTCGCGGTCGTCAACGACGAGGCGATCACGCTCCACGAGCTGCGCGACCGCCTCGCCACGGTGACCCGCCAGCTGAAGAGCCGCGGCACCCCGCTGCCGCCGCGCGACGTGCTCGAAAAGCAGCTGCTCGAGCGCCTCATCGTCGATCGCGTGCAGATCCAGTTCGCCAAGGAAGTCGGACTGCGCATCCCCGATGCCGAGCTGGACGCCGCCCTGCGCCGCATCGCCGAGAACAACCGGCTGTCGCTCGCCGACTTCCGCAGCGCGCTCGAGCGCGACGGCATCGAGTGGCGCCGCTTCCGCGAGGACATCCGCGAGGAGATGACGATCGCCCGCCTGCGCGAACGCGAGGTCGAAAGCCGCATCGTCGTGTCCGACGGCGAGATCGACAACTATCTTTCCCATCCCGAGCAGGCGAACCAGACCTCGCTGGTGACGCTCGGCCACATCATCATCCGCGTGCCGGAACAGGCTGCGCCGGCCAAGCTGACGCAGCTGCGCGCGCGCGCCGAGAATGCGCTGGCGCGCATCCGCGCCGGCGAGAATTTCAGCCAGGTGGCGGCGAGCTTTTCCGAGGCGCCGGATGCCCTCTCGGGCGGACTGCTCGAGCCGCGGCCGGCCGACCGCCTGCCGACGCTCTACGCCGAGGCGGTCGCGAAGCTGCAGCCGGGCGAAGCGAGCGACATCCTGCGCAGCCCGGCCGGGTTCCACATCGTCAAGCTGGTCGAGCGGCGCGGCGGCGGCGCGGTCGGCGGCGCCATCCGCCAGACGCGCGCGCGCCACATCCTGATCAAGGTCAATGAGCTGGTGTCCTCCGACGAGGCGCGCCACAAGCTGGTCGGCCTCAAGGAGCGCCTCGACAACGGTGCCGATTTCGCCGAACTGGCGCGCCTTTATTCGAACGATCTGTCGGCGGCGAAGGGCGGCGATCTGGGCTGGCTCTACCAGGGCGACACCGTGCCGGATTTCGAGCGGGCGATGGACGCGCTGAAGATCGGCGAGGTCAGCGACCCGGTGCAGTCGCCGTTCGGCTGGCACCTGATCCAGGTGCT
>DDXW01000026.1 GCA_002347285.1 Rhodocyclaceae bacterium UBA2250 | reverse complement strand
GTCTTGTGGGTGGTGGTGGTGACGACGTCGGCGTGCGGCACCGGGTTCGGATAGTAGCCGGCGGCGACCAGGCCGGCATAGTGCGCCATGTCCACCATGAAGACCGCGCCGACCTCCTTGGCGATCCTGGCGAAACGCTCGAAGTCGATGCGCAGCGCGTAGGCCGAGGCGCCGGCGATGATCAACCTGGGCTTGTGCTCGCGGGCGAGACGCTCGACCTCGGCGTAGTCGATCTCCTCGTTCTGGTCGAGACCGTAGGGGACGATGTTGAACCACTTGCCGGAAATGTTGAGCGGCATGCCGTGCGTCAGGTGGCCGCCCATCGACAGGTTCATGCCGAGGATGGTGTCGCCCGGCTTGAGGAAGGCGAAGAACACCGCCTGGTTGGCCTGCGAGCCGGAATTCGGCTGGACGTTCGCCGCCTCGGCGCCGAACAGCTTCTTGGCCCGGTCGATCGCCAGCTGCTCGGCGACATCGACGTGCTCGCAGCCGCCGTAGTAGCGCTTGCCCGGATAGCCCTCGGCGTACTTGTTGGTGAGCTGCGAACCCTGCGCCTCCATCACCGCCCAGGAGACGTAGTTTTCCGAGGCGATCAGCTCGATGTGATCTTCCTGGCGGCGGTTTTCGGCCTGGATGGCGGCGAACAGTTCCGGGTCGATCTTGGCGAGGCTGTTTTGCTTGCTGAACATGGACTTATCCCGTCGAAGGGTGGGCAAACGCGAATTCTAGCAGTCCGGCCGTTTCAGAGTTCGTCCAGCGCCCCCTCCAGATGGCCGCGCTCGGCCCAGGACAGCAGCGTCCAGCAACCGCCTCCCACGCCATTGACCTCGATCCAGTTGATGCCGCAATTGGGAATCGCGAAATCGCGCGGCGCGTCGAGCGGCCGGCCGGTCGCCTGGCGGTGCAGGATGTCGAGCACGCCGCCGTGGGTGAAGACCGCCACCGCCTCTCCCGCATGGCGGCGCACGATCGCGTCGAAGGCCGCCGCCAGCCGGGCGGCGAAGTCGAGCAGGCTCTCCCCGCCGGCCGGAGCGAAGCGCGGGTCGCGCGCCTTGTGGCGGGCATATTCGGCCGGGTGGCGCTCCTCGGCTTCCGCGTAGGTGAGCCCCTGGAAGATGCCGTAGTGGCGTTCGCGCAGGCCCGCGTCGAGCCGCAACGGCAGGCGGGCGAGGTGGGCGGTCGCCTCCGCGGTCTGGTGGGCGCGCGTCAGGTCGCTGCTGTAGAGCGCGGCGAAGCCCTCGTCCCTGAGCGCGTTGCCGGTCGCGCGCGCCTGGGCGTGCCCCAGGGCCGACAGCGGCACGTCGATCTGCCCCTGGATGCGCTTGCCGGCGTTCCAGTCGGTCTCGCCGTGGCGGACGATGCACAGCCGCGTCGGCGGCAGGAAGCCGGACCCGCCCATGGCCGCCTAGCGCCGCTTCGCCGGCGCCGGCTTTTTGCGCTGCTCTTCGGCGAGCGCCTGCAACTGCCGTTCGTGCATGTAGGCGGCAAATCCTCTTTCCGCATGGCTCCAGCCCTGCTCCTTGAGGAAGGCGGCATAGCTGGCGTGAATCTTCCGCCATTGCGGGTTCCTCGCGGAAAGGTCGGCGAACAGATCCTGCGAGGCCTTCCAGGCGGCATCGAGCACGGCTTTCGGCAACGCCACCAGTTGCGTGCCGGTGGCGGCGAGTTCGCGCAGCGCCTGCGGGTTCCTGAAATCGTATTGCGCCAGGATGTCCTGATGCGCGGCGGCGGCGGCGGCGGCGACGATCGTCTGGTTCTCCTCCGTCAGGGCATCGTAGGCGCGGCGATTGATATAGAGCGCGTATTGCGCGCCGCCCTTCCACCAGCCCGGGAAGGCGTAGTGCTTGCAGGTGTCGTGCAGGCCGAGCTTGAGGTCGTCGTGCGGGCTGCTCCATTCCGCGGCGTCGATGCGGCCGGCCTGCAGCGCCGCGAAGGTCTCGTTGGAGGAGAGATAGCCCGGCTTGGCGCCGAGCCGCGCGAGCACCTCGCCCCCCAGCCCGGCGATGCGCATCCTGAGACCCTTGAGGTCGGCCGGCGAGCGCAGCGGCTTGCGGTACCAGCCGCCCATCTGGGCGCCGGTGTTGCCCATCGGGAAATTGACGATGCCGTAGCCCCTGTAGAACTCGCGCAGCAGGGCGAGCCCGTTGCCATGCTGCAGCCAGGCGGCCGTCTGGCGCGCGTTCATGCCGAAGGGGATGGCGCTGTCGAGCGCGAAGGCTTCGTCCTTGTCGATGTAGTAATGGGCCGAGGTGTGACCGCACTCGGCGCTGCCGCGCTGGACGCTCTCGAGCACGCCGGCGCCCGACGCGAGTTCGTCGGCGGCGAACAGCGATATCTCGAACTTGCCGTCCGACAGTTCCTTGACCTGGCGGATGAAGGCCTGCACGCCGGCGTGGGGGATGTCCATGCTTTTCGGCAGGCGGGAAGCCAGGCGCCAGCGGATCGCCTGGGCGGCATGCACGGCCGGGGCCGCGCCCGCGGCGAGGATGCCGGCGAGGCCGGCGGTGCCGATGAATCTGCGTCGCTCCATGCGCAATTATTGCATTTGTGATCGGCGGCGTGGGCGCTGCCGGCGGCCTTGCGGGTTTCCACAATGATATGGCCAAAGCGGGGCCGAGGCCTTAACATTGCGCCGTCCCAACAGCAAGAAGGACGACGCAGTCGCATGGCGACGCGACTCGTCCGCCCGCCGAGGAGAGAGATTGATGAGTTTCCTGCTGCAGTTTGCGCGGCTGATCGACGCCATCAGCGAGGCCGTCGGCAGAGCCGCGATCTGGCTGATCCTGGTCGTGGTGGTCATCAGCGCCGGCAACGCCTTGAGCCGCTTCGCCTTCGACCTGAGTTCGAACGCGATGCTCGAGATCCAGTGGTACCTGTTCTCGGCGATCTTCCTCGCCTGCGCGGCCTACGTGCTGAAGAAGAACGAGCACATCCGCATCGACGTCATCGCCGGGCGCCTGTCCGAGCGGACGCAGAACTGGATCGACGTCTTCGGCATCCTCGTCTTCCTGCTGCCGATGGCCATCCTCATCGCCTGGCTTTCCTGGCCGGTCTTCATGAACGCCTGGCACTCCGGCGAGGGCTCGCCCAACCCGGGCGGCCTGATCCGCTGGCCGGTGCGGCTGATGCTGCCGCTCGGCTTCGCCCTGCTGATCCTGCAGGCGGTGGCCGAGCTGATCAAGCGCGTCGCCTTCCTGACCGGCGCCGGCCCCAACGTGCTGGCCAAGCCGAGCGGCCCGTCCGCCGAGGAGGAACTCGCCGCGGAAATCAAGAAGCACCAGGTCGCGCCCGAAGTCACCGACATCGTGCACATGAACCATGAGATGGTCGATGGGGGCGATGGCGGGGAAGGAGGCAAGAAATGACCGAATTCCTCGTCGCCAACATGGCGCCGATCATCTTCGCCTCGCTGGTGGCGTTCCTGCTGCTCGGCTTTCCGGTCGCCTTCGCGCTCGCCGCCAACGGCATTATCTTCGGTCTGATCGGCATCGAGCTGGGGCTGTTCCATCCCGCCTTCTTCCAGGCGCTGCCGGAACGCATCTTCGGCGGCATCATGAACAACGACACGCTGCTGGCGATCCCGTTCTTCACCTTCATGGGGCTGGTCCTCGAGCGCTCGGGCATGGCCGAGGACCTGCTCGACACCATCGGCCAGCTGTTCGGCCCGATCCGCGGCGGCCTGGCCTACGCGGTGATCTTCGTCGGCGCGATGCTTGCCGCGACGACCGGCGTGGTCGCCGCCTCGGTGATCTCGATGGGCCTGATCTCGCTGCCGATCATGCTGCGCTACGGCTACGACCGGCGGCTCGCCTCGGGCGTGATCGCCGCCTCCGGCACGCTGGCGCAGATCATCCCGCCCTCGCTGGTGCTGATCATCATCGCCGACCAGCTCGGCAAGTCGGTCGGCGACATGTACAAGGGCGCCTTCGTGCCGGGCTTCGTGCTGACCGGCCTCTATCTGCTCTACGTGCTCGGGATGACCGTCTTCATGCCGAAGTCGGCACCGGCGCTGCCGCCAGAGGCGCGCAGCTTCCGCGAGCCGAGCGGCCGCTCCGGCGCGCTCTCGCTGCTGGTGCTGACGGCCGCTTCCGTCGCCGCCGCGGTCTATTGGGCGATGCGGCAGCCGGCGGACAAGCCGACCGACGAGATGATCGTCATCGCCATGTGCGTCGGCATGGGCGTCGCCTTCGCTGCCGCGGTGATCAACCGCATCACCAGGCTGGGTCTGCTGTCGCAGATGGCCGAGAAGGTCACTTTCGTGCTGATCCCGCCGCTGGCGCTGATCTTCCTCGTGCTCGGCACCATCTTCGTCGGCGTCGCCACGCCGACCGAGGGCGGCGCGATGGGCGCCACCGGCGCGCTGATCATGGCCCTCTCGCGCAAGCGGCTCAACCTCGGCCTGCTCAAGCAGGCGATGGACTCGACCGCCAAGCTCACCACCTTCGTCGTCTTCATCCTGGTCGGCGCGCGCGTCTTCTCGCTGACCTTCTACGGCGTCGATGGCCACAAATGGGTCGAGCACCTGCTCGCCAACCTGCCCGGCGGCGAGCTCGGCTTCCTGATCGTGGTGAACATCCTGGTGTTCCTGCTGGCCTTCTTCCTCGACTTCTTCGAGCTGGCCTTCATCGTGCTGCCGCTGCTGGTGCCCGCCGCCGATGCGCTCGGCATCGACCTGATCTGGTTCGGCGTGCTGATGGCGGTGAACATGCAGACCTCCTTCATGCACCCGCCGTTCGGCTTCGCGCTGTTCTACCTGCGCTCGGTCGCGCCGACCGCGCGCTACAAGGACCACCTCACCGGCCGGATGACCGAGCCGGTCACCACCGGCCAGATCTACTGGGGCGCGATCCCCTTCGTGATCATCCAGATCGTCATGGTCGGCCTGGTGATCACCTTCCCGCAGCTGGTCGGGCACGACAAGCCGACCTATGTCGAGGGCGAAACGCCGATGATCGACATCCAGCAGATGCTGCGGGAGGATGCGGCCGCCGATGCCGCGCGCGAGGCCGCGAAATCCGGCGCTG
Source organism: Rhodocyclaceae bacterium UBA2250 (assembly GCA_002347285.1). Lineage (GTDB taxonomy): Bacteria > Pseudomonadota > Gammaproteobacteria > Burkholderiales > Rhodocyclaceae > Sulfuricystis. The sequence goes on along the minus strand of DDXW01000026.1, from coordinate 19,936 downwards.
GCGGGGCGGCGGAGAACGCCGGCGATGCGATCACCAAGGCCCTGCAGGAGTCCAGCAAAGGGAAGTGAGTCGCATGGGGGGCAACGCAACAAAAAACCCGGCAACTGCCGGGTTTTTTGTGCGGATGCCGGGCCGTGCTCAGCGGATGTGCTGCTGCAGGAAGCCGTCCATGCCGAACTCGGCGACGCCGAACCACTGGTTCTGCGTCTTCTGGTACTTGAGGTACTCGCCGTAGATCTTCTTGAACGCCGGGTTCTTGCCGGACTCGTCATTGTAGAGATCGACGGCGGCCTTGTAGGCGGCCTCGATGATCTCGTTCGAGTACTTCTTGAGCTTGACGCCGTTCTGCACCAGGCGAACCAGCGCGGCCGGGTTCTTGTGGTCGTACTCGGCCATCATCGTCACGTTGGCCTCGTAGGCGGCGGCCTGGAAGGCGGCCTGGTATTCCTTCGGCAGCTTGGCCCAGGCATCCTTGTTCACGAAGAAGTGGATGACGGGACCCGGCTCCCACCAGCCCGGGAAGTAGTAGTTCTTGGCGACCTTGTAGAAGCCGAGCTTCTCGTCGTCGTAGGGGCCGACCCACTCGGCGCCGTCGATGGTGCCTTTTTCCAGCGCGGGGTAGATGTCGCCGCCGGCGATCTGCTGGGGCACCATGCCCAGCGCGGCGAAGACGTTGCCGCCGAGGCCGGCGATGCGCATCTTGACGCCCTGGACGTCAGCCAGCGTGTTGAGTTCCTTGCGGAACCAGCCGCCCATCTGCACGCCGGTGTTGCCGCCGGCGAAGGAGACGACGTTGTAGTTGGCGTAGAACTCGTCGAGCAGCTTCTGGCCGCCGCCGTAGTAGATCCAGGCGTTCATCTGGCGCGCGTTCATGCCGAAGGGGATCGCGGTGCCGATGCCGAAGGTCTTGTCCTTGCCGACGTAGTAGTAGGAGCAGGTATGGCAGCACTCGACGGTGCCGTTCTGGGTGACGTCCAGCGCCTGCAGGCCGGGAGCGATCTCGCCGGCGGCGAATACCTGCACCTGGAACTTGCCGCCCGTCATTTCATTGAGGCGCTTCGACAGCACGTCGGCGCCGCCGTAGATGGTGTCGAGGCTCTTCGGGAAGCTGGAGGTCAGGCGCCACTTGATGGCGGCCTGGGCGTTGACCACCGCCGGCGCGGCGCCGGCGGCCAGGATGCCGGTCATGCCGGCGTTTTGCAGAAACTTGCGACGTTCCATGTGAATTGTCTCCTCGGGATTTTTTTCTTGGGGACGCCCCGCAAGCGCGGGACGTTGGCGGCGATACTACACCCAAAATTCTGCTTATTGCCGCATCAGCTGCCCGCCACGGTCATGCGGTTAACCACAATTGAACCGACCGTGCGCGACCCGCGCGTGACGGCATCGCGGCCGACCGTCTCGATGCCGGCGAACATGTCCTTCAGGTTGCCGGCGATGGTGATCTCGTGCACCGGGTAGACGATCGCGCCGTTCTCCACCCAGTAGCCCGCCGCGCCGCGCGAGTAGTCGCCGGTGACGTAGTTGATGCCGTGGCCGAGCAGTTCGGTGACCAGCAGGCCGGTGCCCATCTGCCTGAGCAGGCCGGCTAGGCCTGCCGCGGCGGGCGGCGCATCGGGGCTCGGCGCGACGATCAGGTTGTGGCTGCCGCCGGCGTTGCCGGTGGTCCGCATTCCCAGTTTGCGGGCGGTGTAGGTGGACAGGAAGTAGCCCTGCAGCACGCCGCCCTGCACGACGCTGCGGTCGTGCGTCGCGACGCCGTCGTCGTCGAAGGGGCTGGAGGCGAGCCCCTTCTTCAGGTGCGGGTGCTCGTCGATGCGCATCCAGTCGGGAAAGATCTTCTTGCCGAGCGCATCGACGAGAAAACTCGCCTTGCGGTAGAGGCTGCCGCCGCTGGCCGCATGGACGAAGCTGCCGATCAGCATCGCGGCGAGCGGCGCCTCGAGCATCACGCGGCACTGGCGCGTCTTGAGCTTCTTCGCGCCGAGGCGCGAGAGCGCGCGCCGCGCCGCGTAGTCGCCGATCGCTTCGGGCGCGGCCAGGTCGCGCGGGTCGCGGTGGCCCGAATACCAGTCGTCGCGCTGCATGTCCTTGCCTCTCTGCGCGATCGGCACGCAGGAAATGAAATGGCGCGACGAGGGGAAGCCGCCCATGAAGCCCAGGCTGTTGGCCGAGATGAAATGCGCGCTGTGCGCCGAGACCGTGGCGCCCTCGGAATTGCTCACCAGCGGGCTGACGGCGCAGGCGGCCTGTTCGGCGCGCCGCGCGAGCGCGATGGCTGCTTCGACCGGCAGATCCCAGGGATGGTAGAGATCGAGGTCCAGGTCCTCGCGTGCCAGCAGTTCGGGTTCCGGCAGGCCGGCCGCCGCGTCTTCGGCGGTGAAGCGCGCGATCGACAGCGCGGCCTCGACCGTGGCGCGCAGCGCCTGCGCCGAAAAGTCGGAGGTCGACGCATGGCCGCGCCGCCGGCCGAGATAGACGGTGACGCCGATGCCCTTGTCGCGGTTGAACTCGATCGTCTCGACCGCGTCCTTGCGCACCGTGACCGACTGGCCGACGCCTTCGGAGACGTCGGTCTCGCAGGCGGTGGCGCCGAGTCGCTCGGCATGGCGCAGCACGTCGGCCGCGAGTTCGCGCAATTGATCCTGGGTGAAGGAGAAGTCGGCCATGGCGGGGCGGCGGAAGTCGAAAGCTATAATCTTACCCGTGGATATCAACGAAAACCCCGACGGACGGCCCAGCAAGAGCGCGGTCAAGCGCGCGATGACCGAATTGCAGGATCTCGGCGCCGAGCTGGTCGCGCTGTCCGCCGACCAGCTCAAGAAGATCGATCTGCCCGACGAGCTGCGCGATGCCGTGCGCGACTGCCAGCGCTTCACCCAGCACGAGGCGCACCGCCGCCAGCTGCAGTACATCGGCCGGCTGATGCGCGCGCTGGATGCCGCGCCGATTCGTGCGGCCATCGACGACATCAAGGGCGTCTCCGCCGCCGCCAACGCGCGCATGCACGCGCTCGAGCGCCTGCGCACGCGCTTCCTCGAAGACGAGAAGGTGATCGGCGAAATCGCCGAGGCCCACCCGGGCGCCGACCTGCAGCACCTGCGCCAGCTGCGCAGGAACGCGCTCAAGGAGCAGGAGCTCGGCAAGCCACCGCGCGCCTTTCGCGAACTGTTCCGCGTGTTGAGGGAACTGAATGAGCAATGAGCTTCGCGTCGGGCTGGTGTCGATCTCCGACCGCGCCTCATCCGGCGTCTACGAGGACAAGGGGATCCCGGCGCTGCAGGAGTGGTTTGCCGCCGCGCTCGCCTCGCCGTGGCGGATGGAGACGCGCCTGATCCCCGACGAACAGCCGGTGATCGAACGCACGCTGATCGAACTTTGCGATACGGTCGGCTGCCATCTGGTGCTGACCACCGGCGGCACCGGCCCGGCGCCGCGCGACGTGACGCCCGAGGCGACGCTGGCCGTCGCGCACAAGGTGATGCCGGGCTTCGGCGAACAGATGCGCGCGGCGAGCCTCAGGTACGTGCCGACCGCGATCCTCTCGCGCCAGGTCGGGGTGATCCGAGGGAGGTCGCTGATCCTCAATCTGCCCGGCCAGCCGAAGGCGATCAAGGAAACGCTCGACGGCGTGTTCGCCGCCGTGCCCTACTGCCTCGACCTGATCGGCGGGCCCTGGGTCGAGACGAACGAGGCCATCGTCAAGGCGTTCCGGCCCAAGTCTGCAATAAAGCCAACCCCCAGCTGACGCCGAAGCCGGTGGTGTCGGTCGCGACCGCGCCGAGCCCGCCGCTGCAGTTCGCGGCCGAGAGATCCATGTGGAGCCACGGCGTCTTGCCGACGAAGCGGCCGAGGAAGCGCGCCGCGAGGATGTGGTCGGCCTCGCCGTCGAGCGTGCACTGCTTGATGTCCGCCACCTTCGAGTCGAGCGCCGGCTCGTAGTCGGCGTCCTGCGGGAAGACGCAGACGCGCTCGCCGCTCGCCTTGCCGGCCGCGACCGCCTGCGCCGCGAGTTCGTCCGAACTGGCGAACACGCCCGAGTAGCGCGTGCCGAGCGCATAGGTCATGCTGCCGGTCAGCGTGGCGAAGTCGATCATCAACCCGGGTTTTTGCTGCGCCGCCAGCGCCAGCGTGTCGGCCAGCACCATGCGGCCCTCGGCGTCGGTGTGCACCACCTCGATCGTCGTGCCGTCGAGCGCGCGGACGATGTCGCCCTGCGCGTAGGCGGTCGGCGACAGGTGGTTCTTGGCGATCGCCAGCCAGCAGTCGATGCGCACCGGCAGGTTCAGTTCGGCGGCGGCGCAGAGGATGGAAAGCGCGACCGCCGAGCCGTTCATGTCTTCGTGCATGCCGGCCATGTATTTCGCCGGCTTGAGGTTGTGGCCGCCGGTGTCGTAGCAGATGCCCTTGCCGACCAGCGCGACCGTCCGCGCGGCCTTCTTCTTCGGCTGCCAGGACAGGCGCACGATTGCCGCGCCGCCACCTTCGCCGTCTTTGTCGGCTGGGCTGCCTTGCGCGACCGCGCAGAAGGCGCCGGCGCCCATCTTCTTCAGCTTGCGGAAATCGAATTCCTCGATGGCGAATTTCTTCTCCTGCGCCAGCGCGCGCAGGCGCTGGCGGTAATGCGGCGGATCGAGCAGGTTCGGCGGCAGCGCGGTGAGCTCGCGCGCCTGCAGGTTGGCGCGCGCCAGCGCCAGGCCAGACTCGGTGCCGGCGGGGCGGCGCGGCAGGACGATCTCCCTGAGCGCGACCGGCATCTTCTTCTTCTGCTGCGGCAGCGGCACGCCATTCACCAGCGCGACATAGAGCGCGTCGAGCAGGGCGTCGTCATCGACGCCGAGCGGCACGATGGCGAGCGTCTTCGGCGTCTCGTCGAGCAGCAGCATCGCCGCCTTGCGCAACGCGGTGAGCCGCTCGAAACGGGATTGTTCGGCGTCGACCATCGCCAGCGCGGCGCGCGTGCCGTCGGGCAGATCGGCCGCCAGCGGGGATTTCGTCAGCTCATCGACCTTGGCATCCTTGCGCTTGAGCAGCTTCAGCCAGAAGTCGCGCTGCGGAAGCCCGGCGGGCAGCGTCTTGCCGGCCGGGAGAAGAACAAGCTGGTGGTGGGCGACGGGCTTGGCGGCGATGGCGAGTTTGGGCAGGCTCATGGAACGTTCCTCATATAATCGGGACGATTATGCGTCAATACCACGATCTCATGCGGCACGTGCTCGACCACGGGCACGTCAAGGCCGACCGCACCGGCACCGGCACGCGCTCGGTGTTCGGCTGGCAGATGCGCTTCGACCTCGCGCAGGGCTTCCCGGCGCTCACCACCAAGAAGCTGCACCTGCGCTCGATCATCGTCGAGCTGCTGTGGTTCCTGCGCGGCGACACCAACATCCGCTGGCTGCACGAGAACAAGGTGACGATCTGGGACGAATGGGCGGACCAAAACGGCGACCTCGGCCCGGTCTATGGCCACCAGTGGCGCCACTGGCCCACGGCCGAGGGTGGCGAGGTGGACCAGATCGCCGAACTCATCGACGGCCTGCAGAAGAACCCCGACTCGCGCCGGCACATCGTGTCGGCCTGGAACCCCGGCGACGTGCCGAAGATGAAGCTGCCGCCCTGCCACGCGCTGTTCCAGTTCTACGTCGCCGACGACCGGCTGTCCTGCCAGCTCTACCAGCGCAGCGCCGACATCTTCCTCGGCGTGCCGTTCAACATCGCGAGCTATGCGCTGCTGACGCTGATGGTCGCGCAGGTGTGCGGCTACCGGCCCGGCGAGTTCGTGCATACGCTCGGCGACGCGCACCTGTATTCGAACCACCTCGAGCAGGCGCAGCTGCAGCTTTCGCGCGAACCGCGCCAGCTGCCGACGATGCGGATCAACCCGGACGTGAAGGACATCTTCGCCTTCCGCTTCGAGGACTTCGCGCTCGAAGGCTACGATCCGCATCCGCACATCGCGGCGCCGGTCGCGGTGTGAGCATGAGATGAAACTGATCGGCGACATCGGCGGCACCAAGGTCCTGCTGGCGCTCGCCGATGATGCCGGGAATCTGGTCGCCAGGCGCCGCTTCGTCAGCGCCGAGTTTGCGAATTTCGACACCCTCCTCGCCGACTACCTGAACGCGCCGCACGAGCCGATCGCCGGCGGCTGCCTCGCCGTGGCCGGGCCGGTGAGCGGCGACGGCCGCAGTGCCAGGATCACCAACCTGCCGTGGACCATCGACGCCGCTGTGCTCGAAGCCCGCTTCGGCCTCGGGCCGCTGACGCTGGTCAACGATTTCGCCGCCGTCGCGGCAGGCGTCGCGGCGCTGCCGACCGACCGGCTGCTGACGCTGCGGGCGGGCGAACCGGCCGCCGGCGGCCTGCGGCTGGCGATCGGCGCCGGCACCGGCCTCGGCGTGGCCGCGCTGGTCGGCGAAACGATCCTGGCCAGCGAGGCCGGCCATGTCGGCTTCTCGCCGCAGGACGACACGCAGGCGCGCATCCACGCGGTGTTGCTGGCCGCGCATGGCCGCGTCACCGCCGAGCGCGTGATTTCCGGGCCGGGGCTGGCGGCGATCCACCGCATCCTGGCGGGCGAGAGCACGACGGCGGAAGCCGTCGGCGCGCGCGCGCTGGCCGGCGATCCAGCGGCGCGGCGTTCCGTCCATGTGTTCTTCGCCTGTTACGGCGCCTTCGCCGGCGACATGGCGATGGCATTCATGGCGCGCGGCGGCGTCTGGCTGGCCGGCGGCGTGACCCACAAGCTGCTGCCGCTGCTGGCGGCCGGCCCGTTCCTCGCCGCCTTCGACGCCAAGGCGGAACACGCCGGGCTGGTGCGGCGGATCCCGGTGCATGCGGCGGCCGATGCGGAGGTCGGCCTGGCCGGCGCGGCGCTGCTGGCGCGCAGCGCCGGCCGGGTTCCCGGTTGACCGCCGTCAACAAGCTGCAACATGCAAAGCATATACAATGACCAATAATAAAAAAAAGACAACCTACTTCCAGGAGGACTGACAAATGGCTACCAGCAAATCCGGCGAAAAGCCGACGAAGGCCGCGGCGAAGCCTGCGAAAACCGCCGCCAAGCCAACCAAGACCGCGTCCAAGCCGGCCGCCGCGCCGGCGAAGAAGCCAGCCGCGGCCGCCAAGCCCGCCGCCAAGCCGGCCCGCAAGAGCGCCGCCAAGGCGGCCGCCGCCGCGACGGTGCCGATCGAGGTCAAGCATTCCGCGGCCGCGCCGTCGCCCGAGCAGCGCCGCTACTATGTCGAGGTGGCCGCCTATTACATCGCCGAGCGGCGCGGCTTCCACGGCGGCAGCGAACTGAGCGACTGGGTGCAGGCCGAGCGGGAGATCGACCGCCTGTTGCAGGAGGGGATTCTCAAGCCATAGGACGCATTCGCTGGCAGCCGCTCCCGCCCGCCAGCGGGAGCCGTCCCGCGACGCGGGACGCGGATAAACGACAAGCGGCGGGCCTGCCGACCATCCAATTCAAGGGAGTCATCATGCAACACGAACTGCCCCTCAACGACCCGCATGCGCTGCACGGGCGTTTCGTCAGCCATCTGACGCGCTCCACCTACGCCATCATCCTCGCCGGCGGCCGCGGCAGCCGCCTGATGCAGCTGACCGACTGGCGCTCCAAGCCGGCGGTGCCCTTCGGCGGCAAGTTCCGCATCATCGACTTCACGCTGTCGAACTGCGTCAATTCCGGCATCCGCCGCATCGGCGTCGCGACGCAGTACAAGGCACAGAGCCTGATCCGGCACCTGCAGCGCGGCTGGAGCTTCCTCGACGGCCGCTTCGACGAGTTCATCGACCTGCTGCCCGCGCAGCAGCAGATCGGCGAGGACTGGTACCAGGGCACCGCCGACGCGGTGTTCCAGAACCTCGACCTGCTGCGCCGCAACGCGCCGAAATACGTGCTGATCCTCTCCGGCGACCACATCTACAAGATGGACTACGGCCGTCTGCTCGCGCAGCATGCGCAGACCGAGGCCGACCTGACGATCGCCTGCATGGACGTGCCGCTCGGGGAGGCGAGCGCCTTCGGCGTGATGGGCGTCGACGCGGACAGCCGCATCGTCAGCTTCCTCGAAAAGCCCAAGAATCCGCCTTGCATTCCCGGCCGGCCGGACCGCGCGCTCGCCAACATGGGCGTCTATGTCTTCAACGCCGACTTCCTGTTCGAGCAGCTGATCCGCGACGCCGACGACCCGCACTCCGACCACGACTTCGGCAAGAGCGTCATCCCGCACATCATCAGCCGCCACCGCGCCGTCGCCCACAGCTTCGCCGACAGCTGCGTCGGCGTGCCCGAGGACGGGGTGCCCTACTGGCGCGACGTCGGCACGATCGACGCCTACTGGGAGGCGAACATCGAACTGACCAAGGTCTCGCCCGAACTCAACTTGTACGACGAGGAGTGGCCGATCTGGACCCACCAGGAGCAGCTGCCGCCGGCCAAGTTCGTCTTCGACGACGAGGACCGCCGCGGCATGGCGATCGATTCGCTGGTCTCGGGCGGCGACATCATCAGCGGCGCGACGGTGCGCCGCTCGCTGCTGTTCTCGCGCGTCTTCGTGCACAGCTGGGCGGAGGTCGAGGATGCGGTGATCCTGCCCGATTGCAAGATCGGCTGGCGCTGCCGGATCCGCCGCGCGGTGATCGACAAGAACTGCAAGGTGCCGGACGGCATGACGATCGGCTACGACGCGGAGGCGGACCGCAAGCGCTTCCATGTGACGGCCAAGGGCATCACGCTCGTCACGCCGGAAATGCTCGGCCAGCGGATCCACCACATCCGCTGAGGGGCCGCCCCTTCCGAGCGCCATGACCGTGCCGCGGCTCGATCTGGTCTTCCTCTGGCACATGCACCAGCCGGATTACCGCGACCGCGCCAGCGGCGACTTCGCGCTGCCGTGGACCTACCTGCACGCGCTCAAGGACTACACCGACATGGCGGCGCATCTCGAGCGCCATCCGGGCATCCGCGCGGTGGTCAATTTCGTGCCGGTGCTGCTCGAGCAGATCGACGACTACGTGCGCCAGTGCCAGACCGGCGTGTTCCGCGACCCCTTGCTGCGCCTGCTGCAGCGCCCCCGCCTCGACGACCTGTCCGCCGCGGAGCGCGCGTTGCTCTTGCACAGCTGCTTCCGCTGCCACCGGCCGACGATGCTCGAGCCGTTTCCGCGCTTCCGGCGGCTGCTGGAGCTCCACGAGTCGCTGGTGCGCGAGGGGCCGGCGGCGCTCGCCTACCTGTCCGGCGCCTACTGCGCCGACCTGCTGACCTGGTACCACCTCGCCTGGACCGGCGAAACCGAGCGCCGCCGCGAGCCGCTGCTCGCCGAGCTGATGGCCAAGGGCGAAGGCTTCACGCCCGACGACCGCCAGCGGCTGCTCGCCTACATCGGCCGCACCCTCGCCGCCCTGGTGCCGCGCTACCGCGCGCTGCAGGCGAGCGGGCAGGTCGAGCTGTCGGCGACGCCCTACGGCCACCCGCTCGCGCCGCTGCTGCTCGATTTCGCCGCCGCGCGCGAGAGCCGGCCGGACGAGATCCTGCCGCTGGCGGCGCGCTATCCGGGCGGGCGCGAACGCCTGGAGCAGCATTTCGCCGCGGCGCGGCAGAGCCATGCCGGGCGTTTCGGCGCGGCGCCGACCGGCATGTGGCCGGCGGAAGGCGCGCTGTCGACCGACGTCGTGCGCATGGCCGCGGCCGCCGGCTGCCGCTGGCTGGCGAGCGGCGAGAACGTGCTGAAGAACAGCCTGGCCGCGCCGGCGCCGGGCGGCGCCTACCGGCCCTGGCAATTGTCCGGCACGCCCGGCCTGACCCTGTTCTTCCGCGACGACCGCCTCTCCGACCTGATCGGCTTCGAGTATGCGAAATGGCACGGCCGCGACGCGGCCGCGCACTTCGTCGCCCAGCTCGAGGCAATTGCGAACGAGGCGCCGGCCGGCGCGCCGCCGGTGGTCAGCGTGATCCTCGACGGCGAGAACGCCTGGGAGTCCTATCCCTACAACGGCTATTACTTCTTCGAGGATCTCTACGGGCTGCTCGCCCGCCATCCCTTCATCCGCACGCGCACCTACGCCGAACTGCTCGGCGATCCCGCCGCCCCGCCGGCGCCGAGTCTGGCGCAGCTGACCGCCGGCAGCTGGGTGCACGGCACGCTGGCCACCTGGATCGGCGATCCGGCGAAGAACCATGCCTGGGATCTGCTGTGCGCCGCCAAGCAGAGCTTCGACCGGGTGATGGCGAGCGGCCGGCTGACGGCGGCCCAGCAGGCGGCTGCCGAGGCGCAGCTCGCCGTCTGCGAAAGCTCGGACTGGTTCTGGTGGTTCGGCGACTACAACCCGGCGGCAGCGGTGACCGCCTTCGACCGGCTGTTCCGCCACAACCTCGCCAATCTCCATCGCTGCCTGCAGCTCGAGCCGCCCGCGCAACTGGCGGTGCCGATCGCGACGGGAAGCGCCGCCGCCGCCGTCGAGGCCGGCGGCACGATGCGCCGCGCCGCCGAAGCGCCGCCCCACCCGGCATGGCCGGCGACGTAGAATCACGCCAACGGACAAGAACACGGAAAAACATCATGGCCGGCACCCTGTTTCAACTCGAGATCAACCCCGAACTGCCCGCGCGGCTCGCCCGCCTCGACGAACTGGCCAACAACCTCTGGTACAGCTGGGACCGGCCGACGCGCAACCTGCTCGCGCGGCTCGACCAGAAGCTCTGGGGCGCCGTCGGCCACAGCCCGAAGGCCTTTCTCAAGCGCATCGACCAGCACCGCCTCGACCAGGCCGCCGAGGATCCCGTCTTCCTCGGCGCGCTGGCGCACGTCATGTCGGCCTACGACACCTATCACGACAACGTCGGCCGCGAACACGGGCCGGGCATGCCGGAAGGCGGGCTGATCGCCTATTTCTGCGCCGAGTTCGGCTTCCACGAGAGTCTGCCGATCTACTCCGGCGGCCTCGGCATCCTCGCCGGCGACCACTGCAAGACCGCCAGCGACCTGAACCTGCCGTTCGTCGGCGTCGGGCTGCTGTACCGCCAGGGCTACTTCCTGCAGAGTATCGACGGCGAGGGCCGCCAGCATGCGCTCTACACCGACGCCGACTTCGACGACCTGCCAGTGGTTCCCGTCCTGCGTCCCGACGGCAGCGAGCTCAAGGTGGGCGTGCGCCTGCCGGGCCGCGAGGTGCATGTCAAGGTGTGGACGGCGCGCGTCGGCCACATCGCGCTCTACCTGCTCGACACGGACCTCGAGGAGAATTCGGCGCACGACCGCGACATCGCGCACCAGCTCTACGGCGGCGACCGCATCATGCGCATCGAGCAGGAGATCGTGCTCGGCATGGGCGGCGTGCGCGCGCTGCACGAGATGGGTCTGCTGCCGACGGTCTGGCACATCAACGAGGGCCACGCCGCCTTCCTGATCCTCGAGCGCACGCGCGATCTGATCAGGACGGGCATGGATTTCCAGACCGCGCTCGAGGCGGTGGCCAGCAACACGGTATTCACCACGCACACGCCGGTGCCGGCCGGCCACGACCATTTCGCCGAGGACGTCATCTGGCGCTACTTCGAGGAGTGCTGCCGCGACATGGGCTGCGACATCGGCAGCCTGGTCGCGCTCGGCCACATCGACCACGAAGCCGAGTTCAACATGACGGCGCTGGCGATCCGCGGCTCGCGCTTCCACAACGGCGTCTCGCGCATCCACGGCAACGTCTCGGCGGAGATCTGCGCCACGCTGTGGCCGCAGATCGAGCCGGGCGACAACCCGATGGGCTACGTCACCAACGGCGTGCACGTGCCGACCTTCCTCTCCGATCTGTGGCACGACACCTTCGACCGCGTGCTCGGTCCGGCCTGGCGCCAGCGCCTCACCGACCCGCAGTGCTGGGCCGAGGTGCATGCGATTCCCGACCACACTTTCTGGAGCGTGCGCCAGTCGATCAAGGCGCAGATGCTGCATCTGGTCGGCTACCGCGTCACCCAGCAGCACACCCGCAACCAGAGCTCGCAGGCGCACATCGACCGGCTGCTGCAATACGCCGACCCGGAAAATCCCAACGTGCTGACCATCGGCTTCGCGCGCCGCTTCGCCACCTACAAGCGCGCGACGCTGCTGTTCCGCGACCTCGACCGCCTGCAGCGCATGGTCTGCAACCCCGAGCGGCCGGTGCTGTTCATCTTCGCCGGCAAGGCGCATCCGGCCGACCAGCCGGGCCAGGCGCTGATCCGCCGCATCCACGAGGTGGCGGCGATGCCCGAGTTCGAGGGCCACTTCCTGCTGGTCGAGGGCTACGACCTGCGCCTGGCGCGCCGTCTCGTCTCCGGCGTCGACGTCTGGCTCAACAACCCGGTCTATCCGCTCGAAGCCTCGGGAACCTCGGGCATGAAGGCGGCGATCAACGGCGTGATCAACCTCTCGGTGCTCGACGGCTGGTGGGGCGAGGGCTTCCAGCCGGACGACGGCCAGAACGGCGGCCCCAACGGCTGGGCGATCAAGCCGGCCTCGAGCATCCACGACGAGGCGCGCCGCGACCAGGAGGAGGGCCGTTCGCTCTACGAGACCCTCCAGGACAAGGTGATCCCGCTCTATTACAGCCGCGGTCCGATGGGCTACTCGCCGGGCTGGGTCAACATGGCGAAGCGTTCGATCGCGACGATCACGCCGCGCTTCAACTCGATGCGCATGGTCGGCGAATACGTCACCAAGTTCTATGCGCCGGCCGACCAGCAATGGCGCAAGAAGAGCGCCGACGATTTCGCCGGTGCGCGCCGGCTGGCGGCCTGGAAGCAGCAGGTGCGGCAGGCTTGGCCGCACGTCACGATGCGGCGCGTCGACATGCCGCAGAAGCGCATCGCCTTCGGCGAGAGCCTGCGCTTCGAGGTCGCGCTGCAGCTCAACGGCCTGGCGCCGGCCGACGTCACGGTCGAGATGCTGATGGCGCGGCCGGGCGCGACCGCCAAGTCGCGCCCGCCGCGCCGCCTCGCCCTCGCCTACCAGGGGCCGGGCCAGGACGGCGAAAGCGTCTTCGCGCTGAAGCTCGCGCCGGACGTCTGCGGCAAGATCGACTACCGCATCCGCGCCTTCCCCCACCACGAACTGCTGACCCATCCCTTCGAGATGGGCATGATGCTCTGGCTATGACCCCCATCCTGAACACCCCGGCCTGGAAGCACGCCGAGCGGCAAGCGCACGGCCTGCGCGACGTGCACCTGCGCGACCTGTTCGCCGCCGACCCGCTGCGTTTCCAGCGACTGTCGGTGCGCTGGGGCGACTGGCTGCTCGACCTCTCCAAGCAGCGCCTGCTGCCCGAAACCCTGCCGATCCTCGCCGGCCTGTGGGAGGCCGCCGACGTGCCGGGCTGGATCGCCAGGATGCGCGCCGGCGCGCCGATCAACCATACCGAGAACCGCGCGGTGCTGCATGTGGCCCTGCGCCATCAGGGCGGGCCGATCGAGGTGGCCGGCAAGGACGTCATGCCCGACGTGCGCGCGGTGCTGGCCAGGATGCGCGGCTTCTGCGACGCGATCCACTCCGGCCAGTGGCGCGGCGCCACCGGCGAGCCGATCACCGACATCGTGAACATCGGCATCGGCGGCTCCGACCTCGGCCCGCGCATGGCGAGCCGGGCGCTGCACGCGCATCGCGTGCCGCACCTCAGGGTCCACTACGTCGCCAACATCGACGGCGCCGATCTCGCCGCGACGCTCGCCGGCCTCGCCCCGCGTACCACGCTGTTCGTCATCGCCAGCAAGACCTTCACCACGCAGGAGACGATGCAGAATGCCGCCTCGGCGCGTGCCTGGCTGACGGCGGCGCTCGGCGAGGCGGCCGTCGCGCGCCACTTCGTCGCGGTGTCGACCGCGCTCGACAAGGTCGCCGCCTTCGGCATCGATCCCGCCAACGCCTTCGCCTTCTGGGACTGGGTCGGCGGCCGCTTTTCGCTGTGGTCGGCGATCGGCCTGCCGCTGGCGCTGGCGATCGGCTTCGACAAGTTCGAGGCCTTGCTCGCCGGCGCGCGCGCGATGGACGAGCACTTCTTCACCGCGCCGCCGCTCGACAACCTGCCGGCGCTGCTGGCGCTGGTCGAGCTGTGGAACGCCGATTTCCTCGGCCTGCAGACGCGCGCGGTGCTGCCCTACAGCCACTCGCTCGGCCTGCTGCCGCGCTACCTGCAGCAGCTCGAGATGGAAAGCCTCGGCAAGCAGATCGACCGGGATGGCAAGCTGGTTGGCTGTCCGACCTTGCCGATCGTCTGGGGCGAGCCGGGCACCAACGGCCAGCATGCCTTCTACCAGCTGCTGCATCAGGGCGGCCGTGCGCTCTCCTGCGAGTTCATCGCCTGCCGCGCGCCCGATTTCCCGCTGGCCGGCCATCACGAGAAGCTGCTGGCCAACTGCTTCGCGCAGAGCGCCGCGCTGATGAAGGGCAAGACCCAGGCCGAGGCGCTGGCCGAGCTCAATGCCGCCGCCTCCGCGCACGACGGCGCTGCCGTGGCACCGGGTTTTTTGGCGCCGTACAAGATCTTCCCGGGCAACCAGCCCTCGACCACGCTGCTGCTGCCGCGCCTCGACCCCTACACGCTCGGCGCGCTGATCGCGCTCTACGAGCACAAGGTGTTCACATTGGGGGTTCTGTGGCACCTCGACGCCTTCGACCAGTGGGGCGTCGAATACGGCAAGCAGATCGCCGGCACGCTGCTGCCGATGATCGAAGGCAAGACCGCGGTGACCGGCGTCGACAGCTCGACCGCCGGGCTGATCACCGCCGTCCGCGCATGAAAGCCCTGTTCGTCACTTCCGAGATCGCGCCCTGGGTAAAGACCGGCGGGCTCGGCGACGTCGCCGCCGCGCTGCCGCCCGCGCTGCACCGCATCGGTTGCGACGTGCGCCTGCTGCTGCCGCGCTATCCGGCGCTGCGCGACGCCTTCCCCGACGCCGAGCATCTGGTCCATCTGCCCTGGCTCGGCGGCCAGCTGCCGGCGTGCGACCTCTACGTCGCGCAGCACGGCGAGCTGCCCTTCCTGCTGCTCGACTGTCCGATGCTGTTCGACCGTCCGGGCAATCCCTACCTCGGCCCCGAGGGCCGCGACTGGCTCGACAACCACCTGCGCTTCGGCCTGCTGTCGCGCGTCGCGGCGCGGCTGGCGGGCGCGGCGACGCCGCTCGACTGGCGTCCCGACATCCTGCATTGCCACGACTGGCAGACCGGCCTCGCGCCCTACTATCTGCACCACTATGAAACTGGCGGCGCCGCTTCGGTGCTGACGATCCACAACCTCGCGTTCCAGGGCGTGTTCCCGCGGGCGCTGCTCGAGGAACTCGGCCTGACCGAGGACGACTGGCACATCGAGGGCATCGAGTACTACGGCCATCTCTCCTTCCTCAAGGCCGGCCTGCGCCACGCCGACTGGCTGACCACCGTCAGCCCCACCTACGCGCGCGAGATCCAGGCCGCGCCCGAAGGCATGGGCATGCAGGGCCTGCTGCAAACGCGCGCCGCGCAGCTCACCGGCATCCTCAACGGCATCGACACCGAGCAGTGGAACCCGGCCACGGACCCGCACCTCGCCGCGCCCTATGACCGCGAGCGGCTCGACGCCAAGGCGCGGAACAAGCGTGCGCTGCAGCGCGAGCTCGGCCTCGCGGAGCGCGCCGACTGCCCGCTGTTCGGCGTGGTGAGCCGCCTCACGCACCAGAAGGGGCTCGACCTGGCCGCCGCCGTCGGCGACGCGCTGGTGCACCTGCCGGCGCAGCTCGCCGTGCTCGGCAGCGGCGAGAAGACGCTGGAAGCCGCCTTCCGCGCACTCGCGGCGCGCCATCCCGGCCAGGTCGCCGTCACCATCGGCTTCAGCGAGGCCTTGGCCCACCGCATCGAGGCCGGCGCCGACATCTTCCTGATGCCCTCGCGCTTCGAGCCTTGCGGACTCAACCAGATGTACAGCCTCGCCTACGGCACGCCGCCGCTGGTGCGCGCCACCGGCGGGCTGGCCGACACGGTCGTCAACTATTCGGCGGCCGGCCTCGCCGACGGCAGCGCCAACGGCTTCGTCTGCGGCGACGCCATGCCGGCGGCGATCCTCGGCACCGCGCGCTGGGCTGCGGAACTCTGGCGCGACCGGGCCGCGTGGCGGCGGCTGCAGCAGAACGCGATGGCCGGCGACTACGGCTGGGACGGGCCGGCGCGGCGCTACCTCGACCTCTACGCGAAACTGAGTCGCAGCCTGCGGCCGGCATGATCGCCCGATGTTGATCGTCATCGCGGCCGTCGCGAAGAACGGCGTCATCGGCAGGGACAATGCGCTGCCCTGGCACCTGCCCGAGGACCTGAAGCACTTCAAGGCGCTCACCATGGGCCACGCGGTGATCATGGGGCGCAAGACCTGGGAGTCGCTGCCGGCGAAGTTCCGCCCGCTGCCCGGCCGCCAGAATATTGTTGTGACGCGCAGCGTCGATTACGCGGCGCCGGGGGCTACCGTGATTCATTCCCTCGACGCGGCCGCGAAACTCGGCGCCGGCGAGGCGGCGCCGCAGTTCGTCATCGGCGGCGCCGAGCTCTACGCCCATGCACTGTCGCGCGCGCAGCGGCTCGAACTCACCGAGATCGACGCCGCCTTCGACGGCGACGCCTTCTTCCCGGTCGTCGACCGCGCGCAATGGCGCGAGACGAAGCGCGAGGCAGGCGTCGGCGCCGACGGCCTCGGCTACGCCTTCGTCACCTACGAACGCGCCTGAGCGACTTTCTTCTTCGGCTCACAGCCGGACGGAATAGCGGTGCGCGCCGAACTTGTGGCCGGGCAGCTGCCGCGCCGCGTCGAGCATGATGCGCGCGCTGAAGGCATGGGGATCGAAGCGTCCCTCGAGCAGCAGGCTGTCGTGCACGGCTGCGCCCGCGCCTGCGCCGCCGCGGCGCGACAGCACGACGCCATGCCCTTCCTGTTCGAGGTCGGCCACGCTGTCCACGGCGAAGACCTGCGTCTGCTCGCCGAGGAACAGCGGATCGGCGGCGATCGCCGCCTCGACGCGCTGCGGGTCGGCCCCGCGCTCCAGCTCGACATAGACGTAACGCTGCATGCCGCCGTCGGATGCCCGCAGCTCGGCGCACAGGGCGGCGCGCACGCCGCGCACCTGCGCCGCGGCGGCGCTGTGGTGCAGGCTGACCGCCGGACGGCGCGTGAGTTCGGTCTCGCCCTTCGGGATCAGCAGTTCGAACAGATGCCGGATCAGGCTCAGCGCGCCTGGTGCCCAGCCCGCGCCGAGCATGGCGGGGAGGCGCCGCTCCACGGCCACCGGGTGCAGCGTTTCCTGGTTGCGTCGCAGCGTGGCATCGTCCACGACCGCGCATTCGACGATCGGCACGCCGTGCGCGAGCAGCTCCCGGGCCACCGGCACGACGACCGACGCCGGCACGCAGACCAGGGCGCAATCCACCGGCCCCAGTTCGGCGATGTGACCCGCCACCCTGAGTTGGGCGTAGGGCGGCGGCAGGGCCTGCACGGCTTGCTCGGGCCGGCGCACGACGCCGGCCAGTTCGAGATCGATCTGCGCGCGGGCGGCCTCGAGGCAGGCCCGGCCGAGCCGGCCGAAGCCGACGACGGCGAGCCGGGGGCGCTTCATGTCGCCCGCCCTGCAGTCAGCGCGGTCGCCAAGCGGCTCAGTCCTTCACGCAGTCGACGTAGTAGCCGTTGCTCTCGTTGCCCTGCGACTTGACGAGGCCGTGGATGTCGGTCTCGAAGCCGGGGAAGCGCGCGTTGAAGTCGCGCGCGAAGCGCAGGTAGCGGACGATGGTGGCGTTGAAGCGTTCGCCGGGGATCAGCAGCGGGATGCCGGGCGGGTAGGGGGTGAGCAGCACGGCGGTGACGCGGCCTTCGAGCTGGTCGATCGGCACGCGCTCGATCTCGCGGTGCGCCATTTTCGCGAAGGCGTCGGCCGGCCGCATCGCCGGCACCATGTCGGAGAGGTACATCTCGGTGGTGAGGCGGGCGACGTCGTTGGCCTTGTACACCTCGTGGATCTGCGTGCACAGCTCGCGCAGGCCGATGCGCTCGTAGCGCGGGTGCTTGGCGACGAACTCTGGCAGCACCTTCCACAGCGGCTGGTTCTTGTCGTAGTCGTCCTTGAACTGCTGCAGGGCGGCGACCAGCGTGTTCCAGCGGCCCTTGGTGATGCCGATGGTGAACATGATGAAGAAGCTGTAGAGGCCGCACTTCTCGACGATCACGCCGTGCTCGGCCAGGTACTTGGTGACGATCGCCGCCGGGATGCCGATGTCGTCGGCGAATTCGCCGTCGACGTCGAGGCCCGGGGTGATGACGGTGGCCTTGATCGGGTCGAGCAGGTTGAAGCCCTCGGCGAGGTCGCCGAAGCCGTGCCAGCGCGCGCCGGTCTTGAGCATCCAGGCGTCGCGCTCCTCGATGCCCTCCTCGGAGAGGTCGTCCGGGCCCCAGACCTTGAACCACCAGTTGCTGCCCCATTCCTCGCTGACCTTGCGCATCGCGCGGCGGAAGTCGAGCGCCTCGGCGATCGATTCCTCGACCAGCGCGGTGCCGCCGGGCTCCTCCATCATCGCCGCGGCGACGTCGCACGAGGCGATGATCGAATACTGCGGCGAGGTCGAGGTGTGCATCAGGTAGGCCTCGTTGAACACGTCGCGGTCGAGCTTCTGTTCCTGCGCGTCCTGCACCAGGATCTGCGAGGCCTGGCTCAAGCCGGCGAGCAGCTTGTGGGTGGACTGCGTCGAGAAGATCATCGACTCGCGGCAGCGCGGCCGGTCGGCGCCGATCGCGTGGTAGTCGCCGTAGAAGTCGTGGAAGGCGGCGTGCGGCAGCCAGGCCTCGTCGAAGTGCAGCGTGTCGATCCGGCCGTCGAGCATCTGCTTGATGTCCTCGACGTTGTACATCACGCCGTCGTAGGTGCTCTGGGTGATCGTCAGCACGCGCGGCTTGGCGCTCTTGTCGGCGATGAAGGGGTTGGCGTCGATCTTCTTCCGGATGTTCGCCCATTCGAATTCCTGGCGCGGAATCGGGCCGATGATGCCGTAGTTGTTGCGCGTCGGCATCAGGAACACCGGGATCGCGCCGGTCATCATGATCGCGTGCAGCACCGACTTGTGGCAGTTGCGGTCGACCACCACGATGTCGCCGGGCGCGACGGTCGAGTGCCAGACGATCTTGTTCGAGGTCGACGTGCCGTTGGTGACGAAGAACAGGTGGTCGGCGTTGAAGATGCGCGCCGCGTTGCGCTCGGAGGCCGCGACGGGGCCGGTGTGGTCGAGCAGCTGGCCGAGCTCCTCGACCGCGTTGCAGACGTCGGCGCGCAGCATGTTCTCGCCGAAGAACTGGTGGAACATCTGGCCGACCGGGCTCTTGAGGAAGGCGACGCCGCCCGAGTGGCCCGGGCAGTGCCAGGAATACGAGCCGTCGGCGGCGTAGTGCGTCAGCGCGCGGAAGAAGGGCGGCGGCAGCGAATCGAGGTAACTCCTGGCCTCGCGCACGACGTGGCGCGCGATGAACTCCGGCGTGTCCTCGTGCATGTGGATGAAGCCGTGCAGCTCGCGCAGGATGTCGTTCGGGATGTGGCGGCTGGTGCGCGTCTCGCCGTGCAGGAAGATCGGAATCTCGGCGTTCTTGAAGCGAATCTCCTCGACGAAGGCGCGCAGCTCGGCGATGGTCTCCTCCGGCTCGTTGGCGAGCTCCTCGTCGTCGACCGACAGGATGAAGGCCGAGGCGCGGCTCTGCTGCTGGGCGAACGAGGTCAGGTCGCCGTAGCTGGTGACGCCGAGCACGTCCATGCCTTCCTGCTGGATGGCGTCGGCCAGCGCGCGGATGCCGAGGCCCGAGGCGTTCTCCGAGCGGAAGTCCTCGTCGATGATGATGACCGGGAAGTGGAAGCGCATGGTCATATCTTCGGCAGGGTGACGCCGACCTGGCCCTGGTACTTGCCGCCGCGGTC
>DDXW01000063.1 GCA_002347285.1 Rhodocyclaceae bacterium UBA2250 | reverse complement strand
AGAAAAATCGGGGCCGGCGCACTCGGTCAGGTGCAGTTGTTCGCGCAGTTCCTGGCGGTTGTCGGCCAGCTCGGCGAGCAGCTTCTGCATGCGCTCGGCCATGCCGTTGAAAGCCTGGGCGGCGGCGCGCACCTCGCGCGCGCCGTGCGGCACGATGCGCGTGCCGTATTCGCCGCGGCCGAACCGGTCGGCGCCGCCGGCGAGTTCGTGCAGCACCCGCAGGCTGGCGCGCAGCAGCAGCAGCAGCGAGACGAACAGGATCACCGCCGCGCCGAAACCGATCCAGAGGTAGCGCACGAAGCTTTCCCACAGGGCGATCTCGATCGGCGCCGGGTTCATCACCGCTTCGAGCCTGCCGTAATCGACGCCGCCAAGGCTGATCTCGGTCGCGTGGGCGACCGTCGGGATCGCCACCAGATCCCTGAACCAGCCGGGCGGCCGCTTCAGCGGCACCGAGACGTCCGCACTGACACCCTCATGCCCGGCGTGGCGCCACAGCAGTCGGGTGATGTCGGTATAGGCGGTCGCCTGACGCTGGAGCAGCTGCTTGATCGTGGCGTAGTCGCCGACCACCACGTGCTCGGCGACCAGCGGCATGGCGATCAGCAGCAGGGCGCGCACGCGCTCGGTCTGCGCGGCCACCATGTCCTCGCGATCCAGCCGCGTCATGACCGCGATCAGCAGGACGACGCCGACCAGCAGCAGCGCTCCCTGCGCGATCGCGATGCGCTGCAGCAGCCTGAGTTCCGTCCAGTATCGCGCCAGCCGCTCGCCCCAACCCATCGCTTACTCCGCCTTGACGCTGGTGCCCAGATAGAAGCGCCGGTAGTTGTCGTAGTCCTTGTCGGCCACGGGCACGAACGACCAGAGCTGCGTCGCCTCGAGCGCGGCGGCGCTGTCCTGCAGCGCCTTGCGGCCCTCCGGATCCCGATCGATGCCGAGAAAGGCGCTGCGCACGGCCTCGACCGTGGCCGGCGACAGCGCGGGATGCGCCATCACGGGGATGTCGAGGTAGGGCTCCGAGGTCCAGATCACCCGGTAGCTGAAGTCCTCGCGCTTTGCGTATTTCTCCAGCAGGTTCAGGTTGACGGCGGCGGCGGCGACCTGGCCGACCTGGAGCTGGGCCATCGCGCCCTCCTGGTTGCCGGCGAACACCGGCTTGACCTTCACTCCCGCCTTCAGCAGGTGGTCCATCGGCAGCCAGTAGCCGACGAACGCCTCGCGCGAGGGAAAGGCGACCTTCTGGCCGTCCAGATCCCTGGCGGCGCGCACGGGGCTGTCGCCGCGCACCACGATGGCGCCGTGGATCGGCTCGCCCCGCAGGCGCAGGATGGCCTTGTAGCCGAGCTTGTCGCGCGCCGGCGTGAACATGTGGTTGGTGTAGGCGAAGGCATGCTCGCCGCGCTCGGTCATCGCGGTCGTCTCGGGCGCGGTCTTGCCCATCTTCAATGCCAGCGGCACGCCGGATTTCTTGCTGACGTAGGTGAGGACGGGGTTCCAGGCCTGCGCGGTCAGTCCGACGCTGCGCTGGTTGATGACGCCGAAATTGAGCGGCGGTTCCTGTTGGGCATGAAGGGCCGTCGTGCCGATGGCGAGCGCGATTGCGACGGGCAGTCTTCCAGGAAACAGACGCATGGCGCACCTCGCATGATTGTTCATGTCGCTGGAAATATTCCTAAATATAGACGGTTGCAACGGGAATACGTGGCGTTTATTACCTTAGTACTAGCGGCCGCGGGCATGGGCGGATTGTAGGACAGGCGGCGCGTCTATAATCTGTTTCGCTCCATATCCCTGCCGCCATGCTGATTCATCCCCAGTTCGATCCTGTCGCCGTGAGCCTCGGTCCGCTGGCCGTGCGCTGGTACGGCCTGATGTATCTGCTGGCCTTCGTCGCCTTTCTCTGGCTCGGCAAGCGGCGCGCCGCGACGCAGCCCTGGCATCGGCTCACGCCCCGGCACGTCGACGACCTGCTGTTCTACGGCGTGCTCGGCGTGGTGCTCGGCGGTCGACTCGGCCAGGTGCTGTTCTACGAACCGGGCTACTACCTCGCCCATCCGTTCGAGATCCTCGCGGTGTGGAAGGGCGGCATGAGCTTTCACGGCGGCTTTCTCGGCGTACTCGCCGCCATGGCGCTGTTCGCGCGCAAGCACGGCCTGGGCTTCTGGCAGCTCACCGACTTCATCGCGCCGCTGGTGCCCATCGGCCTCGGCCTCGGACGCATCGGCAACTTCATCAACGGCGAGCTGTGGGGCCGCCCTGCCAGCGCCGAGTTTCCGCTGGCGATGGTGTTCCCGCACGTCGACAGCCTGCCGCGCCATCCGTCGCAGCTCTATCAGGCGTGCGGCGAGGGCCTGCTGCTGTGGGCGCTGCTCTGGTGGTTCTCTTCACGCGAGCGGCCGCGCATGCAGGTGTCGGCGCTGTTCCTGATCGGCTACGGCCTCGCCCGCTGGCTCGGCGAATATTTCCGCGAGCCCGATCACGGCATCTTCGGCGTCTCCTACGTCGTGAGCATGGGACAATGGCTCAGCCTGCCGATGATCGTCGTCGGCACCGTGATATTTGTGATGAGCTGTTCGTCAGAGGAAAAACAAAAATGACAAGACCGTTCAAGGTATTGGGCATCCAGCAGATCGCCATCGGCGGGCCGTCGAAGGAGAAGCTGCGCACGCTGTGGGTGGATATGCTGGGGCTGGAAGTGACCGGCAATTTCGTCTCCGAGCGAGAAAACGTCGACGAGGACATCTGCGCGATGGGCAAGGGCGCGTTCAAGGTGGAGGTCGACCTGATGCAGCCGCTCGACCCGGAGAAGAAGCCGGCCGTGCACTCGACGCCGCTCAACCACGTCGGCCTGTGGATCGATGATTTGCAAAAGGCGGTGGAGTGGCTGACCGCACAGGGGGTGCGCTTCGCGCCGGGCGGCATCCGCAAAGGCGCGGCTGGCTACGACATCTGCTTCCTGCACCCGAAGGCCAGCGACGAGTTCCCGATCGGCGGCGAGGGCGTGCTGATCGAGCTGGTGCAGGCACCGCCGGAAGTGATCGTGGCGCTGGGCTAGAAAACCCTCTGCAGCAGTTCGAGCGGCAGGCGCACGGCCAGCGCCACCAGCAATGCCGCGCCGACCGACAGCGCGACCGAGAAGAAGGCCTCGCGCCGGCCGAGCAGCCTGAGCATCATCGCGAAGGTGGATACGCAGGGCACGTAGAAGGTCAGGAACACGAGGAAGGTGGCGATCTGCGTCGTGTCGAGCACGCCTTCGAGTTCTTGCGTGCCGAGCGCCTGAAACACCATCAGCAGCGACAGTTCCTTCCTCAGCACGCCGAACAGGATCGGCACGCCGAGCACGGCGGGCAGGCCGAGCCACCAGCTGGTGACCGGCGTGAGCGCGAGGTTGATCCAGGCGTCGGCGCCGAAGTGGGAAAGCAGCGCCAGCACGATGCTGCCGGCGACCAGCAGCGGCAGCACGATGGTGACGATGTCGCGGCTGCGCTCCCAGGTGCCGCTGAGCAGCGCGTGCCAGCTCGGCAGCGCGTAGGGCGGAATCTGCTGGATCATGCCGGGCGTGGTCTCGGGATAGCGGCGCTTGAGCAGCTTGCCGATCAGGCTGACGACCACCGGTGCGAGCATGAACAGCGCGAAGACGCCGAAGCCGCCGAGATACTTGCCGCCGAGCGCCAGCAGGATCGCCGAGCGCGCCGAGCAGGGCAGGAAGGTGATCAAGAGCGCGGCGACGGTGCGGTCGCGGCCGTGGGTGACGGCGGCGGTGGCGGCGAGCGCCGGCACGTTGCAGCCGAGCCCCATCAGGAAGGGCAGCGCGACGCCGCCGTGCAGGCCGAGGTGATGAAAACCGCGGTCGACGACGAAGGCGACGCGGTGCATGATGCCCGACTCCTCGAGGAAGACCAGCAGCAGCACCAGCGGGATCATGTAGGGGATGACGATGCCGGCCAGGCCGATGAAGCCGTCGAGGATCGCGCGGCCGACCACGCCGGCGAGATCGGTCGGCTGCCAGGGCTCGGCCCATGCGATGAGGCGCGCGACGGTGAGGCCGTCGAGCCAGCCGCTGACCTCGAAGACGAAGAACAGCACCAGCGCGAACACCGCCAGCGTGCCGGCGAAGCCCCAGCGCGGGTGCAGGAACAGCTCGTCGGCCCAATGCTGCCAGGCCGGCAGCTTCTCGCCGCCGCCGGGGCGCGTGACCGCCTCGTAGAGCAGCGCGGCGCGATGGTGGCGGTCGGCGTGGATCTCCTCCTCGAGGGGGCGCGGCAGCGCCGCGTCGGCCATGTCGCGCGCCGACAGCAGCGCGGCGTGGCGGAACGGGAAGTGGCCGCGCAGCTCGTCGAAGAAGTAGTCGTCGTTCTCCGCCAGCTGCAGCGCCAGAAACGTGGTCGGCACGCCGAAGGCGGCGGAGACGTCGGCCTGGCCGGCGATTTCGGCGATCGGCGCGAGATGGGCGGCGATGTGCGGGCTCGGCGGCTGCGGCAGCGGCGCGCGCTTCTCGCGCGCGGCGCGCGCGACGGCGCCGAACAGGTCGGCCAGCCCGATGCCCATGTGGGCGACCGTCGGGATGACCGGCACGCCGAGCTTTTCCGACAGCGCATGCACGTTGATGAACAGCCGCTTGGCGCGCGCCTCGTCCATGCGGTTGAGGGCCACCACCAGCGGCTTGCCGATCTGCGCGAGTTCCAGCGCGAGCTCGAGGTCGCGCTCCAGGGCGGTGGCGTCCATCACCAGCAGCAGCACGTCCGGCGCGGCGAAGGCGGTGGCGGGCTGGTGCGTCTCGTGGCGCGCGATCGCCGGCCAGCAGTCGCCCCAGAGCAGGTACTTGAGGATCACCGGCACGTCGCCGGTCAGCGTGTGGAAAGTGTCGACCGCCGGCAGGTCGACCAGCGAGATCTGGTCGAGGCCGACTTCGACCTGGCATTCCTCGTAGGCCGGCCCGACGCCGGCGAGGCGTTCGTGATGGACGGCGGTGCTCGACGCCGCCTGGAAGATGGCGCTCTTGCCGGCGCGCGGCTGGCCGATCAGCACGACGCGCGGACAGCGTTCGCCGCGCAGGAAGGGTCCGTTGAGCGGAAAGGTGTGGGTTGAACTCAAGGTGCCGCGATTATCGCAGCAGATCAGGGCAACAGTTCGGCGAAGCTGTCGATGGCGGGATAGTCGCGCGTGTCCTTGGGCGGCAATTTCGTGTCGGGGGTGCGCACGGCGAGCAGGTGGCGGATGCCGTAGGAACGCGCGGCGTCGAGCACCGGCAGGCTGTCATCGACCAGCAGCGTGCGGGCCGGGTCGTAGGGTTCGATTGCCCGCAGCTTCTCCCAGAAGCCGCGCGCTTCCTTGGCGGCGCCGAGCGCGTGCGAACTGACGATCGCGTCGAAGTGGGGTTCGAGGCCGGTCCTGGCCATCTTGAGCGTCACGCTCTTGTGGTGGGCGTTGGTGGCGAGCACCAGCCGCTTGCCCGCCGTACGCATCGCGGCGAGGAAGTCGACGACGGCCGGATGCACAGCGATCAGGTGCGCCACTTCCTCCTTGAGCCGCATGATGTCGAGTTCCAGTTCGGTCTCCCAGAAGTCGACCGAATACCACTCGAGGGTGCCGGCGCGGGCGTGGTAGCGCGCCATCAGCTCGTCGCGGGCGATGTCGTGCGGCAGGCCCTTCGCCTCGGCGTAGCGCAGCGGCACGTGCGCCTGCCAGAAATGGTTGTCGAAGTGCAGGTCGAGCAGGGTGCCGTCCATGTCGAGCAGGATGGTGTCGATTTGCCGCCAGTCGATCATGACCGCACGCTCAGGGACGCAGATAGGCCCAGCCTTGCTGCTGGCGCTTCATGATCTCGACATAGCCGGCGGTGGCGATGCCGACGCCCGTCACCAGATCGTCCCTGGTCACGTGCTGCGCCTTCATCGAGTTGCCGCAGGCGAGGAACTCGACCCCGGTCGCGAGGGCATCCTGGACCTCGTTGGCGGCGATCGAGTCGGCGGTGACCATGCCGAGGCCGAAGCCGATCGCCACCACCGCGATGCGGACGTTCTTCGCGCCGAGCTCGGCCTGGATGTTGCGGATGTTGGCGAGCACCGCGATCCACTTCTTGCCGTCTTCCTCATTCACCTGGATGACGATGCGGTTCTGCGCGGCGGGATCTTCCGCGCGAACGAGCAGGGTCGTCCCGAGCAGCAGCGCGGCAAGCAGCAGGAGGACGAGCCGGTTCGACAGAGGCATGGGCATGGGGAAATCCTTCAGCGGCCGGAGAATCGCGGCGGACGTTTTTCCAGGAAGGCGGCCATTCCTTCCCGATAGTCGTCCGTTTCCAGGAACGCGAAGGATGCCCGTTTTTCTTCCATCGTCAAAGGGGTGCCGTCGCCCAGGCGTGCGATCCACTGCTTGTGCCGGCGCGCCACCAGCGGCGCGCCGGCGGCGATGCGCTGCGCCGTGGCGAGCGCTTCCGCAGCCACACCGGCGTCGGCGACGACGCGGGTGACCAGCCCTTTCTCGTACGCCTCGCGCGCCGTCAGCAGCCGGCCCTCGAGCAGGATTTCCTTGGCCACCGCCGGGCCGGCGAGCTGCAGCAGGCCGGCCAGCTCGCCCGGGTACATCGAGAAGCCGAGCCGGTTGATCGGCGCGCCGAAGCGGGCCGACTCGCCGGCGATGCGCAGGTCGCAGGCGCAGGCGATCTCCAGGCCGCCACCGACGCAGGGGCCGGCGATCTGCGCGACGACCGGATGGCGGCAGCCGGCGATCGCGTCGAACGCCATACCGACCTGCTCGTGGTAAGCCAGTGCGTTATCGGCCGTGGCACGCGCTTCCTGCATTTCGACCAGATCGCCGCCGGCGGCGAAGGCCTCGCCCGCACCGCGCAGGATCACGCAGCGCAGCGCGTCGTCGGCATCGAGTTCGGCAAATACGGCCGCCAGACGCCGCCACATGGCTGCGTCGAGGGCGTTGAGCTTGCCGGGGTTCGACAGCGTGACGGTGGCGATCCCGCCGTCACGCGCGGACAGGACGTCCGGGGTCACTTGTGCAGACGGGTGACGCCCATGAGCTTGAGCACGTATTTCTCGTACACCGGCTCGGTATTGCCCTTCTTCATCTTGCGGATGAAGTACTTCTCGAAGCCGATCTTGGCGAGGTGCACCCACTTGCCCTTGCTGAACCAGCTCACGTTGCGCGGCGGGATCTGCGGGATGGCGACGAAGGCGGCGCCGTTGTCGCCGAAGTCGGCGAGACAGACGGCGTTCCAGGTGGCATTCTGGTCGGGCTCCTTGCCATCCATCGCCAGGCGGATGTTGTGCACCGTGGCGGTGACCATCGATTCGATCATGTAGCCGGTCTTCGGCGTGCCGACCGGGATCGGCGTGGCCTCGACCGGCGGGATGGCGACGCAGACGCCGACGGAGTAGATGTTCTGATACTTCGGGTTGCGCTGGAACTGGTCGATGATCGTGAAGCCGCGCGGGTTGGCGAGACCCTCGATGCCGAACACCGCGTCGACGCCCTTGAAGGCGGGCAGCATCATCGAATACTTGAAGGGCAGCTCGTGCTCCTTCTTGACGCTGCCGTCGTCGTTGTGCTCGGCGACGAACATCTTGCCGGCCTCGACCTTCGTCACCTTGGCGTTGCAGATCCACTTGATGTGGCGGTCGCGCATGATCGACTCGATCATGCCCTTGGAATCGCCGACGCCGCCGAGGCCAAGATGGCCGATGTAGGGCTCGGCGGTGACGAAGGTCATCGGCACCTTGCTGCGGATCTTGCGGCGGCGCAGGTCGGTGTCCATGATCATGGCGAACTCGTAGGCCGGGCCGTAGCAGGAGGCGCCCTGCAGCGCGCCGACGACGATGGGGCCGGGGTCGGCGACGAACTTGTCCCAGGCCTTGGCGGCCTTTTCCGCGTGGTTCACCGTACAGATCGACTGGGTGTGATGTTCGGGGCCGGCGCCCTCGACTTCTTCGAAGGCCAGCTTGGGGCCGGTGGCGACGATCAGGTAGTCGTAGGCCACCGAGGAGCCGTCGGCCAGCTCGACGCGGTTTTCCTGCGGATGCACGCGCTTGGCGGCCTGGGCGATGAAGCCGATGCCCTTTTTTTCAAGATAGGGCGCGATGTCGAAGGTGATGTCCTCGCGCTTGCGCCAGTTCACCGCGACCCAGGGATTCGATGGGGTGAACTGGAAATAGGGGTTCTCGTTGATGACGGTGACCTTGTGGCCCGCGCCGGCCTGCTCCTTCATGTCATAGGCGGCGTTGAGGCCGCCGATGCCTGCGCCGAGAATTATGATGTGTGCCATGTGATCGGTATCCTCCTGTCGTTATTCAGCGAATAGCTTGTTGATGGCGGCTACGCCCTCGTCGACCACTTCCTGCAGGTCGTCGGGGCAGTCCTCCTGTTCCAGTACGAGGGTTGCATAAAGCGACAGCGACTTGAGCGCGCAGGCAATCTTGGCGACTTCTTCGGCCGTCTTGTCGTCCATTTTCACGCCTGGCTTCAACTGCCAGTTCTTGGTCTTCGTCATGATCACCTCCTCGGAATATTCGGAGAAGCCATTCTGACAGGAGGAGATTCCCTCCGCTAGTAGCGCAGCGCGAGAATTATGTTAAGACTGCGTTAATAGGCGCGACAGTGCGGCGCGGCCGGACAGGATGTGGTTGTGCATTGAGAGCGCCGCCGCTGCCGCATCGCGCCGTTCGAGGGCGGCGATGATCTCGCGGTGTTCGGCGAGCGACTGGTGGATGCGGCCGTCCAGCCGCAGCGAATCGCGCCGCGTCAGCTTGAGGAACTTGCGCGTGTCGTCGATCAGCTGGGAGAGCCAGCGGTTGCCGGCGAGTTTCTGCAAGGCGTTGTGGAAGGCCTGGTTGGCTTCGAAGAAGCGGTCCGCGTCGTTGGCGGCGGCATGCCGCTCGAGTTCGGCGTGGATTTGCGCCAGTCGCGAAAACTCGGCGCTGGTGAGGCGGCGCGCGGCCTCTTCGGCGACGCGCCCCTCGAGCAGGGCGAGTACCGGGAAGATCTCGTCGAGGTCGCGCTCCGACATTTCCGCGACGTAGCAGCCGCGCCGCGGCTTGAGCACGACGAGGCCCTCGGCGGCGAGCACCTTGAGCGCCTCGCGCATCGGCGTGCGCGAGATGCCGAACTCGTCGGCGAGGCTCTGCTCGTCGATCCAGGCGCCCGGCGCCAGGTCGTGGGCGTAGATGCGCGTACGCAGGCGCTCCGCGACCTGTTCGTAGAGCGCCGGGGTCGAGAAGGGCTTGGCGCTGTCGCCCGAAACGTCTCTTGCATTCATAATTATGGATACAGTATTATCCAAGTTCGCGAATGTCAAGCATCATTCGCCAAAACGATCAATTGGAGTGGGTGCCATGCGCAAGTATCCCGATGTGACGATTCCCGGCCTCGATGCCTGGAACCAGGCCGCCGCGAAGTCGGCGCCGGACGGCGACGTGACGAAGCTGAACTGGGTGACGCCGGAAGGTCTCACCGTCAAGCCGCTCTACACGAAGGCCGACGTCACCGACCTGCCTTATGCCGATACGCTGCCGGGCTTCGAGCCCTTCATGCGCGGCCCGCAGGCGACAATGTACGCGGCGCGGCCCTGGACGATCCGCCAGTATGCGGGCTTCTCGACCGCCGAGGCGTCGAACGCCTTCTACCGCAAGGCGCTGGCCGCCGGCGCGCAGGGCGTCTCGGTCGCCTTCGACCTGGCGACGCACCGCGGCTACGACTCCGACCACCCGCGCGTCGTCGGCGACGTCGGCAAGGCCGGCGTCGCGATCGATTCCGTGGAAGACATGAAGATTCTGTTCGACGGCATCCCGCTCGACAAGGTGTCGGTGTCGATGACCATGAACGGCGCCGTATTGCCCGTTCTCGCCGGCTACGTCGTCGCCGCCGAGGAGCAGGGCGTCGGGCAGGAGACGCTCTCGGGGACCATCCAGAACGACATCCTCAAGGAGTTCATGGTCCGCAACACCTACATCTACCCGCCGGCGCCGTCGATGCGCATCATCGCCGACATCATCGGCTACACGGCGGCGCACATGCCGAAGTTCAACTCGATCTCGATCTCCGGCTACCACATCCAGGAAGCCGGCGCGACGCAGGCGCTGGAGCTGGCCTTCACGCTCGCCGACGGCATGGAATACGTACGCACGGCGATGAAGTCGGGTCTCGACGTCGACGCCTTCGCCGGCCGCCTGTCGTTCTTCTTCGCGATCGGCATGAACTTCTACCTGGAGGTCGCCAAGCTGCGCGCGGCGCGCCTGCTGTGGTGGCGCATCATGAAGGCGTTCGGCGCCAAGAACCCGAAGTCGATGATGCTGCGCACCCACTGCCAGACCTCCGGCTGGTCGCTGACCGAGCAGGACCCCTACAACAACGTCGTGCGCACCGCCATCGAGGCGATGGCCGCGGTGTTCGGCGGCACGCAGTCCTTGCACACCAACGCCTTCGACGAGGCGATCGCGCTGCCCACCGAGTTCTCGGCGCGCATCGCGCGCAACACGCAGATCCTCATCCAGGAAGAGACGCACATCTGCAACGTCGTCGACCCTTGGGCCGGCAGCTACCTGATGGAAAAGCTCACCCAGGACATGGCCGACAAGGCCTGGAGCATCATCGAGGAAGTCGAGAGGATGGGCGGCATGACGCATGCCGTCGAGTCCGGCTGGGCCAAGCTGCAGATCGAGAAGTGCGCCGCCGAGAAGCAGGCGCGCATCGATTCGGGCCAGGACGTCATCGTCGGCGTGAACAAGTACAAGCTCGCCAAGGAAGACGCGGTCGAAATTCTCGAAGTGGATAACCATGCCGTCAGGGACGCCCAGATTGCCCGTCTCAAGTCGCTCCGCGCCAGCCGCAATCAAGCCGATGTGAGCGCGGCCCTCGACGCGCTGACCGCCGCGGCCAAGGATGGCTCGGGCAACCTGCTCGACCTCGCGATCAAGGCGACAAGACTTAGAGCAACAGTCGGCGAAATTTCCGATGCGCTGGAGAAGGTGTGGGGCCGTCATCGCGCCACCCACCAAGTCGTTTCCGGCGTCTACTCCTCCGCCTTCGGTGACAGCCCGGGCCTCGACGAGGTGCGCGAGCAGATCGAGGAATTCGCCGCCGCCGAGGGCCGCCGCCCGCGCATCATGATCGCCAAGCTCGGCCAGGACGGCCATGACCGCGGCGCCAAGGTCGTCGCCACGGCCTTCGCCGACCTCGGCTTCGACGTCGACATCGGCCCGCTGTTCCAGACGCCGGAGGAGGCGGCCAGACAGGCCATCGAGAACGACGTGCATGCGGTCGGCGTGTCGACGCTGGCCGCCGGCCACAAGACGCTGGTGCCGCAGCTCGTCCAGGCGCTGCAGGCGCAGGGAGCCGACGATATCGTCGTCTTCGTCGGCGGCGTGATCCCGGCGCAGGACTATGCCGCGCTGAAGGCAGCCGGCGCCAAGGGCATCTTCGGGCCCGGCACGCCGATTCCGCAGTGCGCCCACGAGGTGCTGCGCGCGATCCGCGCCTCCCACCTGCCCGGCTCCGCCTGAGCCATGACCCCGTTGGCCGAGCTCGGCTTGACTCCGGAAGACCGCGACCTCGTCGAGGGCGTGGTCGCCGGGCGTCGCCGCGCGCTCGCCAAGACCATCACGCTGGTCGAGTCGACGCGCGCCGACCACCAGGAGCGCGCCGCCGCGCTGCTCGACGCCCTGCTGCCGCATACCGGACGGAGCCTGCGCATCGGCCTCACCGGCGTGCCGGGGGCCGGCAAGTCCACCTTCATCGAGGCCTTCGGCCTGCACCTGATTTCCCAGAACCTCAAGGTCGCGGTGCTCGCCGTCGATCCGTCGTCCTCGGTGACCGGCGGCTCGATCCTCGGCGACAAGACGCGCATGGAGCGGCTCTGCCAGCAGGAGGCCGCCTTCATCCGCCCCTCGCCCTCCGCCGGCACGCTCGGCGGCGTCGCCGAGAAGACGCGCGAGGCGCTGCTGGTGTGCGAAGCGGCGGGATACGACGTGGTGATCGTCGAGACGGTCGGCGTCGGCCAGAGCGAGACGGTGGTGGCCGGCATGACCGACGTCTTCGTGCTGCTGCAGCTGCCCAACGCCGGCGACGACCTGCAGGCGATCAAGAAGGGCATCATGGAGCTGGCCGACGTGGTGATCTACAACAAGGCGGATCTCGACGCCGCGGCCGCCGAACGCGCCGCGCTGCAGATGCGCGCCGCGCTGGCGCTGCTGCATCCGGCATCGCCCAATTGGAAGCCGCCCGTGCTGCAGGCCAGCGCCTTGCACGGCCGGGGCATCGACGCGGTCTGGCGGACGTTGCAGGACTACCGCGAGCGCATGACGGCTTCCGGCGAGCTGGCCGAAAAGCGCCGCCGCCAGGCGCTGGCCTGGATGTGGCAGCTGATCGACAGCGGATTGCGCCATCGCTTCCGCGCGCATCCCGCCGTGCAGGCCGCCTTGCCGGAGACTCTGCGGCAGGTGGCCGGGGGTGCGCAGACGCCCACCGCTGCCGCGCACCGCCTGCTGAACCTGATGAACCGGTTTTTTTAAGGATTTTTGTAGGAGACGCATCCATGCACGAAATCATCGAACAACTAGACCAGAAGCGCCAGCTGGCCCGCCTCGGCGGCGGCCAGAAGCGCATCGACGCCCAGCACGCCAAGGGCAAGCTGACGGCGCGCGAGCGCATCGAACTGCTGCTCGACGACGGCACCTTCGAAGAGTGGGACATGTTCAAGGAGCATCGCTGCACCGACTTCGGCATGGACGCGACCAAGATCCCGTCCGACGGCGTGGTCACCGGCTACGGCACCATCAACGGCCGCATGGTGTTCGTCTTCTCGCAGGACTTCACCGTGTTCGGCGGTGCGCTCTCCGAGGCGCACGCCGAGAAGATCTGCAAGATCATGGACAAGGCGCTGCAGGTCGGCGCCCCGGTGATCGGCCTCAACGACTCGGGCGGCGCGCGCATCCAGGAAGGCGTCGCGGCGCTCGGAGGGTACGCCGACGTCTTCCAGCGCAACGTGATGGCCAGCGGCGTGATCCCGCAGATCTCGCTGATCATGGGGCCGTGCGCCGGCGGCGCGGTGTATTCGCCGGCGATGACCGACTTCATCTTCATGGTCAAGGACAGTTCCTACATGTTCGTCACCGGCCCCGAGGTGGTGAAGACCGTGACGCACGAGGAAGTGACGGCCGAGGAGCTCGGCGGCGCGGTGACGCACACCAGCAAGTCCGGCGTCGCCGACCTCGCCTTCGAGAACGACGTCGACGCGCTGATCATGCTGCGCCGTTTCTTCAACTACCTGCCGCTCAACAACAAGGAAAAGCCGCCGATCCGGCCCTCCGCCGACCCGGCCGACCGCCTCGACTACAGCCTCGACACGCTGGTGCCCGACAACGCCAACAAGCCCTACGACATCAAGGAGCTGATCATCAAGACGGTGGACGACGCCGACTTCTTCGAGCTGCAGCCCGACCACGCCAAGAACATCGTGATCGGCTTCGCGCGCATGGAAGGCCAGACCGTCGGCATCGTCGCCAACCAGCCGATGGTGCTGGCCGGCTGCCTCGACATCAAGTCCTCGATCAAGGCGGCGCGCTTCGTGCGGTTCTGCGACGCCTACAACATCCCGATCATCACCTTCGTGGACGTGCCGGGCTTCATGCCGGGCACCGCGCAGGAATACGGCGGCATCATCAAGCACGGCGCCAAGCTTCTCTACGCCTACGCCGAATGCACCGTGCCGAAGATCACGCTGATCACGCGCAAGGCCTACGGCGGCGCCTACGACGTGATGGCATCGAAGCACCTGCGCGGCGACGTGAACTTCGCCTGGCCGTCGGCCGAGATCGCCGTGATGGGCCCGAAGGGCGCGGTGGAAATCATCTTCCGCGAGGACAAGAGCGACCCGGCCAAGCTGGCGGCGCGCGAGGCCGAGTACAAGGCCAAGTTCGCCAACCCCTTCGTCGCCGGCGCGCGCGGCTTCATCGACGACGTCATCCAGCCCCACGAAACGAGAAAGCGCATCTGCCGCTCGCTCGTCATGCTCCGCAACAAGTCCATTTCCAATCCGTGGCGCAAGCACGGCAACATTCCGCTCTGAGCGCCGGGGAGAAAGTCATCATGTTCAAGAAGATCCTGATCGCCAACCGCGGCGAAATCGCCTGCCGCGTCATCAAGACCGCCCGCCGGATGGGCATCAAGACGGTGGCCGTCTATTCCGAGGCGGACAAGGACGCGCTGCACGTGTCGCTGGCCGACGAGGCCGTCTGCATCGGCGCGGCGCCGTCGAAGGAAAGCTACCTGGTGATGGACAAGATCATCGCCGCCTGCAAGGAGACCGGCGCGGAAGCCGTGCATCCGGGCTACGGCTTCCTCTCCGAGAACGAGGCCTTCTCGAAGCGGCTCGAGGAGGAGGGCATCGTCTTCATCGGCCCGAAGCACCCCTCGGTGGCCGCGATGGGCGACAAGATCGCCTCGAAGAAGCTCGCGACCGCGGCCAAAGTCAATGTCATCCCCGGCTACAACGACGCGATCGCTTCACCCGAGCAGGCGGTCGGGATCGCCAGGGACATCGGCTACCCGGTGATGATCAAGGCGTCGGCCGGCGGCGGCGGCAAGGGCCTGCGCGTCGCCTGGAACGACCAGGAGGCGCACGAGGGCTTCGCCTCGTGCAAGACCGAGGCCAAAAACGCTTTCGGCGACGACCGCGTCTTCATCGAGAAGTTCGTCGAGAGCCCGCGCCACATCGAGATCCAGGTGCTCGGCGACGCCCACGGCAACTGCTTGTACCTGCACGAACGCGAGTGCTCGATCCAGCGCCGCCACCAGAAGGTGATCGAGGAGGCGCCCAGTCCCTTCCTCGACGAGAAAATGAGGAAGGCGATGGGCGAGCAGGCGGTGGCGCTGGCCCGGGCGGTGAATTACCAGAGCGCCGGCACCGTCGAGTTCGTCGTCGACGGCAAGACGCGCGACTTCTACTTCCTCGAGATGAACACCCGCCTGCAGGTCGAGCACCCGGTCACCGAGTGCATCACCGGGCTCGACCTCGTCGAGCTGATGATCCGCGTCGCCGCCGGCGAGAAGCTGCCGTTCAAGCAGGCCGACCTCAAGCTTGACGGCTGGGCGATGGAGTGCCGCATCAACGCCGAAGATCCGTTCCGCGGTTTCCTGCCGTCCACCGGCCGGCTGGTCAAGTTCCTCCCGCCGGCCGAGGCGGCGGGCCAGGTGCGCGTCGACACCGGCGTGTACGAGGGCGGCGAGATCTCGATGTACTACGACTCGATGATCGCCAAGCTGATCGTGCACGGCCCGACGCGCGAGACGGCGATCGCCCGCATGCGCGACGCCCTGAATGGATTCGTGATCCGCGGCGTCGCCAGCAACATCGCCTTCCAGGCCGCGCTGATGCAGCATCCGCGCTTCGTCTCCGGCAACTTCAACACCGGGCTGATCGCCGAGGAGTATCCGCAGGGCTTCGACGCCTCGATGGTGCCGCACGACGATCCGGCGATGCTGGTCGCCGTCGCCGCGGCGATGCACCGCCAGTACCTCGCCCGCAACGCGACGATCTCCGGCCAGATGCCCGGCCACGAATACCGGCCGGGCACCGACTTCGTCGTGCGCCTCGAGGACGGCACCGACCACGAGGTTTCGGTGGCGGCCGCCGACGGCGGCTGGGACGTGCGCTTCGGCGGCGAGATCTATGCGATCCGCAGCGGCTGGCAGTTCGGCCAGCCGCTCTACCAGGGCACGCTCAACGGCGAGCCGTTCTGCATGCAGGTCGAGCGGCGCGGCCTCAAGTACCGGCTGTTCCACTGGGGCACCCAGGCCGACCTCATGGTCATGTCGGCGCGCGCCGCCCACCTGCAGGCGCTGATGCCGAAGAAGGCGCCGCCCGACATGTCGAAGTTCCTGCTCTCGCCGATGCCCGGCCTGCTGACCCACGTCGCGGTCGCGCCCGGCCAGGAGGTCAAGGCGGGCGAGGTGCTGGCCAAGATCGAGGCGATGAAGATGGAAAACGTCCTGAAAGCGGAGCGCGACTGCGTCGTCGAGGCGCTGCTCGCCAAGCCGGGCGAGAGCCTGTCGGTCGACCAGCCGATCATCGGCTTCCGTTAGAAACTCGGCGCTGGCGGGGCGGCGCCCCGCCGACATCGACGATGTATCTCGCGCATTTCGGCCTGAGGGAGCCGCCGTTCGACGCCGCACCCGCGGCCGGCTTCGTCTTCCCGGGCGCCGGCCAGCATGAAGGCAACGAGCTGCTGCGGGCGGCACTGGCCGGCGAAGCGTGTCTCGCCGCGATCGTCGGCGAGAGCGGCACGGGCAAGACGCTGCTGTGCCGGAATCTCCTCGCCGGGCTCGGCGCGGCGTGGCCGGCGGCCTGCGTTGCCGATCCGCAGCTGGAGCCGCGTGCCTTCCTGCGCGCCATCGCCGCTGCCTTCGGCGCCGGCGATGGCGCGCCCGAGGTCGCGTACGTGATCAGACGGCTCCGGTGCCGGCTGATGGAAATCACCTCATCCGGCAGGAGCGCCGTGCTCTGCGTCGATGCGGCGCAGACGATGCCGCCCCTGACGCTGGCAAGCCTGCCCCTGCTGGCGCATCTTGGAGACGGGCAGCGCAAGCTGCTGCAGATCGTCCTGTTCGGCCGTCCCGAGCTCGACGAGATGCTGGCGGCACACGCGGCCCGGCTGCCGCAGGGGCGCGTCGTCCTCCATCACCGGCTGCGGCGGCTCGATGCCGACGAGGTGGCCGCCTACGTGGAGCAGCGGCTGCACGCGGCCGGCCATGGCGGCGCCCCGCTGTTCACGCCGGCGGCGCTGAAGGCGCTCCATTACAGTTCGGGCGGCACGCCGCGTGTCGTGGATGTCCTCGCCGACAAGGCGCTGTTCGCCGCCTGCGAGGAAGGGCGCGCGCAGGTCGATGCGCGTCACGTGCGGGCGGCAGCGCGCGGCACGGCGGGCGCCATCCATCATTTCTGGTGGCCCTGGTGAGGCGGGGCTGCGGCAGAACGTCAGCCGCCCTCCCTGACCGCGCGCGCCGCGACCCAGTTGACGACGCGCGCCGCGCCGTGATCCTTCAGCACCCGCGCGCCCGCGTCCAGCGTGGCCCCGCTGGTCATCACATCATCGACGACGATCACCACCATGCCGGAAAGATCGCGACTGCAGGCGAAGGCGTGCCGTATGTTGGCGCGGCGTGCCCGCCAGGGCAGGCGGCTCTGCGGCGGGGTTTCGCGCGTGCGCGCGAGGCTGGTCGCGTCGAGCGGCAGGCCGAGGGCGCGGGCCAGCGGGCGGGCGATCTCGAGCGCCTGGTTGAAGCCGCGCTCGCGCAGGCGTTCCCGCGAAAGCGGCACCGGCACGATCAGCGCGCCGTCCGGCCGCTCGCCCGCGAGCATGGCCCCCGCGAAAAACTCGGCGCTGGCGAGGCGGCGGCGGAACTTGAGATCGAGCACCAGCCGGTCGACGGGGTAGCCGTAGCGCAGCGCCGCGCAGGTCGCGTCGAAGGCCGGCGGCGACTTCAGGCAGGCGCCGCAGGTCGGCGCGGGGAAGGCGAGCGGCGCGGCGCAGATCGGGCAGGCCGTGGCAGCCGGGCGCGGCAGGTCGGCGCCGCAGCCGTCGCACAGCGGCGCGCGCGCGGGCGCGCCGCACAGCAGGCAGCTGCGCGGCAGGAGTGCATCCAGCAGCGTCGAAATTGACATTTGCCAGGCCATTTCGGAAGATCGGGCGATGAAACAGCGAAAGGAATTTTCCGCCGCCGCGGCATCTTATGACAGCGCGGCCGTCCTGGCGCGCGAAGTCGGTGCGCGCATGGCGGCGCGGCTCGACTGCGTCAGGCTCGCCCCGCGGCGCCTCGCCGACATCGGTTGCGCCACCGGCGACGGCGTGCGTGTGCTCATGGCACGCTATCCCGCCGCCCTGCCGCTCGCGGTCGATTACGCGCTGCCGATGCTGGCCGCGGCGCGCGCGCGCGCGGGCTGGTGGCAGCGCCTGCGCGGCCGGGCGCCGCGTTGCGCGAGCGCCGACGTGCGTGCGCTGCCGCTGGCGGCCGGCAGCGTGGATCTCGTCTGGTCGAACCTGATGTTGCACTGGCTGCCGGAGCCGGCTGCGCTGCAGGCGGCTTTCGCCGAGCTGCAGCGGGTGCTGGCCGACGGCGGCCTGCTGCACTTCGCCCTGCTCGGCCCGGATACCCTGAAGGAACTGCGCGCCGCCGGGGCGCCGGTCCGGCCGTTCCTCGACATGCACGACATCGGCGACATGCTGGTCGGCGCGGGCTTCGCCGATCCGGTGATGGAGATGGAGATGCTGACGCTGACCTATCGCACGCCGCGCGCCTTCCTCGCCGACCAGCGCCGGCTCGGCGTGCGCGACGGTCTGCTCGGGCAGCTGCCGTGGCGGCAATGGCGCAAGGTTCTGGCGGCGTGGGAGCGCTCGGACGGCTGGCTGCCGGCGCGCTTCGAGATCATCTACGGCCATGCCTGGAAGGTCGCTCTGCGCACAGCGGCCGACGGCCGTGCGATCGTCCATTTCGACCGGCGGCCGCGCCTGCGCTGAGGTGCGCCCAGCGGCTGCCGGCGCGCAATCCAACTGGCCAACTGGTGGCGGGATCAGTCCGCCTTTTCCTCCGTCGTCAGCAAGCCGGTGAGCAAGGCGCGCAGCCGTGCCGGCCGGAACGGCCGCGCCAGCAGCAGACGCGGCGGCGGTCCCGGCGGCAGCGCCTGCACCGGCAGCGGGCCGTTGCCGATGAAGAGGGCCGGCAGCGCATGGCGCGCGGCGGCCTCGATGCGCTCGAGCCATGCCTGTGCTTGCGCGATGCCGGCCGTCTCGTCCGGTATCTCGATGATGACGGCCTGGGTAGCCGGATGGGCGGCGATCCGATCGATCTCCAGCGGGGCGATTCGCTCGACCGCGAAGCCCCAGTCCTCGAGTTGCCGCGCCAGTCCGTCCTGCGCGGACGTCGCCGGACCGACCAGCATCAGCGGCTGGCGCGGCTCGGCTGCCGGACCGTCGGCGGCGTCCGCGTCGATGTCGCCAAGGGTTTCGGCGAGCGGCACGTAGATGCGGAAGCGGGAACCCTGGCCGACGCGCGAGCACAGCGTCAGCGGATGGCACAGCAGGTCGGCCGAGCGCCGCACGATGGGCAGGCCGAGCCCCAGTCCCTTGTCGGGATCGCGCTCCGGATTGTCGAGCTGGACCAGTTCATCGAAGACGGATTGCTGGTGCTCGGGCGGAATGCCCGGGCCGCTGTCCCAGACTTCGATGCGCGCATGGTAGGGGCCGCGTCGGCACGTGACGAGGATGCCGCCGCTGGCGGTGTGGCGCACCGCATTGCCGATCAGGTTGAGCAGGATGCGGTGGAACAGGGCCGGGTCGGTCAGCAGCCAGCAGTCGGCGATGCGGCTGCGCAGCGACAGGCCCTTCGCGGCCGCGCTTTCGGCGAAGCTGTCGACGACCTGGCCGATGGCTTGCGCGGCGTGCACCGGCCGGGTTTCCACGCGGACGACCTGGCCGTCGAGCCGCGAGTAGTCGAGCAGCGTTCCGAGCAAGCCCTGCAGGTTGGCCACGGATTGGGCGAGCCGGCGCAGTTGCGGATGCAGCGCGGTGTCCGTCGTGTCGCGCTCGAGGCGGGCGATGAACAGGCCGAGCGCCTGGACCGGCTGGCGCAGGTCATGGCTGGCCGCGGCGAAGAAGCGGCTGCGCGCCTGGGAGGCCTGCGCCGCATCGTCGCGTTCCTTGCGCAATGCAGCCGTCGCCGCGTCGATGCGTGCCGCCAGCTGCTCCTGGGTCTGTCCGACCGCATCGGCCATGCGATTGATGCCGTGCGCGAGCTGGCCGAGTTCGTCGTTGCCGGCCGGTTTGGCGCGCAAGCCCAGGCGGCCCTTGCCGATGCCCTCGACGACATGACCGATGTCGGTCAAGGTGCGGATCAGGCCGCGCGAAAGCGCCAGTGCCAGCAGCGTGCCGAAGAACAGCATCAAGATCGCGATCATGGCGGCCTTGATGGCGTCGCTGCGAATTTCGTCGTGCAGCGACCGCATCGTCACCTTCAACAGCAAATGGCCGAGCGCCTCCCGTGCCCCGTCGGATGGCGGCGAGTAGAGGTCGTCGCCGACGGTGACGGCCTGAATGGCGATGCCGTGCCAATGCTCGACGCCGGCTCTCGGGTTGGGCTGCGTGAAACCATCGAGGATCTGTTCGCGCCCCGGGATTTGCTCCGGCGGCAGGGTGCTGACGAGCACCTTGCCTTGGGCGTCGAGAAAGGCGGCTGCGACGACATCCGGCTCGCCGAGGGCGGTCTGCAGCAGGCGTTGCAACGCTTCCTCGTTGCCGGTAAATAGACTGTATTCGGCGCTGGCGCCGATCTGCCGGGCGACGGCGGCGAGGCGGCGGTGCTGGTCGATCTCGGCCTTTTGCGTTTGCTGGGCGACCAGCATGCCGGTGATCAGCAGCGCGACGAGAGCCGCGGGCGCCAGCGTCGCCAGCAGGATGCGGACGCGGATGCTGAGCGACTTCATGGGCAGCGGCAAAGAAAAAGGGGCGGCATGCAGCCGCCCCTTCTCATCCGAACCGTGAAATGCGCGGCGTTCAATGCAGTCCGGCGATGTAGTCTGCGATGGCCTTGATTTCGGCGTCGGTCATCTTGACGGCGACCATCTGCATCATCATGTTCGGGTCGTTGCCCCGCTCGCTCACGCGGAAGGCCTTGAGCTGGGCCTCGGTGTATTCGGCGAACTGGCCGGCAAGGCGCGGATACTGCGCGGGAACGCCGGCGCCGGTGGGGCCGTGGCAGGCGGCGCAGGCCGGCAGGCCCTTGCTCGCATCGCCGGCGCGCCAGAGCTTCTGGCCGAGCGCCAGGGTCTCGCGGCTCTTCACTTCGCCGCCGCTCTGCTTCTGCGATGCGAACCAGGCGGCGAGATCCTGCATCTGCTCGTCGCCGTAGGGGGCAATCATGCCGTTCATGATGGCATTGACGCGCTCGCTCTTGCCGTTGGCGTCGGCCTTGAAGTTCTTCATCTGCTTGTAGAGGTACGCGGCATGCTGGCCGGCGAGCTTCGGGTTGGCCGATGTCGGGCTGTTGCCGTCCGGTCCGTGGCAGGCAACGCAGACGGTGGCGGCGATTTCCTTGCCCTTGGCGGCATCGCCCTGGTAGGCGGCCTTCGCCGGTTCGTTCGCGTAGGCAGCGGATGCCAGCGCGAAAGCGGCAACGGAAAACAACAACTTTGGCGAAAAGCGGGTCATCGTGAGGCTCCTCGAAGGATTGCCCTATCAATAAACGCGCTATTGTATACCAGCTCCGTAACGCCTTGCCCGATCCCCTGCTTGTGTCCATCTCCCTGTTTCGCCACGCACAATTCGAGATTTCCGTCGCCGATCCGGTCGCCTTGCCGCAGGCCGGCGCCGCCGAGATCGCCTTCGCCGGCCGCTCGAATGCGGGCAAATCCTCGGCGATCAATACGCTCGCCGCTCATACGCGGCTCGCCTATGTCTCCAAGACACCCGGCCGCACCCAGTTGATCAACCTGTTTCGCCTCAGGGATGGCACCGCGCTGGTCGACCTGCCCGGCTACGGCTATGCGGAAGTGCCCGATGCGGTCAGGAAGAAATGGCAGGGCCTGCTCGAACATTACCTGACCCGGCGCGAGGCCCTGGCCGGTCTGGTGCTGATCATGGACGCGCGCCGGCCGTTCACCGATCTCGATCGCCAGATGATCGGCTGGTTCGGCGGCACCGGCAAGCCGATCCACTGCCTGCTGACCAAGGCCGACAAGCTGACGCGCCAGGAGCAGGCGAAGGCGCTGGCTGCGGCGCGCCGCCTCGCCAGCGCCGAGTTTCCGCATGTCGGGATCACGATGCAGTTGTTCTCGAGCCTGAGGAAAACCGGCATCGAGGAAGCCGAACAGGTGATCGGCGCATGGCTGGCAGGAAAAGAGAAAGGGTCCTCGGCCAAAGGGGAGAAAGCCGAGGACCCAAATGCCTCGATTAGCACCGAGGCACCCGCTCAGGGAGGAAAAGCGGGGGAGGACTCATCACCCTCCATTTAGTATGATAGATATTCGATAAAAAAGTTCCAGTATTTTTCGAAGGTTAAGACCATGATTGTTAAGGGTGTATTTCCGGGCACGCGGATGCGCCGCATGCGGCGCGATGAGTTTTCTCGGCGTCTGATGCGCGAGTCGGTGCTGACGCCGGCCGACTTCATCTACCCGGTGTTCGTGCTGGAAGGCAAGAAAAAGATTGAAAAGGTCGCCTCGATGCCCGGCGTCGAACGCATGACGCTCGATCGCCTGTTGCCGGTGGCGGAGAAGGCGCTCAAGCTCGGCATTCCCGCGCTGGCGCTGTTCCCGGTGATCGATGCCGCGAAGAAAAGCGAGGACGCCAAGGAAGCCTGGAACCCGAAAGGCCTGGTGCCGACCGTCGTGGCCAAGCTCAAGAAGGAGTTTCCCGAACTCGGGGTGATCACCGACGTCGCGCTCGACCCCTACACCAGCCACGGCCAGGACGGCCTGATCGACCCGGCCGATCCGACCGGCTACGTGATGAACGACGAGACGGTCGAGGCGCTGATGCAGCAGGCGCTTTGCCACGCGCACGCCGGCGCCGACGTGGTGGCGCCCTCGGACATGATGGACGGCCGCATCGGCGCGATCCGCGCGGCGCTCGACGACGAGAGGCTGATCCATGCGCGCATCCTCGCCTATTCGGCAAAGTACGCATCGAGCTTCTACGGCCCCTTCCGCGATGCGGTCGGCTCGGCGGCGAACCTCGGCAAAGGCAACAAGTACACCTACCAGATGGACCCGGCCAACAGCGACGAGGCGCTGCGCGAGGTCGCGCTCGACCTCGACGAGGGCGCCGACATGGTGATGGTCAAGCCGGGCATGCCCTACCTCGACATCGTGCGGCGCGTGAAGGACGAGTTCGGCGTGCCGACCTACGCCTACCAGGTCAGCGGCGAATACGCGATGCTCAAGGCGGCCGCGCAGAATGGCTGGCTCAACCACGACGCCTGCATGCTCGAGGCACTGCTGTGCTTCAAGCGCGCCGGCGCCGACGGCATCCTGACCTATTTCGCCCTCGAAGCAGCGGAGCTGCTTCGATCGTGACGAGTTAGGCGGCGGCGCTGCTACGCAAGTAGCAAGGTTTTTTGCACGGCCCAGTGGCCGAGCGGATCATCCGCAAAGCCGCTCTTGACGAAGCGCTGCAGCCGGCCGAGCAGGTGGCAGACCAGCAGGTCGGCATGGGCGCCGCAATCGTGCTCGGCGGGCAGCGCACCCTGCGCCACGGCGATTTTCAGGGATTGCTTCAGCGAGGCTTCCAGCCGTTCGAACAACTGGTTGATGCGCTCCTGCAGGCGCGGGTTCTCATGCACGAGTGCGTCGCCGGCCATGACGCGCGCGAGGCCGCGGTTCTTGCCGGCGAAGCGCAGGCAGGCGGCGAGCATCAGTTCGGCCTGGCGCAGACCGTCGTGTTCGTCCGCCGCGATCTGGCCGACCACCGAGAACAGCGCGTTTTCGATGAACTCGATCAACCCCTCGAACATGCGCGCCTTGCTCGGAAAGTGGCGGTAGAGGGCGGCTTCGGAAACGTCGAGGCGCGTCGCCAGCGCGGCGGTGGTGATCTTCTCGCCGGCCGGATTTTCCAGCATGGTCG
Source organism: Rhodocyclaceae bacterium UBA2250 (assembly GCA_002347285.1). Classification (GTDB taxonomy): domain Bacteria; phylum Pseudomonadota; class Gammaproteobacteria; order Burkholderiales; family Rhodocyclaceae; genus Sulfuricystis. The sequence goes on along the minus strand of DDXW01000063.1, from coordinate 18,337 downwards.
CGATGGTCTGCAGAATCTGGAGCTTGCGCTCACCGGGCTGGGTCATGTCATCAATCCTTGGCGTGGCAGTTCAAGTACCGATTTTATAAGCACATCGACGTAAGCGGGCGCTCGCACCGCGCGGGAAACAAGCACGGTTTTCATGCCCAATTGTCTGGCTGTGCGCAGGTTGGCTGCGGTGTCCTCGACGAGGATGCAGCGGCGCGGGTCGAGCCGTTCCCGATGCAGAAGACGGCGAAAGGCAGCCAGATGCGGCTTGGGCGTGAAACGCAAGCGCTCGATGGTCCAGACACCGTCGACCTGTTTGCTGATGCCGATGAGGTCGAGCACGGCCTCGACGTAGCGCCGGGGCGCATTGGAGAAGACGATCTTGCGGCCGGGGAGGCGCTTCAGTACGTGCCGCAGCGCCGGTTCATGGACGACCATGCGCGGCAGTTCAGGCAGGAAGTCGTGCGTCGTCGCGAGAAAATGGCGCGGATCGACGCCGTGGTGGCGCACCAGCCCGGTCAGCGTTGCGCCGTAGCGGCGCCAGTAGTGGTCGCGCAACTCGCGGGCGGCCGCTGCGTCGAGGCCGACTTTTTGCGCCACGTATTCGCCCATGGCGCGGCTGATGGCGGGAAAGATGTGCGGGCTGGCGTCGTGGAGCGTGTTGTCGAGGTCGAACAGCCAGACCCGCTGATGCCTCATTTCGACTTGATCAGCGTGCCGACGCCTTGGTCGGTGAGGATTTCCAGCAGCAGCGCGTGCTCGACGCGACCATCGATGATATGCACGCTCTTGACGCCGCTTCGGGCCGCGTCGAGCGCCGAGCCGATCTTCGGCAGCATGCCGCCGGAGAGCGTACCGTCCTCGACCATCGCGTCGATCTCCTTCGGCGTGACGCCGGTCAGCAGGTTGCCGGCCTTGTCGAGCACGCCGGGCGTGTTGGTGAGCAGCACCAGCTTCTCGGCGTTGAGCACTTCGGCGATCTTGCCGGCGACGACGTCGGCGTTGATGTTGTAGGTCTCGCCTTGCGCGCCGACGCCGATCGGGGCGATCACCGGGATGAAATCGCCGCTGTCGAGGAAGGCGATGATCGAAGGGTCGATCGAGGTGATCTCGCCGACCGAGCCGATGTCGATCATTTCCTCCGGGTTGTCCTTGTTGGGAAGGAGCAGCTTGCGGGCGCGGATGAAGTTGCCGTCCTGGCCGGTCAGGCCGACGGCCTTGCCGCCGTGCTGGTTGATGAGGTTGACGATTTCCTTGTTGACCTGGCCGCCGAGCACCATCTCGACGATGTCCATGGTCTCCTCGTCGGTGACGCGCATGCCCTGGATGAAGGTGCCCTGCTTGCCGACGCGCTTGAGCAGATCCTCGATCTGCGGGCCGCCGCCGTGCACCACGACCGGATTCATGCCGACCAGCTTGAGCAGCACCACGTCGCGCGCGAAGCAGTCCTTCAGCTTCGGGTCGGTCATGGCGTTGCCGCCGTACTTGATGACGATGGTCTTGTCGAAGAAGCGCTTGATGTAGGGCAGCGCCTCGCCGAGGATCTTGGCCTTGGTGGCTGCGGGCAGGCTGTCGGTGGCGGGGGTGGTCATGGCGGTAGGCACGAAAGAAAAGACGGCGGCAATTCTACTGCCGCCGCCCCGCCAGCGCCGAGTATCGTAGGCTCAGTCGATCGCCAGGCGTTTCGACTGGGTGGCCGCCTTCTTCGGCAGCGTCAGTTCCAGCACGCCATCCACGAACTTGGCGCTCGCGGCATTGTCGTCGATGTCCTGGCCGAGCTGGAAGCTGCGCGACACCTTGCCGAAATAGCGTTCGGAACGCAGCACGCGCTCGCCTTCCTTCACTTCCTTTTCTTCCTTGCGCTCGGCGCTGATCGAGACGACCGGGCCGTCGATGCTGACGTGGATGTCTTCCTTCTTGATGCCGGGCATCTCGGCATGGACGACGAAAGCTTTCTCTTGCTCCTTCACGTCAAGCTTGATGTCTGGCGCTTCAGCCAGGCTGGGCATGCCGCCCATTTCGACGGGGCGCACGAAAAAACCACGGAAGAAATCGTCCAGCGGATCATAGCGAGTCAATTTGGTCATGGCTTGCTCCTTGGGTGGGTTGTTGGCTCCTGCAAACAATTTAGGACTGTCAGGCCCGATTTTCAAGGGGGGCGGCCAGCATCAGGATGGCATCGCGATTGGTCCATGAGAAACAGGCGGCGGCGGCGGCGCGCCAGGGCAGCCAGCGGAACGCGCGGTGTTCGCCCGGCGCCGGCGTGACGGCGGTGCCGGGCGGCACGCACAGGCTGAAGACGTGTTCGACGTTGTGCGTCACGCCCGGCGGATAGCGGTCGCGCCACAAGGCATAGATTTCGAAGCGGTTGGAAAGCCGCCAGTCGCGCAGAGCGTCCGGAGCGCAGACGATGCCGGTTTCCTCGGCGACCTCGCGTCGCGCGGCGTCGCCCAGGCTTTCGTCGTCCTCGAGGCTGCCGGTGACCGATTGCCAGAAGCCGGCATGCGCGGCACGCTCGAGCATCAGGATGTTGAGTTCGGGGTCGTGGATGACCACCAGCACGGAGACAGGCTTCTTGGCGCCCGCCATGGATCAGCCGATGTCGGACAGCCAGTTGATGCCGTCGGCCTGCATGTCGACGAAGCACCAGAACGGGATGCCCTGCTCGCGCCATTCGCTGGCGGCCGCTTCGAAGATCTGCAGCGTCTGGACGAAGTCGGCCTCGGCGCGGCCATGGACGCCATCGCAATGCTCGAGGATGACGATATAGCCTTCGGCCGGGCACCAACCGAGGTCGGCCAGGCAGTCAAAGAGGGCGTCCCAGTTGTGGCCGAACCATTCGGGGAAGCGCATCGCGCCGGCGATCCGGTCGAGCAGTTCAGCCTTGTTGCGTGCACCGAACAGGTCGACACGGAACACGAAATGGCCGTTCCGTTCGGCGGCGGAGACGAGGTCGGCTTCGCCATCGAGCGGCATGTGATAGACCCCGGCTTGTTCGACGCGCATCAGCAGGCTTTGGTAATTCATTCGACGATCCTTCTGAAGCTGCGGTAATGATCGGCGGTGTACCAGCAGGCCTCTGGTCGGGTCGGCGGTTTACCGCCGCAGACGATGCGCCGGGCGCCGCGATGCCGCAGGCCGGGCGTGGGCACGGTGTATTCGCGGTAATGGCCGCGCGGTTCCAGCGGCAGCCGCTTTTCGAAATTGCGGAACTCGATGCCGTCGCGCCGGTAGGGAAAAGGCCCGCCCTGACGGATCAGGGCGAGCGTCTCGCGTCCTTCGGGCGGCAGCTCGGTTGGCGCGATGCCCTGCGCCTGCGCCAGGCAGCAGACGCCGGCCAGCAGCACGCCGAGGAGAGCTTTCATCCGCTCTGGCCGACCTCGACCTGCGTCTCGACTCTCTGGCGCAGACGGATGTGCAGCTCGCGCAGCTGCTTCTCGTCGACCGCGGACGGTGCGTCGGTCAGCAGGCACTGGGCGCGCTGGGTTTTCGGGAAGGCGATCACGTCGCGGATCGACTCGGCGCCGGTCATCATGGTGACGATGCGGTCGAGGCCGAACGCCAGGCCGCCGTGGGGCGGCGCGCCGTACTTGAGGGCGTCGAGCAGGAAGCCGAACTTGACGCGCTGCTCTTCCTCGCCGATGCCGAGCGCCTCGAAGACGCGTGCCTGCACATCGGCCTTGTGGATGCGCACCGAGCCGCCGCCGATCTCCCAGCCGTTGAGGGCGAGGTCGTAGGCCTTGGCGAGGCATTCGCCCGGGTTGGTCTTCATCAGCTCGTCGTGGCCGTCCTTCGGCGAGGTGAAGGGGTGGTGGCAGGCGCTCCAGCGCTTCTCTTCCTCGTCGTACTCGAACATCGGGAAGTCCACGACCCACAGCGGCTCCCACGCTTTTCCATTGGTGTAGCGCTTCTCGTGGCCGATCTTGATGCGCAGCGCGCCGAGGGCGTCGTTCACGACCTTGGTCTTGTCGGCGCCGAAGAAGATCAGGTCGCCGGACTGGGCACTCGTTCGATCGATGATGGTTCGCAACGCGTTTTCGTGCAGATTCTTGACGATCGGCGACTGCAATCCCTCTTCGTTGAGCTTGGTGACGTCGTTGACCTTGATGTAGGCTAGGCCCTTGGCGCCGTAGATCTTGACGAATTCGGTGTAGCCGTCGATCTCGCCGCGGGTGAGGCTGGCACCGCCGGGGATGCGCAGCGCGGCGACGCGGCCGCCGGAGGTGGCCGGGCCTGAGAAGACCTTGAAGGCGACGTCGGTCACCGCGTCGGTGACTTCGGTGAGTTCGAGGGTGACGCGCAGGTCGGGCTTGTCGGAGCCGAAGCGGCGCATGGCCTCGGCGTAGGTCATGCGCGGGAACGGATCGGGCAGATCGACGTCGATTGCATCCTTGAAGACGTAGCGGATCAGCTGCTCGATCAGGCTGGTGATCTGGTGCTCATCCATGAAGGAGGTTTCGATATCGACCTGGGTGAATTCCGGCTGGCGGTCGGCGCGCAGGTCCTCGTCGCGGAAGCACTTGGTGATCTGGTAGTAGCGGTCGAAGCCGGCGACCATCAGCAGCTGCTTGAACAGCTGCGGCGATTGCGGCAGGGCGAAGAAGTGGCCGGGGTGAACGCGCGAGGGCACGAGGTAGTCGCGCGCGCCCTCCGGCGTCGACTTGGTCAACATCGGTGTCTCGATGTCGATGAAGCCGTGGTCGTCGAGGAAGCGGCGAAAGGCGCGCGCCGTCTGGTAGCGCAGCAACAGGTTCTTCTGCATCTGCGGGCGGCGCAGGTCGATGACGCGGTTGGTCAGGCGCACGGTTTCCGACAGGTTGTCGTCGTCGAGCTGGAAGGGCGGCGTCGCGGCGGGATTGAGGATCTCGAGCTCGTGGCAGAGCACCTCGATCTGGCCGGACGGCATGTTGGGATTCTCGGTGCCGGCGGGGCGGCGGCGCACCTTGCCGGTGACCTTGAGCACGAACTCGTTGCGCACGGCCTCGGCCAGCTTGAACATCTCGGGACGGTCGGGATCGCAGACAATTTGAGCGACCCCTGCGCGGTCGCGCAGGTCGATGAAGATCACGCCGCCGTGGTCGCGGCGGCGGTGGTTCCAGCCGCAGAGGGTGACGCTTTGGTCGACGTGGCCGGCGTCGAGCTGGCCGCAGTAATGAGTACGCATGGTGGTTCCGATAGTGAAAAGTCGGCGCTGGGCAGGGCGATAAATGAGCGGCGCCGGGGTTGGGTTATTCGTTCTGCGCGCGGCCGACGAGATTGGGATGGCGCTGCTGGGGCGGCACGACGCCCATCGACACGATGTATTTCAGCGCGTCGTCGACGCTGATGTCGAGTTCGATGGTTTCCGATTTCTTCACGAAGAAGAAAAAACCGTTGACCGGGCTCGGCGCCGTGGGGATGAAGACGCTGACATGCTCGTCCGGCAGCATTTCGCCGATCTGCCGTGCCGGTAGGCCGGTCTGGAAGGCGACCGACCAGGCCTCGGGATGCGGATAGCGCACCAGCAGCACCTTGCGGAAGGCTTCGCCGCTGCCGGAAAACAGCGTGTCGGAGACCTGCTTGACGCTGTAGTAGATCGACTTGACGATCGGGATGCGTGCCAGCAGGCCTTCCCAGAAGCGCACCAATTTCTGGCCGATGATGTTGGCCGTGATCAGGCCGGTCAGGAAGATCACCAGCAAGGTCAGCAGCGTGCCGGCGCCCGGAATGTTGAAGCCCAGCAGGTTGACGGGCTGCACGGCAGCGGGCAACAGCCGCAGCGACTGGTCCATGGTGCCGACGATCGCGGTCAGCACCCAGACGGTGATGACCAGCGGGATCCAGATCAGGAGCCCGGTGATGAAATATCGCTTGAGAGGCGCCACGCGAGGAGGTCAGCTGCAGCCGCAGGAACCCGAGCCGCCTTGGCAGGGCGGCGGGTTGTCGGCTTTCGACGCGGGCTTCGCCGCGCTTTTGAAGTCGGTCTGATACCAGCCGCTGCCTTTGAGCTGAAAGCCGGCGGCGGTCAGCTGCTTGCAGAAGTTGTCGGTGCGGCACTCCGGACACAGGGTCAGCGGGGGATCGGACATCTTCTGCAGGACATCCTTTTCAAAACCGCATTGACTGCATCGGTAAGCGTAAATCGGCATGATTCTCTCCGGGAAATTCCGCAAATTATATAAGCGCCTGAGTAAAAAGGCATTGCGCCGCCGTAAATCGGTGCGGCCGGGGAGGAATTCAAGCCTAGAGCAGGCCGAGATAGAGCTGATTGATCTGCTCGCCCCAGAACAGGGCGATCACGCCCGCCGTCGCCAGGTAGGGACCGAAAGGAATCGGCACGTTGCGCCCATGTCGCGCCAGAACGATCAGGGCGATGCCGACCACCGCCCCCACCAGGGAAGACAGCAGGATGACGAGCGGCAGCAGTTGCCAGCCGAGCCAGGCGCCGATGGCCGCGAGCAGCTTGAAGTCGCCGTAGCCCATGCCCTCCTTGCCGGTGGCGAGCTTGAAGAGCCAATAGACCAGCCAAAGGGACAGGTAGCCGGCTGCAGCGCCGATCACGGCGTTCGGCAGGGTGGCGAAGGTACCGTTCAGGTTGATCAGCAGGCCGGCCCAGAGCAGCGGCAAGGTGAGGTCGTCGGGCAGCAACTGCGTGTCGAAGTCGATGCAGGTCAGCGCGACCATCGCGGCGACCAACAGCATCGCTCCAGCCGCGGCGAGCGTCGGACCGAACCGCCAGGCGGCGAGGCCGAACAACAGGCCGGAGACCGCCTCGACCAGCGGATAGCGCAGCCCGATCGGCTTGCCGCAGCCCTTGCAACGGCCTTGCAGCAACAGATAGCTCAGGATCGGGATGTTCTCCAGTGCGGTGACCTGCCGCCCGCAATGCGGGCAGCGCGAGCGCGGTGAAACGAGGGAGAGCGGCTCGAAAGTCGGCGCTGGCTGGGCGGCGAGTTCGGCGCACTGGAGACGCCAGTCGCGCTCCATCATGATCGGCAGGCGATGGATGACGACGTTGAGGAAGCTGCCGATCAACAGGCCGAACAGGACACTGACGGCGACCAGCGCCGCCGGGTCGAGGGCGGACATGCTTAGACGACGGCGCCGAGCTTGAAGATCGGCAGGTACATTGCGATGATGATGCCGCCGATGACCGTGCCGAGCACGACCATGATCAGGGGCTCCATCAGACTCGACAGCCGTGCGACCGCGTCGTCGACCTCGGCCTCGTAGAAGTCGGCCACCTTGCCGCTCATCTGGTCGATCTGGCCGGATTCCTCGCCGATTGCGATCATCTGGATCGCCATGTTCGGGAACAGATTGGTGTTCTGCATGGCGACCGTCAGGCTCGAGCCGGTGCTGATCTCGCTCTTGATCTGCTTCGTCGCTTCCTTGTAGATGTAGTTGCCGGAGGCGCCGCCCACCGAGTCGAGCGCCTCCACGAGCGGCACGCCGGCGGCGAACATCGTCGACAGCGTGCGCGTCCAGCGCGCCAGGGTGGCCTTGCGCAGCACTTCGCCGAAGATCGGCAGGCGCAGGGAGAGCCGGTCCATGAAGATCTGCATCGGCACGGAGCGCTTCCAGAAGTAGAAGAACGCATAGACGCCGCCGCCTAGGACGCCGAAGATCAGGTACCAGTATTCGACGAAGTAATCCGAGATGGCCATGACGACGAGGGTTGGGCCGGGCAGATCGGCGCCGAAGCTGGTGAATACCTTCTTGAACTGCGGGACGACGAAGATCATGATCACCGCCGTGACGACGAAGGCCACCACCAGCACGGAGATCGGATAGAACAGGGCGCTCTTGATCTTCGCGATGATCGCCTGGGTCTTTTCCTTGTAGGTGGCCAGGCGATCAAGCAGTTGGTCGAGAATGCCGGCATGCTCGCCGGCCTCGATCAGATTGCAGTACAACTGGTCGAAATACAGCGGGTATTTGCGGAAGGCCTGATTGAGGGCCGAGCCGGTTTCGACCTCGGTCTTGATTTCCGTCAGCAGCCGGCTGACCGCGGCATTGGAGGCGCCTTTGCTGACGATGTCGAATGCCTGAAGGAGCGGGACGCCGGACTTCATCATCGTCGCCATCTGGCGCGTGAACAGCGTGATGTCCTTGTCGGACACCTTGCCCTTGGCGCGGAAGGACTGTTTCGTGACTTTCGTGACCAGGATGCCCTGGCGCCGCAGAGTGGTCCGCACCATGGTCGGAGCCGCCGCGCGCATCTCCCCGCGGATGATCTTGCCGCTCTTGTCTTTGCCTTCCCAGGCGAATGTCGGAAGTGAGTCGTCTTTCTTTGGCGTCGCCATGCCTGCTCCTTGGGCCCTAGCCGGTTTTTATGCAGTCTGATAATGCCTTGGCGAGGCGGCCTTGTAAAGGCGGAATAGCTCGATAATTATCCCCAATCGTTGCCAAGCGGCTAGGGGCGGTGGATTTTCACTATTTTTACCCGGCGGTTTTCTGTCTGGATGATTTCCATTGCTACGCCGGCGATGCGCAGGCCGACGCCGATTTCGGGAATGTCGCGCAGGTGCTCCAGGATCAATCCGTTCAGGGTGCGGGGCCCTTCCAGCGGCAGATCGAGGCCGAGTCGGCGGTTGATCTCGCGCAGGTTGCTGCCGCCATCGACCAGGGCGGTACCGTCGGCAGCCCAGCTGCAGACCGCTTCGCTGCCTGGCATGCTCGTGGTGAACTTGCCGACGATTTCCTCGACGATATCGTCGATCGTGACCAAGCCGAGCAGTTCGCCGTATTCATCGACGACCAGTCCGAGTCGCTGGCGGTTTTCGCGGAAGAAGCGCAACTGGTCGTAGACCGGGGTTTCGGCGGGAATGAAATAGGGCTCGGCGAGGTTCTGCCGCAGCAGTTCATGGTCGATCTCGCCGTGCAATGTGTCGGCCAGCAGGCGCCGCAAATGAACGATGCCGACGACGTTACTCGGCTCCCTGTCGAAGACCGGCAGGCGCGTGTGGAAGCTGGTGGCCAGCTTGTTTGCGATCTCGGCGACTGGCGCCGCGATGTCGATGCTTTCGATCTCGCCGCGCGGCGTCATGATGTCCTCGACGGTGATGTGCTCGAGATCGAACAGATTGACCAGAATGCTGCGGTGTTCGTGAGGGACGAAGTGGCCCGACTCGAGCACGATGGAACGCAACTCCTCGGTGGTCAGTCCCGTCGCCTCGCTGCCCGCCGGCTTGAGCCGCAGCAGGCGCAGCAGACCGGCGGAAAACAGGTTGACAAACCAGACCAGCGGGTAGGTGGCGCGCAGCAGCGGCCAAAGGAGAAAAGCCAGGACGACGGCGAGGCGGTCCGCGTTGGCCGCACCGATGACCTTCGGCGTGATCTCCGAGAACACCAGGATCACGAAGGTGACGAACAGGGTGCCGGCGGCCAGTGCCCATTCCTCCTCGCCGAACAATTCGATGGCGATAATGGAAACCAGTGTCGCCGCTGCGGCGTTGACGAGGTTGTTGCCGAGCAGGATGACGCCGAGCATCTTGTCGGTGCGCGCGAGAAGATCGAGCGCCAGGCGGGCGCCGCGATGTCCTTGGCCGGCGAGATGGCGCAGACGATAGCGGTTCGACGCCATCATGCTGGTCTCGGCCATCGAGAAGAAGGCGGAAAGGATCAGCAGGACGACCAGCGCGGAAGAAAGCGCCGAGAGCGAGTATTCCTGCATCAGGCAGGGCGACCCAGGATGACCTCGAGCACGAAGCGGCTGCCGACGTAGGCGAGCAGCAGGACGGCAAACCCGGCCAGCGTCCAGCGCAGCGCCATCTTGCCGCGCCAGCCGTAGAGATGGCGACCGGCGAGCAGGGCGGCGAAGATCAGCCACGACAGGACGGCGAATACGGTCTTGTGATTGAACGGCAACGCCTTGCCGAAGATCTGCTCGGAAAACAGGATGCCGGAAGCCAGAGCCAGGGTCAGCAGCGCGAAGGCGAAATGGATCAACCGGAACAGCAGGGCCTCCATGGTCAGCAGCGGCGGCAGCCCGGCGAACAATGGGGTCATGCGGCCGCGGTGCAAGCGCTGTTCGGTGACCGCCATCAGGATCGCGTGCAGCGCTGCCAGAGTGAAGAGTCCATAAGCGAGCATCGCCATCATGAAGTGGAGACGGAATACCGGCGAACCGGCATTCGCCAGCAGATGTTGCCCGGGCAGCAGCCAGGGGAGCAGGCCGCAGATCGCCGCGAGCGGCAGACCGAGCATCTGCAGGCCTTCCATGCGGGCATAGAAGCTTTCGATCCAGTAGAGTGCGATTGCCAGCCAGGTGATCAGCGACAGAGCGACGGCGAAGCCGAAACGCATCCCGGCGTCGCCGGGCGGGAACAGTTCCAGCAAGAGCGTGGCGCCGTGCGCGAGCAAGGCCGCCAGCAGCCAAGCTCTTTCCCAACCGGCCAAGCCTTGCCGAGGCTGATCAAGCGCAGCTCCGCGCCAGCGCGTGCGCCAGAAATACCCGGCCAGCCCGACGTAAAGCAAGGCGGCAAGGGAATGCAGGAAGGGGGGATGCAGTAAAATCGATGGCATATCGAATGAAGTCTACACCAAGCCCATGCTCGACAATCTGACCCAACGCCTCGCCAAGGTCGTCAAGACGCTGCGCGGCCAGGCGCGCCTGACCGACGACAATATCGCCGAAATGCTGCGCGAGGTGCGCATGGCGCTGCTCGAGGCCGACGTCGCCCTGCCGGTCGTGAAGGAATTCATTGCCCGCGTCAAGGAAAAGGCGCTCGGCCAGGAGGTCGTCGGTTCGCTGACTCCGGGCCAGGCGCTCGTCGGCGTCGTGCATCGCGAGCTGACCGACCTGATGGGCGGCGCGAAGGCGGAGCTCAATCTCGCCACCCAGCCGCCGGCGATCATCCTGATGGCGGGCCTGCAGGGCGCCGGCAAGACGACGACGACCGCCAAGCTGGGCAAGTGGCTCAAGGAACGGCAGAAGAAGAAGGTGCTGGCGGTCAGCTGCGACGTCTATCGCCCCGCCGCGATCGAGCAGTTGAAAACCGTGGCCGCCCAGGCCGGCATCGATTTCTTCCCTGCCGAGACGGGCCAGAAGCCGGCCGAGATCGCCGCGGCGGCGCTCGACTATGCGAAGCGCCATTTCCACGACGTCCTGTTCGTCGATACCGCCGGCCGGCTGGCGATCGACGAGGCGATGATGCAGGAAATCCGCGAGCTGCATGCCCAGCTCAAACCGATCGAAACCCTGTTCGTCGTCGACGCGATGCTCGGCCAGGACGCGGTGAATACCGCCAAGGCGTTCAACGAGGCGCTGCCGCTGACCGGCGTGATTCTCACCAAGCTCGACGGCGACGCGCGCGGCGGCGCGGCGCTCTCGGTGCGCCACGTCACCGGGAAACCCCTGAAATTCGCCGGCGTCGGCGAGAAGCTGACCGGCATCGAGGAGTTCCATCCCGAGCGCATGGCGAGCCGCATTCTCGGCATGGGCGACATTCTCGGTCTGGTCGAGGAGGCGCAGCGCGGCGTCGATCAGGAGAAGGCGCAGGAATTCGTCAAGAAGATGAAGTCCGGCAAGGGCTTCGACCTCAACGATTTCAAGGCGCAGATCGGCCAGATGCGCAGCATGGGCGGCCTCGGCGCCCTGCTCGACAAGCTGCCGGCCCAGTTCGGCGCGTTGGCGCAGCAGGCCGGTGGTCATGTCGAGGACAAGGCGGTTCGCCGCATCGAGGGCATCATCGACTCGATGACGCCGGCCGAGCGCGCCAAACCCGAACTCATCAAGGCCAGCCGCAAGCGGCGCATTGCCGCGGGCGCGGGAGTGCAGGTGCAGGAAGTCAATCGACTGCTCAACCAGTTCGAGCAGTCGCAGAAGATGATGAAGCAGTTTTCAAAAGGCGGCATGGCCAAGATGATGCGCGGCATGAAGGGTTTGATGGGCAAGGGCATGCCCGGCCTGCCCAGATAGCGCCGCCCCGCCAGCGCCGAGTTTTTACTGCCTGGCCTGGAGCACGCGCGGGCCCCAGTTCCACTGCTTCTCCCAAGCCGCCCTGACCATGTTCGGGTATTCCGGCCGGCCGAGGCTGCCGTTGTAGCGTCCGAGCGCCCGGAACAGGTCGCCGTTCTCGATGTCGAGATAATGGCGCAGGATCGTGCAGCCGTAGCGCAGGTTGGTGCGCAGGTGGAACAGGTTGTTGTCCGGGTTGCCGATCAGCTTGACCCAGAAGGGCATCACCTGCATGAAACCGCGCGCGCCGGCGGTGGAGACGGCATGCTTGCGGAAGCCGCTTTCCACCTGGATCAGGCCGAGCACGAGCTGCGGATCCAGGCCGGCACGCTGCGCTTCGTAACGCACCGCCTTGAGGAATTCGAGGCGGGCTTCCCGGTCGGGCATGCGCCGCGCCAGCCGGCGCGACATTTCAGTGAGCCAGTCGATCTTCTCCTCGATGCTGGAGAAGTGCGGTTCCGGAGTCGCCCGGTCGGAGATCGCCGCATGCAGGGCGGCCTGGACGCTGGCGGCAAGCGGTTCGTATTCCTGCGCACCCGCCCAAGCCTGCGAGGCGCAGAGGGCCAGCAGAGCGAATAGGCCTAGGCGCATGCTTTCTGCCGCGCCAGCGCGGCGATCTCCGCGAGCGGAACCTTGGTGGCTTCCTTGTCGCGGCGGTGCTGGTATTCGACCAGACCTTCCTTGAGGCCGCGCTCGCCGATGGTGATGCGATGCGGCACGCCGATCAATTCCCAATCCGCGAACATTACGCCCGGGCGCTCGTCGCGATCGTCGAGAATGACGTCAATCCCGGAAACAACGAGTTTTTCGTAGAGGTCGAGCGCCGCCTGGCGCACTGCCTCGGACTTGCCCCAGCCGACCGGGCAGATGACGAGCGTGAATGGCGCGATCGCATCCGGCCAGATGATGCCGCGTTCGTCGTGATTCTGCTCGATCGCGGCGCCGACCAGCCGGGTCACGCCGATGCCGTAGCAACCCATCACCATCAGCTGCGGCTTGCCGTTTTCGTCGAGATAGGTGCAATTCATCGCTGCCGAATACTTGGTGCCGAGGAAGAAGACATGACCGACCTCGATGCCGCGCTGGATGGCGAGTGATCCCTTGCCGTCGGGCGACGGGTCGCCTGCGACGACGTTGCGGATGTCGGCCACGATGTGGGGCTCGGGCAGGTCGCGGCCCCAGTTGATGCCCTTGATATGAAAACCGATTTCGTTGGCGCCGCTGACGAAGTCGCTCATGTGCGCCACCGTGCGGTCGGCGACGACCTTGAGCGGCTTTTGCGTGTTGAGCGGGCCAAGATAACCGGGAGGGCAACCAAAGCTGTCGATGATCTCCTGTTCGCTGGCGAAACGGAAGCCTCCTTCGAGGCCAGGCACCTTGCCGGCTTTGACTTCGTTGAGGTCGTGATCGCCGCGTACCAGCAGCAGCCAGACTTCGGCGCCCAGCGGCGTATCAACCGCCAGCACGATGGATTTGACGGTGCGCTCGATCGGCAGGGCGAGCAGTTTCGCCACGTCCTCGCAACGGGTCGTGTCCGGGGTCGGCACCTTCTCCATCGCCATGGCGGGCGCGGCGCGCGTGGTCAGCAGCGGGGCAGCCTCGGCAAGCTCGATGTTTGCTGCGTAGTCCGAATCGGGGCAATAGACGAGCAGGTCCTCTCCGGTGTCGGCGATGACCTGGAATTCGTGCGACAGCGATCCGCCGATGGCACCGGTGTCGGCGCGCACGGCGCGGAAAGTGAGCCCGAGCCGCTCGAAGATCTTCACGTAGGCGGCGTACATCGTCTGGTAGCTCTGTTCGGCGCCGGCCTCGTCGCGGTCGAAGGAGTAGGCGTCCTTCATCGTGAACTCGCGCCCGCGCATCACGCCGAAGCGGGGCCGTCGTTCGTCCCGGAATTTCGTCTGGATGTGATAGAAATTTTTCGGCAACTGGCGATAGCTGTGGATCTCGCCGCGCGCGATGTCAGTGATCACTTCCTCCGAGGTGGGCTGGATGATGAAGTCGCGGTCATGGCGATCCTTCACCCGCATCATTTCCGGTCCCATCTTGTCCCAGCGCCCGGTTTCCTGCCAGAGTTCGGCCGGCTGTACGAGAGGCATCAGCAGTTCGATCGCGCCCGCGCGGTTCATCTCTTCACGGATGATCGCCTCGATTTTTCTGATCACCCGCAGACCCGTCGGCATGTAGGTATAGATGCCGCCGGCCAGCTTGCGAATCATGCCGGCCCGGGTCATCAACTTGTGGGACACCACCTCGGCATCGGTCGGGGCCTCCTTGAGGGTGGCGATGAAGAATTGGCTGGCGCGCATGTCGGACTTTCTCATAAAGCGATGGATCCGGAATTTTAACCGGCCGGCCGACTTTCCTCGGCCGAACGAATGTGGAACAATTCCGGCCAGTCAAACAAATTGGGGTTCACCATGCTCGATCGGGAAGGTTATCGCCCGAACGTCGGCATCATTCTCACCAATCATCGCTACGAGGTCTTCTGGGGCAAACGGATTCGCGAACATTCCTGGCAGTTCCCGCAGGGCGGCATCAAGAAGGGGGAATCGCCGGAAGAGGCCATGTATCGCGAACTGTACGAGGAAGTCGGTCTGAAGCCCGAGCATGTGCGCATTCTCGGCCGGACGCGGGATTGGTTGCGTTACGACGTTCCGAAGCAATGGGTGCGTCGCGAATGGCGCGGCACCTACAAAGGGCAGAAGCAGATCTGGTTCTTGTTGCGGCTGACCGGACGCGACAGCGATATCAGCTTGCGCGCCACCGCCAAGCCGGAGTTCGACGCCTGGCGCTGGAGCAATTACTGGGTGCCGCTCGATTCCGTGATCGAGTTCAAGCGAGGCGTTTATGAGCAGGCCCTGACCGAGTTGTCGCGACTGCTGTTCCATGTCCCCGGCCGCATCACGGGATGGCTGGCCGGGCAGACGGCCGGGCAGCAATCTTCCCGGCAGGAAAGCCAATGAGAAGGTGTCTGGCGCTTGTCATGCTGGGGCTGTTCGTTCCCGCCGCAACTTGTGCGCAATTGCGTTTTCGCGATTTGGACGATCCGGATGCGCCGGCTTGGGCCGAAGAGGAGGTCCAGCCGCCGGCGTTCCCGCAGGACGCCAATCTGCGCGAGTTTTATGTCAGCGAACTGACTACCCACAGGTTTTTTATCGATGCCTCGACGCTGAGTGTCGGCCGGGACGGAGTGGTGCGCTATGTTCTGGTGGTGCGCACAGGCGGCGGTTCGACGAACGTGACCTTCGAGGGGATTCGTTGCGAAACGAGAGAGTTCAGAACTTACGCGACCGGCCATCGCGACGGCACTTGGGCGAAAGCGCGCAGGAGCGAATGGCGGCCCATCGAGAACAAACCCGCCAACCGTCATCATGCCGCGTTGTCGCGCAACCTGTTCTGTCCGAGCGGCATCTCCATCCGTACCCCCGCCGAGGGGCAGGAAGCCTTGCGGCTCGGCAAACATCCCGATGCGCTATGAAATTTTGTTTGCCATGAGTCTCCTTGAACCCTTGATCCTGCAAGTTGACCAGGCGCTGCGTACGGTTTTCGCGAGGGCGCCTTCTGCACGACCGATGCCCGGCGAAAGCATCCCTGAGGAAGATTTGACCGAAGCGGAGCGGCGTCATGCTGCTGCACTGATGCGGGTCAACCATGTCGGCGAGGTGTGCGCCCAGGCGCTGTATGCGGGCCAAGCCTTGACAGCGCAGGCGGGAGCGGTGCTCGAGGCTCTCCAAAAGGCCGCATGGGAGGAAACCGAACATCTGAACTGGACCGAGCGGCGCATCGATGAACTCGGCGGACGCAAAAGTCTGCTGAATCCGTTCTGGTATGCCGGCGCTTGGACCATCGGTGCCATTGCTGGGCGGCTCGGTGACCCGGTCAGCCTGGGGTTCGTCGCCGAAACCGAACGTCAGGTCGAAGCGCACCTGGAGAGACATCTGCAGCAGTTACCGGCGGCCGACCGGCGTTCCCGGGCGATTGTCGATCAGATGAAGACGGACGAGACCGCCCATGCCGCAACCGCGCGGCAACATGGCGCGGCAGAGCTGCCTGCAATCGCCAAGGGGGCGATGAAGCTGGCCGCCAGGGCGATGACGACAACCGCCTATTGGATCTGACCGGAATCAGACCTCGACGATTTCCCAAGTGTGCGTAATTGCCGCAGTCTTGCCGAGCATGATTGTGGCCGAGCAATACTTTCCCGCCGAGAGCTTGATCGCACGCTCGACGGCTTCGGGCTTCAGCCCGCGTCCGGTGACGACGAAGTGCATATCGATGCGCGTGAAGACCTTTGGGTCCTCGTCGGCCCGTTCCGCCGTCAGCTTCACTGAGCAGTCGCGGATGTCCTGCCGCCCCTTCTTCAGGATAGAGATGACATCGAAGGAGGTGCAGCCGCCCGCGCCGGCCAGCAGCATTTCCATGGGCCTGGGCGCCAGGTTGTGGCCACCCGCCTCTGGAGCGCCATCCATGGCCACCATGTGGCCGGTACCCGTTTCGGCGATGAAACTCATGCCATGATGGTGCCAGCGTACCGTGCATTCGAGCATTGATCGTCCCTCTCGCAGTTGAGTCAAGAATTGTAATGCGGAAGCCGATGCGGGAAACTCGGTGCCGGCAAGGCGGCGCCCCAAGAGAAACATATTTGACTTTTGGCCGGGATGTGGGATACCATGCGCGGCTTTCCGCGTGGTGGGCCGCTTGTTTTTGGCTCTCTCGCTCCGACAAAGCTGTGTGATTAGTAGCAGGGATCCTCCATGAAGACTTTTTCCGCCAAACCGCATGAAGTCAAGCGCGATTGGTACGTCGTAGACGCGTCTGACAAGGTGCTCGGCCGCTTGGCTGCCGAAATTGCCCGTCGCTTGCGCGGCAAGCACAAGCCGGAATACACCCCGCACGTCGATACCGGCGATTACATCGTCGTCGTCAACGTGGACAAGCTGCGCATAACCGGCAACAAGGCGCAGGACAAGAAGTATTTTCGCCATTCCGGGTTCCCCGGCGGCATTTATGAGACCAACTTCATCAAGCTGCAACAGCGCTTCCCGTCGCGCGTGCTCGAAAAAGCCGTCAAGGGCATGCTGCCGAAGGGACCGCTCGGCTATGCGATGCTGAAGAAGATGAAGTGCTATGCCGGCGGAGCGCATCCCCACACGGCCCAGCAGCCCAAACCCCTGGAAATCTGACAGAACGGATAACTAACTTATGTCGGCCAACTACTATTACGGAACCGGTCGCCGCAAGACTGCGGTCGCCCGCGTGTTCATGAAAAGCGGCAGCGGCAAGTTCATCGTGAACGACAA
The DNA here is from genome assembly GCA_002347285.1 of Rhodocyclaceae bacterium UBA2250. Taxonomy (GTDB): domain Bacteria; phylum Pseudomonadota; class Gammaproteobacteria; order Burkholderiales; family Rhodocyclaceae; genus Sulfuricystis. Next base: position 1,105 of record DDXW01000063.1, on the reverse strand, counting down.
GCCGGTGGATGAGTTCTTTTCCCGCGAGACGGGACGCATGGTCGTCCGTCAGCCCCTGGAGCTGACCCAGCACATGGGCACCTTCGACATCATGGTGAACGTCACGGGCGGGGGCGAATCCGGCCAAGCTGGCGCGGTGCGCCATGGCATCACCCGCGCCCTGATCGAGTACGATGCCACCCTGAAACCCGCGCTGTCCAATGCCGGATTCGTTACGCGCGACGCGCGCGAGGTGGAACGCAAGAAGGTCGGCTTGCACAAGGCCCGTCGCCGCAAGCAGTTCTCGAAGCGCTGATCACCCTTCGCCGGAAAAGCCGCCTGCGGGCGGCTTTTTTGTTTGTGCTCGCCATTATGTCACTGGTGCACTAGGTGACTGATCTGGGCATTGGTCTAATTCACCAATGCCCAGACTTCCATCCTCCCTGAAATGGCTGATCGACCGCCGTGCGCGTGTAGCCGGCGAGATTGCGAGAATTGAGACCTCACTCGCAAAGTGCCAGCGCTTGGCCGAGGAGCTAAAGCCTCTCAAGGATCTGTTGGAATCAGTTGATCAGACCCTGTCGTTGCACGACATTGCAATCGACGTAAGCCAGATTCCGTTGATCAGAAGCAAAAGCGTCCGCGTTAATCTGCCGTATGGCGCTGTTACTCACGCAATCCTGACATGCCTGAAGGTCAATGACGGGATGCCCGTCACCACTGACGAGGTCGCCACATTCGTTGCAGTGAGGAACATTGACCTGACATCTGATCCTTGCTCGATGCACGAACTGAGAGAGGCCGTTCGCCGCCGGTTGAAGGACATGTGTCGACTTGGGATGATCGGGCGAAGACACAAGGCTCTCGGTAACGAAACAGGGCAGTGGGTCTTGAAAGAACCCGCTGAAGATGAGATCGGCTAACCCAGATATTCGAAACCGAGCCTTCGTCCCTGCGCGTAACCTCGCCAAGCCCGCGAGATGTCACAGCTCAGTACCCTCTTAAGTAGTCCGAAAAACTTGGTTCCCAAGGACTCTGCCCGGCGCATCTCACGCCACGCGAACTCCGCCGCATAGAACGCCAGATACTGTGGGCGCATTCCATGTGCGCCGGCCCCGATTTTTCT
>DDXW01000032.1 GCA_002347285.1 Rhodocyclaceae bacterium UBA2250 | reverse complement strand
TCATGCACATTGGCAGCGGTTACCCGTAGGGCAATCGAATGCCCGCTTCGCTGATAGTGATCGAGTTCGGCTTCTGGCCGATCTGCGACATTAACTGCGAGGTCAACGCAGCCGATCGTCAAGCCGCGTAATTCAACACGGCAAAGAAGTGAAGGCTGGTGCCGGTGGCGACGAAGCCGTGCCAGATCGCATGGGCGTAGCGCAGGCGCGAATCGAGTATGAAAAAGATGATGCCCGCCGTGTAGGCCACCCCGCCGCCGACCAGCAGTTCGATGCCCGGCAGCGGTACGCGCTGCACCAGCGGGACGGCGGCGATCAGCACCAGCCAGCCCATGACGAGATAGAGCCCCGTCGACAGCCAGCGATGGGACAGCAGGTTGCAGGCCTTCAGCACGATGCCGGCGGCCGCCAGCGCCCAGACGACGCCGAACAGCGTCCAGCCCCAGGGGCCGCCCAGCGCGCCCAGCGCGAACGGCGTGTAGCTGCCGGCGATGAAGACATAGATCGCGCCGTGATCGAGCTTGCGGAAGATGCTTTTCAGGCGGCCCGGCCGAATGGCGTGGTAGAGCGTCGAAGTGAGGTAAAGCAGAATCATCGTGGCGGCGAAGACGCTGGCGCCGACGATATGCGCGGCGCCAAAGTCGCGGGCCGCGACGACAAGGAAAGGGGCGCCGACGATGGCCGCCAGCAGCGCCACGCCGTGGCTGACGCTGTTGGCGATTTCCTCACCAAGGCTTTGCGGTCGCTCGCTCATGCCGGGCATTGTCGCACCGTCGCCCCCCGTTTGGATGACGCGGCGGCCGCACATCCGCCGCCCCGCCGGCGCCGAGTTTCATGGGCGCTATAATCGCCGCCCATGTCCTCTTCCCAACTCACTGATATCAAGGCGCATCTGGCCGAGCTGCTGCGCGCGGCATTGGCCAGCGTCGCGCCGGGCGCCGCCGCGGAAATCCATCTCGAACGCCCGCGCGACCCGACGCACGGCGACTTCGCCAGCAACCTCGCGCTGCAGATCGCCAAGGCGCTGAAGGAAAGCCCGCGCAAGATCGCCGAGCGCCTCGCGCATGAACTGCCGCGTTCGGCCTGGGTGCTCAAGGCCGAGGTGGCCGGCGCCGGCTTCATCAACTTCACCGTCGCGCCCGCCGCGAAGACCGCGGTCGTGCATGCCGTGCTGGCGCAGGGCGACGACTATGGCCGCGGCGCGAGGAAGCCCGGCAAGACGCAGGTCGAGTTCGTCTCGGCCAACCCGACCGGGCCGCTGCACGTCGGCCACGGCCGCGGCGCCGCCTACGGCGCCAGCCTCGCCAGCCTGCTCGCCTTCGCCGGCCACGAGGTCTGCCGCGAGTTCTATGTGAACGACGCCGGCCGCCAGATGGACATCCTCGCGGTGTCGACCTGGCTGCGCTATCTCGACAGCTTCGGCGAGCAGATTCCGTTCCCGCCCAACGCCTACCAGGGCGACTACGTGCGCGACATGGCCGCGCAGATCCGCGATGCGCACGGCGACCGCTACCTGCGGCCGGCCGCCGCGGTCACGGCTTGCATTCCGGCGCCGGAGCCGGACATCGAGGCGCACCTCGACGGCCTGATCCAGTCGGGCAAGGACCTGCTCGGCGAGGACTGGCACTACATCCACCAGCACGCGCTGTCCGAGCAGCTCGCCGACTGCCGCGCCGACCTCGAGGAATACGGCGTGCATTTCGACTGCTGGTTCTCGGAGCGCTCCCTCTACGACACCGGCATGGTGGCGCAGGCCGTCGCCGAGCTCGAGAAGCGCGGCCACCTCTACCTGCAGGACGGCGCCAAGTGGTTCCGCTCCACCGCCTTCGGCGACGAGAAGGACCGCGTCGTGCAGCGCGAGAACGGCCTCTTCACCTACTTCGCCTCCGACATCGCCTACCACTGGAACAAGTTCGAGCGCGGCTTCACGCGCCTCGTCGACATCTGGGGCGCCGACCACCACGGCTACATCGCGCGCGTCAAGGGCGCGCTCAAGGCGCTGGAGCTGGATGCCGATGCACTCGACGTAGCGCTGGTGCAGTTCGTCAGCCTGTTCCGCGGCACCGAAAAGGTCTCGATGTCGACACGCGCCGGCTCCTACGTGACGCTGCGCGAACTGCGCCAGGAGGTCGGCAACGATGCCTGCCGCTTCTTCTACCTGCTGCGCAAGCAGGACCAGTCACTCGACTTCGACCTCGATCTCGCCAAGTCGCAGTCGAACGACAACCCGGTCTATTACATCCAGTACGCCCATGCGCGGATCGCGAGCGTGCTTGCCCAGTGGGGCGGCGATGCGCGCGCGCTGGCGAGCGCCGATCTCGCGCCGCTGGCGGGCGAGCGCGAACTGGCGCTGGCGGCGAAGCTCGCGGCCTTCCCGGAGATGATCGAAGCCGCGGCGCGCGATTACGCGCCGCACGCCGTGGCCTTCTGGCTGCGCGACCTGGCCGCCGAATTCCACGCCTGGTACAACGCCGAGCGCCTGCTGGTTGACGACGAAGCGCAGAAGCGCGCGCGCCTCGCGCTCGCCGTCGCCGTGCGCCAGGTGATCAGGAACGGCCTCTTCATCCTTGGCGTGTCCGCGCCGGAGTCCATGTAATGCCGATAGCCATGAATACCCGGCGCCGGCAGGGCGGCGGCACGCTGCTCGGCATCGCCTTCGGGATCTTCGTCGGCGTGCTGATCTCCTTCGGCGTGGTCTGGTATCTGAACCGGACGCCGCTGCCGTTCGTCGAGAAGGTGACCAAGCACGAGCAGAAGGAAAATGGCGCGAAGGGCCCGGTCGCCCTGCCCGGCAAGCCCGGCGACAAGCCGGTCGAGCCCCGCAAGTTCGAGTTCTACGAGATCCTCGAAGGCAAGAAGCCGGCGGTGCCCGGCGCGGTGCCGCCGCCTGCGGCGCCCGCCGGCGGCCTCTACCTGCAGGTCGGCGCGTTCCAGAAGGCCGCCGATGCGGAAAAGCTCAAGGCGCAGCTGGCCATGCTCGGCTATGAGGCCGGCGTGCTGCCGGTCGACGTGCCGGACAAGGGCCTGATGCATCGCGTGCGCGTCGGTCCCTATGCCAGCGCGGAAGAGATGAACCGGGTGCGCACCCAGTTGTCTCAGCAAGGCGTCTCGGCCACGGTGGTCCGGACCAAGGAATAGAAAGGAAACAGCATGAATCTCCTCAAGGCCCTGCGCGTCTCGCTCGCCACCCTGCTGCTCGTTGCGCCCATCGTGCCGGGCGCGGCGCTCGCCCAGCAGCTCGTCGAGGGCAAGCACTACACCCGCCTGCAGATGCCGCAGCCGACCGAAACGGCCGGCAAGGTCGAGGTCATCGAGTTCTTCTGGTACGGCTGTCCGCACTGCGCCGACTTCGAGCCGCTGCTGAAAAGCTGGGCGAAGAGGCTGCCGGCCGACGTGGCGTTCCGCAAGGTGCCGGCGGTCTTCCGCGACACCTGGGCGCCGGGCGCGCGCATCTACTACACGCTCGAGGCGCTGAATCTTCTCGACAAGCTGAACGTCGCCGTGTTCGACGCGATGATCAAGCAGCGCATCAACCTCAACGACGAGAAGACGCTGCTCGACTGGATCGCCAGGCAGGGCGTCGACCGCCAGAAGTTCGCCGACATGTACAAGTCGTTCGCGGTGGACGGCAAAGTCCGCAAGGCCATCGAGATGACCCAGGAGTACGGCTTCGGCGGGGTGCCGGTGCTGATCGTCGGCGGCAAGTACATGCCCGCCCCGAATCTCGGCACCTTCGGCGACATGCTCGCCGTCGTCGATGCGCTGATCGCCAAGAACCGCATCGAACTCAAGAAGTAATCCCCCGCGCTTGGCGCAGAAGATCTTCATCACCGGCGCGTCGTCGGGCATCGGCGCGGCGCTGGCGCGGCGCTACGCCGCGCAGGGCGCCGTGCTCGGCCTGTGCGCACGGCGCGGCGATGCGCTCGCCGCGCTTGCGACCGAACTCGGGACGCCCTGTCGGCTTTATCCGCTCGACGTCGCCGACGCGGCCGCCCTCGCCGCCGCCGGCGCCGACTTCATCGCGCGCGTCGGCGCGCCCGACGTCGTCATCGCCAACGCCGGCGTCTCGGTCGGCACCTTGACCCAGGAGGCCGAGGATCTGCCCGCCTTCCGGCGCGTCTTCGACACCAACGTGTTCGGCATGGTGCATGCGTTCCAGCCCTTCCTCGCGGCGATGCAGGAAGCGGGACGGGGCACCCTGGTTGGCATCGCATCGGTCGCCGGCATCCGCGGCCTGCCCGGGGCGGGCGCCTACTCCGCCTCGAAGGCCGCCGCGATCGCCTATCTCGAAAGCCTGCGCGTCGAACTGCGCGGCAGCGGCGTCAAGGTCGTCACGCTCGCGCCGGGCTACATCGCCACGCCGATGACGGCGCGGAACCCGTATCCGATGCCCTTCCTGATGCCGGTCGACGCGGCGGCGCGCAGCATGGTGCGCGCCATCGACTGCGGCGCACGCTTCGCCGTGATGCCCTGGCCGATGGGCATCGTCGCCGGCCTGCTGAAGCTCCTGCCCCGCCCGGTGTTCGACGCACTGTTCGCGCACGCCGGCCGCAAGCCGCGCGGCACCCTCTAGGAACAGATCGTCATGAACCGTCCGCAAGTCTTCGAGAGCCGCCGCCTGGTTCTGTTCCTCTCCCTGTTGCTGGCGGCGGGCTTCGTGGCGGTTTCGCTCACCAGCTTCCTGGTCTCGCGCCAGGCGATCAGCGACGCCATCATCGGCCAGGATCTGCCGCTCACCTCGAAGAACATCTATTCCGAGATCCAGAAGGATCTGGTGCGGCCGATCCTGATTTCCGCGACCATGGCCCACGACACCTTTCTGCGCGACTGGGTGCTGGCCGGCGAAAAGGATGCCGAGGCGATGGCGCGCTTTCTGCGGGAGGTGAAGATCCGCAACGGCGCCTTCAGCAGTTTCTTCGTGTCGGAGCAGACGCGGAACTACTACACCGGCGAAGGCGTCCTCAAGCGCGTCTCGTCGTTCGAGCCGCGCGATGCCTGGTATTACCGCGTCCGCGGCATGAGCGAGGACTACGAGATCAACGTCGATCCCGACCTGGCGAACCGCGACGTCCTGACGATCTTCATCAATTACCGCGTCTTCGATTACGAAGGCCGCTATCTCGGCGCCACCGGCATCGGCCTGACGGTGGACGCGGTGCGCCGCCTGGTCGCCGAGTACCAGCAGCGTTTCGATCGCACCGTCTATTTCGTCGATCGGCGGGGCCGGGTGGTGCTGGGGGGGCGCAGCGGCGACAACCCGGATCTGCGCGCGGTGCCCGGCCTCGGCGCGCAGCTCGACCACATCCTGCGCGAGCAGCATGGCTCCTATCGGTACGAGCTGGATGGCGACGACCACATCCTGCACGTCAACTATCTGCCCGAGCTCAAATGGCTCCTCTTCGTCGAGCAGAACGAGTCGAAGGCACTGACCGGCATTCGCCAGACGCTCTATCTCAATCTCGTCATCAGTGCCGCCGTCACCTTGCTCGTCGTCCTGCTGACCCACCTCGCGCTGCGGCGCTACCAGGGACGCATCGAGGAGATGGCGGTCACCGACAAGCTGACCGGCCTGCTCAACCGCCATGCCTTCACCATCCTGATCGAACGCCTGCTCGCCGAATACCGGCGCGAGCGGCGTCCGCTCAGCGTCCTGCTGGCCGACATCGACCACTTCAAGGCGATCAACGACCGCCATGGCCATCTGGCCGGCGACCAGGTGCTGGTCGAGGTGGCCGACCGTTTGCGACAAGCTTTGCGCAGTTCCGATCTGGCGGTGCGCTGGGGCGGCGAGGAGTTCCTGCTGGTGCTGCGCGGCTGTGACCTCGGCGAGGCGGAACATATCGCCGAAAACCTGCGCCGGGCGATTGCCGCACGGCCGCTGACGCTGGGCAATCAGGAAGTCGCCGTCACCATCAGCATCGGCGTCACCCAGTTCGACGGAACCGAAACGCCGGACCTGACAGTCAGCCGCGCCGACGCCGCGCTCTATCGCGCCAAGCATGCGGGCCGCAACCGCGTCGAGGCGCAGCCGGCCTGACGCCGCCCCGCCGGCGCCGAGTTTCGCGCGCCGTTGACCCAGGTCAAACCCCGTTATTCGCCAAGCACTTATATTCGCCCGACCCCGTTTTCCGCATTGCCATGTCTTCCACGTTCGAGCTCGTTTGTCCCGCCGGCGGCCTGCCGGCGCTGAAGGCCGCCGTCGACAACGGCGCCGACTGCGTCTATACCGGCTTCCGCGACGCGACCAACGCGCGCAACTTCACCGGCCTCAACTTCGACGAAGCCAGCCTCAAGCAGGGCATCGACTACGCCCACCGGCGCGGCGTGAAGGTGTTCATCGCCCTCAACACCTATCCGCAGAGCGACAACTGGCCGCACTGGACCGCGGCCGTGGACAAGGCCGCCGCCTTCGGCGTCGACGCGATCATCCTCGCCGATCCGGGCCTGATGGAATACGCGCACCGCAACCACCCGCAGCTGCGCCTCCACCTCTCCGTGCAGGGCTCGGCGACCAATTACGAGGCGATCAACTTCTATCGGGAAAGATTCAACATCCAGCGCGCCGTGCTGCCGCGCGTGCTCTCGCTGGCCCAGGTCGAGCACGTGGTGAAGAACACGCCGGTCGAGATCGAGGTGTTCGGCTTCGGCGGCCTGTGCGTGATGGTCGAAGGACGTTGTGCCCTCTCCGCCTACGCCACCGGCACCTCGCCGAACTGCCAGGGCGCCTGCTCGCCGGGCAAGGCGGTGCGCTACGAGGAGACGTCGACCGGCATGGAGACGCGCCTCAACGGCATCCTGATCGACAAGTTCGGCGCCGGCGAGCGCGCCGGCTACCCGACGCTCTGCAAGGGGCGTTTCGAGGTCGACGACGAGACCTACTACGCGATCGAGGAGCCGACCAGCCTCAACACGCTCGAGCTGCTGCCCGAGTTGCTGCGCATGGGCATCAAGGCGATCAAGATCGAGGGCCGCCAGCGCAGCCCAGCCTACGTCACGCAGGTGACGAAGGTCTGGCGCCAGGCGATCGACAGTTGCCTGCGCGATCCCGCCCGCTTCGCCGTCGCGCCGGCCTGGATGGCCGAGCTCAACAAGGTTTCCGAGGGCCAGTCGGCCACTTTGGGCGCGTACAACAGGCCGTGGAAGTGAACATGAAGCTTGCCCTCGGCCCCCTGCTCTACTACTGGCCGCGACAGCGGACGATGGATTTCTACGCCGCGATGGCGGAACAGCCCGTCGATGTCATTTATCTCGGCGAGGCGGTCTGTTCGCGCCGCCACGAGATGCGGCTCGACGACTGGCTCGAGGTCGCCGCCGTGCTCGCCGACGCCGGCAAGGAGGTCGCGTTCTCGACGCTGCCGCTGATCGAATCGGAATCCGACCTCAAGGCGGTGCGCCGCCTGATGGACGCCGCGCGCGACGATATGCGCCTGACCGTCGAGGCCAACGAGATGGGCGCGGTGCGCCAGCTCGCGGCGCGCGGCCAGAAGTTCGTCGCCGGTCCGACGCTCAACCTCTTCAACGGCCATACCCTGCGGCTGATGGCCGACTGCGGCGCGACGCGCTGGGTGATGCCGCCCGAGCTCGGCCGCGTCGCGCTGGCCGGCATCCGCAAGGAGATTCCGGCCGGCGTCGAAACCGAAGTCTTCGTCCATGGCCGCCTGCCGCTCGCCTATTCGGCGCGCTGCTTCACGGCGCGCCGCTACCGGCTGCAGAAGGACAACTGCGAATTCCGCTGCATCGAGTTCCCCGACGGCATGGCGCTCAAGACGCGCGAGGGCGAGGCCTTCCTGACCATCAACGGCATCCAGACGCAGTCGGCGAAGCTCTATCATCTCGAGCGCGAGCTGCCCGAGCTGGCCGGCGCCGGCGCCGGGCTGATCCGCCTCTCGCCGCAATCGGAGGGTATGATCGAACTCGTCGGCGCCTACCGTGCGCTGCTCGACGGCCAGCCGGCGAGCATGCCGGCCGGCGATTACTGCAACGGCTTCTGGCACGAACGCCCCGGACTCGAATGGGTGAATCCATGACGCATCTCAAACTGCCCGACTTCACGCTGCCCGCGCCGCTCGCGCGCCTCGGCAACAAGCTGCCGCAGCTGCCGCCGACGCTGGCACTGGTCACCGGCCTCAACCTCGCGCTCGGCCGCCTGATCCCGCGCGAGCCGCTCGAGATGCTGACCGGCAAGCGTTTCGTCATCCGCGTCAAGGATGCCGGCATGACGCTGCGCTTCGGCTACAACGGCCGCCGCTTCCATCCCCTCTTCGACGCCGCACCGCCCGACCTCGCGATCTCGGCGCGGGCGCGCGACTTCATCGCCCTGCTGGCGCGCGAGGAGGACCCCGACACGCTGTTCTTCAACCGCCGCCTGCTGATGGAAGGCGACACCGACCTCGGCCTGCTGGTGAAGAACACGCTCGACGGCGTCGACCTGCCGCGTTTCGACCCGGCCCGCCTCGCGCCCGCCGAGCTGCTGCACCGCCTGCGGGCGCGGCTGGCGGCCCCGCACGGCGCCTGAAGCCGCGAGCCCCGTGAGGGCGCGTCCCGCCGCGACGCTGCCGCTCCTGCTGGCCGGCGGCTGGACGTTGCTGGCGATCTACGGCAGCCTCTACCCCCTCGCCGGCTGGCACGACAAGGGCGGCGATCCGTTCGCTTTCCTCGCCGCCGGCTGGCCGCGCTATGTCACCGGCTTCGACCTCGCCGCGAACGTGCTGGCCTATGTGCCGCTGGGCTTCCTCTGGGCGGCTGCGCTGACGGCGCGGCTGCCGGGATGGTCGGCATTCGCCGCAGCGGTCGGCATCGGGGCTGCGCTGTCGCTCGGCATCGAGACGGCGCAGAACTACCTGCCGAGCCGCGTTCCCTCCAACCTCGATCTGGGCTGCAATGCGCTCGGCGCGGCGCTCGGCGCGGCGGCCTGCCTGCGCTGGGGGCGCCACCTCTTCGACGGCGGGCGGCTGCACCGCTGGCGTCAGCGGCGCTTCCTGCGCGGGCCGACCGGCGACATCGGCCTGCTGCTCGTGGCGCTGTGGCTGCTGACCCAACTCAATCCGGAAACCTTCCTGTTCGGCAATGGCAACCTGCGCGGCCTGATCGGCCTGGCCGCCGCCCTGCCCTTCAGCGCCGAAAACTTCATCCTGTTCGAGACGGCCACCGTGGCCGGGCAGACGCTGGCGATCGCGCTGATCGGGAGCCGTCTCGCCATCAGCCATCCCTTGCTGTGGCCGCTGGCACTCGTCGGTCTCGCCGTGCTGGTCAAGAGCGCCGCGGTGCTGGTGCTGATGCAGGGCGCGCACGGTTTCGCCTGGGCGTCGCCGGGCTCGTTCGCCGGTCTCGCGCTCGGCCTGCTGCTGTGGAGCGGTGCGCTGCAGCTCGGTGCCGCCGCCCGCCAGGCGCTGGCCGCCCTGGCCATGATGCTCGCCACGGTGCTCGCCAACCTGATGCCGGACAATCCCTATCTCGAAGACACCCTGCGCGTCTGGCAGCAGGGCCACTTCCTCAATTTCAACGGCCTGACACGGCTGGCTACGGCACTGTGGCCGTACCTCGCCCTGCCCTGGCTGATGCTTTCAAGGAGCCGACATTGAGCACGATCACCGACCTTGCTTCCCTGCGCGACGCCCTGCGCGATTTCGCCGTCGCGCGCGACTGGCGGCAGTTCCACACGCCCAAGAATCTCGCGATGGCGATGATCGTCGAGGCGGCCGAACTGGTCGAGCACTTCCAGTGGGCGACGCCGGAAGAAAGCCTGAACCCGCCGCCGGACAAGCGCGCGGCGATCCGCGACGAGGTCGCCGACACGCTGATCTACCTGGTCGAGCTGGCCGACGCGCTCGACATCGACCTGATCGCCGCCGCACGCGACAAGATCGCCAAGAACGCCGTCAAATATCCCGCCCCTTGAAACTCGGCGCTGGCGGGGCGGCGTCAGCCGGCCCGCCGCGTTCGCCCGGGGCGGCGGCATGCAGCCGGATCGTCCCGGCGACGGCCATCGCGGCGAGCGTCATGCCCATCGCCAGCAGGCCGACGTTGCCGTAGCCGACGACCTTGCCGTTCTCGACCGCGATCATCACGCCGCCCAGCCAGGCGGCCAGCCCCGAGCAGAGGTTCTGCACCGAGGCGTTGATGGCCATGAAGGTGCCGCGCAGCCGCGGCTGCACCGCCGAGGTCAGGACTGCCATCACCGGCACCATGCGACCCGGCACCAGGATGAAAAACAGCGTCGACAGGCACAGCATCATCCATAGCGGCACCTGCGGCAGGTGGGTCTGCACGAACAGCGGCAGCAGCGAGCAGAGCGCGACGATGCGGTAGGTGCGCACCTTGCCCCAGGCATCGGTGCGGCGGCCGATCCAGCGTGCGGTGAACAAGGTCGCGCAGCCGCCGGCGAGATAGAGGTAGGGAATGTCGGTCTGCGCGATGCCGACGTTCGCCGTCGCGTAGATCGTGATGTAGGGAATCACCGTGAAGCCGGAGAAGATCGCCATGGCCATGAACGCATAGGCGCGCAGATGGTTGGCATCGCCGCATACCGCCGCGATGGCCGCGAGTGGATGAGCGCGTTCCGCCTCGCTGACCACCGCACCGGCGAGATGGCCGCGCATTTTTGGCAGCTGCTTCAGCCCGAGCAGCAGCAGTGCGACGGTGAGCGCCGCGATGAAGAAAAACGGGAAGCGCCAGCCGAAATGGTTGGCGAGAAACAGCGACAGCGGCACGCCGGCCACGGTGGATACCGAGAAGGCGGCCATGATCGTGCCGCTCGCCCGGCCGCGGCGCTCGAAGGGCACGAGGTCGCCGACCATGGTATGGACCATCGAGCCGAGCACGCCGCCGAAGGCGCCGGCGACGCTGCGGGCGATCAGCAGGCTCAGGTAGCCGGGCGCCAGGCCGCAGGCCAGCGTCGCCAGGGCGAAGAGCGCGAAGGCGGTGAGCAGCAGACGCTTGCGTTCGAAGCGGTCGACGAAGGTCGCCGCCAGCAGGCCCGAAACCGCTGCGGTGAAGGTGTAGGCCGAGACCAGCAGGCCGAACTGGTGGGCGTCGATCGCGAACGCAGCCATCAGGATCGGCCCGAGCGGCATCATGATCATGAAGTCGAGGATGTGCGCGAACTGGATGCCGGCGAGCGTGAACAGCAACACGCGTTCGCGCGCGGGATCGAGCGGGGTGGCTGGAGGGATGGAGGGATGCGTCACGTTTTGCTAAATTGGGAACGAAGTCAGGAAGGCAAGCGAGGAGAGGATGAGCCGCTACAAATACCACGTATTCTTCTGCACCAACCAGCGCGAAGCGGGCGAGATGTGCTGCAACAACCACAATGCCCAGGCGATGCGCGACTACTGCAAGGCGCGCGTCAAGGCCATGGGCGACAGGATTCCCGGCAAGGTACGCATCAACAGCGCCGGCTGTCTTGACCGCTGCGACAAGGGCCCCGTGATCGTCGTCTACCCCGAGGCGGTCTGGTACACCTACGTCGACCAGGAGGATATCGATGAGATCGTCGATTCCCACCTCGCGCAGGGCAGGATCGTCGAGCGCTTGCTGATCAAATGAGCCGCCACGAGCATGTATTCCTCGACGGGCCGGACGGCCGCATCGAGGTATTCGTCGAGCCCCATGCCGCCGAGCCGACCGGCATCGCGCTGATCGCCCATCCGCATCCGCTGTTCGGCGGCACCGCCGACAACAAGGTGGTGACGACGCTCGCCAAGGCCTTCCGCGAACTCGGCTGCGCGACGTTGCGGCCGAGTTTCCGCGGCGTCGGCGGCAGCGAGGGCGAGCACGACCATGGCATCGCCGAGACCGAGGACCTGCTCGCGGTGCATGCCTACGCGCGCGGCCGCTTCGGCGCCAGCCTGCCCGTCTATCTCGCCGGCTTTTCCTTCGGCGCCTACGTCGTCACGCGGCTGGCGCTGCGCCTCGTCGAACTGAGCGACCCGGCGCGGCGGCTGGTGCTGGTCGGTACCGCCTCCGGCTTCATCGAGGGCCTGCGCCAGTACGAGACCGCCGCCGTGCCCGCCGACACCATCGTGATCCACGGCGCGCAGGACGAGACTGTGCCGCTCGCCAACGTGCTGGCCTGGGCCGAGCCGTTGGACCTGCCGGTGACCGTAATCCCGGGCGCCGACCATTTCTTTCACCGCCGGCTGCACATCATCCGCGACATCATCCAGCGCCAGTGGCATAGCCACTAGAATGCCGCAATCTCCACCCCGGCCCGGATGGCGAAATTGGTAGACGCAAGGGACTTAAAATCCCTCGCCGCAAGGCGTACCGGTTCGATTCCGGTTCCGGGCACCAGTCGATGAATGGGCGGGTTACCGCGCCGCTGCAAGCCAGGCTTGCGGCGTCAGATGCAGCGTGGCGCCGTCGACCACCAGCCACAGTTCGCCCTCCTGCAGCGTGCAGCTGATCTGCATGGTGCGGGCGACATGGCCGGCCAGCGCTTCGGTCTGCGGTTGCGGCAGGTTGAGGACCGTCAGCTTGTCGAGCTTGCGTAGCGCCGCCTGGTTCTGCTCCCACCAGACTTCGGCGGTACGCCCGCCATAGGCGACGACGATGACCGAGGCGGCACGGCCGCAGGCACGCCGCAGCCGCTTTTCGTCGGGCAGGCCGACCTCGATCCATTGCTCGATCGTGCCGGTCAGGTCCTTGCGCCACAGGTCTGGCTCGTCGTCCGCCGACAGGCCGCGGCCGAACTCGAGCGCCGGATCGGCATGCAGGGCGAAGGCGACCGTCCGCACCATCATGCGTTCGTCGGTTTCGGAGGGGTGTCGCGCCAGCGTCAGCGCATGGGTCTGGTAGTAGCCGCGGTCGAGGTCGGCCAACTGCAGTTCGATCTTGAAGATGGTCGCCTTGAGGGCCATGGGAGGGGCGGGGAGGAAAAGGCCTGCATTATCGCCGAGCGGACCACCTGCCGCTAGGAAGACCTGGTTGGCGCCGCGTCTGGCGGATCTGGCGGCCTAGGAGAACCGAAGCGCGCCCGGGTAGCGTGATGTTCCTGTGCGCCGGATTTACAGGCTAGTATGCGCTTTCGAAAGCGGAACGAGGGAATGCCATGCGTATCTCCAGAGGCTTCACCATGGTCGAAATGATGGCGGTCGTCGCGGTCATCGCCATCCTGGCGATGCTGGCACTGCCTTCCTATCTCGATCGCATCGTGCGCCAACAGATCGAAGCCGCGCTACCGCTGGCCGACATCGCCAAGAAGCCGATCGTCGATGCCTGGGCCGTGAAGCTGGCCATGCCGGCTGACAACGCCGCCGCCACCCTGCCGGTACCCGACAAGATCGTCAACAACTTCGTCAGCAGCCTGACCGTGGAGAATGGCGCGATCCATCTGGCTTTCGGCAACCGGGCCAGCAAGAGCATCCAGGGCAAGGTCATCTCGCTCTTGCCAGCGGTGGTGGATGGCGAGCCAAAAGTGCCCGTCGCATGGATTTGCGGCTATGCCGAGGCACCCGGCAAGATGACGGCGCTGGGCGTTAACCGCACCAACGTTCCGCAGGAGTATCTGCCGCTCGACTGCCGGCAGGTCGGCAAGCGTTAGCCGCCGCGGCCGATGCGATAGACGGCCAGGCTGCCGAGGAAATTATGTTCCTCGGTCACCAGCGCGCCGCGTTCGTCGAGCACCTGGCGGTCGCGGATCGCGACGCCCATGCCCTCGCAGAGGCTCTCGAAGTCGAGCATCGTGAAGAAGCGCACGTTCGGCGTGTCGTACCACTGGTAGGGCAGGTCTTCCGACACCGGCATGCGGCCGCCCAGCACGGCCATGCGGTTCTTCCAGTAGGCGAAGTTCGGGAAGGAGACCACCGCCTCGCGGCCGACGCGCAGCATCTCGGCAAGGATCTGCTGGGTGTGGCGCATCGTCTGCAGCGTGCGCGAGAGCACGACGTGGTCGAAGGCGTCGTCCTCGAAGCCGGCCAGGCCCGCCTCGAGGTCGCTCTGGATCACGTTCACGCCGTTCTCGATCGCGGCGAGGACATGGCCGGGGTCGCGCTCGACGCCCCAGCCGCGCAGGCCGCGCCCGGCCAGCAGACGCAGCAGTTCGCCCTCGCCGCAGCCGAGGTCGAGCACGCTCTCGCCGGACTTCATCCAGCTGGCGATGACGTCGAAGTCCTGGCGTTTCAGCGCGTGCGTCATGTCCCGACGTTCCGCAGATAGGCCGCCATCACCGCGTGGTAGTAGCGGTCGTCCATCAGGAAGGAGTCGTGGCCGTGCTGGCTGGCGATCTCCGCATAGCTCACTGCATGCTTGTTCTTGACCAGCGCGTTCACGATCTCGCGGCTGCGGGCCGGCGAGAAGCGCCAGTCGGTCGTGAAGGAGAGGACGAGGAACTTCGCCGTAGCGCCGGCGAGCGCCGCGGCGAGATCGCCGCCGAACGGTTCGGCCGGATCGAAGTAGTCGAGCGCCTTGGTCATCAGCAGGTAGGTGTTGGCGTCGAACCAGCCGGCGAACTTGTCGCCCTGGTAGCGCAGGTAGGACTCGACCTCGAACTCGACGCCGAAGCCGTAGCTGCCGGCGCTGGGGCGGCGCTTGCGGCCGAATTTCTCGGCCATCTGGTCGTCCGACAGGTAGGTGATGTGGCCGAGCATGCGCGCCAGCCGCAGGCCGCGCGCCGGCCGCGTGCCGTAGCGGTAGAAATGGCCGCCGTGGAAATCGGGGTCGGTGAGGATCGCCTGGCGGGCGACGTCGTTGAAGGCGATGTTCTCGGCCGTCAGCTTGGGCGCTGCGGCGATCACCAGCGCGTGGCGCACGCGTTCCGGCAGGTCGATCGTCCATTGCAGCGCCTGCATGCCGCCCAGGCTGCCGCCGACCACGGCGGCCCATTGTTCGATGCCGAGCGCGTCGGCGAGCCGGGCCTGGGCCTTGATCCAGTCGCCGACCGTGACGACCGGAAAATCCGCGCCCCAGGGTTCGCCGGTGGCCGGGTTGGGCGACGACGGGCCGGTCGAGCCGTGGCAGCCGCCGAGGTTGTTGACGCCGACGACGAAGAAGCGGTCGGTGTCGATCGGCTTGCCGGGACCGATCATGTTGTCCCACCAGCCGACGTTCTTCGGCTCGTCGGCGTAATGGCCGGCGACATGGTGGTGGCCTGACAGCGCGTGGCAGATCAGGATCGCGTTGGATTTCTCGGCATTGAGGGCGCCGTAGGTCTCATACACCAGTTCCCACTGCGGCAGGGTGACGCCGGCCGCCAAATCAATCGGTTCGGTGAAAAGGAGCCGCCGCGCCGTGACGGGACCGATGCTGCGGGGTTCGGACATGAGGCCGCGTTACTGCTGGAGGCGGCGCGCGCCGTTGTAGCGGCGGCTCCAGTATCTGTCGCTCATGTCCTCGATGCGGACGCGCGCTCCGCTGCGGGGCGCATGGACGAACTGATTGTTGCCCAGATAGATGCCGACGTGCGAAAAGGCGCGGCGCATCGTGTTGAAGAACACCAGGTCGCCAGGCATCAGTTCGGCTTTCTCGACGCGCTCGCCCTGCTGGCTGATCGCCTTGGCATTGTGCGGCAGCACCAGACCGAGCGCTTCATTGTAGACGTAGCTCACGAAGCCGGAACAGTCGAAGCCGGTTTCGGGGGTGGCGCCGCCGCGCCGGTAACGGATGCCGAGGTATTCGAGCGCCTGGTCGATCGTCGCCTGCACGCCATTCACGGCGCGCGACATGAACGAAGCGGCCGGCGCCGTGGCGGGCAGCGGGCCATCGGTCGTCAGGACGGACAGCGGGGGAAGCTGGGCGGGCTGCTCATCGGCTTGCGCGGGTGCGGCGAACACGCTCGCGGCGAGGAGCAGGACGGACAGGATTTTGCGCATGGGGGCGAACTTTAATGTTAACAATGAAATAGGTAAACCCCCGGGCCGGGATTTTCTGGGATTTGCCGAGATTCATGCCGCACCGCAAAACTCGGTGCTCGCGAGGCGGCGCTGGGACGGTGGGCTACAGCCGCTCGACCTGTTCGCGGATGCGCTCCGGATCGTCGCAGCGCAGGATGCGCTGCACCTTGCCGGCGAGCTGTTCGGTGTCGGCCATGACGACCTGCTGCTTGATCTCGAGCAGCTGGGTCGGATGCATCGAGAACTGGCGCAGCCCCATGCCGAGCAGCAGGCGCGTCAGCTTCGGATCGCCGGCCAGCTCGCCGCAGACGGCGACGGGAATCTCGGCTTTGTGCGCCGACTGGATCACCTGGGCGATCAGCCGCAGCACCGCCGGATGGAGCGGGTCGTACAGATGGGCGACCGCCTCGTCGGTGCGGTCGATCGCCAGGGTGTACTGGATCAGGTCGTTGGTGCCGATCGAGAGGAACTGCAGGCGCTTGAGGAAGGGACCGAGCGCCAGCGCCGAGGCGGGAATCTCGATCATGCCGCCGACCGCGACGTTCTCGTCGAACTTGCAGCGGCGCTCGCGCAGCTGCTGCTTGGCCTGCTCGATCATGGCCAGCGATTGCTCGATCTCGCTGGCGTGGGCGAGCATCGGGATCAGGATCTGCACCTTGCCGAAATGCGAGGCGCGCAGGATCGCCCGCAGCTGCGCCAGGAAGATCTGCGGTTCGGCGAGGCAGTAGCGGATCGCGCGCAGGCCGAGCGCCGGGTTGGGCGCCTGGCGCTCGGCGCCGGAGAGCGCGCGTGCGGTCTTGTCGGCGCCGACATCGAGGGTGCGGATCGTCACCGGCTTGCCGGCGAGGGCCTTCGCCACCGCGCGGTAGGCCTCGAACTGCTCGTCCTCGGACGGCAGCGTGTCGCGGTTCATGAACAGGTACTCGGTGCGGAACAGGCCGACGCCGTCGGCGCCGACCTTCCTCACCTGGTCGATGTCCTGCGGCAGCTCGATGTTGGCCTGCAGGCTGATGTCGATGTCGTCGAGCGTGGCGGCGCGTGCGGTCGCCAGCCGCTTGAGCTTGGAGCGCTCGAGCTCCAGCTCGCGCTTGCGCAGCCGGTATTCCTCGAGCACGCGCTCGTCCGGATCGACGATCAATACGCCACGGGTGCCGTCGATGATCAGCAGGTCGTCCTCGCGCACCAGCGGCCGGGCGTGGTGCAGGCCGACGATCGCGGGAATCGCCAGGCTGCGCGCGACGATCGCGGTATGGGAGGTGGCGCCGCCGAGATCGGTGACGAAGCCGCCGATCTTCAGGTTCTTGAACTGGATCGTGTCGGCCGGCGAAAGATCGTGGGCGACGACGATCAGCTCGCCAATGTCTTCCTTGCCGCCCTTTTTCGCGAGGCGGCGCGTCTTGCCCATCAGTGCGCGCAGCACGCGCTCGACCACCTGGACGATGTCGTGGCGCCGTTCGCGCAGATAGCTGTCGTCGATCTCGTCGAAATGGCTGACCAGCAACTCCATCTGCTGCACCAGCGCCCATTCGGCATTGCAGCGGCGCTCCTGGATCAGCTCCTTGGGCACCTCGGACAGCAGCGGATCGTCGAGGAACATCGCATGCACATTGACGAGCGCGGCCAACTCGCTCGGCGATCCCGGGGCCGCGGCCTCGGCGCCGAGGGCGGCGAGCTCGGCGCGCACCGCCGCGATCGCCTCCTCGAAGCGGGCGATCTCGCGCGGCACGTCGCGCTCGCGGATCGTGTAGTGCGCGACCTCGAGCGTCGCGTGCGAGACCAGGTGGGCATGGCCGATGGCGATGCCGTGGGAGACCGCGAGGCCGTGGAGGGTGAAGCTCATTCGGGCTCCCCGAACCGGTCGGCGATCAGCGCCAGGATGGCCGCCAGCGCCTCTTCGGCGCGTTCGCCGGTGGTATCGACCGTCACGGTGCTGCCCTTGCCGGCGGCCAGCATCATGACGCCCATGATGCTCTTGGCGTTGATGCGGCGGCCGTTGCGCTCCATCCAGACCTCGCAGGGGAAGCCGCCGGCGAGCTGGGTCAGCTTGGCGGAGGCGCGGGCGTGCAGCCCCAGCTTATTGACGATTTCGGTTTCGGCTTTCGGCATGGTCAGTGTTTCAGCATGTTGAGCACGCCGTCGCGGCCGCCGCCGGTGGCGCGCGCCAGCAGGGCATCCATGCCCTTGTCGCGGTAGTTGATCGCGCGCAGCAGCATCGGCAGGTTGATGCCCGCCAGCCCCTCGATCCTGCCCGGCTGCAGCAGCTTGGCGGCGAGGTTGGACGGCGAGGCGCCGTAGATGTCGGTGAGCACCAGTACCCCTTCGCCGGTGTCGACGAGGCCGAGCAGCTGCCGCGCCAGCGGCAGCAGGTCGTTCGGGTCGTCACCCGCCGCCACGCCGAGCTGCAGGATCTGGTCCGGCCGCTTGTTCAGCACATGGCTGGCGCACTGGATCAGCGCTTCGCCGAGGGTGTCGTGGGTGATGAGCAGCAGGCCGATCATGATGATGCGATTATTGCATGCCTGCCGCGCCTGCACGGCGCCGTGCCGTTCAGAGCCCGACGGCCTTCCTGATCAAAGCGCTGTCCGCCGCGGCCGTTCCCTCCGTCCCGTTGTAGGCATAGATGTTCAGGTACTTGAGGCAGATGACGCGCAGGCAGGAGGAGAGGTTCTTGTCGTTGGCCACGAGACAGCCGTCCAGCACCCGCTCGATCAGGCGCGGCACGGTCAGGCCGCAATCCTGCGCCATCGCCTCGAGCACGTTCCAGAAGGCGCGCTCCAGGGCGACCGTGGTGCTGTGGCCGTGCAGGCGGAAGCCGCGTTTTTCGGGAATGAACTCGTTGATCTGCGCGGTCGTGCACGAGTTGAACATATGATCGAGAAAGTCCCGCGCTTCGTTGTAGATGGTCATCCTGCCTCCTGGTAGGGGTACCGCGACGGCTGCGGCTCTTTCTTGGCGCCTGTTTCCAATAAATACTACCCGAGTCCCGGCAGCCCCACTACAGTGGCAGCCACAACAAAGGAGCGCCGCAATCCGGTGCCCGACAGCGAGGAGGTCGTAACCGATGGAATTCTTTCGCAAGACCCTGGACCCGATCATTGCGCTCGCCGCGCTCGCGGTGCTGAACATCTTCATGTTCCTGCTGATGGGTGCCTGGACCGTCGGCGGCGGCGAGACGATGATGACCGGACTGGCCGCCCAGGCCGTGCTCGGCGAGGACATCAACCGCCTGCCGTTCTGGAACATCGTCTTTCCGCCGCAGCTCGACTACTGGAAGATCTACATCAGTCTCGGCATGCTGTTCGGCGCCTTCGTCGGCGCGGTGCTCTCGAAGGAGTTCTACTGGCGCGTCCCGCGCCACCTGTCCGAGTGGATTCTCATCACCATCGGCGGCCTGCTGATGGGCTTCGGCATCCGCCTCGCCTACATCTGCAACGTCTCCACCTTCTTCGGCCTGATGCCGGAGATGAACATGGGGGGCTACCTGGCGATGTCCGGCATCATCGCCGGCGCCTGGGTCGGTTCGCTGATCTACAAGAAAATCCTGGAGGCCTGAAATGCTGTCACCTGTCGTCGAATGTGTCGTCGCCTTCGTCTTCGGCTCCGTCGCCGGTCTGCTGATGCAGCGCTCGCGCTTCTGCAACACCGCTGCGCTGCGCGACGCGATCATGTTCAAGACCTATCGCAACACCAAGGCCATGCTGGTGGCGATGATGATCCTCACCGTCGGCTTCACCGGCTTCATGAGCCTCGGCGCCGGCCACCCGCTGCGCTTCGACGTCGGCCTCAACACCTTCGCCGGATTGTTCCTGTTCGGCATCGGCATGGTGCTGGCGGGCGCCTGTACCGTTTCGACCTGGGTCAAGACCGGCGAGGGCAACCTCGGCGCCTTGTGGGCGCTGATCTTCACGTTCGTCGGCATGTTCCTCTTCTCGGTGGTCTGGTCAGCCAGCTGGTGGCCGCCCGCGCCGCAGAGCATGACCGGCCAGATCAACGTTCCGGCGCTGCAACTCGGCTTCGCCAACGCCCAGACCCTGCAGGAAAAGCTCGGCGTGCCGGCGATCGTCTTCGGCCTGGTGCAGACGGCACTGCTGTTCGCGCTGTACCGCGGCATCGTCAAGCGCGAGCGCGCCCAGCACACCGAGCACGAGAAGCACCAGCAGGAACACCAGAAGAAAAAGGCCGCCAAGGCGGCCGTCCAGGCCGCGGCGGCCACGCAAGACCGATAGAGGAGGAAATCACATGGGTTTGTTCGGCGCGAAAAAGAAAACCGATGAAATCAAGGGCGGCGGCGAGGTCGTCCTGGGCGACGGCTCGAAGGTGACGATCGCCCGCCAGGTCGACTGCCTGGGCGTCTCCTGCCCGCGCCCCCAGCTGATGACCAAGAAGGCGATCAGCGAAGTGGCGATCGGCGAAGTGATCGAGGTGCTGGCCGACAATCCCTCCTCGGTGGAAGCGCTGCCGCCGATGTGCGACGAGCTCGATGCCACGCACCTGGAAACGATCAAGGCGCCCAACTGCTGGCGCATCTACATTCGCAAGGACTGAGACATGCTGCAACGGCTCCTCATGCGCCTGTTCGTCGTTGCCGCCGCGATTGTCAGCGTCGGCGGCTATCTGTGGATGACCTTCGCGCCGCCGTCCGGACTGCAGGCGACCCGCGACGGCGTACCCTACCTGACGCCGCCGGTGATCCATCCGGTCAGCGGCGAGGCGATCCCGCTCGACAAGCTGGTCCGCCACTACCGGGGAGAAAAATGATGGCGTTCGATGCCCAAGTCGTGGCCCATGGCCTGCTCTTCCTGCTGGCCTTCGGCGTCATCTATCTCGCGTTTTTCAGCGACTCGCTGTGAGGAGGCCGCGATGCTCGATCGCACTGGCGTGATCTTCTGTTCGGCTGGCGTGGTGCTCGCCGTGCTCGCCTGCTCCGTCGGGTTTTCGCTGGCCGCCCTGCCGCCGGAAAGGCTCCGGGCCGCGAAGACGCCGGTCCCTCCCGAAGCCTTGCCGGATATAGAGATTCCGGGGCTCGGCAAGGTCAGCGTGCTGGAGCTGATGGGCTACTACATCGACAATCCCCCGGCGCCCGCCGGTGCCGCGGCCAGCACCCCGGCGGTGCAGCGCTTCGGCGGCTGCTGAGATGCGCCGGATCGCCGCCTTCGTCCTGTCGTGCGCCGCGCCCATCGCGCTGGCGAGCGGCGATTTCGCCTATGTCGCTTCGGCACGGGCGCCCGAGACGCGCGGGGCGGTGGTGATCGACACGCGGCCGCTCGCCGAATGCCGGCGGGCCAGCCTGCCGGGCGCGCGCTGCCTGCCCGCCGGGGAATTCGTCGGCCCGCGCGGGCAGCTGCCCCACGAGCGCGACCTGCTGTGGCTGTTCGGCACCGCCGGGCTGGAAGGAAGCGAGAAGGTGCTGGTGGTCGGCACGGATGCGGCGGCACGCGATTCCGTCGCCGGCCTGCTCTACCTGGCCGGCCAGAAGGCCGTGCATGTGCTCGCGGCGCCGCCGGAAGCCATGACCGAGCCCGGCATGGAGCGCGGCATGATGCGCGCCGCCGTCTGGACGGCGCCGCTGCGCGATGAATTGTGGGTGCTTGGGACGGACATCCTGCGCGGTCACCCCGCGCTCGCCGATGCCCGCGGCGCGGCACCGCCGTCCGGTGCGCGGGCGGTGGTGGTCGCGCCCGACGCGCCCGGCGCGCTGGCGCGCTTCACGCAATGGCGGGCCGGCGAAGGCCGCGACGTGCGCGTCTATCCGGGCGCCTGGCCTGCCGCACCGCATTCCGCTGCGACGAGGAGATAGCCGATGGATATCCTGTTTCACGTGACGACGCCCGGCAGCGCACGCCTGCTCGCGCCCCTGGCGCGCGCGGCGCGGCGCTGTGGCGCCAGCTTCGCCTGTTTCTTCACCCACGAGGGCGTGCTCGGACTCGAGGAAGAGGAGCTGCTGGCGGCCCTGCAGGCGGCCGAGCGCGCCGTGGTCTGCGAGGAATCCTGGCATCGTTTCCTTCCCGGCAAGGCCTGTCCGGTCGAGACAGGCAGCCAGACCGTCAATAGCGCGCTGATGGGCGAGGCGCGGCAGGTGGTGAGCTTATGAGCGAGAAATCGATCCTCGTCCTGGCGCGCCGCGACCATGCCGAAGCGATGCGCGTGGCGGCCGGGCTGACGATCTTCGGCCACCGCGTCGATCTCGTCTTCATGACGGAGCCGGTGGCGGAAACCGAGGAGAACGCCGCCAACGCCGAACTGCTCGAGATGACCGGCATCGCGCCGCAAACCACCGTCCCGGCGATGGCCGGGGAACTGCCGCTGCTCGATCCGCCGGCCCTGGGCGAGCGCATGCGGGATGCCGATTTCGTCGTTTCGCTGTGAGGATCGCATGAACATCGTGCAATTGAATACCGGTCTGTTCCCCGACGCGCAGACCGTGACAGCCGCCCTGCGGCAGTGGGCCGCGATGCAGTCCGTCGCGGTCATCGACCTGACGCGCCGGGAACTGGGGGAAAGCGACTGGGACGCGGCGATTCGGGCCATTCTCGCCGCCGACCGGGTCGTCACTATTTAAGCAGCATCAAACCACTGCGCTGGAGGAGAAAACATGAAGAAGATTTTGATCGAAAACGGCCGCAAGCTCGGCATCGGGCTCGCCTTCCTTTTTAGTCTGGCCGGCTCCGCGCTGGCCGCCACCCCGCTCGTCGATGCCGCCTGGGCGAAAGCCAACGCCGGCAAGCCGGGGGTGGTGTTCATCGACTTTCAGCCGGCCGCCGATTTCATGCGCGGCCACATTCCGGGGGCGGTGAACAGCAACTTCGCCAAGGATGGCTGGCGCGAGGAGCGCGCCGCGGACAAGGTGCCGGACATGCTGGCCGAGCCGAACAAGCTGGCCGAACTGATCGGCAAGCTCGGCATCGACAACGACACGCATGTCGTCATGGTGCCGCCGGGCCTGAATTCGACCGACATGGGCATCGGCACGCGCATCTACTGGACCTTCAAGGTGCTCGGCCACGACAAGGTGTCGCTCCTCGACGGCGGCATGGCGTCCTATGCCAAGGACAAGGCGAACCCGCTGGAAACCGGCGCGCCGAAGATCACGCCGAAAACGTTCAAGGTCAGCCTGCGCAAGGAGATGCTGGTGACCGCCGAGGACGTGAAAAAGGCCAAGGCTGCGGGCATCCCGCTCGTCGACAACCGTCCCGAAGACCAGTTCGTCGGCATCAACCGCCACCCGAAAGCGACCGCCAGCGGCACGCTCGAGGGCGCCAAGAACCTGCCGAACGCCTGGCTGACGGTCAACGGCCAGGGTGAGTTCCGCAAGAAGCCCGAACTGGAGAAGCTCTACAAGGTTGCCGGCGTGTCGACGAGCGGCGAGCAGATCAATTTCTGCAACACCGGCCACTGGGCTTCCGTCGGCTGGTTCGTTTCCAGCGAACTGATGGGGAACAAGAACGCGAAGATGTACGACGGTTCGATGACCGAGTGGACGATCACCAAGGCCGGTCCGGTCGAGCAGAAGATCAAGCTCGATTGAGGCCCGGTGGCCCGGGTGCGCCGCTTTTTGCTGCCGATCGCCTGGGCGGCGGCCTGCTGGAGCGCCGCCACCCAGGCCGGTGCCGCCGGACCGGAACATGGTCGTCGCCTGGCGGCCGAACTGACGGTGATGGCGGGCGACGTCCGGCGCCTGCAGCTGGAGCGTCCCGGCCCGCAGGAACGGCAGGGTCTGGAGAAGCGCCTGGCCGGCGCACTGGCCGCCTTGCCTCTTTCCCTGCGCCGCGCCGGCGGCGATGCCGGGGCCGTCGTCGAACTGCGCGTCCTGCACGAGCGGCGCGACTGGACGGGGTTCGGAACGCTGCTGCAGGCGCTGCGGCAACGCTATCCGTTCGATGCGCGGCCGTTTCTCGCGGTGGTGCCGTCGGATGGCTTGACGCGGCTCGGTGCGGATATTCACCGGACGGTATGTGTCGGTTGCCATGACGCGCCCTCGCCGGGCGATGCCCTGCTGCCCGCCAAGCGCCTTCCCGACCAGCTGGCGAGCATGTCGCGCGAGGAATTCGCGGCCCGCCTGTGGCTGGGCGTGCGCGGCGACAAGGCGACCGCATTCGCGAACCCTTTCAGCGAGCGCGAGCTGGCGGCCTTGATCGCCTGGTATGCGACGCCCCGGCGATGATGCGTCGTGCCGGCCGGGCGGCTCCGGCTGTTCTGCTCAAGGCAGCACCGTAACCGCGGCGGTTCCGGACGGGAAGGTCAGCCGCGCCTGCAGCGCGGCGGTGACCGCGATCCGTCCGGCCATATCGACGCGCAGCACCTGCGTCGCACCGAGTTTTTGCGCGAGGCGCGGCCAGTCGTCGCCAGCGATGAAGAGCGGCTTCGACAGCACGTCCGACAGCATCCCCCCCCCATGATCACCCTGGCCGGGCGGGATCAGCACGGTCACGGACTGCGTGCCGGTCGCCGGTGTGCCCGTGCGCGGATCGAGGAGGTGGCAGTAGCGATGGCCGTCCACTTCGAAGTAGCGCTGGTAGTCGCCCGAGGTGCCGATCGCTTCGCCGTCGCGCAGTTCGAGTGTCGCCAGCGGCGCGCCGCCGGCCGCGGCGGCGCGCGGATGCTGGATGCCGACGCGCCAGGGCGTGCCGCCCTTGCTGCCGAGCGCGAGGACGTTGCCGCCGATGTTGATCAGCGCATTATCGAGGCCGTGCCGCTTGAGGATCGCCGCCGCGCGGTCGAGCGCGACGCCCTTCAGGTAGCCGCCGAAGTCGAGCGCGACCGCCGGGTTCCGCGAAGTCACGACGTCGTCCTCGAGCTTCAGATCGGCGATCGAGGGATGCGCTGCGACGAGTTCTTCAAGCGCGGCCGGGTCGGGCAGGGCGGCCCTGAACTCGTCGGCGTGGAAACCCCACAGCGCGACGAGCCGGCCGATGCCGGGATCGAACAGATGCTCGCCCTGTGTCGCGAGTTGCTGAGCGGTCCGGATCAGGCCGGCGAGTTCGGCCGAAACTTCGTGAGGACGGCCGGCGGCGATGGCGTCGTTGAGGGCGGTGAGCTCCGAAGGCTGCCAGGCATGGTAGGCGCGGTGCAGGCGGTCGAACTCGCGCAGCACCTCGCCGAGCGCGGCGTGGGCGGCAGCCTCGGGCGCGCCCCAGACGATCACCTCGACGCGCGTGCCGAAGACGTAGGCCTCCTGGCCGACCGGCGCCTGCCGCCCGCACGCGGCCAGCAGCAACGCCAGCAGGCCGGCCAGCAGCAGTCTCATGCCTGCGCGCTCTGCTCCAGTTCGATCGCGGCGGCGAGCAGGGCGAGGCGCGCCACCACGCCGTAGGCGTAGAAGCGGTTCGGCGGCGCGTCCGGCGCCTGGGCCGAGTCGGGCAGCGTGCAGCCGGTCTCGAAAGCGAGCGGCTTGAACTGCATGCCGGGCGCATTGAGGTTCTCGTCGATGCCGCGCTGGGTATTGACGCGGTAGAAGCCGCCGACCACGTAGCGGTCGATCATGTAGACCACCGGCTCGGCGGGGCCCTCATCCACCCGTTCGCAGGTCGGCACGCCCTCCTGGATGATCACCTCGGTGACCTGCAGGCCTTCCTTGCCGACAGCCATCTTGTTGCGCTGGCGGCGCGAGAGTTCCTTGACCTCGCTGGCATCCTTCACCGTCATGATGCCCATGCCGTAGGT
>DDXW01000034.1 GCA_002347285.1 Rhodocyclaceae bacterium UBA2250 | reverse complement strand
GCGCCACGCCGAAGTCGGCGCGGAGTTCGCCGCCTACCTGCGCAATCTGGACAAGCTGCCGTGACGCCCGAAGAAGCCCGCCGCCTGCTCGCCGAAGCCGACCTGATCTGTCCGGAGGACGAGGTCCAGGACGCCATCGACCGCCTGGCCGGCGAGATCGACGCCGCGCTCGCCGACAGCCATCCGCTGGTGCTGACGGTGATGGGCGGCGCGGTGGTATTCGCCGGCCAGCTGCTGCCCCGCCTGCGTTTTCCGCTCGAATGCGACTACCTGCATGCGACGCGCTACGGCGACGCGCTGCAAGGCCGGGAATTGCGCTGGCTGGCCGCGCCGCGCCTGCCGGTCGCCGGCCGCACGGTGCTGGTGCTCGACGACATCCTCGACGAAGGGATCACGCTGGCGGCGATCAAGGCGAAATTGCTGGACATGGGCGCGGCGCGCTGCCTGCTCGCCGTGCTCGCCGAGAAGGACACCGGTCGGACGAAGCCGGTCGCGGCCGATTTCACCGGGCTGCACCTGCCCGACCGTTTCGTGTTCGGCTGCGGCATGGATGCGCGCGAAGCCTGGCGCAACCTGCCGGCCATCTACGCGGTCAAAGACGCATGAAGCCGATGAACGCCGACCTGCATTGCCACTCCAGGGTTTCCGACGGCCTGCTCGCGCCGGCGGACGTCGTCGCGCGCGCCAAAGAGAACGGCGTCGATCTGCTGGCGCTGACCGACCACGACGAGATCGGCGGCCTGGACGAGGCGATCGCCGCGGCGACCGACCACGGCGTGCGCTTCGTCACCGGCGTCGAGATCTCCGTCTCGTGGGGCGACGACCAGACCGTGCATGTCGTCGGCCTCAATTTCGACCATCGCAATCCCGTTCTCGCCGCCGGGCTGGCGCGGGTGCGCGGCGGGCGCGACGCGCGCGCCGGGCGCATGGCGGCGGAGCTGGCCAAGGTCGGCATCGACGGCGCCTACGCAGGCGCGCTCAAGTACGTCGGCAATCCGGCGCTGATCTCGCGCTCGCACTTCGCGCGCTACCTCGTCGAACGCGGTTGCGCGCCGGACGTCAAAAGCGTCTTCGATCACTGGCTGGCGAAGGGCAAGCCCGGCTACGTGAGCCACTGTTGGGCCGGGTTGGACGAGGCGTTGCAGTGGATTCATGCCGCCGGCGGCGTCGCGGTGATCGCCCATCCCGGCCGCTACCGGCTGGACGCCGCCGAGCGGCGCACGCTTTACGCCGCCTTCAAGGATCTGGGCGGCGAAGGCGTCGAGGTGGTGTCGGGCGCGCAGAGCGAGGCCGAAATCCGCGAGCTGGCCGGCATCGCGCGCGAGTACGGCTTCCTCGCCTCGCGCGCTTCCGATTTCCACGGTCCGGGCGAAAGCTACAGCGACCTGGGCCGCATCGCGGCCCTGCCGCCCGACCTCAAGACGGTCTGGGAGACCTGGAACTGATGGCCGACTATCTCGAGATTCACCCGCAGAATCCGCAGCCGCGCCTGATCGCGCAGGCGGCGGAAGCGATCCGCGCCGGCGCCCTGACGGCCTTTCCGACCGATTCGGCCTATGCGCTCGGCGGCCATCTCGGCGACGCGGCCCTGCTCGAGCGCATCCGGCGCATCCGCGGCGTCGACGAGCGCCATCATTTCACGCTGATGTGCCGCGACCTGTCGGAGATCGCCACCTATGCGCGCGTGGACAACGCGCAGTACCGCCTGCTCAAGGCGGCGACGCCGGGCAGCTACACCTTCATCCTCGAGGGCACCAAGGAGCTGCCGCGCCGCGTGCTGCACCCCAAGCGCAAGACCATCGGCCTGCGCATTCCCGACCACCCGGTCGTGCTGGCCTTGCTGGAGGAGTTGAACGAGCCGCTGCTGAGCTCGACGCTGATCCTGCCCGGCGCCGAGATTCCCGTCTGCGACGCCGACGAGATTCGCGAGCGGCTCGACAAGCTGGTCGATCTCGTCATCGATGCCGGCCCGTGCAGCGGCGAGATGACGACCGTGCTCAACCTGGTCGGCGGAGGCATCGAGCTGGTGCGCGCCGGTCGCGGACCGCTCGAATTGTTCGGCCTGACGGTCGAATAGAATCCGCAGTCCATGGAAAACCTCATACAGACGCTGGCGATCTACGCCATTCCGGTGATCTTCGCGATCACGCTGCACGAGGCGGCGCACGGCTACGTGGCGCGTCACTTCGGCGATCCGACCGCCTGGCAGCTCGGCCGCATCACGCTGAATCCGCTCAAGCACATCGATCCGGTCGGCACGATCCTGATTCCCGCGCTGCTCTTCCTTTCCAAGGCGGGCTTCCTGTTCGGCTGGGCCAAGCCGGTGCCGGTCGATTTCCGGCGCCTGCGCAGGCCCAAGCAGGACATGCTGTGGGTCGCCGCCGCCGGCCCTGGTGCGAACCTGGCCATGGCGTTCGGCTGGGCGCTGCTGCTCAAGCTGGCCGTGGTCATGCCGGACAACGCCTACAGCCTGCCGCTCGCCGAGATGGCGCGCGCCGGCATCGAGGTGAATGCCGTGCTGATGCTGCTCAACCTGCTGCCGATTCCGCCGCTCGACGGCGGCCGCATCGCCGTCAGCCTGTTGCCGCACCACCTCGCCTGGCGCTTCGCGCGCATCGAGCGTTACGGTTTCATCATTCTGCTGGCGCTGCTCTTTTTCGGGGGATTGAGCTACATTCTGACCCCCATGCTGCGCAGCTTTCTCTATTTCATCAAAACGGTGTTCGCCTTCTGATCATGTTCGTCGAAAGAGTGCTTTCCGGCATGCGCCCGACCGGGCGCCTGCATCTGGGCCATTACCACGGAGTGCTGGCCAACTGGATGAAGCTGCAGCACGAGTACCCCTGTCTGTTCTTCGTCGCCGACTGGCACGCGCTGACCACCGCCTACGACGAGCCCGGCACGATCACGCAGAACGCCTGGGACATGGTGATCGACTGGCTGGCGGCCGGCGTCGATCCGGCGCAGGCGACCATCTTCATCCAGTCGCGCGTGCCGGAGCACGCCGAACTGCACCTGCTGCTGTCGATGATGACGCCGCTCGGCTGGCTCGAGCGCGTGCCGACCTACAAGGACCAGCAGGAGAAGCTCACGCACAAGGATCTGACCACCTACGGCTTCCTCGGCTACCCGCTGCTGCAGGCCGCCGACATCCTGATCTACCGCGCCGACAAGGTGCCGGTCGGCGAGGACCAGGTGCCGCATCTCGAGTTCGCCCGCGAGATCGCGCGCCGCTTCAACCACCTCTACGGCCGCGAGCCGGGTTTCGAGGAGAAGGCGAAGGAGGCGGTGAAGAAGCTCGGCGGCAAGCGCGCCAAGCTCTACGAGGAGCTGCGCACGCGCTACCAGGAGCGCGGGGAAGCCGATGCGCTGGAGCAGGCCCATGCCGTGCTCGACGAGGCGCAGAGCCTGTCGCACGGCGACCGCGAGCGGCTGTTCGGCTACCTCGAGGGCAGCGGCAAGATGATTCTGGCCGAACCCGGTGCGTTATTGACCGCCGCCTCTCGCATGCCCGGCCTCGACGGCCAGAAGATGTCGAAGTCCTACGGCAACACCATCGCGCTCCGGGAGGACGAGGAGTCGATCCGCAAGAAGATCCGCACCATGCAGACCGATCCCCAGCGCGTGCGGCGCACCGACCCGGGCGACCCGGAGAAATGCCCGGTCTGGCAGTTCCACCAGATCTACTCGAACGACGAGGTCAGGAACTGGGTACGGCAGGGCTGCCGCTCCGCCGGCATCGGCTGCATCGAGTGCAAGCAGCCGGTGATCGAGGGCGTGCTGCGCGAGCAGGAGCCGATGCGCGAGCGCGCCCGGAGGTACGAGGAGGATCCGCAGCTGGTGAAGAACATCATCGCCGACGGCTGCGAGAAGGCCAGGAAGCTGGCGCAGGAAACCATGCGCGACGTGCGCGAGGCGATCGGGCTGGACTACTCGTGAAACGCACCGCAGAAGCCGAAGCCGCCGCCGAGGCGCAGCTGCTCGCGCTGATCCGCGAGAGCTTCGTCGAGCGCATGCCGTTCAACCGCATCCTCGGCATCGACGTCCTCTCGCTGCACCACGACCGGCCGGAACTGCGCTTCGCGATGCGGCCGGAGCTGGTCGGCAACTACGTGCGCAACATCCTGCACGGCGGCGTGATCTCGTCGGTGCTCGACGTGACCGGCGGTCTGGTGGCCTTCCTCGGCGTGCAGCAGAAGCTGCGCGGCAAGCCGCTCGACGAAGTGCTCGAGCGCTTCACGCGCATCGGCACCATCGACCTGCGCGTCGACTACCTGCGTCCCGGCAGCGGCGAGTGGTTCATCGCGCGCGGCTTTCCGCTGCGCACCGGCAACAAGGTCGCGGTGACGCGCATGGAGCTGGTCAACGACCAGGACGCGCTGATCGCGGTCGGCACGGCGGCGTACACAGTGTCATGACGGCCGGCGACGAACTGCAGAAACTCGGCGCCGGCGGGGCGGCGGCGCAACCGGAGCACCATGTGCCGAAGCTCTACGGCGAGCCGCTGCCGGCCCTGCCGCGCGACCTCTACATCCCGCCCGACGCGCTGGAGGTCTTCCTCGACGCCTTCGAGGGGCCGCTCGACCTGCTGCTCTATCTGATCCGCAAGGCCAACGTCAACATCCTCGACATCCCGATGGCGCCGCTCACGGCGCAGTATCTCGAGTACGTCGAGGCGATGCGCCGCACCAACCTCGAGCTCGCCGCCGACTACCTGCTGATGGCGGCGATGCTGCTCGAGATCAAGTCGCGCATGCTGCTGCCGCGGCCGCCCAAGACGGAGACCGGCGAGCCGGAGGACCCGCGCGCCGAGCTGGTGCGCCGCCTGATGGAGTACGAACGCATCAAGCTCGCGGCGACACGCATCGACGCGCTGCCGCAGGCGCACCGCGACCACGAATGGGCGTCGGTATGGATCGCCGGGAAGGTGGCGGCGCGCCAGCCCGAGGTCAGCGTGCACGACCTGCAGGTCGTCTGGCTGGCGCTGATGCGCCAGGCGAAGGTGAAGCAGCATCACCGCATCCGCCGCGAGGAACTGTCGGTGCGCGAGCACATGGGGCTGATCCTGCGGCGCCTGCAGGGGCGCGGCTACGTGGTGTTCGAGGACCTGTTCGACCTGGGGGGCGGCCATGCCGGCATGGTGGTGAGCTTCCTGGCGATCCTCGAGCTGGCGCGCGAAGCGCTGGTCGAGATCACCCAGAGCGAGGCGCTCGCGCCCATCTATGTAAAATCGCACGATGCTGCAACTCTACAAGCCTGAGGACTACAAGCGGGTGCTCGAGACGGCGCTGCTGGCCGCCGTCGAGCCGTTGCCGCTGGCCGAACTCAAGAAGCTGTTCGACGACCCGTTCGACGACGACACCTGGCGCACGCTGCTCGACGACCTCAAGCGCGACTGGGCGGAACGTGGCGTGGAACTCGTCCAGCTCGCCTCCGGCTGGCGCTTCCAGACGCGGCCGGAATACCAGGTCTTCCTCGACCGCCTGAAGAACGAGCGACCGCCGAAATACTCGCGCGCCGTGATGGAGACGCTCGCCATCATCGCCTACCGGCAGCCGGTGACGCGCGGCGACATCGAGGATATCCGCGGCGTCGCGGTCTCGCCCAACGTCATCAAGACCCTCGAAGGCCGCGGCTGGGTCGATGCCGTCGGCCATCGCGACTCCCCCGGCCGCCCGGCCCTCTACGCCACCACCCGCAAATTTCTCGATGATCTCGGCCTGCGCAGCCTGTCCGAACTGCCGCCGCTGGCCGAGATCGAACGGATGATCGATGCCCACAGCGACGAAACCCCGCAAGTCCCCGCAGCGCCGGAACAGCCCGCCGGCCGCGACGCAGCAAACGACGCCGGAGCAGAAGACGACCCGGCGCAAACCGACGCCTTTCCGGCCGCCGAGCAATCCTAGGCCGAGCGCGCCGGCGCGCCACGCCCCGGTCCCGGCCGAGGCGCTGCCGACCGTCAAGCTGCAGAAGGCGCTCGCCGACGCCGGCCTCGGTGCGCGCCGCGAGATCGAGGAGTGGATCGCCGCCGGACGCGTGCAGGTCAATGGCGAACCCGCCCATCTCGGCCAGCGCGTCGCTCCGACCGACAAGGTCAAGGTCGGCGGCCGGCTGGTCAATCTGCACTTCGCCGTGCGCGTGCCGCGCGTGTTGCTCTACCACAAGCCGGAAGGCGAGATCGTCTCGCGCGACGACCCGCAGGGGCGGCCGAGCGTCTTCAACGCCCTGCCGCGCCTGCGCGGCGGCCGCTGGATCGCCATCGGCCGGCTCGACTTCAACTCCTGCGGCCTGCTGCTGTTCACGACCGACGGGGCGCTCGCCAACCGGCTGATGCACCCGCGCTACCGGCTCGAGCGCGAATACGCGGTGCGCGTGCTGGGCCAGATCGAGCCGGAGGCGCTGCGGAAGCTCACCGAAGGCATCGAACTGGAGGACGGCATGGCGAAGTTCAACCGCCTCCAGGAAGCGGGCGGCGAAGGCGCCAACCACTGGTACCGCGTCACCCTCGAGGAGGGCAGGAACCGGGAAGTGCGCCGCATGTTCGCGGCGACCGGCGTCACCGTCAGCCGGCTGATGCGCGTGCGTTACGGCCCGATACCCCTGCCCGCCAGCCTCAAGCGCGGCCACTGCCAGGAGCTGACCCCGCCCGAGGTGCAGTCGCTGCTGAAAATCCTCGGCGCCGGCGGGGCGGCAGCGGCCGGCACGGAGAAAAAGTAGCGTCCAAATTGCCTTGCCATGCAAAGACTTGTATAATCCGCCGCTTTTACGGACCCTGCGTCCCGCGACCGCGGGCGCAGGCGAAAAAAGAAAATGGGCAGTTTGCCCATTTTTTGTTTGTGGCGTGCGCAGGCATATGGGCATATGGCGGATCTGGCAGGACTGATCGAGCAGGCGGTAACGGGGCTGGGCTACGAACTCGTCGATTTCGAGACGAGTCCGCGCGCGCGCCTGCTGCGCGTCTTCATCGACCGGCCGGCCGCGGCGGAGGAAACGCGCAGCGCGGTGACGGTGGATGACTGCGCCGCGGTCAGCAACCACCTGACGCGCCTGTTCCAGGTCGAGAACATCGACTACGACCGCCTCGAAGTGTCCTCGCCGGGCATGGACCGGCCGCTGAAGAAGCCGGCGGACTATCAGCGCTTCGCCGGCCAGGATGTACAGCTGAAGCTGCGCATCCCCGAGGGAACGCAAAGGAATTTTTCGGGCGCGATCGTCGGGCTGGCCGAGGATCGCGTGCGCATCGCCACCGAAGGCGGCGAGCGCGAGTTCGCCTTCGACAACATCGAGAAGGCCCGCCTGGTGCCGAAGTTTTGAGAATTGAGTACAGGAGAGTGAAATGAGTCGCGAGTTGCTGCTGCTGGTCGATGCCCTGGCGCGGGAGAAGAATGTCGACAAGGAAATCGTGTTCGGCGCCCTCGAGCTGGCGCTCGCCTCCGCGACCAAGAAGCGCATCCACGACGAGGCCGACGTGCGCGTCGAGATCAATCGCGAGACCGGCGAGTACGAGGCCTTCCGCCGCTGGCTGGTGCTCGACGACGAGGAGGTCGAGATTCCGGCCCAGCACATCGGCCTGTCCGAGGCGCGCCAGGACGATCCCGACGTGCAGATCGGCGACTACATCGAGGAACAGCTGGAGGCCGTCGACTTCGGCCGCATCGGCGCGCAGACCGCCAAGCAGGTGATCCTGCAGAAGATCCGCGACGCCGAGCGCGAACAAGTCCTGAACGACTTCCTCGAGCGCAAGGAGCATCTCGTCACCGGCACGATCAAGCGCATGGAGCGCGGCAGCGCGATCGTCGAGGCCGGCCGCATCGAGGCGCTGCTGCCGCGCGACCAGCTGATCCCGAAGGAAAACCTGCGCCCCGGCGACCGCGTGCGCGCCTGGCTGATGAAGATCGACCGCCAGGCGCGCGGCCCGCAGCTGATCCTCTCGCGCACCGCGCCGCAGTTCATCATGAAGCTGTTCGAGCTCGAGGTGCCGGAGATCGAGGACGGCCTGCTCGAGATCAAGTCCGCCGCGCGCGATCCCGGCGTGCGCGCCAAGATCGCCGTCAAGTCGAACGATCCGCGCGTCGATCCGATCGGCACCTGCGTCGGCATGCGCGGCTCGCGCGTCACCGCCGTCACCAACGAGCTGTCGGGCGAGCGCGTCGACATCGTGCTGTGGTCGGCCGATCCGGCGCAGTTCGTGATCGGCGCGCTGGCGCCGGCCGAGGTCAATTCGATCGTCGTCGACGAGGAGAAGCACAGCATGGACGTGGTGGTCGACGAGGCCAATCTCGCGATCGCCATCGGCCGCAGCGGCCAGAACGTGCGGCTCGCCTCCGAGCTGACCGGCTGGACCATCAACCTGATGACGGTCGAGGAGTCGCAGGCCAAGCAGGAACAGGAAACCGCGAGCACGCGCCAGCTGTTCATGGACAAGCTCGACGTGGACGAAGAGGTCGCCGAAATCCTGGTGCAGGAAGGCTTCTCGACGCTCGAGGAGGTCGCCTACGTGCCGCTGGCGGAGATGCTCGAGATCGATGCCTTCGACGAGGCGACCGTCAATGAGCTGCGCGACCGCGCGCGCAACGTGCTGCTGACCGAGGCGATCGTCAACGAGGAAGAGCTGGAGAAGGTCGAGGACGACCTGCTGAATCTCGACGGCATGGACAAGCCGCTGGCCGCCAGGCTGGCCAAGAACGGCGTGTGCAGCCGGGACGGCCTCGCCGACCTGGCGGTCGACGAGCTGGTGGAAATGACGAACATCGACGCAGAGCGGGCCAAGGCCTTGATCACGGTGGCACGTGCGCACTGGTTCGCCGATGAGAACAAGTAAGGAGAGGGCATGACGACCCAGATGAGCGTTGCCCAGTTCGCCGCGGAACTGAAGATGCCGCCGCTGGCCCTGATCGAACAGCTGGCCAAGGCCGGCGTCGTCAAGCAGGCGAGCACCGACACCCTGACCGAGCAGGACAAGACGCGCCTGCTCGATTTCCTGCGCAAGTCCCACGGCGAGACCGCGCCGAAGGCGAAGATCACGCTGACGCGCAAGCAGACCACCGAAATCAAGGCGGCCGACTCCTCCGGCAAGGCGCGCACGATCCAGGTCGAGGTGCGCAAGAAGCGCACCTTCGTCAAGCGCGAGGCCGAACTGGCCGCCGAGGCGCCGGTGCCCGAGGTGACGGCGGCGCCCGCCCGCGTCGTCGACGCCGAGCAGGCCGCCTTGCGCGAGGCCGAGGCCAAGCGTCAGGCCGAACTGGCGGCGATCCAGGCCGCCGAACTGAAGGAGAAGCAGGAACGCGAGGCCAAGGCGGCCCAGGCGCGCGCCGAAGCCGAGGCGCGCCTCGCCCAGCTGCAGGCCCAGGCCGAGGTTGCTGCGGCGCCGGCGCCGGCCGAAGGTGTCTCCGGCACCCTGCACAAGCCGGCCGCCAAGCCGGGCGAAGCGCCGCGCAAGCCGGAAAAGAAGGCTGAAAGCAAGGGCCCCGCGGCTGCCAAGGAAGCGGATCGCAGCCGCCGCGGCGGGCTCAAGACGCGCGGCGACACGGCCGGCGGCGCCGCCGGCTGGCGCGGCGGTCCGAAGCAGACCGCGCGCCACGGGCGTCATCACGCCGACGAGCAGCGCGCCGCGCCCCAGCCGGTCGAGCAGGTCGTGCGCGAGGTGTCCGTGCCCGAGACGATCTCGGTCGCCGACCTGGCGCACAAGATGGCGGTCAAGGCCACCGAGGTCATCAAGGTGCTCATGAAGATGGGCATGATGGTCACCATCAACCAGCATCTCGACCAGGAAACGGCGATGATCGTCGTCGAGGAAATGGGCCACAAGGCGATCGCCGCCAAGCTCGACGACCTCGACGCCTTTCTCGACGAGGCGCATGCCGAGCACAAGCAGGTCGAGGCCCTGCCGCGCGCGCCGGTGGTCACCGTCATGGGCCACGTCGACCACGGCAAGACCTCGCTGCTCGACTACATCCGCCGCACCAAGGTGGCGGCCGGCGAGGCCGGCGGCATCACCCAGCACATCGGCGCCTACCACGTCGAGACGCCGCGCGGCATGGTCACCTTCCTCGACACGCCGGGCCACGCCGCGTTCACGGCGATGCGCGCGCGCGGCGCGAAGGCGACCGACCTGGTCATCCTGGTGGTCGCCGCCGACGACGGCGTGATGCCGCAAACCAAGGAAGCCATCCACCACGCCAAGGCGGCGAACGTGCCGCTGGTGGTGGCGATGAACAAGATCGACAAGCCGGATGCCAACCCCGAACGCGTCAAGCAGGAACTGATCGCCGAAGGCGTCGTGCCCGAGGAATACGGCGGCGACTCGCCCTTCGTGCCGGTGTCGGCGAAGACCGGCCAGGGCATCGACGACCTGCTCGAGCACGTGCTGCTGCAGGCCGAGGTGCTCGAGCTCAAGGCGCCGAAGGAGGCGCTCGCCAAGGGCCTGGTCATCGAGGCGCGTCTCGACAAGGGCAAGGGCCCGGTGGCGACCGTGCTGGTGCAGTCCGGCACGCTCAAGCGCGGCGACGTGCTGCTGGTCGGCCAGGTGTTCGGCCGCGTGCGCGCGATGCTCGACGAGAACGGCCGGCCGGTCGAAGAGGCCGGCCCGTCGATCCCGGTCGAGATTCAGGGCCTGTCCGACGTGCCGTCCGCCGGCGACGAGGCGATGGCGCTCGCCGACGAGAAGAAGGCACGCGAGATCGCGCTGTTCCGCCAAGGCAAGTTCCGCGACGTGCGGCTGGCCAAGCAGCAGGCCGCCAAGCTGGAGAACATGTTCGAGCAGATGGGCGAGGGCGAGGTCAAGACGCTGGCGATCATCATCAAGGCCGACGTGCAGGGCTCGCAGGAGGCGCTGGCGCACTCGCTCGCCAAGCTGTCGACCGGCGAGGTCAAGG
Source organism: Rhodocyclaceae bacterium UBA2250 (assembly GCA_002347285.1). Classification (GTDB taxonomy): domain Bacteria; phylum Pseudomonadota; class Gammaproteobacteria; order Burkholderiales; family Rhodocyclaceae; genus Sulfuricystis. The sequence goes on along the minus strand of DDXW01000034.1, from coordinate 22,640 downwards.
TCAACGTCATCCATGCGGCGGTCGGCGGCATTTCCGAGTCCGACGTCAACCTGGCGCAGGCCTCGAAGGCGGTCATCATCGGCTTCAACACGCGCGCCGACGCCGGCGCGCGCAAGGCGGCCGAGACCTTCGGCGTCGACATCCGCTACTACAACATCATCTACGACGCCGTCGATGACGTGAAGGCGGCGCTGTCCGGCATGCTGGCGCCCGAGAAGCGCGAGAACATGCTGGGCATGGTCGAGATCCGCCAGGTGTTCCGCGTCCCGAAGGTCGGCGCGGTGGCGGGCTGCATGGTGCTGTCCGGCATCGTCAAGCGCGGCGCCCATGTGCGGCTGCTGCGCGACAACGTCGTGATCCACAGCGGCGAACTCGATTCGCTCAAGCGCTTCAAGGACGACGTGCGCGAGGTCAAGGAAGGCTTCGAGTGCGGCCTGTCGCTGAAGAACTTCAACGACATCCAGGAAGGCGACCAGCTCGAGGTGTTCGAGATCCAGGAGGTCGCGCGCACGCTGTAAGCGGCACGCGGAAACTCGGCGATGGCGGGGCGGCAGGCACACGGTTATTCGCGCGGCGAGCGCGTGGCGGAGCAGATCCACCGCGATCTCGCCGAGCTGCTGCGCCAGGTGAAGGACCCGCGCCTGGCGCACTGGCTGCCGCTCGTCACCCTGACCGGCATCGAGCTCACCCCCGACTACGCGCACGCCAAGGTGTTCTACACCTCGCTGGCGGAGGCGGAACGCGGCAAGGAGATCGCGCGCGGGCTCGCGCACATCGCCGGCTTCCTGCGCCGCGAGCTCGGCCGGCGCCTGCACATCCATCACATCCCGGAACTGCACTTCGTTTTCGACGCCTCGGTCGAGCGCGGCACCCGCCTGTCGCACCTGATCGACGAGGCCATCGCCTCGGACCCGCAGCACGGTGAATAAGCCACGGAGGCCGCCGCGCCGCAAGGTCGACGGCGTGCTGCTGCTCGACAAGCCGCCGGGCATGACCTCCAACGCCGCGCTGCAGAAGGTGCGCTGGCTGTTCAACGCCGCCAAGGCCGGCCATACCGGCACGCTCGATCCGCTCGCCACCGGCCTGCTGCCGCTCTGCTTCGGCGAGGCGACCAAGTTCGCCGGCGAACTGCTCGACGCCGACAAGACCTACCTCGCCACGGTGCGGCTCGGCATCGTCACCGACACCGCCGACGCCGAGGGCCGGGTGCTGGTCGAGCAGCCCGTGACCGTGGGCGAGGCCGACGTGCGCGCGCTGCTGCCGCGCTTCACCGGCGAGATAGACCAGGTGCCGCCGATGCATTCGGCGCTCAAGCGCGACGGCGTGCCGCTCTACGAACTCGCGCGCCAGGGCGTCGAGGTCGAGCGCGCGCCGCGCCGGGTGACGATCCACGCGCTGGAACTGCTCGGCTGGCACGGCGACCGTTTCGAACTGCGCGTGAGCTGCAGCAAGGGCACCTACGTGCGCACGCTGGCCGCCGATCTCGGCGCGGCGCTCGGCTGCGGCGCGCATCTGGCCGCCTTGCGCCGCACCGGCGTCGGGGGGCTCGACATCGCGCAGGCGGCGACGCCCGCGCAGATCGAGGCGCTGCCGGCGGCGGAGCGCGACCGCCTGCTCCAGCCCGCCGACGCGCTGCTGGCGGACCTGCCGGTCGCCGCGCTGTCCGCAACCGAGGCGAACCGCCTGCTGCACGGCCAGCCGGTACGCTGGAGCGGCGCGCCGGGCGAGCGCAGCCGGCTGTATGGGCCGCAGGGCTTCATCGGCTTGGGCGAGTGCGCCGCCGACGGCTGGCTGCAGCCGAAAAGACTCGTCGCCACCCTGACAACTGACTGATTCGTATATAATCCGCCCTCTTTTTTTGCGGTTTCGCGGGTGATCGGCTCTATCAAACCGGGGCTGCATCCGTTTCGTTCAACCAAGGGTTTGAGAGAAAACATCATGGCCATTTCCACTGCCGACAAGGCGAAAATCGTTACCGACTTCCAGCGCGCCCAGGGCGACACCGGTTCCCCCGAAGTGCAGGTCGCGCTGCTGACCGCCCGCATCAACGACCTGACCGGTCATTTCAAGGCCCACGTCAAGGATCACCACTCCCGCCGCGGCCTGCTCAAGATGGTGAGCCAGCGCCGCAAGCTGCTCGATTACCTCAAGGGCAAGAACGCCGACAGCTACCGCGCGCTGATCGAGCGCCTGGGGTTACGCAAATAAGCTGCGCAAGTAAAAGGACATTCCGTGCTCACTCCCTTCAAGAAAAGCTTCACCTACGGCGCCCACACGGTGACGCTGGAAACCGGCGAGGTCGCTCGCCAGTCGTCCGGCGCCGTGCTGGTCAACGTCGATGACACCGTCGTGCTCGCCACCGTCGTCGCCAAGGACGAGGTCAAGGCCGGGCAGGACTTCTTCCCGCTGACCGTCGATTACGTTGAGAAAGTCTATGCCGCCGGCCGCATCCCCGGCGGCTTCTTCAAGCGCGAAGGCCGTCCGTCCGAGAAGGAGACGCTGACCTCGCGCCTGATCGACCGCCCGCTGCGCCCGCTGTTCCCGGACGGCTTCTACAACGAAGTGCAGGTCATCATCCACGTCCTGTCGAGCAATCCGGAAGTCGATCCCGACATTCCCGCCATGCTCGGCGCCTCCGCCGCGCTGGCGATCTCCGGCATCCCGTTCAACGGCCCGATCGGCGCCGCGCGCGTCGGCTACCTCGACGGCCAGTACGTGCTCAACCCGACCCGCACCCAGCTGCTCGACAGCCAGCTCGACCTCGTCGTCGCCGGCACCCAGACCGCCGTGCTGATGGTCGAGTCCGAGGCGCAGCAGCTGCCCGAGGACGTCATGCTCGGCGCCGTGGTGTTCGGCCACGACCAGATGCAGGCCGCCATCAAGGCGATCAACGAACTGGTGGAAGTCGCCGGCAAGCCCGAGTGGAACTGGCAGGCGCCCGCCAAGGACGAGGCGCTGATCGCCAAGGTCGCGTCGCTGGCCGAAGCCGAGCTGCGCGAGGCCTATCGCATCACCAGCAAGCAGGCGCGCACCCAGAAGTGCCGCGAGATCGCCAGGAAGACCATCGAGGCGGTGTGCGCCGGCGAGGGCGCGCCCGACGCGACCGCCGTCGGCAACCTGCTGTTCGAGCTCGAGGCGAAGATCGTGCGCTCGCAGATCCTCAACGGCGAGCCGCGCATCGACGGCCGCGACACCCGCACCGTGCGCCCGATCACCGTGCGCACCGGCGTGCTGCCGCGTACCCACGGTTCGGTGCTGTTCACGCGCGGCGAGACCCAGGCGCTGGTGATCGCCACCCTCGGCACCGGCCGCGACGAGCAGATCATCGACGCGCTGCAGGGCGAGTACCGCGAGCGCTTCATGCTCCACTACAACATGCCGCCGTTCGCCACCGGCGAAACCGGCCGCGTCGGCTCGCCGAAGCGCCGCGAGATCGGCCACGGCCGCCTCGCCAAGCGCGCGCTGGTCGCCGTGCTGCCTTCCGCCGAGGAATTCGGCTACGCGATGCGCGTCGTCTCCGAGATCACCGAATCGAACGGCTCCTCCTCGATGGCCTCGGTCTGCGGCGGCTCGTTGTCGCTGATGGACGCCGGCGTGCCGCTCAAGGCGCACGTTGCCGGCATCGCCATGGGCCTGATCAAGGAAGGCAACCGCTTCGCGGTGCTGACCGACATCCTCGGCGACGAGGACCACCTCGGCGACATGGACTTCAAGGTCGCCGGCACCAAGGACGGCGTGACCGCGCTGCAGATGGACATCAAGATCCAGGGCATCACCAAGGAGATCATGCAGGTCGCGCTGGCGCAGGCCAAGGAAGCGCGCATGCACATCCTCGGCATCATGGAAACCGCGATGTCCGGCCACCGCGGCGAGGTGTCCACCTTCGCGCCGCGCATGCTCACCATGAAGATCAACCCGGAGAAGATCCGCGACGTGATCGGCAAGGGCGGCGCGACCATCCGTGCGCTGACGGAAGAAACCGGCTGCGTCATCGATATCGAAGACGACGGCAGCGTGACCATCTCCTCGGTGAATGCCGATGCCGCCCAGGTGGCGAAGAAGCGCATCGAGGACATCACCGCCGAAGTGGAAGTGGGCAAGGTCTACGAAGGCACCGTGCTGCGCCTGCTCGATTTCGGCGCGATCGTGCAGATCCTGCCGGGCAAGGACGGCCTGCTGCACATCTCGCAGATCGCCAACGAGCGCGTCAATGCCGTGTCGGACAAGCTCAAGGAAGGCCAGGCGGTGCGCGTCAAGGTGCTCGAGATGGACGACAAGGGCCGCGTGCGCCTGTCGATGAAGGCGCTGCTGGCCGAGGAGTCCGCTCCCGCCGCCGAGGCGCCCGCCGCGCAGTAAGGCGGGGTTTCAGCCAACAAAAAAGGACGCCGCGGCGTCCTTTTTTGTTGGCGCTTCCGGCGAAGCTCACTTCGCCCGAAGTTTACTTCGCCATTTGCTTCTCGCGTCGCTCCTCGAGCTCCTTGCAGTCGATGCACAGCGTCGCGGTCGGGCGCGCCTCGAGGCGCTTGAGGCCGATCTCGACGCCGCAGCTCTCGCAGTAGCCGTATTCGCCGTTCTCGATCAGCGCGATCGACTCGTCGATCTTCTTGATCAGCTTGCGCTCGCGGTCGCGGTTGCGCAGCTCGAGGGCGATGTCCGACTCCTGGCTGGCGCGGTCGTTCGGGTCGGCGAACACGGTCGCCTCGTCCTGCATGGTATGCACGGTGCGCTCGATGTCGCCCGCCAGTTCCTGCTTCAGTGTTTCGAGAATCTGCCGGAAGTGCGCAAGCTGCTTCGGGTTCATGTATTCCTCGCCCTTCTTCGGTACGTAGGGCGGGAACTGCTTGTGCAGAAAGTCTTCAGACGTCGTCTTGGCCATCTTGTCCGCTCGGAAAAAACGATGTTTATAAACGAAAGCCACGCTTGCCGCAAGTGATTGCTGACGGCAATTGACCGTGCCGTGGCCGCTCAGTAGAATGCGCGCTCCTCGGGGCGTAGCGCAGCCCGGTAGCGCGCTTGCTTTGGGAGCAAGATGTCGGGGGTTCGAATCCCTCCGCCCCGACCAAAGCCCAGCATTTCGATTTTTTTACAGCCGCCCGTAGCTCAACCGGATAGAGCACCGGCCTTCTAAGCCGGGGGTTGTGAGTTCGAGTCTCGCCGGGCGGACCAATCTCCGGTTTCCGCTTGCCTCTGCTGCCTGTCGCCGGCGCCCGCCGCCGCGCCGGCGCCGAGTTCTTCGCTACCGCAGCCCGTAGTTCTCGTTGAAGTAGCGCACCAGGCGCGCCGTCTCCTTGGCCGTCAGCGGCTCGACGTTGCGCACGTCGCGGTAGGCGTGCATGCGATTGATGCTCGGCGTCCAGTCGCTGCGGCGCGAGAGCAGCAGGCGGCGGGCGTCGTGGCAGGCCAGGCACTTCTGCTCGGCCAGCTTTTCGGTGCCGGCACCGTCGGGCTTGAAGCGGCCGTTCCTTACCTCCTCGGCGCGCCTCGCGTCCATCTCCGCCTTCGCCTCGATGCGCGCGGCGAACTGCACGTAGCAGACCTCGCCTTCCCTCACCTCGCGCACGCTCTTGCGCTCGTCGACGTTGACGAGGTGCTCGACGTATTCGCCGTTCTTCGTCAGGCGGTTGATGTTGTAGTTGTAGAACTCCGAGAACACCACGTCGCCCTTGCGGGTCACCAGCACGGCCATGGTCTGGTCGCCGTTGTCGGAACGGGCGAGGTAGGTCACTCTGCCGTCCCTGCCGATGCGGCCGAGGCGGCTCTTCTCGTCGCCGGTGAACCAGAGCGTGCCGTCGGGCGCGGCCGCCATCTGCTGGATGTAGGTGTCCGCGGGCAGCATCTGCTCGCCGATCCTGCCGCCGGCGGCCACGCGGCCGAGGACATGGCGGCAATGGTCGGAGAAGGCCAGCCCGCCGTCCGGCAGCCGCGCCAGGTTGCTCGGGCAGCTGTTGTCCCAGGCGGCGGCGATCTTCCATTGGCCGTCGCGCGACAGGCGGGCAAGGCGCCCCTTGGGCTGGCCGTCCTTGCCGCCGGGCACCAGCAACGTCACCCAGGCCTGGTCGCGTGCATCGAACGCGACCGAGGTCGGCCAGCCCTCCGGCGCCGGATAGGAATGCATGACGCCCCTGGCGTCGATGCGGCCGACCTTGGCGACCTTCCGCCCGTCGTGGCCGGCGTGGCCGCCCCCGCCGCCTTCGTGGCCGGCCATCTGGGTGAACCAGGCCTCGCCGCGGCGGTCGACCGCGACGAGACCGGGATGGCCGTCGGTGGTCGGGTATTCGACGACGCGGCCGTCCTTGTCGAGACGGGCGATCTTGGCAGCGTCCATCTCGACGAACCAGAGATTGCCCTTGCCGTCGAGCGCCAGCGAGGACGGCTCGGCGGCGGTCGTCGGCAGCTTGTGCGCCGTGACGGTGCCGTCTGGAGCCAGGCGCGACACCGCGTTGTTGTCGCCCTCCGTGAACCAGATGCTGCCGTCCTGGTCCTCGACGAACTGGTAGGAGCCGAAGGGCCGGCAGGCGGCGGCGGGCAGGGAAAGACAGCCGAGCAGGGCGGCGGCCAGGGCGAGTTTCTTGGTGTTCATGAGATGTCCTCCATCAATAGCGCAAGGTCAGCTCGCCGCGCAGCGTGCGCGGCTCGCCGTGCCAGAAGAAGCCCTGGACGTAGTCGCGGTCGAAGACGTTGTTCAGGGCCAGTGTGAATTCCCAGTTCGGCCGCCGCCACGTTGCGGAAAGATCGAGCACCGCGAAGCCGGCCTTCCTCCAGCGGTAGCCGCGTGCATCCAAGACCGTGTTGGCGTCGTCGGTGAAGGCGGCGCCGACGGCGCGCAGCTTCATTCGGGCGGCGAAGTCCGCGTCCGGCTCCCAGGCTGCCGACAGGTTCGCCTTGTGGCGCGGCATGTCGGACAGTTCGTTGCCGACCACCGAAGGGTCGGCCGCGTTGGCGACGATGCGCGTGCGGTTGTAGGTGTAGTTCGCCGCCGCCGACCAGCCATGCCCAAGCTGCCGCGACCATTGCGCCTCGACGCCGCGCGCGACGACCTCGCCGACGTTCTGCGGCTGCTGCGTCACCGGCATGGCGTAGTCGACGATGCGCATGGCGATCTTGTCCTGCCAGCGCGTCACGAACAGCGTCAGTCCCCAGTTGCCCGTGGCATCGGCATGGGCGAGGCCGAGGTCGGCGGTCGTCGACAGTTCGGGCTTGAGTCCGGGATTGGCCAGCGTGACGCTGCCGGCGCCGACGTAGCCGTTGTAGAGCTGCGAGGCCTGCGGCGGCGAGAAGCCGGTGCCGATGCTGCCGCGCAGACGATAGCCACCATCGAACGGCCAGGACAGCGCCACCTTCGGGCTGGTGGCCGACTTGACCACGCCGCCGCCCTGCGTCTCCTGCGCCGGCGGGCCGGCGTCGAAGACGCGCGAGGACAGGTAGCGCTGCAGGTCGCGCCGCAGACCCAACTCCAGACGGCCGGCCCCCACGGGAAGCTCGGCAGCGGCGAATACCGCCTGCTTGCGGATGCTCGAATCGGCCGTCATCACCGTCTGACGGGTGGCGTGATCGGCGCTGCCGAAGGCCTCGTCGAGATCGACGAGGTTCAATCCCGTTCTGGCCTGCCAGCCGCCGCCCTGCCATACCAGAGAAACGGTGCCTTCGCGCTGGCGGTAGCGCTGCGTCAGCCATAGCTCCGGCATCAGGCCGGCGGCGTCGGTGCCGGTGCCGCGGTCGCGCACCCCGGCGGAGTCGTAGCGCTCCTCGCCGAGGGCGGCTTCCAGCGTCAGCGCGGCGCTCGCCCGCCAGACGAGCTGAGCGCGGGCGTTCTCGGTGCGCCAGTCGAAGATCCAGTTGGGGCGGCCGAAGAAGGCCCAGTCGTCGGCGCGCTTGAGGTTGAGCGAGAGTTCCAGGTCGCGGCCGCGCCAGCCGAGCTTGCCGTCGAGCAGCGTCGTCTTGCTGCGCTCGTCGGTGACGGTGATCTGGTAGGGAAAGGGCGAGTCCGGCACGGTGCGGAAGCCGTTGTTGACCCGGTCTTCGGCCAGTACCGACCAGCCGAAACCGCCCGCGTCGCGGCCGCCGCCGACCCGGGTGAAGCGGCCGCGCCGCGAATCGACGCCTTGCGTGAGGCTGGCGTGGATGCGGTGCACGCCGAGCGTGGCGACAGCGATTGCGCCGCCCATCGCCTCGGCGCCGAAACGTGCCGAGGCTGCGCCGTACAAAATCTCGACCTGCTCGACCTGCTCGGGCCTGAGCGCCTTCAGCTCGGCCATCGAGGAAGCGAAACCGTCGACGAAGATGGCGATGCCGCGCACGCCGCGCATCGTGATGACGCTGTTGTTCTCGTCGAGTCCGACGCGGGCCTTCAGCATCTCCACCAGATCGGCCGGCTTCTCGCGGGCGATGTCGGCGGCGGTGATGAGAGAGGCATCCGCTCCCGTTCCCTCCTCGCCATGTGCCACCCCGACCGCGAGAAGCAGTGCCAGCACCAGGTTAGAACTTTGCATTCAGGCCGAGCCAGACGTTGCGGCCGTCCATGTATTCGTACTGCTGCTCGCGGTAGCGCTTGTCGAAGAGGTTGTTGACCGCCAGGTTGATCTCCGCGTCGCGAACCATGCCGCCGGCCGGCAGGCGCCAGCCGATCTTGGCGTCGGCGACGAAATGGCCGGGGTTGAGCGCGTCGGCGGAGTTGCGGTCGTTGAAGTAGTAATCGTCGACATAGCGGCCGGAGACGCGGATGTAGAAGCGGTCGGACGGCGCGTAGACCGCGCCCAGGTTCAGCTTGTGCGGCGATACGCGCTGCACCTGCTTGCCAACTGTCAGCGGGTCGCTGGGATTCTCCTTGATGGTCGAGTCGGTGTAGGTGTAGTTGGCATATGGCCGCCAGTTGCCCGCCGTGCCTTCGATCGCGAGCTCCAGTCCATCGATGGCGACCTTGCCGATGTTCTGGAATTGCCATTGGGCACCGACGCGAATCGACGAAATCTTGTCCTCGTAGTCGGTGTGGAAGAGCGAGGCACGCGCCGACCAGACGCCCATGCGATGATTGACGCCGACTTCGTAGGAAGTCGAGGTTTCCGGTTTCAGGCCGGGATTGTCGAGCCAGGCCCCACCGCCGCGGAACTTCAGGAAGTTGAGTGCGGGCACGTAGGCGGTGCCGGCGGTCGCATAGAGTGAGGTGGCTTCGCTTAGCCTGTAGCGGGCGCCGAGCCGGGGGTTGAACACGCTGTCTTTCGAGTCCTTGCCGGTCGGCACGCCGTTGCTGGTGTCGCCAGCGAACTCATAGCGGTCCCAGCGGCCGCCCACCAGCACCGTCAGCGCATCGGAGACGCGGTGTTCGTCCTGAGCGAACAGCCCGGTCAGCTTGCTCTTGGAAACGCTTTCGCCGCTGCCGCCCCAGATCACGTCCTCCCAGCGGGAGGTATATTCGCCGACCCCGTAGGTGTAGCCCACGGTCAGCATGTTGTCCGGGCTCAGGCGCAGATCGGCCTGGAGGTCCAGGTGTTCGCTGTCCTCGATCCGACCATCGACTTCCGCGAGAATCAGGCTGCCGAGGTTTCCATTGACGTATTCGTCGTCGAACAGGATGCGGGTTTTCTGGCGCATCTTGCGGTAGCGCGCCTTGAACACCGCCCAGTCGCCCGCCTCGTAACGGTAGCCGAGGTCGTAGCTTTCGACGTTGTCGTCGAAGCGGTAATTGGGATGCCCCCCCAGCCAGGCCGATCCGGTGTCGGCGTTGCGCACGGCGAACGTGATTTCGTGGTTGTCGGCCGGGCGCACGCCGCCCGTCAGGCCGAACTTCCTGTTCTTGCCGTCGCGCGGTGCGAGATCCCTGGAACCCCAGGGATCGGCGTTCGGCTGCGCGACATAACCGTCGGTTCGATGATCGCTCGCCGAAAGACGAAAATCTACCGCATCCCAGGCACCGCCGACGGCAGCCGAGACCAGCCTGGCATCATGCGAGCCGGCCCCGATGCTCACTTCCGCTCCGGGTGCGCCGCGCCAGCGTTTGGGAACGAAATTCACGACACCGCCGACCGCGCTTGGCCCATAAAGCGCCGAGGCCGGCCCGCGCACCACCTCGACCCGCTCGAGGTCGAAGAGATCGAGGGCGTGTGCGCCGAGATGAATGCCGGCGACCGGCGATTCGAGCGGCATGCCGTCGACCAGGATCTGGCTGGTCGAGCCGCCGAAGGAGCCGCCGACGCCGCGCAGCGTGATTCTCGGCAGAGTGGCCGGCGATCCGGAGCCGGCAACATCGATGCCTTCGACATTGCGCAACAGGTCGGCGGCATGTTGCGGCTGCTGGGTGGCAATCTCCTTCGCCGTGATGACTGTCACGCTCGCCGGCACGTCATCCGCAGACCGCTCAGTGCGCGTGGCCGTCACCGCCATCGGCGCGAGTTCGACGGCGGCTTCCAGCGGCGTGCGGACGTCGGCCGGTCTGGCTGGCGTGGGAACTGGCTTGGCTTCGGTCGCCTGTATCAGCACGTAGCCGGCGGCGGTCTTGCTGATGGCGTAGCCGCTGCCGCGCAGGAGCAGCACGAAGCCTTCCTCGATGCCATGGCTGCCGCGCAGGCCGGCGGTGCGCAGTCCCTTCAGCTTGGTGGCATCCAGCGACACGGCGACGCCGGCTTGCAGCGCGAAGCGGCTCAGCGCCTCGTCCAGCGGACCGGCGGGAATTTCGTATTGCTTCGTGGCGCCGGAGGCCGGCGCCTGGGCCGCCGCGGGCATCGCCCATCCCGCGGCCAGAAAGCCGACGAGGGCAAGGTGAATGGCTACGGCAAGTGGTTTCGGTTTGACTGTGCTCGGGACAATTCGGGTCGGCATGATCGGCAGGCTCCAGGTTTTGAGGTTTCATCGGTATTGACGCGCGAGAAACCGGAACTGGAACCTGCCGGCGAAATATCTTTCGATTTACCCGCCGCCCGGTGTTTCCACGACCACTACCCAAGGAGTGAAGCGGCTCACCCGGAGCCGGTGGCTGGCAGACAGAAGTTGCAGCGCCCGGTCGGTGTCGTCCAGGGGCAGCACGGCAGAAACTCTGATCCCGGCCAGCGCCGCCCGGTCGTAGCGGATGAACCCGGGGCACTGGCGGGCCAGTTCCTCCAGCACCTCGGGCAACGGGGCATCGCGGACAAGCAGTTGATTGGAGGCCCAGGCATCGGCGAGGTCCCGCACGTCGGTCGCCTCCGGCGCGCCCGCGCCGCGCGAGCCGAAGCGCACACGCTGGCCGGCGCGGACGACGATACCGGCCTCCTCAGGGTCGCCCTGAACCGCTGCATGACGGACCGAGGCTGCGGATTCGATCATGGTGAGGAGGACGGTTTCGTCGTCCAGGCGCACGACAAAGCGGGTGCCGAGCGCCCGGACGCTGCCGAAGGGCGTCTCGACAGTAAAGGGACGGCTCGCGTCTCTCGCGACGTCGAGCAGAATCTCGCCGCGCACCAGTTCGACCGCCCGCCGTTTGGCATCGAAGCGGAGATTGACGGCGCTGGCGCCGCGCACGGAAAGGCGCGTGTTGTCGGGCAGCCACCGCGTTTCGGTCATGCCGGGGGCGGTGCGCACATCGGCCAGCAGATAAGCCGGCGGATAGGCGCGCAGCGCCAGCCCGCCGGGCACGATGAGGACCGCCGCCAGGACCAGCGCAGCGCCGAGGCGCTTGAGGCGCGAACGCCGCGTAGTACGGGAGGCGGCCACCAAGGCAGCGTGGGCCGAGCGCGGGTCGGCGACGGCGCCGCGCAGGCGGCGGAACTGCTCGATCAGGCCGGCCATCCGCCCGGCCGCCGCGGCATGGCGCGGATCGGCCTGCTTCCAGGCTTCGAAGGCGGCGCGATCCTCGGCGCACGCATCGTCGGCCGACAGGCGCACCAGCCACTCGGCCGCCTGTTCGGCGATCCCGTCGGTGGCGATGTGGCGATCAGCCATCGAGAGCCCGGTGACAATGCAGTAAAGCGCGGACGAGATATTTTTGAACCATCCTGGTCGAGACGCCGAGCTGCCCGGCGATCGTGGCGTGCGTCAGCCCATCGAGATAGTGAAGCAGAAAGGCCTGGCGCGGCTTGGCGGCAAGCCCTTCGATGACGCGGCAGATGTGATCGAGCGCTTCGACGGCGGTGATGATCTGCTCCGGCGATGGATGACCTTCCAGGGTTTGCACCGCCAGCGCCAGTTCGGCCAGATAGGCCTCCTCGATGCGTTGGCGACGCGCGCGGTCGATGATCAGGCGATTGGCGGTGGTGGTCAGGTAGGCGCGCGGTTCCCGCAGCCCGGAAACATCGCGGGCGCCGAGCATCCGGACGAAGGCGTCGTGCGCGAGATCGGCCGCGCCGTGGGGGCAGCCCAAGCGACGCCGCAGCCAGCTCAGCAGCCAGGAATGGTGGTCCGCATAGAGATGGTGAACCTGCTGCAGAAAGGGAATATCGGCGACCGCCATGCTTTCGATGCGGAAAGGAGCGTAGCGATTCTACTGGGTGTGACGACATCATTACGCGTGACCAAATGTCGCAGCTACCGCCCCGCCAGCGCCGAGTTTTCCCGCTTACCGCAACCCGTAATACTCGTTGAAATAGCGCACCAGCCGCGTCGTCTCCTCCGCAGTTAGTGGCTCGACGCCGCGCACATCGCGGTAAGCGTGCATACCAGCGCCATCACGCACCATTACCCACTCGAAATTCAAAAGAGGCGTATTTCGGCACCGCCTGCTTGTAGTCGGTCCAGTAGCGCGCGCCGTTGAAGTAGAGCCACTTGGCGTTCTTCTGCAGGCGGCGGCCGAGGTCGGTCTTCGGCGCATAGGTGAGCGGGTCGGGATGGCCGAGCATCTTCGTGATCGCCAGGCCGCACATGATCTCGTGGTTCTGCTCGTCGCGCGTGACGGAGAAGAAGCACTTGCGCGCCGGGTCTTCCTCGTGCACCTCGTGGGTCTTGATCAGCGCCTCGGCGAAGACCGGCGGCGCGGAGGCGTCGAAGACGGACAGCAGCGTCCACCAGTACGGCAAGGCGAAAACCCTCGCCATCGCCGTCGCCGACCAGTGCGCCGCAAGTGCCGCGACCGCGGCGATCGGGCTGCTGCAGGCGGCCGGCTTCGATGTCGCGCGCCTCGACGACGTGCCGGGCCTCGCGGTGATGCGCACCGTGGCGATGCTCGCCAACGAGGCGGCCGACGCGGTGAACCAGGGCGTGTGCAGCGCGGCCGGCGCCGACGACGCGATGCGCCTCGGCGTCAATTACCCGCGCGGCCCGCTCGCGTGGGCCGACGCCGTCGGCCTCGACCGCATCGTCGCCGTGCTGCGCCATCTCGGCGCATGGTACGGCGAGGACCGCTACCGCATTTCGCCGCTACTGCAGCGGCGCCTCGCCGCCGGAAGGAAGCTCCATGACTGACGCCCGCCATCACGCTCACGCCGCCGAAGTGCTCGCCGAGGAGGTCGCGCGCGCGATGTGGCCCAAGGACGCCGCCAGCAACCTGCTGGGCATCCGCCTCACCGCGATCCGGCCCGGCTACGCGCGGCTGCTGATGACCGTGCGGCCCGACATGGTGAACGGCCACAACGTCTGCCACGGCGGGCTGATCTTCACGCTGGCCGACTCGGCCTTCGCCTACGCCTGCAACAGCTACAACAAGAACACCGTCGCCTCGGCCTGCCACATCGACTTCCTCGCGCCGGCGCAGATCGGCGACATCCTCGAGGCCGAGGCGGTCGAGCAGTCGCTCGCCGGCCGCACCGGCGTCTACGACATCACCGTCAGGAACCGCGCCGGCAAGACGATCGCGCTGTTCCGCGGCAAGTCCTACCGCATCAACGGCGAGGTGATCGCCGGCATGCAGCACGCCGACCCCGCACAAGAACCGAGAGGAGAGACCCGATGACCGTCAAGCAGCCGAGCCCCGGCGACCTCGAGCCGATCGAGCGCGCCAGCCGCGACGAGATCGCGGCGCTGCAGCTGGAGCGCATGCGCTGGACGCTGCGCCACGTCTACGCGAACGTGCCGCACTACCGCCGGAAGTTCGACGCCCACGGCGTGCATCCGGACGACCTCAGGACGCTCGCCGACCTGGCGAAGTTTCCCTTCACCACCAAGCAGGACCTGCGCGACAACTATCCGTTCGGCATGTTCGCGGTGCCGCGCGAGCGCATGGCGCGCGTGCATGCCTCGTCGGGCACGACAGGGAAACCGATTGTGGTCGGCTACACGCTGCAGGACATCGACCACTGGGCGAACCTGGTGGCGCGCTTGATCCGCGCCGCCGGCGGGCGGCGCGGCGACATGGTGCATGTCGCCTACGGCTACGGGCTGTTCACCGGCGGCCTCGGCGCGCACTACGGCGCCGAGCGCGCCGGCTGCCTGGTGGTGCCGATGTCCGGCGGCCAGACCGAGAAGCAGGTGCAGCTGATCCGCGACTTCCAGCCCGACATCATCATGGTGACGCCGTCCTACATGCTGGTGATCGCCGAGGAGTTCGAGAAGCTGGGACTGAATCCGGCCGGCTGCCCGCTCAAGGTCGGCATCTTCGGCGCCGAGCCGTGGGGCGAGGGCATGCGCGCCGAGATCGAGAAGAAGATGGGCATCGACGCCGTCGACATCTACGGCCTGTCGGAGGTGATGGGGCCGGGCGTCGCCAGCGAGTGCATCGAATCGAAGGACGGCCCGGTGATCTGGGAGGACCACTTCTACCCCGAGATCATCGACCCGGAAACCGGCGCGGTGCTGCCCGACGGCCAGGAGGGCGAGCTGGTGTTCACCTCGCTCACCAAGGAGGCGATGCCGGTGATCCGCTACCGCACGCGCGACCTGACGCGCCTGCTGCCGCCGACCGCGCGCAGCTTCCGCCGCATGGACAAGATCACCGGCCGTTCGGACGACATGCTGATCATCCGCGGCGTGAACGTCTTCCCGACGCAGATCGAGGAGCAGGTGCTGCGCGACCCGCGCTTCTGCGGCAACTATCAGCTGGTCGTTTCGCGCGCCGGCCATCTCGACGAGCTCGAGGTGCGCTGCGAGCTGCGTCCGGAACTGACCGGCAAGACGACGCCCGAACAGCGCGCCGCCGCCGCCAGGGAGTTGCAGCACCGCATCAAGACCATGATCGGCGTGTCGACGCAGGTCACGGTGATGGATTTCGACACGATTCCGCGCACGGTGGTCGGCAAGGCCAAGCGCGTGATCGACGAACGCAAGAAGGACCAGGGATGAGACAGGCATACATCTGCGCCGCGCTGCGCACGCCGATCGGCCGCTACGGCGGCGCGCTGTCCGGCGTGCGCGCCGACGACCTCGGCGCGGTGCCGATCCGGGCGCTCGTCGAGCGCCATCCCGGCGTCGACTGGGCGGCGGTGGATGACGTCGTCTTCGGCTGCGCCAACCAGGCCGGCGAGGACAACCGCAACGTCGCGCGCATGGCCGCGCTGCTGGCCGGCCTGCCGGTCGACGTGCCGGGCACGACGGTAAATCGCCTCTGCGGCTCGGGCATGGACGCGGTGACGATCGCCGCGTGCGCGATCATCGCCGGCGAGGCCGAACTGATGATCGCCGGCGGCGTCGAGAGCATGTCGCGCGCGCCGTTCGTGATGGGCAAGGCGGACAGCGCCTTTTCGCGCAACGCGGCGATCCACGACACGACCATCGGCTGGCGCTTCGTCAACCCGCTGATGAAGCAGCCGCACGGCGTCGACTCGATGCCCGAGACCGCCGAGAACGTCGCCGAGGACTTCAATATCAATCGCGCCGACCAGGACGCCTTCGCGCTGCGCAGCCAGCAGCGCTGGGCCGCCGCCGATGCCGCCGGCCGCTTCGCCGCCGAGCTGGTGCCGGTGGTCATTTCGCAGAAGAAGGGCGACCCGCTGGCCGTCGACCGCGACGAGCATCCGCGCCCCGACACCACCCTCGCAGCCCTCGCGAAGCTCAAGGGGGTGGTGAAGCCCGACGGCACGGTCACGGCAGGCAACGCCTCCGGCGTCAATGATGGCGCCTGCGCCCTGATCCTCGCTTCCGAGGACGCGGCGCGCCGCCACAATCTGACGCCGCTGGCGCGCTTCGTCGGCGCCGCGGTGGCCGGCGTGCCGCCGCGCATCATGGGTATCGGCCCGGCGCCGGCGTCGCGGAAGCTGCTCGCCCGGCTCGGCCTCGATATCGGACTGATGGACGTGATCGAGCTCAACGAGGCCTTCGCCGCGCAGGGCCTGGCGGTGCTGCGCCAGCTCGGCCTGCCCGACGACGCGGAACACGTGAACCCCAACGGCGGCGCGATCGCCCTCGGCCATCCGCTCGGCATGAGCGGCGCGTGCCTCGTGACCACCGCGCTCCATGAACTGCGCCGCCGCCGTGGCCGCTACGCGCTGTGCACGATGTGCATCGGCGTCGGCCAGGGCATCGCCTCGGTCATCGAACTCGTCTGATTGCAGTACCTACAACACCACCGGAGGAGACCACCATGAAGAAACCCCTGAGCCGCCTGCTCGCCGGCGCGGCGATCGCCATCACCGCCTTCACCGCCGCCGCGGCGGACCCGATCAGGATCGGCTCGGTGCTGTCCGTCACCGGCCCGGCCGCCTTCCTCGGTGATCCCGAGCTGAAGACGCTCGAGCTGTACATCGAGGACATCAACAAGAAGGGCAGCGTGCTCGGCCGCCAGTTGCAGCTGGTGCACTACGACGACGGCAGCGACGCCAGCAAGGCCAACGGCTTCGCCAAGCGCCTGATCGACGACGACAAGGTCGACATCATCGTCGGCAACACGACCACCGGCTCGACCATGTCGATGGTGCCGCTGGTCGAGAAGGCCGGCGTGCCCTTCATCTCGCTGGCCGGCGCGGTGGTGATCGTCGAACCGGTGAAGAAGTGGGTGTTCAAGACGCCGCACACCAACCGCATGGCGGCTGAGAAGGTGTTCGAAGACATGAAGAAGCGCGGCATCGCCAAGGTGGCGCTGCTGTCCGAGACCAGCGGCTTCGGCCAGTCGGGCAAGAAGGAGACCGAGGGCGTCGCCGCCAAGTACGGCATCACCCTGGTCGCCAACGAGATCTACGGCCCCAAGGACACCGACATGACGCCGCAGCTCACCAAGATCAAGGGCACCGCCGGCGTGCAGGCGGTGTTCATCTTCGGCCTCGGCCAGGGCCCGGCGATCGCCACCAAGAACTACCAGCAGCTCGGCATCGCGCTGCCGCTTTACCACGCGCACGGCGTCGCCTCGGAGGAGTTCATCAAGCTCGCCGGTCCGGCCGCCGAGGGCGTGCGCCTGCCGGCCGCGGCGCTGCTGGTGGCCGACAAGCTCGACGCCAAGGACCCGCAGAAGCCGGTGGTCACTGCCTACACCAATGCCTTCAACGACAAGTGGAAGGCCGACGTGTCCACCTTCGGCGGCCATGCCTACGACGGCCTGATGCTGGCGGTGGAGGCGTTCAAGAAGGCCGGCGGCGCCGACAAGGCCAAGGTGCGCGACGCGCTCGAGGCGACCAAGGGCTACGTCGGCACCGGCGGCGTGGTGAACATGTCGGCGACCGACCACATGGGCCTCGACCTGTCGGCCTTCCGCATGCTCGAGATCAGGAACGGCGACTGGTCGCTCGTCCAGTAATATCCTGCTGCAACCGTTCCGGCCGCCCGCAGACCGGGCGGCCGTTTTCAATTGGAGAGGGAGAGAACATGTCTGACGTCGTGCTCGTCGAAACCCACGGCCGGGTCGGCCTGATCCGCCTCAACCGTCCCGAGGTGCTCAACGCCCTCAACAACGAGGTGGTGGGCGGCATCGGCCGCGCCGTCGACACCTTCGAGGCCGACGAGGGCATCGGCTGCATCGTCCTCACCGGCAGCGAGAAGGCCTTCGCCGCCGGCGCCGACATCGGCTTCATGAAGGACTTCGGCTACATGGACGCCTACAAGCCCGACTTCATCACGCGCAACTGGGAGCGCATCCGCACGGCGCGCAAGCCGGTGATCGCCGCGGTGGCCGGCTACGCGCTCGGCGGCGGCTGCGAGATCGCCATGATGTGCGACCTCATCTACGCCGCCGAGAACGCCAGATTCGGCCAGCCCGAGATCAAGCTCGGCACGCTGCCCGGCGCCGGCGGCACGCAGCGCCTGCCGCGCGCGGTCGGCAAGGCCAAGGCGATGGACCTGTGCCTGACCGGCCGCCTGATGGACGCCCAGGAAGCCGAGCGCTGCGGCCTGGTCGCGCGCGTGTTCCCGACCGACCAGCTGCTCGAGGAGACGCTGGCGGCCGCGCAGGCGATCGCCGGCTACTCGCTGCCGGCAGTGATGATGGTCAAGGAGTCGATCAACCGCGCCTTCGAGTCCTCGCTGGCCGAGGGCCTGCTGTTCGAGCGGCGCACCTTCCACGCCAGCTTCGCGCTCGAGGACCAGAAGGAGGGCATGGACGCCTTCGCCAACAAGCGCAAGCCGCAGTTCAAGCATCGCTAGGCAAAGTAGTGCTAGAATTCGCGCCCTCCACGCCGAGGCGTGCGAAGAGTTTCCGGTGGTGGCTGTAGCTCAGTTGGTAGAGTCCCGGATTGTGATTCCGGTTGTCGTGGGTTCGAGTCCCATCAGCCACCCCAAAAAAATCACTCCAAAACACGCACTGCTAAAGGCTTTGCGGGTTTTTTCATTTTATACATATATCATTGCAGCCTGTGGATAAGTCGGGTTCCGGGACAATTCAGTGTCCCGGAAATGTCCCGGCGCGTCCCAGACGTTCCCGCGCCTGCCGTCCCGGATTTGTCCCGGTGGTGGTTTTTTTAAAGAGGGGGCGGGAACGAATAGACGCTTTTTCGGCTTATTGGTGGCTGGACACGCTGGCCCGGCGCGATAAAATTTGCAGAAATCGGCAAAGCAGTCGTAACCAATCGGCGCTTCGGCGGGTCGCAAACCCCGCAGTCTCACGTCAGCCCCCGCCGCGTGGCGGAGAGGCAAACGGCAACCCGGCTTTCTTCGCGCGCCGCCGGGGCGCGCTCCAAGTTTGGAGCGCGATATGCTTCTATCATGTGAGAAAGAAATCGAGCGTCAGCTTGAGTTGCTGACGCGTGCTTTTCCGGGGCGGCTGGTGCTGCCAATCGAGGTCGCATGCAATGCGGTCGGCATCGCAAAGAAAACATATTTCAATCGTCGTCTTGAACGGCGTGCGCCTTTCCCTGCGCGGCGGCAAGGCGGCAAACTTGTCGTCTTCATTGAAGATCTCGCGCGCGCAGCGGCGGATCTATACGCGAGCGGCGATGCACAGATCGATGAACGGCGTCGCGACCTCGGCCGCCTCGGCGCGGCGGCGTCGAAGCAGCCTGGCCGCGGGCGGCCAACGAACGAAGAGAGAGCGGCGGCGGCAGCTGCGGGGCTTACTGTTCGCGAGTTGCGCGCCCGCCGCGCCGGGGGTGCATCATGAGCGCTCTCGTCTTGAACACCCCCTGCGCCTTGGCTGCGGCGCTCATGAAGAAATATGCGGGAGGCATTGCAGGTCTCGCTTGTCGTGCAGGCTGGACGCGTGGTGATGTGTCACAGCAAGCATGGGTTGCGGCGGCCGAGGCGCTTCAAGACTTCGACCCCGCGCGGGGCGGCATCTTGTCGCGAGCGTGGTGGTTTTTGCGGCAAGCCGCGCGGAAAAGTGGCTTTGTGCCGCGCGGTGGCAGCGGCGGCGAGGGTGATGAGAGCGGCGGGCTCGACCAGGCCGCCGGCGACGACGATCCGGCAGAGATTCTTGCGGCGACGCAAGAATTCGAGCGGCTCGGGCTGGACAAATATGTCGAACGCATCGACGGCAGCCTGCGCAGCCGGCGCAGGTGGCGCGTCGAGGCGCGCGGCGCGGCGGCGGCGGCGCTTCGCGGCGAGGTCGGCAGCCAGGGCGAGCTTTTCTGAGGGGGCGGGCATGGAAGAAAAAGAACGCCCCATTACAATCGAACGTCATATCTCAGACAAGCCTTTTTTGATTTTGCCGCGAGAAACCGCGCAGGACGCTGGCCTCGGTTGGCGGGCGCTGGGCATTCTCAGCTACATGTTGAGTCTGCCGGCGGACTGGCAATTCTTCCTGGCCGAGCTGTCACGCCGTCGCGACGGGCACGGCAATGGCCGCGCGGCGACAACCGCCGCTCTGCGTGAGCTTCAAGACGCCGGCTATTTGCTTATCGAGCGCCTGCGAGTTCGTGGCCGGCTCGCCGGCAGCTGCTGGCACGTTGCCGACGTTCCCATTTTCAAAAAGTCACCTCAAGTCGATTTTCTGAACGAAGAAAATCAAACTTCAGAAAAGCAACGTCTACAGAGTACACAAATGACTAAAAAGACAGTTCACAAAAAAGCAGACAGCGGCGCTGCTTCACCTTTCCAAAAAGAAGAAGGAGCACTCGGCGTCTTCATCGAAAACGATGCCGACCGTCGCGGTCTTGAGTTGCTCATCGAGAAGTTCGGCGACGTCGAAGTTGTCCGCGCGGCGCTCGAAGCTGGGCCGGCGCCTGGCAAGTCCGGCGCCTATCTTTCCGCTGTTCGCAAAATACTCGAGGAGGGCGAGAAAGCCGCAGTCGCGGCGGCGGGCGATAAAGCCGCGCGGCGCCGGCGCGAAGAATTAGAGCGCGCCGCGGCGGAACGGCGTGCTGCCGACATTGCCGCCGGCGTTGCGGCAACGGGCCCGATTGCCAAGGGCCTCGAGAGGGCGAGGCAGAAGCAAAAAGCTCAGCTTTGCGGTCAGCCCGCGTGAACTGCCGCTCCTGCGAGCGGCGGATTGGGCGGCCTGGCCTCGTTGATTAGGCGGCAAGGGGGAGGGGACGAATCTTTGCCACCTCCCGTTTCAACGCCTTCTCTGCCTGCCAGAGGTCGTAGTTCGCCTGCATGTGCAGCCAAGTCTCGGCACTCGTGTTCAGCGCAGCGGCAAGCCGAACGGCCATGTCGGCGCTGATGCCGGCCTTACCGTTGAGTACGCGCGACAACATTACCCTCGTAACACCAAGGCGCTGCGCGAAGTCGGTTACCGTGATGTCAGTATCCACGAAGACGCCATCACGAAGAACCTCCCCAGGATGGGGCGGATTGTGCATTCTGGTCATGTCTTTCTCTCTCAGTGGTAGTCCTGATAATCAACCAGGATCGCATCGCCGTTGTCGAAGGTGAAAGTCAGACGCCAATTGCCGCTGACCGACACCGCCCAATGTCCTTCAAGATTGCCTGTCAGTGGATGCAGCTTCCATCTTGGCAGGCCCATATCCGCTGGACTCCTTGCTGTATCAAGCATACCCAACTGGACCTTGAGTTTCCCTGCGTGGGCGGGCTGGATACCCGCCTTGCTCCCGCTTCTGAAAAAGCGCTCAAGGCCTTTGTGTTGGAACGTTTTGATCATGACACGGATTGTATATCGTAAATATACAGTTATCAACAATTAGCTCTTTAAAGCCGTTCAGCGCTGTTCGATCGCTCGCCAGCGGCGGGCTTAGACCGGTCGTAGCGCACCCTGCGTTTACCGCAGACGACTCTGAAAACAAGCCCCCCGCCAGCAAAAAAAGCCTCGGGGGAGGGGCTTGAAAGTCGAGCGACTTTTGAGAGTCTGTTCTGGCCGCCCCCCTGCATCTATAGGTGCCACCACAACACCTGGAGAACGTCATGCTAAAAAAGCTCTATTCCAGCCTTGCCCGGCCGAGCAGCCCCACCGCCCAGGCTGCATACGCAAATCTCATCGTCAAGGCACTCGCTCGCACGACTGCTGCGCTCGTCTTCCTCGCGCTGCTCGTCGCTTCACTCAACTTCCTGATCAGCACCGCCCACGCCGGCGGCGGAGGCGCTCTTAAAGGCGGTGCGACTGAGCTGACGCAGATGATGAACAACGCAGAGCTCGCGCTTCAATCGGTCGAAGAGCAGATCCAGACCATCGAATCGATCGAGCGAACGTATCTCGCGCGTCTGCAGCAGCTAAGTTCATCGATCGGCGAATACACCGCGCCGTTTCGTAAAGCGTACTCGATGTACCAACGCGTGAACAAGTTGCACACGCGTTTGACCGGGCTCGGCGAAAAGCTCGAGAACTTCGATCAGACTCTCGATGCTCGCTTCAAAGAATTCGCCGCTTCCCAGCTCACCTGGAACGACTGGATGCTGCGCGAGCAAAAGCTGGTTCAGCAGAACGATGAGGCGGCACGCGCCCGCCTTGCCGCCAACCGCGAAGTGCTGACATCGCTGAGCGACAGTCTCGATGCCTACCAGAAGGCCGCCGAAGGCATGGAAGACACGTCCGGCGTGCATCAGGCCGTGCGCCAACTCGCCCCGCTGCTGCAGACGCTGGGCGGCGACGTCAATAAGCTGATCGCGGTCACCGCACAAGAGAATTACAGCCGCGACCTCGAGCGCCAAGAGCGCGCTGCCGATAAGCAGCGCGTGCTCGACGAAAACGACAAGCTCAGAAAGCGCCAGCAAGAAGCCAACGAGAAGAGCCGCAGCCAGTTCGACAAGATGATTATGTACCGGCTCGGATTGTTTGGACACGGTTTTGCAACTCAGGCCGCCTTTCGCATGGCATAAGCCTGACGGGCTTCGAAGGGTGACATGAAGCCCAGTTTTTCGAGACGCCAATGGCGATTGTAGCGATCTTTGAACGCGGTGACGGCGACGCGCACCTCTTCGACGTTCTTGAAGATACGGCCGTGGATCGCCTGTTCCTTCAGCGTCCGGTTGAAGCGCTCGGCGACGCCGTTGGT
>DDXW01000018.1 GCA_002347285.1 Rhodocyclaceae bacterium UBA2250 | reverse complement strand
GACTGCGGATCATCGCCGCCACATTCTTCATCGGTTCGACCTTCGAACGCATGACGTTGGTGGCCCATTGCGTGAGCAAGTCGCGCACGACATTGATCTGCTTGCGCTCCAGAATCTCGCGCAGTTGCTCCTTGTAGAGCCAGGCGCGGGCCGTGCGTTTGGTGGTCACCTGCGCGACGAGGGCATCCAGATCGGCGCGGGCGTCCGGCGCGAGACTGGCGCGATCCCGCAGGAGTTTCCAGCGCAAGCCCTTGAGGCTCGGATCGGTCTTCTGTTCGATGCGCCGGGTCTTGTCGACGGCGGTGCTGGCATGGGCGATGACGTGGAACTTGTCGAAGGTAATCCGGGCGTTGGGCAGATGCTTGGTGACGCCCTTGATGAAGGCTGGCGACATGTCGATGGAAATGGACTCGACGGC
This sequence comes from Rhodocyclaceae bacterium UBA2250, assembly GCA_002347285.1. Lineage (GTDB taxonomy): Bacteria > Pseudomonadota > Gammaproteobacteria > Burkholderiales > Rhodocyclaceae > Sulfuricystis. Next base: position 20,737 of record DDXW01000018.1, on the reverse strand, counting down.
CTTCGGATCGCCGCCGTGGGCGGCGAAGTCGGCGGCGAATGCCTTGATCGTGTCGGCATCCCGCCCTTCGGTGACGAACAGCACTCGGCGTTCATCGGCATCGGCCACCAGGGTGATGTAGTCATGCCCTTTGGCTTTGGAGGTCTCATCCGCCGCCAGGCGCTTGACCGCGGAGCAGTCGGCTTGCTCCAGCCCCAGCTCGACGTAACGCTTGCAGATCGCAACGACCTGATGCCAGGACCAACCCACCAGCCGGGACACCGCCGCGAAGGTCATTTCCCGGCACATCGCCATGATCAGCGCCTCGAAGAGCAGGGTAAAGCCGGCGAGCCGTCCGGCCCAGTCGGGTTCGACCTGCCGGATGCCGCCATCAGGCAGGCGCACACGCGGGACGCGAACTTCCAGATGACACTCATGCTGAAAGAAGTTCAGGTGCCGGTAGCGCTTGGTCACGGTGTCGTGGGCCGGGTGCGCCCCTTCGACGTCGGGCACGGCAAAGCGGCTGCCCGCGATGAAGTCGACGGCAATCGACAGCGTCTTCTTCGCCACGTCGAACTCGATCCCGTCGATGTACCACGGAGAGGTAATGCCCAAGGCGGCTTCGAACAACTTGGCGGTCATGTCGCGGTCACTCACGTTTCACAGGGGTGCGCATCTTACCCGCGCGCTCGGTTCGGCAATCGCCGCGCTTGTCTCCATGGCGGGATGCACAACCCCGCTGCATCCAGTCACGGGCCAGCGTATCGCCCGACTCCAGGCGTCAAGGGTGCGCTTCGCCGGGCCGCGATAACCCCGCAGCCCGCCCTTGACCCCCGGCCTCGGGCTACCAGCGCCATCACGCACCATTACCCACTCGAAATTCAAAAGAGGCACAATTAAAGACCCCGCCAAGTGGGCCGAGTACCGCAGCCAGGTGCTGGCCACGCTGTCGCCGTGGGGTGCGGAGATGCTGTTGCGCGGCAGGCTGGCCGAGGTGTTCGCCGGCGCGCACGCCCACAGCGACACCGTGGTGATCCGTTTCCCCGATCTCGCCGCCGCGCGGGGCTGGCACGGCTCGGCGGCGTATCAGGCGCTGATCCCGTTGCGCCAGCAGGCGGCGGACGTGACGCTGCTGCTGTTCGAGGAATAGAGGAAACTCGGCGCTGGCAAGGCGGCGCCGCGCCCTATTCCGCCGTGACGCCGGGAAACTTCGGCCGTGCGCGAATTGCGCGAGTCAAAAGGGAACGGGCCAGGTTTTTCCATTGTTGAGATTGTCATACAGCCAGGCCGGATCGAGATCGGCACCGTTCGGCCAAGTCGGCGCGCCCAATTCGAGCCTGACTTGGCTGAAATATCCGGCTTCCTTCAATGGGGCATATACGCCGGGATTGCCGGCATTCAGGATCGAGGAGCAATCCGCCACTCCACTCGTTCCGTCCATGAAAGTCAGGGCCAGCCTGTAACCGGGCAGGACAGTCACTGCCTTGACGCGCCAAGGTGCTGCCGGTGCCGGGGCGGGCGCTATTCCAGCGGCTGGATTCTTTTTGGCAGTTGCTTCGCTTGACATAGATTCCAGTCCTCCATCAATTCGGTACGATACTCCGCGGCCCATTCCATCACCAGCGCCAACGCACGCCGCGGAAGTTGACCGCGCAGAACCTCCAGTGTCCGAATATCGATTTCCGCTTCGAATTCGGCATAAATGGCGTAAAAGTGCGGCGGCGCATGCTCGCGCCAGAACATTTGAATGACGATGCCGAAGAAGGCGCTGATCGTTGGCATGGCGGAATCATAGGCCAAGCACTGAACGAAAACAACGCGCGAATCCTGAAAATCAGGCTCTGACGCTACAGCGAATCAGCCCGGCCAGGCGGCGAGGAATTCGCGCCAGTGCGCAGCGCCGATGGCGGCGAGCTGGGCGCGCACGAAGGCGACTTCCTCGGCGTGCGCCTTGGCGCTTAGCTGGCCGCGCATCTGCTGGAAGCGCAGATAGACGAGGTAGGTGTTGACGACGTCGGTCTCGCAGTAGTCGCGAATCGCGTCGATCTCGCCGTTGAGCCAGGCGCCCCACACCGCGTTGCCGTCCATGCCGAGCTTGCCGGGCAGGCCCATCAGCTTGGCGAGTTCGTCGAGCGGCGCGTTGGCGCGCGGCTGGTACATCGCCAGCAGGTCCATCAGGTCGAGGTGGCGCGTGTGGTAGCGGCTGATGTAGTTGTTCCACTTGAAGTCGCGATCATCCTCGCCCATGTCCCAGTAGCGCGGCGCGGCGACGCCGTGGATCAGGCCGCGGTAGTGCAGCACCGGCAGGTCGAAGCCGCCGCCGTTCCACGAGACGAGGTTGGGCGTGTATTTGCCGATACCGTCGTAGAAGCGCTGGATGATCTCGCCCTCTCCCGACTTCGGTTCGGCCAGCGACCAGACCTTGAAGCCTCCATCTTCACCATGGTTGCGCATCGCGCAGGAGATGACGACGACCCGCTGCAGGTGGTGCGGCAGGAAGTCGGAGCCGTTTTTCGCGCGCTGCTTCTGGAAGGCGAACTCGGCGACCTCGGCGTCGGCGAGCGTGTCCGGCAGGCCGTGCAGCGCGCGCAGCCCGGCGACATCCGGGATGGTCTCGATGTCGAAGCTGAGGACGGGCGTCACGATGCGCTCAGGCGGGAAAGACGCCGGTGGACAGGTAGCGGTCGCCGCGGTCGCAGACGATGCTGACGATCACGGCGTTCTCCACCTCGGCGGCGAGGCGCAGCGCGACGGCCAGCGCCCCGCCGGACGAGATGCCGGCGCAGATGCCCTCCTCGGCCGCGAGGCGGCGCGTCATGTCCTCGGCGTCCTGCTGGCTCACGGATTCGAGCCGGTCGATCTGCGAGAAGTCGCAGATCGAAGGCAGATACTCCTTGGGCCACTTGCGGATGCCGGGGATCTGTGCGCCTTCCGCAGGCTGGCAGCCGACGATGCGGATCGCCGGGTTCATTTCCTTGAAGTAGCGCGAGCAGCCCATGATGGTGCCGGTGGTGCCCATGCTCGAGACGAAATGGGTGACGCGGCCGTCGGTGTCGCGCCAGATCTCCGGGCCGGTGCCGGTGTAGTGCGCGAGCGGGTTGTCGGGGTTGGAGAACTGGTCGAGCATGACGCCCTTGCCCGCCTGCACCAGCCGCTCGGCCTCGTCGCGCGCGCCTTCCATGCTGGCCGCCTTGGGCGTCAGCACCAGTTCGGCGCCGTAGGCCTTCATGCTCTGGCGGCGCTCGACGCTCTGGTTCTCCGGCATGACGAGGATCATGCGGTAGCCGCGCGCCGCGGCGACCATCGCCAGCGCGATGCCGGTGTTGCCCGAGGTGGCCTCGATCAGCGTGTCGCCCGGCTTGATCTCGCCGCGCCGCTCGGCCTGCAGGATCATCGACAGCGCGGGGCGGTCCTTCACCGAGCCGGCCGGGTTGTTGCCTTCCAGCTTGGCGAGGATCAGATTGTTGCGCCGGGCGTTTTCCTCGCCGGGCAGGCGCTGCAGGCGCACCAGCGGCGTGTCGCCGATGCAGTTCTCGATGGTCTTGATGTTCATTTCTTCGCGAGGTGCTGCACGTACTTGGCCACGCCGGCGGCGACGCTGTCGAATTGTTCCGCGTAGCCGGCGGCGCGCAGCGCGCCGATGTCGGCCTCGGTGAAGCTCTGGTACTTGCCCTTGAGCGCCGCGGGAAAGTCGATGTACTCGACGATGCCCTGGCTGACCATCTCGGCGAGCGACAGCGCCGGCTTGCCTTCGAGCGCGCGGCAGGCATTCACGGTGGCGTGGGCGATGTCGTTGAACGGCTGGGCGCGGCCGGTGCCGAGATTGAAGATGCCCGACTTCTCCGGGTGGTCGAGGAAATACAGGTTCACCTTCACCACGTCGTCGATATAGACGAAGTCGCGCATTTGTTCGCCGTTGGCATGGCCGTCGCAGCCCTCGAACAGCTTCACCTTGCCGCTCTCGCGGTACTGGTTGAAATGGTGGAAGGCGACCGAGGCCATGCGGCCCTTGTGCTGCTCGCGCGGGCCATAGACGTTGAAGTAGCGGAAGCCGACCACCTGGGAACCGGTGCCGCCGTCGGCGAGCACGCGGCGGCGCACCACCTGGTCGAACAGGAACTTCGAGTAGCCATAGACGTTGAGCGGCCCCTCGTGCGCGCGCTCCTCCTTGAACACGCGGCCGGCGCCATACACCGAGGCGCTCGAGGCGTAGAGGAACTGCACCTCGTGGTCGAGGCAGAAGTCGAGCAGCGTCGAGGTGTAGCGGAAGTTGTTCTCCATCATGTAGCGGCCGTCGGTCTCCATCGTGTCGGAGCAGGCGCCCTCGTGGAAGATCGCATCCACCGCACCGTCGAAGTGGCCGCCTTCCACCATCTCGACGAACTCGCGCTTGTCGAGATAATCGGCGATCTCGCAGTCGACGAGGTTCCGGAACTTGTCGGCCTTGCTCAGGTTGTCGACGGCAATGATTTCCGTGATGCCGCGTTCGTTGAGCGCCCTGACGATGTTGGCGCCGATGAAGCCGCAGGCGCCGGTGACGACGTAGTACATGCTCATGCTTTCCTCATTTCCCCAGCTCCTCCAGCGAACAGGTCGCGGTGCCGAGCTTGCCGACGACGACGCCGGCCGCCCGGTTGGCCCAGCGCATCGCCTCGGCCAGCGACCGGCCGCTGGCCAGCATCACCGCCAGCGTGGCGATCACGGTGTCGCCCGCGCCGCTCACATCATAGACCTCGCGCGCCTGCGCCGGCTCGTGCGTGGCGCCGTCGGCGGCGAACAGCGTCATGCCTTCCTCGGAGCGCGTCAGCAGCACGGCATCGAGGCCGAGCTCGCCGCGCAGCCGGGCGACGCGCGCCGCCAGATCGGCCTCGTCGCTCCAGCGGCCGACCACCTCGCGCAGCTCGGCGCGGTTCGGCGTGATCACGCTCGCGCCGGCGTAGCGCGCGTAATCGTCGCCTTTCGGGTCGACCAGTACCGGCTTCTTGTGCGCGCGCGCGATGCGGATCATCTCGGCGATGTGCGTCAGGCCGCCCTTGCCGTAGTCGGAGAGGATCACCACGTCGCATTGCGCGATGCGCTGCTGGAACTCGGCGAGCTTGGTCTGCAGCACCTCGTGCGCCGGCCAGTTCTCGAAGTCGATGCGCAGGAGCTGCTGCTGGCGGCCGAGCACGCGCAGCTTGACGGTGGTGGACAGCTGCGGATCCTCGTGCAGGCTGGCGTCGATGGCGGAGGCGGCGAGCAGCCGGGCGAGCGCCTGGCCCGCCTCGTCGGCGCCGACCACCGACAGCAGCGCGGCCTGCGCGCCGAGCGCGGCGATGTTGCGCGCGACGTTGGCGGCGCCGCCGGGACGTTCCTCGCTCTTCTCGACCTTGACGACCGGCACCGGCGCCTCGGGCGAGATGCGCGAGACGTCGCCGAACCAGTAGCGGTCGAGCATCACGTCGCCGACGACCAGAATCCGGGCCTGGCGGGTAGCGGGCGGTTGCATGTTCATGGGGCGAGATCGAATTCTTCGGTGCGCTTCGGCGGGAAGGTCTCCCAGCCGCCGCAGGCCGGGCAGCGCCAGTGGAACTGGCGCGCCTTGAAGCCGCAGTCGTCGCAGCGGTAGCGCGCGACGCGGCGTGTATGGTTATGGATCAGATTCTTCACCAGTTCGAGATCGGCGCGCTTCTCGGGCGGCACGAGCAGGATCTGGGCCTCGATCAGCTTGTCGAGACCGAGCAGCGTGGGGTTGCGCCGCAGCTCGTCGCGCACCAGCCGATAGGCGGCTTCCGGGCCGCGCGCGCGCAGTTCGGCGTGGAACACGGCGTCGAGCAGGTCGAGCGATGAATGACGCTCAAGGTAGGCGCGCAACAGCTCGATGCCGGCCGCTTCGCGGCCGAGGGCGCGGTAGGCGTCCAGCATCTTCTCGGCGGCCAGGGACAGGAACACCGGGTTCTGCTGCTCGATGCCCTGCCAGATCGCCAGCGCCGCCTCCAGTCTGGCGGCGGAGGCGGCATCCGCCGCCTCGCCGGCGCCGAGTTTCGCTTCGAGCTCGCCGCGCATCAGCGTCGCGCGCACGCACTTGCGGTTCGTCGCCAGCGCGGCGTCGAGGCGGCGCCGCGCCTCGTCGAGCCGGCCGTTGAGCAGGTCGGAGGCCGCCAGCTCGCAATGGAACTCGGCGATCTCCTTCTGCCACAGGTGCTCGGCGTGGCCGGGCATCTGCTCGGCGATCGCGATCGCCTTCTCCCAATCCTTTTCCTGCTGGTAGATCTCGAGCAGGTTGCGCAGCGCCTCCTCGTCACGCTGCGTGCCGCGCAGCTTGACGAAGATTTCCTCGGCGCGGTCGAGCAGGCCGGCCTTCAGGTAGTCCTGGCCGAGTTCGGCGAGCGCGTGCAGGCGCTGCTCCTCGCTGAGCTGGGACAGCGAAGCGTCGCGCTCGATCAGGTGTTTGTGCACGCGGATCGCGCGGTCGGTCTCGCCGCGGCGGCGGAACAGGTTGCCGAGGGCGAAGTGCAGTTCGACGGTTTCGGGATCCAGGCGGGCGGCTTCGAGGAAGGCCTCGATCGCCTTGTCGGGCTGCTCGTTGAGCAGGAAATTGAGGCCGGTGAAATAGGAGCGCGGCAACGCGCGCGACTCGCTGAGCAGCTGCTTGATGTCGATGCGCGCCGCCAGCCAGCCGAAGCCGAAGAAGACCGGCAGGACCAGCAGCCACCAGAGTTCGATTTCCACGCTGGCTAGCCCGCGGTCCGGTCCGGCGGCTGGACCGCTGCCGTCTGCCTGTCGTGCCGGTCGAGCTGACGCTGCAGCCCGGCAATCCGGCGGCGCTGGCGCACCAGCTGGGGCAGCAGGGCCAGCAGGCCGAGCACGACGCCGGACACCAAGGCGATCAGCAGGGCGAGCGACAACGGCGCCTGCCAGTGCGCGTCGAAGAAGAAGCGCAACTCGACGTCGCCGCTGTTCTTGATCGCCAGCCCGAGCAGGATGACGAACAGGACGCCGCGCAGGAGCCAGAGCAGCGCGTTCATCGCCGGCGGCCTACTTGCCGTTCTGGTCGACGCGCTCGCGCAACTCCTTGCCGGCCTTGAAATGCGGCACGTACTTCGCCGGCACCTCAACCTTGACCCCCGACTTCGGATTGCGGCCGATGCGCGGCGGCCGGTAGTTGAGCGAAAAGCTGCCGAAGCCGCGAATCTCGATGCGATCGCCCTTGGTCAGCGCCTCGGACATCGCATCGAGAATCATCTTCACGGAAAGATCGGCATCCTTCGCGACCAGCTGCGGAAAACGCTGCGCCAGGCGAGCGATCAACTCGGACTTGGTCATGACCGGAACTTTCCGCAGCGGCTTACTGCTGGTTGAGTTTCGCTTTCAGCAGGGCGCCGAGATTGGTGGTCCCGGTCGCGGCGGCGGCGGAGTCGGCCGACAGCTTCTGCATCGCCTCGGTCTGCTCGGCCTGGTCCTTCGCCTTGATCGACAGGTTGAGCGAACGCGACTTGCGGTCGACGTTGATGATCAGCGCCTCGACGCTGTCGCCGACCTTGAGGTGCTGGCTCAGGTCCTCGATGCGGTCGCGCGAGAACTCGGAAGCGCGCAGATAGCCTTCGACGTCGCCGCCCAGTTCGATCACCGCGCCGCGCTGGTCGACGCTCTTCACCGTGCCGCTCACCAGGCTGTTCTTGTCGTGCGTGGCGATGAAGCTGGTGAAGGGGTCGCCGTCGAGCTGCTTGATGCCGAGCGAGATGCGCTCCTTCTCGACGTCGATCGACAGCACCACGGCCTCGACCTCGTCGCCCTTCTTGTAGTTCTGCTTGGCTTCCTCGCCGGTCAGCGACCAGGAGAGGTCGGAGAGATGCACCAGGCCGTCGATGCCGCCGGGCAGGCCGATGAAGATGCCGAAGTCGGTGATCGACTTGATGGCGCCCTTCACCTTGTCGCCCTTCTTGTGGTTCATCGCGAAGTCTTCCCACGGGTTGGGCATGCACTGCTTCATGCCGAGGGAGATGCGGCGGCGCTCCTCGTCGATCTCGAGGATCATCACCTCGACCTCGTCGCCGAGCTGGACGACCTTGGACGGATGGATGTTCTTGTTGGTCCAGTCCATCTCGGAGACGTGCACCAAGCCTTCGATGCCCTGCTCGATCTCGACGAACGAGCCGTAGTCGGTCAGGTTGGTGACCTTGCCGAACAGGCGGGTGCCGGACGGATAGCGGCGCGCGATGCCCACCCACGGATCCTCGCCGAGCTGCTTCATGCCGAGGCTGACGCGGTTCTTCTCCTGGTCGAACTTGAGCACCTTGGCGGTGACCTCGTCGCCGACGTTGAGCACTTCGCTCGGGTGACGCACGCGGCGCCAGGCCAGGTCGGTGATGTGCAGCAGGCCGTCGATGCCGCCGAGGTCGACGAAGGCGCCGTATTCGGTGATGTTCTTGACGATGCCCTTGACGACGGTGCCTTCCTGCAGGTTCTCCAGCAGCTTCTGGCGCTCCTCGCCCATGTTGGCCTCGAGCACGGCGCGGCGCGACAGCACGACGTTGTTGCGCTTGCGGTCGAGCTTGATGACCTTGAATTCGTATTCCTTGCCCTCGAACGGGGTGGTGTCCTTGATCGGACGGGTGTCGACCAGCGAGCCGGGCAGGAAGGCGCGGATGCCGTTGGTCATGACGGTCAGGCCGCCCTTGACCTTGCCGGTGATCACGCCCTTGACGAGGATGCTGTCGGTCATGGCCTTGTCGAGGTCGTTCCAGGCGGCGATGCGCTTGGCCTTGTCGCGCGACAGGCGGGTCTCGCCGTAGCCGTCCTCGAGCATCTCGATGGCGACCTGCACGAACTCGCCCGGGGTGGCTTCGACTTCGCCGCGGTCGTTCTTGAACTCGTCGACCGGGATGAAAGATTCGGATTTCAGGCCCGCGTTGACGACCACGAAGTTCTGGTCGATGCGGACGACTTCGGCCGTGATGACTTCGCCGGCGCGCATTTCCTGGCGCGAGAGGCTCTCTTCGAAGAGGGCGGCAAAGGATTCGTTGGCGGGATTCACGGCGGCAGCGGTAGCAGACATAAAAGTTTCCAAAAAAACCGTCAGTTGCGACGGGCTAGTTGATGAACGGCATGCGGCGATGGACACTCTCCATCACCGCTGCCACGGCTTGCTCGATGTTCAACTCGGTGGTGTCCACCAGGTCGGCATCGGGGCATTGCTTCAAGGGCGCCACGCTGCGCGCGGCATCGCGCGCATCGCGTTCCCTCAGGTCCTTCACGATGTCCTGCAAAAGGGGGCGCATGTTAGCAGGCATTCCCTTGTCGATCAACTGTTTATAGCGTCTTTCGCCGCGCGCCTCGGCGCTGGCGGTCAGAAACACCTTCACCGGTGCGTCGGGGAAGACCACCGAGCCCATGTCGCGGCCGTCGGCGACCAGGCCCGGAAAGCGCCGGTAGGCACGCTGGCGTTCGAGCAGGGCGGCCCGCACGGCGGGGAAAGCCGCCACTTTCGAGGCGCCGACGCCGACCGCTTCGGCGCGGATCGCCTCGCTAACGTATTCTTTCCCAAGATAAATATTGTCGCCGACGAACTCGGCGGGCAACTCGGCGGCGATCGCCGCGACCGCCGCCTCGTCGTCGAGCGGGACATTCTCCCGCATCGCCGCCAGCGCGGTGAGGCGGTAGAGGGCGCCGCTGTCGAGGAAGCGGAAGCCGAGCGCCTGGGCGACGCGCTGCGCGACCGTGCCCTTGCCGGAAGCCGACGGCCCGTCGATGGCGATCACCGGGGCGGCGATGCGCGCGAAGGCGTCGAAGTAGTCCGGGAAGGTCTTGACCACGCACATCGGGTCGTTGATGCGCACCGGCACGCCCCCTAGCGCGGCGAGCGAGAAGCACATCGCCATGCGGTGGTCGTCGTAGGTGTCGATCGCGGCGTTGGGCTTGAACGACGGCGGCGGAGTGACGGCCAGCCAGTCATCGCCCTCCTCCACCGTTGCGCCGAGCTTGCGCAACTCCGTCGTCATCGCGGCGATGCGGTCGGTTTCCTTGACCCGCCAGGAGGCGATGTTGCGCAGCACGCATCTGCCGTCGGCGAACAGCGCGGCGACGGCGAGCGTCATCGCGGCATCGGGAATGTGGTTGAGGTCGAGGTCGAAAGCCTTCAGCTTTCCATCGGCCGGCGCAGAAGCCTCGATGTAACAGTCGTCCCAGACGATCTTCGCGCCCATCGTCTCCAGCGCGTCAGCAAAGCGGACGTCGCCCTGGATGCCGTTCCGGCCGACCCCCTCGACGCGCACCGGGCCGCCGCCGATGGCGCCCGCCGCGAGGAAATACGACGCCGCCGAGGCGTCGCCCTCGACATGCAGCAGGCCGGGACTGCGATAGCGCTGGCCGGCGGAAATCGTGAAGCGCTGCCAGCCTTCGCGCTCGACCGTCACACCGAAACGCGCCATCAAATTCAGCGTGATCTCGATGTAGGGCTTGGAGATCAGCTCGGTGGTCATCTCGATGACCACTTTTTCTCCGGTCAGCGGCAGCGCCATCAGCAAGGCGGTGAGGAACTGCGAGGAGACGTCGCCGCGCACCTGGATCGGCGCGTCGAGCCGCACGTCCCCGGGGAAGATCTCCAAGGGCGGGAAGCCTTCGTTGCCGGCGTAGCTGATGCGGCAGCCGATCTGGCGAAGGCCGTCGACCAGGTCGCCGATCGGCCGCTCGTGCATGCGCGGCACGCCGGAAAGTTTGTAGCGGCCGCCGGACAGCGCCAGCGCCGCCGTCAGCGGACGGATCGCCGTGCCGGCGTTGCCCATGAACAGGCTGCCGTGCTTGACCGGGAAGACGCCGCCGACGCCGTTCACGCGCCAGGCGTTCGTTCCCTTCGGCTCGAGGCCGACGCCGAGCGCCGCCAGCGCGGAGAGCATGACGCGCGTATCGTCGGAATCGAGCAGGTCGCGGATCTCGGTATGCCCTTCCGCCAGCGCGGCGAGCAGCAGCATGCGGTTGGAGATGCTCTTCGAGCCGGGCAGCTTCACGGTGCCGGCGGCGCGCGCCAGCGGCGGCAGATCAAGATGCTCCATCACTCGCCCACCGGCTGCAAAGAGTCCAGCCAGGCATCGCGGCGCGCACGCGCCGTGGCGAACATCGCCTCCAGCCCGGCGCTGTCGGCACCGGCCAGCAGCACGCGCGTACGCAGCAGCTCGGCCAGGTAGGCGTCGAGTTCCTTGAGCAGCGCCTTGCGATTGGCGAGGCAGATGTCGCGCCACATCTCCGGATGGCTGCTGGCGATGCGCGTGAAGTCGCGGAAGCCGCCGGCGGCGAACGAAAACAGCTGGTCGGCATTGTCGCGGCCGGCGAGGCCATGCACCAGCGCGAAGGCCAGCAGGTGCGGCAGATGGCTCACCGCGGCGAAGACGCGGTCGTGCTCGTCCGGCGCGAGTTCGGACACCTTGGCGCCGCAGACTTCCCAGACGGCGCGGATCGCCTTGACCGCTGCCGGCGTGTTTTCCGGCAGCGGCGTCAGCACGACGCGCTTGCCGTGATAGAGGTCGGCGCGCGCGGCGGCGACGCCGCTCTTCTCCGCGCCGGCGATCGGATGGCCCGGCACGAACTGGTGGATCTTGTCGCCAAACGCCGCGCGGGCGGCGGCGACCACGTCGCTCTTGGTGCTGCCGCCGTCGGTGACCAGCGTCCGCGGCTCGAGATGCGGCGCGATGGCCTGCATCACCGGCGCCATCTGGCCGACCGGCATGCCGAGCAGCACCAGGTCGGCGTCCTTGAGCGCGCTCGGCCAGTCGGCGCCGATCTCGTCGATCGCGCCGAGCTGGAGCGCCTGCTCGAGCGGCACCCGCGTGCGCCCCATACCGACAACCCTGACGGAGGGCGCATCGCGCCGCCCCGCCAGCGCCGACTTTACGGCCAAGGCGAACGAGCCGCCGATCAGCCCGACGCCGCAAATGACGACTTTGCTGGCGACCCTGCTCGCCGCCATCAGAGCGACTTCTCCAGCGCCGCGAGGAAGCGCGCGTTCTCGGTTTCGAGGCCGATCGTCACGCGCAGGTGGTTCGGCAGGCCGTAGCCGCCGATCGGCCGCACGATGACGCCCTGCTTGAGCAGCTTCTGGTTGACGGCCGCCCCGTCGGACACGGCGAAGGTGACGAAGTTGCCGTGCGAGGGAATGTGCTCGAGACCGAGACGCTTGAGGCCGGCGACGATCTGCTCCATGCCGCGGCGGTTGAGCTCGAACGATTCGGCGATGAACAGATGGTCGTCGAGCGCCGCGCTGGCGGCCGCGATGGCCAGGTTGTTCACGTTGAACGGCTGGCGCACGCGGTTCATCAAATCGGCGATCTCGGCGGCGGCGACCGCGTAGCCGACGCGCAGGCCCGCGAGGCCGTAGATCTTCGAGAAGGTGCGGGTGACGATCAGGTTGGGGAACTCCCTCAGCCAGGCGACGGTGTCGACGCGCTCGGCCGGCGGCAGGTATTCGTTGTAGGCCTCGTCGAGCACCACGGCGACATCGGCCGGCACCGACGCGAGAAACTCGCGCACCTCGTCGTAGGGCAGGAAGTTGCCGGTCGGATTGTTCGGGTTGGCGATCCAGACGAGGCGCGTATCGGATCGCATGGCCGCCTTCATCGCGGCGAGGTCGTGGCCGTAGTGCTTCGCCGGCGCGACGATGCATTCGGCGCCGGTGCTCATCGTCGCCAGCGGGTAGACGGCGAAGGCGTGCTGGGAGAACACCGACGAACGGCCGGGTGCGAGGAACACGCGCGCCGCGAGGTCGAGCACGTCGTTCGAGCCGTTGCCGAGCACGATCTGGTTCTGGCCGACGCCGAGCCGGTCCGCGATCGCCGCGATCAGCTCGAACTGGTCGGGGTAGCGCTCGATGCCTCGCATCGCGCTTTCCACGGCGGCGCGTGCCTTCTGGCTCATGCCGAGGGGATTTTCGTTGGAGGCGAGCTTGACGATCCGGTCGACCGGCATGCCCATCTCGCGCGCCAGCTCGGTGATCGGCTTGCCCGGCACGTAGGGCGAAATCTTGCGGACGTACAGCAGTGCCTGTGCGGTGATGCTCATATCAACCTCGTTGTGAAAGATCAGCCGGCCGCCTTGGGGTAGGAACCGAGCTCCTTGAGAAAACCGACGCAGCCGCGCAGGTCGTCGAGGGCGGCGGCCACCTTCGCGTCGGTGCGATGCCCCTCGATGTCGATGAAGAACACGTATTCCCAGCGGCTGCCGCCGAAGCCGCGCGCCGGGCGGGACTCGAAGCGGTTCATCGAGACGCCGTGCTGCTTGAGCGGCGTCAGCAGGTCATGCACCGCCCCCGGCTTGTTCTGCGCCGAGCAGACGAACGAGGTCTTGTCGAGACCCGACGGCCCGGCGTCGTGGCCCGCCAGTACGACGAAACGCGTCGTGTTGTTCGGGTCGTCCTCGATGTTGGCGGCGAGGATGTTCAGCTCGTAGAGGCGCGCCGCCGCCTCGCCGGCGATGGCGCAGGCTTCCGCATCCTGCGCCGCCATGCGCGCCGCCTCGGCGTTGCTGGCAACCGGCACGCGCGCGATGTGCGGCAGGTTGCGGTTGAGCCACTCGTGGCACTGCGCGAGCGACTGGGCATGCGAGTAGAGCTTGGTCACGCCGGCGAGGCTGTCCGCCCGCGTCATCAGGTTCTGGTGGATGCGCAGGCTGGCCTCGCCGCAGATCATCAGCGGCGAGGTCAGCATCTGGTCGAGCGTGCGGCCGACCGAACCCTCGGTCGAGTTCTCGATCGGCACCACGCCGTAGTCGGCCTGGCCCGCCTCGACGGCACGGAACACGTCGTCGATGGTCAGGAAGGGCGTGAAGGTCGGCGCCGAACCGAAATGCTTCTTCGCCGCCGACTCGGTGAAGGTACCGGCCGGGCCGAAGTAGGCGATCTTCAACGGCTGTTCCAGCGCGAGGCAGGCCGACATCACCTCGCGGAAGATCGTGCGCACGGCGCCTTCCGGCAGCGGACCGGGATTGAGTTCGGCGATGCGCCGCAGCACCTGCGCCTCGCGCTCGGGGCGATAGATGTTGCCGTGCTTGATCTCGCCCACCCGCTGGGCCAGCCTGGCCCGCTCGGACAGCAGGCGCAGCACCTCGCCATCGATGCGGTCGATGCCGTCGCGCAGCCCACTGAGTTCGGCGAGCTCTTCCTGCTCCTTTTGCGCCGGGTCAGTCATCATCCTTCCCGCGGCAGGTAGCGTACCGAGAGGACGCCATCGATCCGGGCGATCTGGTCGATCACCTGCTGCGGCACCTTGCTGTCCACGTCGACCAGCGTATAGGCCACGTCCTTTTTCGACTTGTTCATCATGTTGTGGATGTTGAAGCCGGCCTCCGCCAGCGCGGCGGTGATCTGGCCGACCATGCTGGGGACGTTGGCGTTGGCGACCGCGATGCGGAAAGCCGACTCGCGCGGCACGACGACCGTCGGGAAGTTCACCGAATTGACGATGTTGCCGTCGAGCAGGTAATCGCGCACCTGGTCGGCGACCATGATCGCGCAGTTCTCCTCGGCCTCGCGCGTCGAAGCGCCGAGGTGCGGCAGGGCGATCACCCCGGGGTGGCCGTTGACGTGCTTGCTCGGGAAATCGCAGACGTAGGCGGCGAGCTGCTTGCCGTCGAGCGCCGCCAGCACGTCCGCCTCGTCCACCACGCCCTCGCGCGAGAAGTTGAGCAGCACAGGTGGATGAGCGCCATGCTTCATCTGCGCGATGCTGTCGGCGTTGATCATCTTCTTCGTCGCCTCGACCAGCGGCACGTGCAGCGTCAGGAAATTGCTGCCCTTGAGCACCTCGGCGAGCGAGTTCGCCTTCTTCACCTGCGCCGGCAGGCTCCAGGCCGCATCGACGGTGATTTCCGGGTCGTAGCCGATGACGTGCATGCCGAGCTTGATCGCCGCGTCGGCGACCAGGCAGCCGATCTTGCCGAGGCCGACGACGCCGAGCGTATGGCCGGCCAGTTCGTAGCCGGCGTAGGTCTTCTTGCCGCCTTCGACCTTTTTTTCCATCTCGGCATCGTCCGGATCGAGGGCGGCGACGAACTTCATCGCCCCGGCGATGTTGCGCGCGGCGAGCAGCATGCCGGCCAGCACCAGTTCCTTGACGGCGTTGGCGTTGGCGCCCGGCGCATTGAACACCGGCACGCCGCGCTTGCTCATCTCGGCCACCGGGATGTTGTTGGTGCCCGAGCCGGCGCGGCCGATCGCCAGCACCGACCTGGCGATCTCGACGCCGTGCAGGTCGGCCGAGCGCAGCAGGATCGCATCGGGCTGCGCGACATCCTTGGCGCAGTCGCAGCGGTCGCCGAGGCGCCTGAGGCCGGTCTGCGAGACGTTGTTGAGGATCAGAACCTGAAACTGCCTGGTGGCTTCAGCCATGACCTCACCCTTTCTGCGCGGCGAATTCCTTCATGTAAGCGACCAGCGCCTGCACGCCCGCCAGCGGCATCGCGTTGTAGATCGAGGCGCGCATGCCGCCGACCGAGCGGTGGCCCTTGAGCTGCACCATGCCGCGCTCCTTGGCGCCCTTGAGGAATTCCTCGTCGAGGGCGGCGTCCTTGAGCGTGAACGGCACGTTCATGCGCGAGCGGTCTTCCCTGTGCACGGGATTGCGGTAGAAGTCGGTGGTGTCGAGGTAGTCGTACAGCAGGTTGGCCTTCTCGATGTTCCTCTGCTCGATCGCCGCCACGCCGCCGTTCCTCTTCAGCCACTGGAACACCAGGCCGGCGATGTAGATCGCGTAGGTCGGCGGGGTGTTGTACATCGACTCGGCATCGACGTGGGTCTTGTAGTCGAGCATCGCCGGCGGCGTCGGCACCGCCTTGCCGACCAGGTCGTCGCGCACGATAACGATGGTCAGGCCGGCCGGGCCGATGTTCTTCTGCGCGCCGGCGTAGATCAGGCCGAATTTGCTGACGTCGACCGGACGCGACAGGATGTTGGAGGACATGTCGCAGACCAGCGGTACGTCGCCGGTCTCGGGCGTCCAGTGGAACTCGATGCCGCCGATCGTCTCGTTGGCTGTGTAGTGGACGTAGGCGGCGTCCTTGGTCAGTTTCCAGTCGGCCTGGACCGGCGCGTAGGTGTAGCCCTTGTCCTCGGCGCTGGCGGCGACATTGACGTTGCAGAAGGTCTTGGCGGCCTTGATCGCCTTCTTGGCCCACTCGCCGGTATGCACGTAGTCGGCCACCGGCTTGCCGCGCAGCAGGTTGATCGGGATCATCTCGAACTGCAGCGAGGCGCCACCCTGCAGGAACAGCACCTTGTAGCTGGCCGGAATGCCCATCAGCTCGCGCAGGTCGGCTTCGGCCTGGGCGGCGATGCCCATGAACTCCTTGCCGCGGTGGCTCATCTCCATCACCGACGAGCCGCTGCCGTGCCAATCGAGCATCTCGTCGGCGGCCTGTTTGAGGACTTCTTCGGGCAGTGCGGCGGGACCGGCGCTGAAATTGAATACACGTGCCATTTGCATCACTCCTCTTCTTCGGTTTCGATGACCTTTTCGATGCCGGCAAGCTTGGTGCCGTCATCCAGATTGATGAGCCGCACGCCCTGCGCCGAGCGCCCGGTCTCGCGCACCTGGTCGACCTTGCTGCGGATCAGCACGCCGCCGGTGGAAATCAGCATCACCTCGTCGCCCTCCTCGACCAGCACCGCACCGACCACCAGGCCGTTGCGCTCCGAAGTCTGGATGGCGATCATGCCCTTGGTGCCGCGGCCGTGCTTGGTGTATTCGGCGATCGGCGTGCGCTTGCCGTAGCCGTTTTCGGTCGCGGTCAGGACGTTCATCTTCTCGTCGGCCGCCACCAGCATGCAGATGACGCTCTGCCCGTCCTCGAGCGTCATGCCCTTCACGCCGCGCGCGGCGCGGCCCATCGGCCGCACGTCCTCCTCGGCGAAGCGTACCGCCTTGCCGGCGTCGGAGAACAGCATCACGTCGCAGTTGCCGTCGGTGATCGCCACGCCGATCAGGTAGTCGCCTTCGTCGAGGTTGACGGCGATGATGCCGGCCTTGCGCGGATTGGCGAAATCCGTCAGCGGCGTCTTCTTCACCGTGCCCATCGCCGTGGCCATGAAGACGTAATGCGCCTCGTCGAACGCCGAGGTCGGCAGCACGGCGGTGATCTTCTCGCCCTCTTCCAGCGGGAAGAGGTTGACGATCGGCTTGCCGCGCGAGGTGCGCGTGCCTTCCGGAACCTCGTAGACCTTGAGCCAATAGACACGGCCGCGGTTGGAGAAGCAGAGGATGTAGTCGTGCGTGTTGGCGATGAAGAGGCGATCGACGAAATCGTCCTCCTTGATCGCCGCCGCCTGCTTGCCGCGGCCGCCGCGCCGCTGCGTGCGATAGTCGTCGAGCGACTGGCGCTTGAAGTAGCCGCCGTGCGACAGCGTGACGACCATGTCCTCGCGGGCGATCAGATCCTCGAGATTGATGTCGGCCGTCTGCAGCACGATCTCCGAACGGCGCTTGTCGCCATACTGCGCCTTCACGGCGGTCAGCTCGTCGCCGATGATCTGCGTGATGCGCTCCGGGCGCGCCAGAATGTCGAGCAGGTCGGCGATCTGGTCCATCACCTCGCGGTATTCGGCGAGAATCTTGTCCTGCTCGAGGCCGGTCAGACGCTGCAGCCGCAGTTCGAGAATCGCCTGCGCCTGGGCATCGGAAAGGAAGTAGCCGCGGCGCGACAGGCCGAACTCGGGCGCCAGCCCTTCGGGACGCGAGGCCTCGGCGGCGGCGCGCAGCAGCATTTCCTCGACCAGCGACGACTTCCAGGCGCGCGCCATCAGTCCGCGCTTGGCATCCGCAGGCGTGGGCGCGGCCTTGATCAATGCAATGACTTCGTCGACGTTCGACAACGCGACGGCGAGGCCTTCGAGGATATGGCCGCGCTCGCGCGCCTTCCTCAGCTCGAACACCGTGCGCCGCGTCACCACCTCGCGGCGGTGCGCCAGGAAGCAGTCGAGCATCTGCTTGAGGTTGAGCAGCTGCGGGCGGCCATCGACCAGCGCCACCATGTTCATGCCGAAGGTGTCCTGCAGCTGCGTCTGCTTGTAGAGGTTGTTGAGCACCACCTCGGGCACTTCGCCGCGCTTGAGTTCGATCACCAGGCGCATGCCGGACTTGTCCGACTCGTCCTGGATATGGGCGATGCCCTCGATCTTCTTCTCGTTGACCAGTTCGGCGATCTTTTCCTGCAGGGTCTTCTTGTTCACCTGGTAGGGCAGTTCGTCGACGACGATCGCCTGCTTGCCGCCCTTCTCGAGGTCCTCGAAGTGGGTGCGGGCGCGCATGACGACGCGGCCGCGACCGGTCAGATAGCCTTCGCGCACGCCGGAAACGCCGTAGATCAGGCCGGCGGTCGGAAAGTCCGGCGCCGGGATGATCTTGATCAGTTCCTCGATGTCTATGCCCGGGTTGTCGAGCAGCGCCAGGCAGGCGTCGACCACCTCGTTGAGGTTGTGCGGCGGAATGTTGGTCGCCATGCCGACGGCGATGCCCGCGCTGCCGTTGATCAGCAGGTTGGGGATCCTGGCCGGCAGGATCAGCGGCTCCTTCTCCGAGCCGTCGTAGTTCGGGCCGAAATCGACGGTTTCCTTCTCGATGTCGGCCAGCAGCTCGTGGCCGATGCGCGCCATGCGCACTTCGGTGTAGCGCATCGCCGCGGCGTTGTCGCCGTCGACCGAGCCGAAGTTGCCCTGGCCATCGACCAGCATGTAGCGCAGCGAGAAATCCTGCGCCATCCGCACGATCGTGTCATAGACTGCGGTATCGCCGTGCGGGTGATATTTACCGATGACGTCGCCGACGATGCGCGCCGACTTCTTGTAGGGCCGGTTCCAGTCGTTGGACAGCTCGTGCATCGCGTAGAGCACGCGGCGGTGCACCGGCTTGAGGCCGTCGCGCGCGTCCGGCAGCGCCCGGCCGACGATCACGCTCATCGCGTAATCCAGATAGGAGCGGCGCATCTCCTCTTCGAGGCTGACGGGCAGGGTTTCCTTGGCGAAAGCGGAGGTCATAGACTGGCAAGCCCGCTAAAATGGGCGCTTTCAAAAGTCGGGAATTCTAGCATTCATGGCCGCCCTTTCCCCACCCATGGCCCGTCCGGTCGATCAGATCGTCGATGCCCGCTGGATCGTTCCGGTCGAACCGGCCGGCACGGTTCTCGACCACCACAGCCTGATCGTCGATGCCGGCAAGATCGTCGCGCTGCTGCCCACGCCGGAAGCGCACCGGCAATACGCCGCCCGCCGGCATCTGCGCCTGACCGAGCACCTGCTGCTGCCGGGATTCATCAACCTGCATACCCATGCCGCGATGGCCCTGCTGCGCGGCTACGCCGACGACGTGCCCCTGATGCGCTGGCTGCAGGAACGCATCTGGCCGGCCGAGAGCCGCCTCGTCAGCGCCGAGTTCGTCCATGACGGCACCCTGCTCGCCTGCTGGGAAATGCTGCGCGGGGGCATCACCTGCTTCAACGACATGTATTTCTTCCCGCGCGCCGCGGCGGCGGCCGCCATGGCGGCCGGCATGCGCGCCGCGCTGGGCATCACGGTCTTCGAGTTTCCCAGCGCCTACGGCAGCGGGGCGGACGACTATCTCGCCAAAGGCCTGGCGGCCCGCGACGAACTCGCCGGCGAACCCTCGCTTTCCTTCTGCCTGGCTCCGCACGCGCCCTACACCGTCGCCGACCGCACCTTCGAGCGCATCGCCGAACTTGCCGACCAGCTCGACCTGCCCATCCATATCCATGTCCACGAAACCGCGGACGAAATCGCCGGCAGCCTCAAGCAGCATGGCATGCGGCCGCTCGAACGGCTGCGCCGCCTCGGGCTGCTCGGACACCGGACCATCGCCGTGCATGCCGTCCACCTCGATCGGAACGAGATCGCCCTGCTCGCCTCGTCCGGTTGCCACATCGCCCACTGCCCGACCTCGAACATGAAGCTCGCCAGCGGCAGCGCCCCCATTGGCGCCCTGCTCGCCCAAGGCGCCGGCGTCGGACTCGGCACGGACGGCGCCGCCAGCAACAATCGCCTCGACATGCTGCGCGAGATGCGCCATGCCGCGCTGCTGGCCAAGCTCGCCAGCGGCGACGCCACCTGCCTGCCGGCCCACCAGGCGCTGCGCATGGCGACCATCGAAGGCGCCCGCGCGCTCGGGCTGGACCAGTCGATCGGCTCGCTCCTGCCCGGCAAGGCGGCCGACCTGCTGGCCCTGCGGCTCGACGACTGGGAAATCCAGCCCTGCTACGATCCGGTCTCCCACCTGGTCTATGCGGCAGGCCGGGAGCAGATCACGCATGTCTGGGTCGCCGGCCAGTTGCGAATAAAAGACAAGGTACCGGTCGACCTTGACGCGCAGGCGTTGCTGAATCGCTGCAGAATGTGGCAGAATGCCATCTGTGAAAATTGATTAGCCGGCTTTTCTCGACATCGCCTCAGGTCGAAAGAGCAATCGGCTGGTTTTTTGTTTCTGTTTTGCGCATAGCCTCAACACCACCAACTCATCCGAGGGAAGACAACATGATCAAACTCGTTTCCAAGAACATCCTGATCGCCGCCGCGCTTGCCGGCATCGGTGCCGCCGCCCAGGCGCAGACCCCGGGCGTCGACATGAAGGGTACCGTCGGTTACGTCATCGACCAGCGTGGCTATGTCGCGAAGAGCGGCTTCGGTCTGTGCTGGCGCACCGGCTACTGGACGCCCGCCATGGCGATCGCCGAGTGCGATCCCGACCTGGTGAAGAAGGAAGAGCCGAAGGCCGCGCCCGCCGCCGCCCCCGCC
>DDXW01000052.1 GCA_002347285.1 Rhodocyclaceae bacterium UBA2250 | reverse complement strand
CCTGGTTCCTGCTGTTCAAGGCCCGTGCAGCCAACGCCTACGGCGAAGACTACATGACCAAGAACAAGGAGATGCTGAACGACTACCCGCCCTATGGCCAGGCCGCCGTTCCCGCCTCCTGCCTGCGCAACCACCTGATGCTCAAGGAGATGAAGGAAGGTCGCGGCCCGATCTACATGGACACCGTCACCGCGCTGGCCAAGCTGCGCGAGACCCTGTCGCCGAAGGAAGTCAAGCACCTCGAAGCCGAGGCCTGGGAAGACTTCCTCGACATGTGTATCGGCCAGTGCGGCATCTGGGTCGGCGAGAACATCGAGCCCGAGAAGAAGATGTCCGAGCTGATGCCGACCGAGCCCTACCTGCTCGGCTCGCACTCCGGCTGCTGCGGCATCTGGGTGTCCGGCCCGACCGACGTCGGCGCGCCGACCAGCGAAGAGCTGCCGGGCGTCCCCGCCCACCTGCCGTCCGGCTGGAACTGGGGCTACCGCGGCATGACCACCGTCAAGGGCCTGTTCACCGCCGGCGACGGCGTGGGCGCCGCCGGCCACAAGTTCTCCTCCGGCTCGCACACCGAAGGCCGCCTGGCCTCCAAGGCGATGGTCAAGTACTGCCTCGACAACGCCGACCTCAAGCCCGAGCTCGACGAGACCCCCGAGGAAATCGCCGCCGCGATCTGGAAGCCGGTCAAGAACTTCCTGGAGCACAAGGACTACTCGACCGCGATCGACGTCAACCCGAACTACATCACGCCCAAGATGCTGCAGTTCCGCCTGCAGAAGATCATGGACGAGTATGTGGCCGGCGTCGCGACCTACTACAACACCAACGACAAGATGCTCGCCGTTGCCGAAGAGAAGCTCGAGATGCTGAAGGAAGACGCCCAGAAGATGCGTGCGAAGGACCTGCACGAGTTGCTGCGCGCGTGGGAGAACTACCACCGCATCCTGACGGCCGAAGCCCACATGAAGCACATCCAGTTCCGTGAAGAGAGCCGCTACCCCGGCTTCTACTACCGCACCGACAAGAACTTCGTCGATGAGACCAACTGGCACTGCTTCGTGAACTCGATCTACGACAAGAAGACCAAGAAGTGGACCTGCTTCAAGCGCAAGCACGTCGATCTGGTCGACAAGTCGAAGCTGTTCAAGGCCGCCGCCCCGCACTAAGCAGGCCTAGGCTGTAACATGCAGGCCGGAAGCCGCAAGGCTTCCGGCCTGTTTCATTCCGGTTTCCGATTTTTCCATTGCAGCAGCGAGGTTTATCTCATGTCCAAGCCCGACATTCCCATTCCCGGCAGCCCGGTCATGCCGACGATGTTCGACGAGAGCAAGGAAATCCAGTTTTCCTGCCACAAGGGCATCGGCTGCTGGAACGCCTGCTGTGCGAACATCGACATTTCGCTGACGCCCTACGACATCATCCGCCTGAAGAAGCGTCTCGGCATCAGTTCGACCGAGTTCCTGCGCGAATACACGGTCCCCTACGAGATGGAGAAGGACGGCATCGCCGGTGTCAAGTTCCGTCCGGTCGAGAACGGCACCGCCTGCCGCTTCATGCGGCCCGAGGGCTGCGCGGTCTACGAGGACCGGCCGACCGCCTGCCGCTACTACCCGGTCGCCCTGCTGTCGATGCGCAGGCAGGACGAATACACCGACACCCAGTCCTACGCGCTGGTCAAGGAAGAGCACTGCAAGGGGCACGACGAGCCGCGCCGCCTCACCATCGCCGAGTATCGCCAGGAGCAGGGCGTCGAGGAGTACGACGAGCTGGCGCGCGGCTGGCGCCAGCTGGTGCTCAAGAAGAAATCCGCCGGCCCGGCCATCGGCGCGCCCTCGCTGAAGAGCCGCCAGCTGTTCTTCATGGCCTGCTACGACATCGACACCTTCCGCGACTTCGTCGAGAGCGAGGCCTTCAACAAGCTGTTCAAGCTCGACCCCGAGATGCGCAGGATGCTGATGGAGGACGACGTCGAGCTGATGCAGTTTTCCTTCCGCTTCCTCAAACAGGTGCTGTTCGGCGAGAAGAGTCTCGAGCTGGACGAGGAAGCCGCGCAGGAGCGGCTCAAGAAATGGCAGGCGCGCCAGGCCGAGATCGAGGAGGAGGCGCGCAAGCAGCGCGAGGAATACGAGCGCAGGATGCTCGAGGAAGGCATCGACGAGGATGCCTCCGGCCTCGCCTACAGCCCCGACGAAGGCGGCAGCTGCGGCAAGGACTGAGGCGCGCCGCGTCAGCGGCGGCGCTGCTGCGGCGGGCGCGCGGCGGGCGGCGTGCGCCCCTCGATGTGGCGGAAATTGATGCGGCCCTTGCTCAGGTCGTAGGGCGACAGTTCGAGCGTGACGCGGTCGCCGGCGAGGATGCGGATGTGGTGCTTGCGCATCTTGCCGGCGCTGTAGGCGACCAGGGCATGGCCGTTGTCGAGGGTGACGCGGTAGCGCGAATCGGGCAGCACTTCCACGACGACGCCTTGCATTTCAATCAGTTCTTCCTTGGCCATGGGCTCGTCTCCGGTCGTATGGCGGTAAATGAAAAGCCCGGCGCGTGCCGGGCTTTTCCGTTGCGGCGGGCTCCGGTGCGGGACCCGCTGGCCACTCTCAGTCGAGCGCGCGGATGTTCGACGCCTGCTGACCCTTGGGGCCGGTGGTGATGTCGAAGCTGACGCGCTGGCCTTCCCGCAGGGTCTTGAACCCCTGGCTCTGGATGGCGGAAAAATGCGCGAACAGATCGTCACCGCCGTTCTCGGGGGTGATGAAGCCGAAACCTTTGGAATCGTTGAACCACTTGACGGTACCTGAAGCCATGTCTTGAATTTCCTCAAAAAGATGAAGGGGAGCATCCCCGGATGGGACGACTGTCAAGACGGCGAGGTAATGAAGGGAAGAGACGCCGCGGGAACCGCGGGTAAAGCAACCAGACAAACGGACACTGCTTGAAAATCGTAGGCGCGCACTATGCGCCATATTTCCGAATAAAGCAAACGATATTTGCCTCAGCCGACCGGGCAGCGGCTGATCACGAAGCGATGCTTGCCGGATTGCGTCCGTTCGATGGCCGGCACCGCCTCGATCTCCAGCGTCAGTCCTTCCGCTGCAACCGCCGCCTTCATTTCCGCCAGGGCGGCCTCCGGCAGCGGCGCGCCGGCCAGCCGCAACCTGACCTGGTCCGGCGCGTCCTGGACGAACTGGTAGGCGTCCACCTGCGTCCGGCCGTAGAGCAGCCGGTTGAAGAAGGACGGATGCAGGCGCTTGCCGCCCGGCGCGCTGATGAAGTCGTTCTGCCGGCAGACCCCCATCTTCATCAGCGGGAAGGGCAGCCCGCAGGGGCATTCGCCCTCCAGCAACTCGCCCGAATCCCCGTTCTCGTAGCGGAGCATCGGCATCAGCCGGTTGGTCAGCGAAGTGACCAGCAAATCCCCATCGACCGATTCGAGCCAGACCATGTCGGTGAAGATGTGCATGCGGCCGTGGCGGCATTCGCAGGCAATGTTCGGGATCTCGCGGCTGCCGTACTGGTTGAACACCTTGCAGGAGAACGCCTGCCCGATGGTCTCGCGCTGATCGTCGGTGAGCACCTCGGCGGTCGAATAGACGCCGAGCAGACTGGCAGGCATGACGAGCTTCCCGTCGAGAACGAAGCGGGCCAGCGCGGCGAGGATCGAGGCGTAGCCCTGCAGCAGGGTCGGCCGCCAGGACCGGATGAAGTGGGCCCAGGCGGCGAGCTTCGCGGCGTCGATCTCGTGCGCCGGCAGCGTCCTCTCGGCGGCGATCCAGTCGTCCAGCCGGGCGCCGCCGAACACGCCGCCGGGCACCGTGTCCTGCCGCGCGCCCCAGAAGTTGAGGATCTTCTGCCCCGGCCGCCAGCCGGACATCATGTAGCTTCTCATCATGCCGGCGCGCATCAGTTCGTGCTTGGCCTCGTCGTACCAGAACGCCAGCGGCTTGCCGGTCGAGCCGCCGGTGTAACCGACCGGCGTCGTCGCCGGGTCGTTGCCGCGCGCCAGCAGCTCGGGCAGATGGGCGACGACATCCTCCTTGCGCAGGATCGGCAGTGTCGCGATGTCCGTCGTGTCGGGAATGCCGGCGAGCGTGCGGCCGTACCAGGCCGTGTTCTCGCGCGCGAAGCGCAGCATCGCGCGCAGGTCGGCGCGCTGCTTTTGCAGCAGTTGTGCGCGCGACAAGGCCTGTGTCGCCAGCAGCTCGTCGAGGAAGGCGTAGCGCTGCGGCCGGCGGCGGCGATGCAGCCGGAGCTTCAGATCAGTCGTGCCCATGCTTCGCGGTCGGCGGCGTAATGATCGAGGCCGTCGAGCAGCCGCGCGCGCCACCGCGTCCAGCCGGCCTCGTCGTTGATGCGCGCATGCCCCGAGGAATGCACGTCGAAGTTCCTCCGTACGTTCGCCGCGAAATGGCGGAAGCCGGCGGTCTTCTCCGGCATGGCATGCCACCATTGCGCGGGATCGGCGAGCAGTTGCTCGAGCCTGGCGAGCTTGGCGAGGATCGCCTGCTGCCGCGCGTTGTAGCGCCCCAGCATCTCGATGCGCTGCGTATCAAGCATCTGGGAAAACTCGGCGCTGGCGAGGCGGCGCAGATCCTGTTCCGCCGCGATCCTCTCGACGGAAAACAGCATCACGTCGCCGTAGAACTGGCGCTCGAACTCGCCGCTCATGTCGATGGCGGCGGCCTGCGTCTCGATGCCGGGGCGGAACTCGGACTGGCCGCCGCTTTCGACGGTGCGGTTGTGCAGCATCGGCAGATTGGCCGAGACGAAGCGCGGGCCCAGTTCGGCCTTCAGGATGCGGCCGAGCGTCGGGCCGGACATGCGCAGACGCAAGCTCGCGAAGGGGATGAAGTAGCGCAGCGCCGCGGGGCGGAACACGTAGTTGCCCGCATACACCGTGCGCGCCGGCTGCACGCCGGCCAGCAGGTCGCCGGCAACGTAGGAGGAGACGCGCGTCGGGTGCTCGCCGTAGAAGAAGCTGTTCACGCGGCCGGCGAAGTGCGCGCAGCAGTCGGCCTCGCCGTGCGGGCCGGCGAGCGGGCAGGGGTAGGCGTAGTGCGATTCCGGCTTGAAGCCGAACAGGTCGGCCATGTCGTGATAGGCGGCATCCCCGGTAGTCGTTGCCGTGCCGTGATGGCTGCAGGGCGCCAGCGGATCGCGTCGGCCCAGGTCATCGACGAAGGCCAGCACGTCGTCGAGGAAATTGCTGGTCATCACCGCCGGCGAGACCGGCGGATCGCCGACCACCTTGCCGGTCAGCACCAGCGTGTCGGTGCGCGCGAAGATCCGGTCGAGGCCGCCGAAGTAGTCCACGACGTAACCGTCGTCTTCGGGCAGATTGACGCGGAACTCCTGGTCGCTGTCGATCGACCAGATCAGTGTCTCGCCTGGCCGATCCTTCAGCAGTTCGGCCGCCTTCAGCCAGGCGATGTTGCGCATCACTCCCTGGCCTTTATGCCCGTAGCGGTCGGCGGGGGCATCGCCGAGCACCCGGGGCAGTTCGATACCCAGCGAGCGGACGAGGGCGATTTGCTCCTCGGGCGGAAAGTGGATCGCCCGCAGGTCGTCGGCGGCGAAGCGCCCCGCGATGTCGCGGTGGGCGGCGATGCTCGCCGCATCCGCGCTGTCGTCGGCGACCAGCACCGCGATATCGCCGTCGTAGGGAAAGCGCCGCCGCAGTTCGGCGAGGCTGCCGAGGCAAGCCTGCAGGTGGCGCGGCCGGTCGGCGACCGGCACGACGACGAGGAAACGGTGCCGTGCCATGGGCGGGTCAGCGATCCGAGCGATAGGCCGGAAAGACGTTCTTGTCCCAGAGCACTTCGATCAGGTTGATCCCGCCGACCAGATCGGCACGCTCGAACAGCGCATCGACGTCGGCGGCGCTCTCGACGCGCCAGTGGGCGATGCCGAAGCTTTGCGCCAGCAGCGCGAAGTCGGGATTAGCGAAGTCGCAGTCGATGTAGCGCTCGCGGTAGAGCTGGAACTGGTTCTTGCGGATCAAGCCGAGCGTGCCGTTGTTGATCATCACCACGTTCAAGGGAATCCGGTAGTTCACCGCGGTCATCAGTTCCATGCAGCACATCTGGAAGCCGCCGTCGCCGAGGATGGCGAAGGCCGGCGTGGCCACGGCGCAGCGCGCGCCGATGGCGGCCGGGATCGCGTGGCCGAGCGAAGAGACGCCCGAGTTGGGGAAGTAGCGGTGGCGCGGCGATGCCTTGAGATAGGTTTGCGCGAGGATGATGTTGTCGTCGAACACCAGCGCCTCGGGCAGACGCTCGACGATGCGCTCGAACAGGTGCGCGATGGCGGTGAAGTGCGGCTTGATCTCCGCTGCGGTGTATGCCGGCGGCGGCGGCGCCGGAAAGTCGCTGAGGCAGATCAGCAGGTCCTCCAGCACGGCGCGGATATCGCCGTGGATCACGAGATCTGCCTTGAACACCTTTTCGAGCTGGCTCGCGTCGTGGTCCACCTGGATCACGCGCTTGCCGGCCATCAGCTTGGGGTCCCACAGATAGCTGGTGCGCTCGTTGAAGCCGGCGCCGAGCACGATCAGCAGGTCGGCATGCGCGACGATGTGGCGGTAGGCGCTGCCGTCCGAGGTGACGCCGAGGCAGCCGAGCGCGCGCGGGTCGCTCTCGGCGATCAGCCCCTTGCCCTTGAGCGTGGTGGCGACGCGGATCGCGTGCCGCTCGCCGAGCTTCTGCAGCACGCCCTGCGCCCCGGCGAGGAAGCAGCCGTGGCCGGCGACGATCACCGGATGGCGCGCCTCGCGGATCATGCGCCCCATCTCCTCGGTCGCGGCGAAGCTGTTGCAGATGCGCGGCGCGTCGGTGACGAAGCGGATGCCGTCGAGCAGGTTTTCCTCGACCGGCTCCTTCTGGATGTTGTAGGGCAGCGAGAGCAGCACCGGCCCGGCGTTGGGCGCGAGCAGGATGCGCGCGGCCTGGCGCAGCACCTGCAGCAGGTAGTCGGTGCGTTCGACGATCCTGTGGTAACGCGTGATGCCGCGGAACAGGTCGGACTGGTCGATGCTGCCGCCCTCGCCCGAGCTTTCCTGCAGGCCGCCCTTGCCGAAGATGAAGGTGGAGGTTTCGCCGGTGACGATCAGCACCGGCAGCTTGTCGGCGTAGGCGTTGGCGATGCCGGTGACGAGATTGGTCGCGCCGGGGCCGGCGGTGGTGATGCAGGCCGTGATGCCGCGCGTCGCGCGCGCCTCGCCGCAGGCCATGAAGGCCGCGCCCTGCTCGTGCTTGACCAGCACCGTCCGGATCGACGAATCGTAGAGGCGGTCGTAGACCGGCAGGATGTGCGAACCCGGCATGCCGTAGATGGTGCGGATGCCGAGGCGCTCCATGAAGCGGACGATGAGGGCGGCGACGGTGATCTGCATAAGGGGAAAAGTCAGGCGGGAAGGGGCAAAGCCCGCATTTGAGCACAAGCCGGAGGTGCGGCAAATACCCGGCCAGGCGCTGGTAGACTGGCAGCGTTTTCAGTGTGAGGAACGATCATGGAACGCCCCGACATCGCCCGCATCGCCACCACCCGCCATACCTGCAAGGCCTTCGACGCGACGAAGAAGATCGCACCGGCCGACATCGCCGCGCTGCGCACCGTGCTGCGCTGCGCGCCGTCCTCGATCAACTCGCAGCCCTGGCACTACCTCATCGCCGCCAGCGACGCCGGCAAGCAGCGCCTCGCCGTCGCGACGCAGGGTACCTACGCCTACAACGCGCCGAAGCTGCGCGACTGCTCGCACGCGGTGGTGCTCTGCGCGAAGACCGACTTCGACGACGCGCACATCGCCGCGATCCTCGCCCAGGAGGACAAGGACGGCCGCTTCCCGACGCCGGAAGCGAAGACCAACCAGAACAACTCGCGCAACTACTATGCCAACCTGCACCGCAACGAACTGCGGGACACGACGTTCTGGATGCAGAAGCAGGTGTATATCGCCCTCGGCATGCTGCTGCAGGGCGCCGCGGCGCTTGGGCTGGATGCCTGCCCGATCGAGGGCTTCGACAAGGCGCAGCTCGATGCGGAGCTGGGCCTGGCGCAGCGCGGCCTCACATCCGTGGTGCTTGCCGCGCTCGGCTACCGCAGCGACGCCGACTTCAACGCCAGGCTGCCGAAGTCGCGCCTGCCCGAGGCGGAACTTTTCACCGAGCTCTGACCATGAACGCGGCGCATGTCAGGACCATCACGCCCGAACTGGAGTCGCTCGGCGCCGAGCCCTACTACCAGCCGGTCGTCGACGAGGTGGCGCTGTTCGAGGCCGCGGCGCAGAAGCGCCTGCCGGTGCTGCTCAAGGGCCCGACCGGCTGCGGCAAGACGCGCTTCGTCGAGTACATGGCCTGGAAGCTCAAGCGCCCGCTGGTCACCGTCGCCTGCCACGACGACCTGACCACCGCCGACCTGGTCGGCAGGTATCTGATCGTCGGCGACGAGACGGTCTGGCTCGACGGCCCGCTGACCGCCGCCGTGCGCTCCGGCGCGATCTGCTACCTCGACGAGATCGTCGAGGCGCGCAAGGACACGACGGTGGTGATCCACCCGCTGGCCGACACGCGCCGCGCGCTGGCCGTCGACAAGCGCGGCGAGCTGATCCCGGCGCCGCCCGGCTTCATGCTGGTGATTTCCTACAACCCCGGCTACCAGAGCGTGCTCAAGGAGATCAAGCCGAGCACCCGCCAGCGCTTCGTCGCGCTCGAATTCGACTATCCGGGGGCGGAAGTGGAGGCGCGCATCGTCGCCACCGAAGGCGGCATCGATGCCGACACGGCGAAGAAGCTGGTCAAGCTCGGCGAACTGACGCGCAACCTCAAGGGCGCCGGACTCGACGAGGGCGCCAGCACGCGGCTGCTGGTGCATGCCGCGCAGTTGATCGGCGCCGGCATGGCGCCGGCCGCGGCCAGCACGGCGGCGATCGCCCGCGCGCTGACCGACGATCCCGACATGACGCAGTCCCTCGACGACCTGGTCCGTGCCGTCTTCTGACTCGCCGCCCAGCCAGCGCCGACTGTTCGAGCACGAACTCGAGGAAAAGCTCGACGCGCTGCTGTTCGCCTCGCCCTCGCACCGTTCGATCGAGCGCCTCGCCGCGCTGCTCGAACCGCTGCCGCGCAAGCATCAGGAACTGGTGCTGCACTGGGCGGGCGTTGCGGCGCAGACCTACGCCGAGATCGGCTACCTGATCGCCACGCTCGCGCCCAAGGCGTTCGAGCGCCTGACGGAAAAGGACTTCGAGGCCTGGGTGATCGCCGGCCTCGACACCTACGACAAGGAGGGCCTGCGCCCGGCGATGGAGACGCTGCGCGATCTCGACGGCTTCGTCGCGCTCAAGGAGGGCCGCGTCTTCGCGCGCTTCGCCGAGGTCGAGCCGCGGCTCGCGCGCTTCGTGCAGGGACTGTCGGGCCGGAACCTGGCGCTGAAAGCGGGCGCTTACCCCTGGACCGACACCGAGACGATCTTCCTGCCGGCGCGCATCGCGCACTTCGAGGCCGCCGCGGACAACCGCCGGCTGTACACGGCGTTGGCGGTGCAGCTCTGGGCGCAGACGCGCTACGGCACCTTCGCGGTCGACCTCGAAGCCGAGTTGGCGCGCTGGCCGGAGCCCATGGAACGTGGGCAGGCACTCACCTGGCTCGCCCATCTCGAGGCCGTGCGCCTCGAAGCCCGCGTCGCGCGCGAGCTGCCGGGGCTGGGCGCGCTGCTCGCCGGCGTGCGCGGCGCCTGGCCGGCCGAACTGGCGGAGGCGCTGGCCGATTTGCAGGCCCCGGAAGCCACGGCGGACACCACGCTGCGCTGGCTGGAGAAATTCATGGCGCGCGGCGCCGCCCCGCCGGCGCCGACTTTCTGCGGCCGCCTCGAGCCGGGCATCGCCGCGCGCGTGCGCGCCGAGCGCATCGCGCGCGACAGCGAAACGCTGCGGAAGGCGCTCGCCGCGATTCGGACTGCACTGAGGGGCGCGGCGGGCACGCGGCAGGCCGCGCCCAACGAGTTCGCCGCGCAACTGAACAGCGAGACCGGCGCGCTCGAGGTCAAGGCCGACGGCGAGGCGGTGACGCTGCCGCCGGAGGCGCAGGCCGCCGCCCAGTCGCTGCTGCTCGATCTCGGCGAAGTGCCGCCCGAGGCGCTGACGCCTGCCGGCGACGGCGCCTGGACGCCGGTCGATCCGGCGCAGCCCGGCGCGCCTGCCCCCGAGCTGCAGAGCGACCGGAAGGCGGATTTCTTCTACGACGAGTGGGACTACCACCGCAACACCTACCGGCGCGGCTGGTGCCATGTCTACGAGATGGCGGTGAAGCCGGGCGACGGCGCCTTCGTGCGGGAGACGCGCCAGCGCCATGCGCCGCTGATCCAGCAGCTCAAGCGCAAGTTCGAGGCGGTGCGCGGCGAGGACCGCATCCTCGGCCGCCAGCCCGAGGGCGAGGAGATCGACCTCGACGCGCTGGTCGAGGCGGTGAACGACCGCCGCGGCGGCGTCGAGTCGTCGGAACGCCTGTTCAGCCGCCGGGTGAGAAACGAGCGCAGTCTCGCCGCGATGTTCATGGTCGACATGAGCGGCTCGACCAAGGGCTGGGTGAACGATGCCGAGCGCGAGGCGCTGGTGATGCTCTGCGAGGCGCTGGAGAAGCTCGGCGACAGCTATGCGATCTACGGATTCTCGGGCTGGACGCGCACGCGCTGCGACATCTACCGCATCAAGCGCTTCGCCGACGCCTACGACGAGGCGGTGCGCGCGCGCATCGACGGCATCGAGGCGAAGGACTACACGCGCATGGGCGTGGCGATCCGCCACCTGACCAAGCTGCTCGCCGCGCAGCCGGCGCGCCACAAGCTGCTGGTGACGCTCTCCGACGGCCGGCCCGACGACTTCGGCGACGAATACCGCGGCACCTACGGCATCGAGGACACGCGGCGCGCGCTGCAGGAGGCGCGCCGGCAGGGCATCCGCAGCTACTGCGTGACGATCGACCGCCAGGGCGCGGACTATCTGAAGCACATGGTGGGGCCGGCCGCCTACACCGTGCTCGACGACGCGAAGAAGCTGCCGCTCAAGGTCGCCGACATCTACCGCAAGCTGACGGCTTGACGCGGCGGGCGGCGTCCCGCTACCCCGGGCAGAGCTGGATTTCTATCGTCGTGTGGACGATTTCCTCATGAAGCGCCAGCCGCGCGCGGATCTTCGCCGGCGTCAGCGACGCGTCGTGGGTCAGCACGCTGAGGGCGCAGGAGTAGGCCCCCTTGCCGACGCGCCAGACATGGAGGTCCGTGATCCGCGTGTCGCCGGCCTCGGGCCCGGTTTCGACCACTGCCCGGATTTCCTCGACGACCGGGTGGTCCATCTCGCGATCCAGCAGCACCTTGCCGGTCTCGACCAGCAGTCCCTGCGCCCATCTGCCGACCAGCAGCGCGCCGACGATGCCCATCACCGGATCGAGCCAGTTCCAGCCATACATCCAGCCGCCGAACAGCGCGATGACGGCCAGCACCGAAGTGGCCGCATCGGCGATGACGTGAAGATAGGCCGCCTTCAGATTCAGGTCATGATGATGGTGCGCGTGATCGTGATGATGATCGTGCCCATGGTCGTGCGCCTGGCCGAGAATCAGCGCGCAGACCACATTCACGACCAGGCCGATGACGGCGACGATGATCGCCTCCTGGTAATGGATTTCCTGCGGAGAAATGATCCGCTCGACGGAACCGAACACCATCATCGCGGCGACGCCGAGCAGGAAAATGGCGCTGGCGAAGCCGCCGAGCACCTCGATCTTCCAGGTGCCGAAGGCGAAGCGCGGATCGCGCGCGTACTTGCGGGCGGCCGCATAGGCGAAGGCCGAGAGGCCGATGGCGAAGGCGTGCGAGCTCATGTGCCAGCCGTCTGCCAGCAGCGCCATCGAGTTGAACCACCAGCCGGAGAGGATTTCGACCACCATCATGATGGCGGTGATCCAGACGACGAGGCGCGTTCCGCGCTCGGCCGCCCGGCTGCCGGCATCGAAGACATGCTCGTGGGTCCATTGCGAAAGGTCGTGGCTATGCATGGCGCGCTCGTGTCGTGAGGGTGGTCTGAACTATACTCCCCCCCAGTATATTCGCACACCCGCATGGAGCGATCCCCATGGCGCACACCATCAAGAACAAGCGCGGCCTGCTGACCCGGATCAGGCGCATCAAGGGACAGAGCGAGGCCCTCGAGCGCGCGCTCGAACAGGAGGCCGATTGCGGGGCGGTGCTGCAGCAGATCGCGGCCATCCGCGGCGCCGTCAATGGACTGATGGCCGAAGTGCTCGAAGGGCATGTCCGGGAGCACCTGGGGGCCGAAGCGCGGGAAGCGGAACAGCGCCTGGAGGACGTGCAGGTCGTCCTCGCCGCCTTGCGCTGCTACATGAAATGAAATAGGTCGCGGCGCCGCCTTGCCGATGCTGGACGAAGCCCCAGGCCGCGTAGAGCGGGTCGGCCGCTTGCGTCTGGCGGACATACTTGTCGTCGGCCGGGCGCGGCAGGCCGCGCAGCGATTCGCTGTGCAGGTCGACGAAGCCGGCGCGTTGCAGGTGGCGCAGCACCCAGGCGACGCGCGCGAACGGATGCGGCGCGTCCCACGGCGCGGCACCGGCGAGGTTGGCATCAAGCGCCGCCTCGCCGGCGCCGAGTTTCTCGATCAGTGCCGCCGGCAGGTCGGTTTCCCGCGGATCGATGCCGGCGAACCAGTACCGGTCGCGGTGCCGGGCGATCGGACTTTCCCAGTCGCGGGAAAGCTCGACGGTCAGGCTCAAGCGCGCCCCTAGGCGTTGTCCTGGGCGAGCAGCCCCTCGATCTCGGTGAAGGTGGAGCTGACGTCGAAGGTCTGGATCGCCGCGCCGAGCTGGCGGCCGATCTGCGTGGCCGAGAAGATGCCGCGGATGCGCACCTGGCCGCCGACCGGGTCGCGCTCGCCGACCACCGCGTGCTGGCGCTTGGTCTGCTTGAGCGTCTCGACGATGTCGCCGACCGTCGCACGCAGCACGTCGGACGCGTCGATCAGCTCGATCTTCTCGCGCGGGCACATCACGTCCGCGACCAGCAGGTCGGAGAACTTGCCGCCGCGTTCCTGGACCAGCTGGATCGGCTTCTCGCCGCCGGTGTCGCGCGCGGTGATCAGGCCGAGCACCTCCTCGTCGCGATTGACCACCAGCAGCAGGCGCACGCCGCGCTGGATCATCGTCTGGGTCGCCTGGGCGAGGGTCGCGTCGGGGCCGATGGTGGCGGCCGAAACCTGCCGCAGGTCGGTCATCACGCACGGCGCCGGCGATTCGGCGCGCACCAGCGTGAAGGTGCTCGGCTGGCTGAAGGTGGTGCCCGGCGGGGCGGTGAAGGTCGCGAGTCCGCGGCGTGCCGGGGGATCCTTGTGAATCAGGGTCATGTCGTTTTCCTCCTCGATGGACCGTGCTGCGATATTAGCCTGACGCATCTTGCGCGTCAGCAAAGATTGCTATGGCGGGAGAAAAAACGGGAATCAGCTGCGCTTTCAGGCTTCGCCCGAGCCGGCCGCGGCGCGCTTGAGGCGGTCGAGGATCGCCTGCCAGGGCTGGCCGACCGGCTTCTGCACGTAGATGCGGTCGCAGCCCAGGGCATCGAGGGCACGCAGGTTGGCGTAGAGGTCGTGGGCGAAGCCGGCCGGATCGGCCGGCGCGACGTGCCAGAGCACGCCCGGCATCTCGAACGGCGCCGGATGCGTCGCCAGCACCGCGACGCGCTCCTTCTGCACGATGGCGTTGCGCAGCGCGATCGGCAGGCTGTCGTCGGGCATCAGCACCAGCGGCGTCTTCGGCGCGTAGTGGGCCTCGAGCGTGCCCGAGGCGCGGCTGCGCGCGAGGTCGGGCGGCGCGAGCGGATCGTCGGGGGAGAGCGGCACGCGGCCGAGCACGAGGCCGATGTCGATCGCGGAGAGCATGCCGGGGCGCAGCAGCACGGCACGCGGGCCGGAGAGATCGAGGATCGTCGATTCGATGCCGACCTGGCAGGGGCCGCCGTCGAGCACCATGGCCACCGCATCGCCGAGGTCGTCGCGCACATGCTGCGCGGTGGTCGGGCTGATGCGGCCGAAGCGGTTCGCCGACGGCGCGGCGATGCCGCCGTCGAATTCGCGCAGCAGGGCGAGCGCGACGGGGTGGTTCGGCACGCGCAGGCCGACGGTGTCCTGCCCGCCGGTGACCGCGTCGGGCACGTGCGGCTGGCGCTTGAGGATCAGCGTCAGCGGGCCGGGCCAGAACTTCGCGGCGAGCACGCGCGCCGCCTCGGGGATGTCGCGCGCCCAGCGGTCGAGCTGCGCCGCATCCGGAATGTGGACGATCAGCGGATGGTCGGCCGGACGGCCCTTGGCGGCGAAGATCTTCGCCACCGCCTGCGGATTCGATGCGTCCGCCCCGAGGCCGTAGACCGTCTCGGTGGGGAACGCCACCAGCTCGCCCCGCTTCAGCAGGGCGGCGGCGCGCGCGATCTCCGCGGCGGTCGCCAAGCCCTCAGACCTCGGGCAGGGTCTTCGACAGAACCTTCTCGGTCTGCTTGACGCGGAAGTCGGAAAGCTTCTTCGCCAGCCCGGCATCGGAGAGCGCCAGCATGGAGATGGCGAACAGCGCGGCGTTGGTGGCGCCGGCTTCGCCGATGGCGAAGGTGGCGACCGGGATGCCGCCGGGCATCTGCACCATCGCCAGCAGCGAGTCGAAGCCGCCGAGATGCTTGGAGGGCATCGGCACGGCGAGGACGGGCAGCTCGGTCTTGGCGGCGAGCACGCCGGCCAGGTGCGCCGCGCCGCCGGCCGCGCCGATCAGCACTTTCATGCCGCGCTCCTGCGCCGAGGCGGCGTAGTCGAGCGCCTGGTCGGGCGTGCGGTGCGCGGACAGCACCTTGGCCTCGCAGGGAACGCCGAACTGCTTGAGCGTTTCGGCGCAGACTTTCATGACGGGCCAGTCGGAGTCCGAGCCCATGACGATGCCGACGAGGGGGTGCGTCATTTCAGTGTCCTTTCAGCGGAGGCGAGGGTGTTGGCGAGCAGCATGGTGATGGTCATCGGGCCGACGCCGCCGGGCACCGGCGTGATCGCGCCGGCGACTTCCTTGCACGATTCGAAATCGACGTCGCCGCAGAGCTTGCCGTCGGGCAGCCGGTTGATGCCGACGTCGATGACGGTAGCGCCGGGTTTGATCATGTCGCCGGTGATCATCTTCGCCCGGCCGACCGCGGCGACGAGGATGTCGGCGCGCCGGGTGTGGAAGGCGAGATCCTTCGAGCGCGAATGGCAGACGGTGACGGTGCAGTCCTGCGCCAGCAGCAGCATCGCCATCGGCTTGCCGACGATGTTGCTGCGGCCGACGATCACCGCCTCGGCGCCCTTGAGCGGCACGTCGGCGGCTTCCAGCATCTTCATCACGCCGTAGGGCGTGCAGGGGATGAAGCGCGGGTTGCCCTGCATCAGCGCGCCGACGTTCTCGGCGTGGAAGCCGTCCACGTCCTTCTCGGGGACGATCGCCTCGAGCACCGCATCGGCGTCGAACTGTTTCGGCAGCGGCAGCTGCACGAGGATGCCATGCACGGCGGGATCGGCATTGAGCTCGGCGATCTTGCCGAGCACGACCATCGGCTCGACGTCGGCCGGGTAGGTCTCCTTGAGCGAGCGGAAGCCCGCCTTCTCGCAGGCGGCGACCTTGTTGCGCACATAGACCTGCGAGGCCGGGTCGGCGCCGACGAGGATGACCGCGAGGCAGGGGGTGATGCCGTGCGTCGCCTTGAGCGCGGCGGCCTTCTCGGCCAGTTCGGCGCGCACCTGCTGCGCCAGCGCGTTGCCGTCGATGATGGTGGCCGTCATGCCGTGGCTCCTTCCTTGTGGGCCGCCGCCGCATCGGCGGCGCGGCCGGCCTCGAAGGCCTTCTGGTTGAGTTCGACCATCTGCGGCTTGCGCGCGCGGAAGCGCTTGAGGACCGCCTCGAGCAGCACGCCGGGGGGGAAGGGCAGGTGGTCGGCCATCGCGCCGAGCATCACGGTGTTGCCGAGCCGCACGTCGCCGAGTTCGAGGGCGATCGCCAGCGCGTCGAAGGCGTGCAGCTGGAAGCCGCGCGCCTTGATCTCGGCGAGCGGGTCGTCCGGATAGTCGTAGAGGCCGATGTCGACCACCGGCGGCACCAGGCGCGCGGTGTTCATCAGCACCAGCCCGCCGGGCTTGAGCATGTGGCACCAGCGCATGCCTTCGGCGGACTCGAAGGCGACCAGCAGGTCGGCAGTGCCGGGCATGATCTGCGGCGACAGCACCTTCGGGCCGAAGCGCAGGTGCGAGGAGACCACGCCGCCGCGCTGCGCCATGCCGGCGACCTCGGTCTTCTTGACGTCGTGGCCGAGCGCGATCGCGGCTTCGGCGAGGATCTCGGTGGCGGTCATGACGCCCTGGCCGCCGATGCCGACGACCAGGATGTTGGTGATGTTGTCGCTCATGGCGGCTCCTCAGTGCTTCACCAGCCGCATCGGCTTGGTCAGGTCGGCATGGACGATGGCGTCCGGCGCGCAGGGCTGCACGCACAGGCTGCAGCCGGTGCAGACCGAGGTCTCGATGCGCACGAACTGCAGTTCGACTTCCTTGCCCG
The DNA here is from genome assembly GCA_002347285.1 of Rhodocyclaceae bacterium UBA2250. GTDB lineage: Bacteria > Pseudomonadota > Gammaproteobacteria > Burkholderiales > Rhodocyclaceae > Sulfuricystis. The sequence continues at coordinate 30,186 of DDXW01000052.1, read as the reverse complement.
AGGGCTTGACCGCCTTCTCGCGGCGCGTGACGTGGATCGCCGGGCAGCCGACCTCGACGCAGTTGCCGCAGCCGGTGCACTTGTCGTCGAGCACCTCGTAGGGCTTCTGCTTCTTGTAGTCGTCGATCAGCACGCAGGGCTGGTTGGTGATGATCACCGACACCTCGGGGATCTTGATCTCCTCGCGGATGGTCTTGAACAGCGTCGGCAGCACATAGGGGTCGACGACGTGGATGCGCTCCCGCTTGACGCCGAGCGATTCGACCAGCCGGGCGAAGTCGACGCGCGGCGCCTCCTGGCCGTGGATGTCACGGCCGGTGCCGGGGTTCGACTGGCCGCCGGTCATGCCGACCGCGCGGTTGTCGAGCAGCAGCACGGTGACGTTGCCGCCGTTGTAGACCATGTCGAGCAGGCCCTGCATGCCCATGTGCAGGAAGGTCGAGTCGCCGATCACGGCGAGGATGCGCTTGTCCTTGTCGGCCTCGCCGCGGCCTTTGTCGAGGCCGAGCGCGATGCCCATCGAGGCGCCCATCGAGATCGTCGTGTCGAGCGCGTTCCAGGGGTGGCCGGCGCCCAGCGTGTAGCAGCCGATGTCGCCCGAGATGGTGATGTTCTTGATCTGCGCCAGCGTGTAATAGACGCCGAGGTGCGGACAGGCGACGCACATCGTCGGCGGGCGCGGGAACACCTTGGCGGGGGCCGCGATGTTTTCCGGCACCGGCTCGCCGAGCAGTCTGGCGATGGCGGGCTTGAGCACGTTCGGCGCGAGTTCGCCCTGCCGCGGCAGGATCTCCTTGCCGAGGCAGTCGATGGCGGCGGCCTTGAGTTCCATCTCGACCAGCGGTTCCACTTCCTCGACGATCACCAGCCGGTCGACGGTCGCGGCGAAGGCGCGGATCTTGTCGACCGGCACCGGGCAGGAGAAACCGAGCTTGAGCACCGGCGCAGCGGGGAAGGATTCGCGCACATGCATGTAGGCGGGGCCGGAGGCGACGAAACCGACGCGTTTGTCCGTGCCGTTGTCGACGATATTCAGCGGCGAATTCTCGGCCTCGGCGCGCAGCGTCAGGTCGCGCTCGAACATCAGCGGGATGCGCTTGCCGGCGCCGGCCGGCGTCATCACCCAGCGTGCCGGATCCTTCTTGAAACCTTCGGCGTTGACGTGGGGAATGCGCTCGCCGATGGTGACCAGGCCCTTGACGTGGTTGATGCGCGTGGTCATGCGCAGGAGCACCGGCACCTGGTGCTGCTCGGAGAAGTCGAAGGCGATCTTCGTCATCGCGTAGGCCTCCTGCGAGTCGGAGGGCTCGAAAACTGGAACATGAGCAAAACGCCCCCAATACCGCGAGTCCTGCTCGTTCTGCGACGACGACAGGCCGACGTCGTCGGCGATGGCGATCACCAGTCCGCCGATTACGCCGGTCAGCGTCAGCGTCATCAGCGCGTCGGAAGCGACGTTCATGCCGACGTGCTTCATGCAGCAGAACGAGCGCGAGCCGGCGAAGGCGGCGCCGATGGCAACCTCGAGCGACACCTTCTCGTTGACCGACCACTCGGTGTAGATGTCCGGGTAGGTCGACAGCACTTCGAGCATCTCGGTGGATGGCGTGCCGGGATAGGCGGCGGCGACCTTGCAGCCGGACTCCCAGACGGCGCGGGCGACGGCTTCGTTGCCGGAAAGAAGGAGCCGGCTGGCGGCTGGTGCGGGCATTACGGCTGCCATGAACGATCTCGCAAAAAAGAGGGTGCGGAAAAAATTAACCCGCGCCAGGAAAGGGTCTTGACGCAGGTCACGAAAACGCAATTATCCGGATTCGGCCGGGGGCCGTCCATCAATCTCCCCTCCCGCGAGGGAGGGGCTGGGGGAGGGCGGGCTTGCTACCGGCGCCAATGCACCCGCAGCAGATTTTCCCCTTCGTTGTAGTGGAATTCCAGCTCGCCCTGGTAGGCATGGTGCAGGGCCTGGCCGAGGTCGCGTGCGAGGTGGATGTCGGTCGTCGTCACCAGCACGCCGCCGGCCTCCTCCTCGATCGCAATGATGCGGGCCAGCGGATGGTCCTGCTTTTCCTTCTCCTCGTGGTGGCGCAAGAGCCGCAGCAACTCGTCACGGTGCGCGGTGAAGAATTCGCCCTTCACCTCGACGTAGCCGGCAGGGAACTTGTCCTTGATGCGATGGCATGCCGGGCAGGTCACCTCCGCCGCGCCTGCAGGGCGCGCGCCCCACTGCCAGCGGCCGGCGTGATAGATGGCGCCGCAACTGCCGCAGACCGAGGGCTCGGCGAGCTTGTGGGTCAGCTTGTAAGTGTCATGGATCCGCTCCGGCCGCAGCTGGTCGTGCCGGATGGGACGGAATCCGGAAGCGGGCATACGCATACTCATGATCGACTCCTTGAAAGTGCGCGCGGAGCGACATGCCCCGGTACGCGGATATTAAGCGCCAATCGGCCCGGCCGGGTGTTGACCGGCGTCAACCCGCCCTGTCCCCGGTGCTAGCATGCATGTCCCATGCGCATCGAACAGCTCCGCCAACGCCTGCGCGCCTGCGGCGCCAAGCCCTGCCACCAGGAACGTCTGCTGCGGGCCTGGGCGCGCGCGCTGCCGCTCGATCACGGCCCCGTGCCGGCCGCGGACTTCTTTCCGGCCGGCCTGCGCGCCGCCCTGCCGGCGCTGGCGGACGAACTCGCCGGCCTCGCGTCCGTGCGGGAAGAACATCCGGGCGCGGACGGCTCGGCGCGGCTGCTGGTCGAGCTCGGCGACGGCCGGACGGTCGAGAGCGTGCTGCTGCCGCGCGACGGCGTGTGCGTCTCGACCCAGGTCGGGTGCGCGGTCGGCTGCGCCTTCTGCATGACCGGCCGCGACGGCCTGTTGCGCCAGCTGACCAGCGGCGAGATCGTCGCCCAGGTGGTGCTGGCGCGTCGGCGCCGGCCCGTGAAGAAGGTCGTGTTCATGGGCATGGGCGAGCCGGCGCACAACCTCGACAACGTGCTGGCGGCGATCGACCTGCTCGGCGGCGCGGCCGACATCGGCCACAAGAACCTCGTCTTCTCGACCGTCGGCGACCGGCGCGTGTTCGAGCGGCTGCCGGCGGAACGGGTGAAGCCGGCCCTCGCGCTCTCGCTGCACACGACCGACGCCGAGTTGCGCGCCCGCCTGCTGCCGCGCGCGCCGCGCATCGAGCCGGCCGAGCTGGTCGAACTCGCCGACGCCTACTGCCGCGCCACCGGCTATCCGATCCAGTACCAATGGACGCTGCTGGCGGGCATCAACGACGGCGACGCCGAACTCGAAGCCCTCGTTCGGCTGCTCAAGGGCAGGTACGCGGTGATGAACTTCATCCCCTACAACGCGACGGAGAATGCCGGCGGCCCGCCCTTCCGCCGCCCGTCGGCCGCGCGCGCGCAGGAGATGGCGCGGCATCTCTTGCGCCACGGCATCCTGGCCAAGCTGCGCCAGTCGGCCGGCCAGGACATCGACGGCGGCTGCGGGCAGCTGCGCGCCCGCGCGCTCGCCGCGGCCTGAAACCCGGCGCCGGCGGGGCGGCGGCCGTCAGCCGACCTTGCTCAGCAGGTAATCGACCACGTCGTCGAGCGTGATCAGGCGCGAATAGTCGGATTCGGGAATCTCGATGCCGAGCCGCTTGTTCAGACCGAGCAGGAAGTTGAGCCAGTCCATCGAGTCGAGGTCCACCTGGTAGCGCAGCGGACGGTCGTGGCGGAGGTCCTCGTGGGCGATCTCGGGGGCGATGTTCTTCAGGGTTTCGATCACCACGTCGCGGGCTTCTTCTTCGGTCATCATCGGTTCAGTTCCTCGGGATGTTGCAGCAATTCTGCCAGCTCGCGCAGGAACAGCGCGCCGCGATGGCCGTCGGAGACGCGGTGATCGGCGGCGAGGCTGGCCGTGACGACGGGCAGCGCCTTGAGGCCGCCGTCGGCATCGACCCACGGCCGCTCGGCAACGCGGCCGAAGCCCACCAGCGCGACCTGCGGCGGATAGATCACGCCGAACACGCCGTGCGAGCCCTGGTCGCCGAGGTTGGTCACGGTGATCGTCGCCTCGTTCAGTTCGGAGCTCTTGAGCGAGCCGGTGCGGGTGCGCTGCACGAGATCGGCGAGTTCCTGCATCAGCTGCGTCAGCGGCTTGGCGGCGGCGTCGAGCAGCGCCGGCGCGATCAGGCCGCCCTGGCGCAGCGAGACCGCCACGCCGAGGTTGATGCGCTCGCCCGGCACGAAGCCGCCATCGCGCCAGTAGCCGTTGAGTTCGGGATAGCGCTGCAGCGCGCGCGCCACGGCCTTGAGCAGCAGCGCCGCCGGCAGCAGGCGGTCGGCCATCGGCCGCCGGGCGTTCTCCGCCGACAGCCAGGCCAGCGCCCGCGCCAGCGGAATGTCCTCGGCGACGTAGTAGTGGGGAATCTCGCGCTTCGAGCGGCTCATCGCCGCGGCGATCGCCTTGCGCATCTCGGCCGCCTTGTCGGCCGCCGGCGCGGCCGGGGGTGGCACGGGCGCGGCAGGCGGCTCGGCCGGAACGGCGGCCGCCTTCTCGACATCCTCGAGCGTCACCGCGCCGTGCGGACCCGTGCCGGCGATGCGCTCGAGCTCGACGCCGAGCTCCTGCGCGTGCTTGCGCGCGGCCGGCGAGATCAGGCGGCGCAGGGGCGGTGCGGCGGGCCCAGCGGGCGCCGCCTCGCCAGCGCCGAGTCTCCGCGGCGCCGTCTCGCCGGCCGCCAGCAGCGTCGCCATGAGCGCGCCGACCGGCATCTTCTCGCCGATCGCGGCGACCAGTTCATGCACCCTGCCCTCCTGCCAGCACTCGACATCGACCGCCGCCTTCGCGGTATCGACGACCGCGATCACCTGGCCCTTCTTCACCGCGTCGCCCGGCTTGACCTTCCATTCGAGCAGGGTGCCCTCGTCCATGTCGGCGCCGAGCGACGGCAGCTTGAACTCGATCATGCGAACAGTCCCTTGACGGCCGCGACGATCTTGTCGGGCTGCGGCAGCGCCGCCTCCTCGAGGTGCTTCGCGTAGGGGATCGGCACCTCCTCGGCGCAGACGCGCGCGACCGGCGCGTCGAGCTCGAAGAAGGCATGCTCCACGATGCGCGCGACGATCTCGGCGGCGAGCCCGCCGCTCTTCCAGTTCTCGTCGACGACGACGACGCGGCGGCACTTCGCGACCGCGGCGGCGATGGCGGCGTCGTCGAGCGGGCGCAGCACGCGCAGGTCGAGCACCTCGGCCGAAATCCCGTCCTGCGCCAGCGTCTCGGCGGCGGCGAGCGCCTTGGGCAGGCAGCCGCCGTAGGTGATGATGGCGACGTCCTTGCCCGCGCGCCTGACCTTCGCCGAGGCGATGTCGACGGCGCAATCGTCACCATTGTCCGGCAGTTCGCCTTCGACATTGAACAGGCCGCAGTGCTCGAAGATCACCACCGGGTCGGGGTCGGCGAGTGCGGGCGCGAGCATGCCGCGCGCGTCCTCGATGGTCGCCGGGGCGAGCACCTTGATGCCGGGGATGTGCGCGTACCAGCCCTCGAAGCTGTGCGAGTGCTGGGCCGCGAGCTGGCGGCCGGCGCCGGTGCACATGCGGATCACCAGCGGCACCGGGAACTGCCCGCCCGACATGTGGCGCAGCAGCGCCGCGCTATTGACGATCTGGTCGAGCGCGAGCAGGCTGAAGTTGACCGTCATCACCTCGACGATCGGCCGCAGGCCGCCGAGCGCCGCGCCGATGCCGGCGCCAACGAAGCCGAGCTCCGAGAGCGGCGTATCGCGGATGCGCTCCGGGCCGAACTCGTCGAGGAAGCCTTTCGAGAACGCGTAGGTGCCGCCGTAGCGGCCGACATCCTCGCCCATCAGGAAGACGCGCGGGTCGTTTTGCAGCGCCTCGCGCATCGCCTCGCGCATCGCCTCGCGGTAGCTGAGCCTGCGCGTCATGGCGCAGCCTCCGGCGGCGTCGTCACGTCGGCGAGCATTTCCTCGACCGGCTCCCAGCTGCCGGCCTCGGCGTAGGCGACCGCATCTTCGACTTCCTTCATCGCCGCGGCGTCGAGGGCGAGGAATTCCTCTTCCGCGAGCTTGCCCTCCGCCTTGAGGCGCGCGGTGAAGGTGTGGATCGGTCCGCGCGTCTTCCATTCCTCGACCTCGGCCTTGGCGCGGTAGAGTTCCGCGTCGAACATCGAGTGGGCGCGGAAGCGGTAGGTGCGGTATTCGACGAAGAGCGGCCCCTCGCCCGCGCGGACGCGCGCTGCGGCTTCCCGGGTCTTCTCATGCACGTCCACGATGTCCATGCCGTCGCAGGACAGCGCCGCCATGCCGTAGGACCCGGCCTTGACGCACAGGTCGGTCTGCGCCTCGGCGCGCTCGATCGCCGTGCCCATGCCGTACAGGTTGTTCTCGCAGCAGAACAGCACCGGCAATTTCCATAAGGCGGCGAGGTTGAGCGCCTCGTGGAAGGCGCCCTCGGCCACCGCGCCGTCGCCGAAGAAGCAGGCGGTGACGCGGTCCTCGTTCCGCAGTTTCGCGGCGAGCGCGAGTCCGGCCGCCAGCGGCAGTCCGCCGCCGACGATCGCATTGCCGCCGTAGAACCGCGTGGCGGCGTCGAACAGGTGCATCGAGCCGCCGCGCCCCTTGGCGCAGCCCTCGCGCTTGCCGAACATCTCGGCCATGATCGAGTTCATCGACAGGCCGCGCACCAGCGCGTGGCCGTGCTCGCGGTAGGTGGCGACGACGTTGTCCTGCGGCTGCAGCGCATGCAGCGCGCCGACGGCGACCGCCTCCTCGCCGATGTAGAGATGGAGGAAGCCGCGGATCTTGCCGGCGCCGTAGAGTTCGGCCGACTTCTCCTCCATGCGGCGGATGCGCAGCATGTCGGCGAGCAGCCGGAACGCGAAGTCCTTGTCCCAGGGTACCGGCCCGGATGGCGGGGGCGGGGCGTGATGTTCGACGTCCATCTCAGGCTCCGCTCATCTCAGGCCCCGGCTTCCAGCGTTGACAGATCGCCTTCCGGCAGGCCCAGCTCGCGCGCCTTGAGGAGCCGACGCATGATCTTGCCGCTGCGCGTGCGCGGCAGCGTGGCCACGACGGCGATCTCCTTCGGCGCGACGGCGGCGCCAAGCCGCTTGCGGGCATGGCCGAGCAGTTCCTTGCGCAGGGCTTCGCTGTCCTCGTAGCCCTGCTTCAGCGAGACGAAGGCCTTGACCACCTCGCCGACCATCGGGTCGGGCTTGCCGATCACGCCGGCTTCGGCCACGGCCGGGTGCTCCATCAGCGCGCTCTCGACCTCGAACGGGCCGATCAGGTGGCCGGCCGACTTGATCACGTCGTCGGCGCGGCCGACGAACCAGAACCAGCCGTCGGCGTCGCGCTTCGCCAGATCGCCGGTCAGGTACCAGCCGGCGGCGAAGCATTTCTTGTAGCGCTCCTCGGCGTTGAGATAGCCGCGGAACATCGAGGGCCAGCCGGGCTTGAGCGCCAGTTCGCCCTCGGTGTCGGGCGTCTCGATCACCTCAACCGAGCCGTCCTCTTTGCCCCTGACGATCGCCGCGTCGATGCCCGGCAGCGGCCGGCCCATCGAGCCGGGCTTGATGTCGAAGGCCGGCGTGTTGGCGATCATGATGCCGCCGGTCTCGGTCTGCCACCAGTTGTCGTGGATCGGCAGGCCGAGCACTTCCTTGCCCCAGCGCACCGCCTCGGGATTGAGCGGCTCGCCGACGCTGGCGATGAAGCGCAGCCGCGGGAAGCGGTACTTGCGCGGAATCTCGGGGCCGGCCTTCATCAGCATGCGGATCGCCGTCGGCGCCGTGTACCAGACCGTGACGCCCTCGTCCTGCAGGATGCCGTACCAGCGCTCGGCGTCGAAATCCTCGTGGTCGATGATCGAGGTCACGCCGTGCAGCAGCGGCGCGATGATGCCGTAGGAGGTGCCGGTCACCCAGCCCGGGTCGGCGGTGCACCAGAAGATGTCATCGGCGTGCAGGTCGAGCGCGTACCTGCCCGTCGCCCAGTGCGTGACCACCGCACCATGCACATGCACGGCACCCTTCGGCGTGCCCGTCGTGCCGCTGGTGAAATGCAGCAACGCCATGTCCTCGGCGCCCGTCGGCGCGGTCGCGCATTCCTCGCTCGCCTGCGCCATCAGCGCCGCGAGGTCGAGCGTGCCGGGCTCCGCGGTCGTTCCCCCTTCCTCGGCCACGAGGAGAACATGCTCGAGCGTCGGCATCCGGTCGCGCCACTGCGCGACCTTGCGCGCGTAGAGGAAATCGGTCGTCACCAGCACGCGGCCCGCGCCGAGGTTGATGCGCGTCGCGATCGGCTCGGGGCCGAAGGCCGAGAACAGCGGCGAGACCACGCAGCCGGCCTTCAGGCCGCCGAGCACCGCGACGTACAGCTCGGGAATGCGGCCGGCGAGCACGAAAACGCGCTCGCCGCGGCCGATGCCGAGCGTCTTCAGCACGTTGGCGAAGCGGCTGGTCAGGCGCGCGAGCTCGCCGTAGCTCACGTCGCGCGGCGCCGCGCCGCGCGCGAGGAAGCGGAAGGCCGTCTTGTCGCGCAGCGGGCCGGCGGCCTGGCGCTCGACCGCCTGCCAGGCGAGGTTCATCCCGCCGTCCGGCTGCGTCGCCAGCTGCCGGCGCACGGCGTCCCACGCGAAGCGCGCCCGCTCGCCGTCGTAGTCGGCGAAATGCGGCGGCACGCGGAGATCGGCCGGGGTCTTGCGGATGATGGCTGCGGCGTCCATGCTGCTCCCTGTTTCCCGCGAATATAACGCAGCGCAGGTCGCCAGGGAAGCCGCGGCGGCGATCAGTGATGCTTCTTCTTGTGCTGCCCGCCGTGTTCCTTCGCCTCGCTGAACGCCTGGCGCAGCGCCGACAGTTCGGCGAGCTGGACGGCGACCAGGTAATTCATCGTGCCGGGGGGCACTTCGCCCTTCTCGTCGGGGGTGCCGATCGGCAGGCCGGTGAGCAGTTCGATCGCCTGGTCGACGTGCTCCACCGCCCAGATGCGGAACTTGCCGGCGGCGCAGGCAGCGATGACGTCCTCGCGCAGCATCAGGTGGATGACGTTGGCGGCCGGGATGATCACGCCCTGCTCGCCGGTAAGTCCCGCCTGGACGCAGGTGTCGAAGAAGCCCTCGATCTTCTCGTTCACGCCGCCGATCGCCTGGACGCTGCCGAACTGGTTGACGGAACCCGTCACCGCGATCGCCTGGCGGATCGGCACGGCGGACAGCGCCGACAGCAGCGCGCACAGTTCGGCGAGCGAGGCGGAGTCGCCTTCGACCGGCCCGTAGGATTGCTCGAACACCAGCGTCGCGTTGAGCGAAAGGGGCTGCAGGCGCGCATAGCGCGCGGCGAGGAAGGCGGAAAGGATCAGCACGCCCTTGGAATGGATCGCGCCGCCGAGTTCCGTCTCGCGCTCGATGTCGATCACTTCGCCCTCGCCGATGCGCGCCGTGGCGCTGATGCGCACCGGCAGGCCGAAGCGGTCGTCGCCGAGGTCGAAGACGGCGAGGCCGTTGACCTGGCCGCTCCTGGTGCCGCCGACGTCGATCAGGCGCACGCCGCGCCGGATGTCCTCCTGCCCCTTCTCGTTCAGCCGGTCGATGCGCCGGCGCCGCGCCGCCAGCGCCGCGTCCACGTCGGCCCGCGCCACCGTCCGCCGGCCGAGCCGTCCCGCCTGGTGGTCGGCCTCGGCGAGCAGGTCGACGATGTGGCGCGTCGCGGTCGTCAGGCGCTCGGCGTCGTCGGCCAGGCGCGCGGCATGCTCGATGACGCGCGCCACCGCGGCGGCGTCGAACGGCCGCATCTTCTCCTTGCGCGCCTGGGTGGCGATGAAGCGCGCGAAGCGGGCGGTGTTGGCCTCGTCGCGCGCCAGTTCGTCCTCGAAGTCGGCCGCCACCTTGAACAGCAGGTCGAAGTCGGGATCGTATTCCTTGAGCAGGTAGTAGAGGATGCGCTCGCCGACCAGCACCACCTTGACATCGAGCGGCAGCGGCTCCGGCTCGATGGTGAGGGTGCTCATCAGGCCGAACACCTGGCCGAGCGACTCGATGCGCAGCTGGTGCGCCTTGAGCGCGCGCTTGAGGCCCTCCCAGGCGTAGGGCTGGGTCAGCAGCTTCTCGACGTCGAGCATCAGGTAGCCGCCGTTGGCGCGCTGCAGCGCGCCGGCCATGATCATCGTGAAATTGGTGATCAGCGTGCCCATGTGGGCGACGTGATCGACGCGGCCGACCAGGTTCGGATAGCTCGGGTTGTCCTCGGTGACGACCGGCGCAGCCTTGACGCCGGTACGGTCGACCAGCAGGTTGACCTGGTAGCGCGCCAGCGGCAGGCTGCCGGTGAACGCGATGCCGGCGACGCCGCCCTCGTCGCTCTTGGGCTGCTCGCGCAGTTCCTCGGCGCTGTCGACGACGTCCTTCATCACCGCGTCGAGGAAGGCCGTGACATTGGCGAGATCGGCGTAGTGCTCCTTGAGCTCCTCGATCAGGTGGCCGACGGCCAGCGCCATCGTCTCGCGGCTCAGCGCCTTGAGGCGGCCCTGCAGCTCGCGCCGCCAGCGCGGGAACTGGTGCAGCAGCTTCTGCAGCTTCTCGCCGTGCGCCTCGATGAGCTTGCCGAGGCGCTCCTTCTCCTCGTCGGGCAGCGCCTGGAATTCCTCCGGGCTCATCGTCTCCTCGCCCTTGATCGGCGTGAACACGAAGCCCTGCGGCGTGCGCAGCAGCGCGATGCCGTCCTTGCCCGACGCATGGCCGAGATCGCGCAGCGCGCCGTCCTCGCGCTCCTTGAATTCCTCCTGCAGCGCCTCGACGCGCGTGCGGAACTCGTCGCTCTCGAAGGCGGCGGCGATCGCCTTGGCCAGCTCGGAGACGAACTGCTGCATGTCCGCCTTGAGGCGCGCGCCGCGCCCGGCCGGCAGGATCAGCAGGCGCGGCCGATGGGGCTCCGCGAAGTTGTTGACGTAGCAGAGGTCGCCCGGCACCGGCTCGCGCGCCGCCTGTTCCTCGAGCAGGCGGCGCACCGTCGCATGGCGGCCGCTGCCCGGTTCGCCGAGGGCGAACAGGTTGAAGCCGGGGCGCTTGATCTCGATCGCGAAGCGGATCGCCTCGATGGCGCGTGCCTGGTCGAGGGCTTCGACGTTCTCGGCGAGTTCGGCGGTCGTGGCGAAGCCGAGTACGGCGGGGTCGCAGGGGCGGCAAAGCCGGTCGGCGGGGAGAGGGGTGAGTTCGCTCATGGCTGGTATCGAAAGTCGGCGCTGGCGGGGCGGCGCGCCCGGGCCGCTGGTGTCCCGATTATAGGGACTTGGCTCCGCCCGCCAGCGCCGCCGCCAGCTCGGCCAGCGCGGCGGCGATTTCCCCGATCAGCGGCGCGATCACCGCCGCCGCGGGCGGCGTCGCCGAGGCGCGCAGCAGGGTTTCCAGCCGGCCGGCGCTCTGGGCCAGGGCGATCAGCCCCAGGCTGGCGGCGACGCCCTTCACCGAGTGGGCGAGCCGGGCGGCTTCCGGGAGTTCACCGGACTCCAGCCGCGCACGCAGGCGCGTCGCGTCGTCGCCGTGGCTCTCGCTGAACTGGCGCAGCAGCCGCAGGTAGAGCACGGTCTTGCCGCGCAGCGAACGCAGGCCGCTGACGGTGTCGACACCGGGCAGCCGCTCGAGCCGCTCGAGCAGCCGCGCGTTGTCGTCCGCCGCGCCGTCGTCGGACGGCTGGCTCGCCGCGGCGGGGGCGGGCACGATGCGGCCGACCAGCCAGTGGGCGAGCTTCGCATAGAGCAGGGCGGGATCGACCGGCTTGGCGATGAAATCGTTCATGCCGGCGGCCTCGCAGGCCTGCCGGTCCTCGCTGAAGGCGTTGGCGGTCATCGCCAGGATCGGCGTTTCCTGCCAGCCGGGCAGGGCGCGCATGGCGCGCGTCGCCGCCAGGCCGTCGAGCCGCGGCATCTGCATGTCCATCAGCACGAGGTCGTAACTGTTCGCCCGCGCCTTGTCCAGCGCCTGCAGACCATCTTCCGCGATGTCCGCCCGCATGCCGACGACGCGCAGCAGCTCGAGCGCGACCTCGCGGTTGATCGCATTGTCTTCCGCCAGCAGCAGCCGCGCTGCGCCGGCCTGCCGGCGCAGCCAGTCCTCGGCGTCCGCCGGCGCCTGCGCCGCCGGCGCCGAGCTCGCACGCAGGCCGGGACGCAGGCGGGCGGTGAACCAGAACGTGCTGCCGGCGCCGACAGCGCTCTCGACGCCGACGTCGCCGCCCATCAGCCGGGCGAGGCGCAGGGTGATCGCCAGCCCCAGGCCGGTGCCGCCGTATTCGCGCGTCGTCGAGGTGTCCGCCTGCTCGAAGGCCTGGAACAGGCGGTCGACCTGCTCGGGAGCGAGGCCGATGCCGCTGTCCTCGACCTCGAAGCGCACCAGCAGGCCGTCGGCCGCGCTGTCGAGCAGGCGCGTGCGCACGGCGACCATGCCCTGTTCGGTGAACTTGATCGCGTTGCCGACGTAGTTGAGCAGCGCCTGGCGCAAACGCGTCGGGTCGCCGCGCAGTTCCGCCGGCACGCCGTCGCTGTCGACCGTCAGCGCCAGTCCCTTGCTGTGCGCCGCTTCGGCCATGATCGAGCGGACGTTGTCGAGCAGCGCCGCCAGGTTGAAATCGACGCTGTCGAGGGTGAAACGGCCGGCCTCGATCTTCGACAGATCGAGGATGTCGTTGATGACGGTGAGCAGATGCTTGCCCGCGTTGTCGATCTTGTCGAGCCGCTCGATCTGCGCGGGCGCGCGCTCCTCGGCGCGCAGCAGATGGGTGAGGCCGATGATCGCGTTGAGCGGCGTGCGGATCTCGTNNTGTTGGCGAGGAAGGCGCTCTTGGTGCGGTTGGCCGCCTCGGCGGCTTCGCGCGCCTCGTTGAGTTCGGCGGTGCGGCTGGCGACCAGCTCCTCGAGATGATGCCGGTAGCTGTCGAGTTCCTGGCCGATGCGCTTCTTCTCGGTGATGTCTTCCTTGATCGCCACGTAATGGGTGATGCCTCCGTCCGCCTGGCGGATCGGCGTGATGATCGCGAATTCGACATACTCGCTGCCGTCCTTGCGGCGGTTGTAAAACTCGCCTTTCCAGATCTCGCCGCGGGAGAGCGTGCTCCAGAGCGACTGGAAGGTTTCGGGCGGCGTGCGGCCGGAGTGCAGGATGCGCGGGTTGCGGCCGATCACCTCCGCCGCGCTGTAGCCGGTGACGCGCAGGAAGGTGTCGTTGACGTACTCGATCGCCCCCGTCACGTCGGTGATGACGATGCTTTCCGGGCTTTGCTCGATCGCCAGGGACAGCTTGCGCAGCTGCGCCTCGACCTGCTTGCGGTCGGCGATGTCGCGTACCACGATGCTGACGAGCTGGTTGCCGGCGGGGTCCTGGAAAGTCAGCGAGGCGATCTCGGCGGGGAAGCGGCTGCCGTCGCCGCGCAGCAGCGTCAGCTCGCCGCGGAAGCGCCCGATCTGCGCGCGCTCCTGCACCACGGCGGTCAGACGCGGGTCGGCCGGGTCGGCGAGGTCGAGGCGGCACAGCTTGAGCAGCTCCGCTTCGCTGCGCCCGAGAATCCGTTGCGCCTCGGGGTTGGCGGCGAGGATGGCGCCGTCCGCCGCGGCCAGCAGGACGCCGTCCAGGCTGTTCTCGAACAGCGAGCGGTAGCGGGCCTCGCTGGCATGCCGGACGGCCGCCGATTCGAGCAGGCCGCGCTGGCGCAGCACGACCAGGCTGGCGGCGGAGACGAACAGCGCCAGCAGGCCGGTCAGGGCGATCCAGAGGGATTCGCTCGTGGCACCTTGGTGGAACTCCTGCTGGTCCATCTTCGCGATGAGGAACCAGTCGGTGCCGGGAATGGCGCGCGCCGCGCCGATCACCGGCTCGCCGCGGTAGTCGCGGCCGGTCACCAGCTCGCCGGGAGAGACGTCGCCGCGCAGAATCCGCGCGGCCGGCAGCTCGGGTGCCGTCAGCGGCAGGCGCAGCCGGGCCGCGGCATCCGGCCGGTGGCGCAGATTGTTGAGAAACAGCACGTCGTCGCCGTCGCGCCGGAACAGCAGCGTCTCGCCGCTCCGGCTCGGCACCGGCCAGAACTGCAGCATCGGGAACAGCCAGTCCTCCAGGCCGGCGTGCAGGACGACCACCGGGGCGGGAGCGGGCAGCGCGAGGGGAACCAGCATGTCCAGATGCACCTGCCCGTCGTCGTCGCGATGCGGGCCGGCCCAGTGCGGCTGGCCGCTCCGTGCGACCTCCGCCATGAGCTGCTCATAGTCGGGCCGCCGGCCGGCCGGCGGCGAGTGGTTGTGCGCCATCACGGCGCTGCCGCGCGGATCGAGGATCGCGAAGCCGGTGAAGCCGCGCGGGTGCAGCTGCCGCGCCAGGCGCTCCTCCAGGATGGCGCCGGCGGCGCGGTCGCCCTGTCCCTGCCAGCGGCGATACTGCGCGGCGTTATAGGCGTTGCTGTGGATGAACTCCGCATCGTCGATGCGTTCCTGCAGCCAGTCGGTGATCTGCTGCACCTTGAAGGCGGCGATCGTCTGCAGCCGGGTGCGCTGCTCTTCCTCGTTCTTGTTGATCGCGGAGCGGATGCCGACGGCGGTCAGCGACAGGATCAGGACGGCGGCGAGCGCGAAGGACAGGGCGGTGAGGCGCTTGTTGCCGGGCAGCTGGCGGTTCCGCCCGTCCGCCGGCGCGGCGCTGAAGCGCCGCAGCAGGCCGTACAGCAGCAGCGAGGTGACGGCGACGAACAGCCAGCCCTTGAGGGTGCTCGCCAGCGCGTGCTGGGCGGGCTGGCTGAACAGCCAGAGGATCGCCTGGTCGGAAAACAGGATCCAGATGGCGGCAAAGATCGCGTAGGCCAGCACCACCGACAATACGGCATGCCCGCCCGGCAGCTTGTGCCACGGCCTGCGCGCCGGCGTCATGGCCGGCTGCCGTCCGGTTGCCGTCGTGGACCGATCATGAGCGCCGGTCGTCGCTGTTCCGCCATCACCCTGCCTCGCTCCAGCCTAGATGAGGTCTGGAAGTGTAGCGGCAAAACTATCGTTTGTCATGGCGCGGCACTCTCCAGCGTGCCGGCCAGCAGCGCCTGCATGCGCTGCCAGTGCGAGCCCTGCCAGTAGATGCGGCCGCAGAGGGGGCAGGTGGTGAAGCGTTCCTGGTGCAGGCGCACCGCCGGCGGCAGACGTTCCAGCACCTGCTGCTTGGATACTGGCTGCAGCGGCGCGTTGCATTCGAGGCAGAGCGAAAAGGGGCGCAGCAGGCGCCCCAGGTCCAGCCGCCGCACGAGCTCCTGCAACTGGCGCGGCGGCTCGAGGGCGTGGACGTAGCAGCCGTGCGTGATGCCGCGGTGCTTGAGCAGTTCGCGGTCGCGCGACAGCAGGATGCGTCCTTCGTGCTGCGCGATGGCGGCGAGCTCGCGGTCGTGGAAGTCGTTGCGGTAGAGGGTATCGAAACCCGCCATGCGCAGCAGCCGCGCCAGTCCGCCCAGATGGGCGTCGGCGACGAAGCGCGGATCGCGCAGCGGCGCGGCGCGCACGCGCAGCAGCGGCGTGACGTCGAGGCTCTCGAAGCGCGGATAGACGGCGACGCGGTCGCCCTCGCGCAACTGGCGGGCGAAATCGACGGAATCGCCATTCACGAGGATCAGTTCGACCTCGGTATGGGGGACGCCGAGGGCCTCGATCATGTGCTTGGTAGTCGCGCCGCGCGCGCACGGCGCGCCGAACTCCCGGTAACGCCGCTCGGGCGCCAGGAAGTCGTTGAGTTCCTCGTAGAAGCGAAAGGTTGCCGTCGCCATCGTGGTTGGTGCTTGCGGCGCTTGCCGGGATCGTGACGAAAATACTATAAAGGGAATCGGAACGGTTCGCCGGCGGCACAACAGCCCCGGCTGAGGGAAGGGAGGTCTGGTCATGAACATCGGAGGCGGAGCGGCGCTCGATGGCGAACGCGCCGCGATGCTGCGCGACATCGAGGAAGAGATCGCCCTGACGCGCCGGGCCATCGGCAAGGAGGCCTTCGCACCAGAGGTGATGGCCGCGATGGCGCAGGTGCCGCGCGAGCGCTTCGTGCCGGAAACCCACCGCTACCTGGCGTTCGCCAACGGGCCGCTGCCGATCGGCCATGGCCAGACGATCTCGCAGCCCTACATCGTCGCGCTGATGACCGACCTGCTTGCACCGCGGCCCGATGCCGTGATCCTCGAGATCGGCGCCGGCTCGGGCTATCAGGCCGCCGTGCTGGCGGAGATCGTGCGGCAGGTCTACACGATCGAGATCGTCGGGGCGCTGGCCGAGACGGCGCGCGAGCGGCTCGCGGCGCTCGGCTATGCGAACGTCGCGGTGCGCCACGCCGACGGCTACGGCGGCTGGCCGGAGCATGCGCCGTTCGACGGCATCGTCGTCACGGCGGCGGCGCCGGCCGTGCCGCCGCCGCTGCTCGAGCAGCTCAAGCCGGGCGGACGGCTGGTCGTGCCGGTCGGCCTGGCCGGCGACATCCAGCAGCTGCGGCTCATCGAAAAACGGCCGGACGGCGGCATCGACAGCCGCGACGTGCTGCCGGTCGCCTTCGTCCCGCTGACGCGCACGCTGCGCTGACCAACGACCCCGAGCGAGGAACCATGCCGGCCACTCTTGAAATGCAACCGCGAGCGGGCGATGCGCTGCTGATCGTCGACGTGCAGAACGATTTCCTGCCCGGCGGCAGCCTCGCGGTCGCCGGCGGCGACGCGGTGATCGCGCCGCTCAACGGCTGGATCGGCCGCTTCGCGCCGGCGCAGCTGCCGGTGTGCGCGACGCGCGACTGGCATCCTGCCGACCACTGCTCCTTCGCCGCGCAGGGCGGCCCGTGGCCGCCGCACTGCGTGGCCGGCTCGCCGGGCGCGGCCTTCGCCGCCGCGCTGGCGCTGCCCGCCGACGCCGTCGTGGTCTCCAAGGCGACCACGCGCGAGACCGATGCCTATTCCGGCTTCGCCGGCACCGACCTGCACGCGCGCCTGCAGGCCCTCGGGGTGCGGCGGCTGTTCGTCGGCGGCCTGGCCACCGACTATTGCGTGCTCAACACCGTGCTGGACGCGCGGCGCCTCGGCTACGCGGTGATGCTGCTGGTCGCCTGCATCCGCGCGGTGGAGGTGCGGCCGGGCGACGGCGCGCGCGCGCTGGCGGCGATGCGCGCGGCCGGCGCCGTGCCGCTCGAGGAGTGACCATGCGCCCGGATGCCGCGAGCCCGCTGCTCACCGACCTCTACCAGCTCACCATGCTGCAGACCTACTTCGACCAGGGCATGAACGAGACTGCGGCGTTCGAGTTCTTCGTGCGCAAGCTGCCGGCCGGGCGCAACTTCCTCGTCGCCGCCGGCCTCGAGCAGGCGCTCGATTTCCTCGAGGCGCTGCGCTTCTCCACGGAGGAACTCGACTGGCTCGCCGGCTGCGGCCGCTTCGGGCGGCGCTTCGTCGATGCGCTGGCCGACCTGCGCTTCACCGGCACGGTGGAGGCGATGGCCGAAGGCACGGTGTTCTTTCCCGACGAACCGATCCTGCGCGTCGTCGCGCCCCTGCGCGAGGCGCAGCTCGCCGAGACGCGGCTGATCAACCTGCTGCAGTTCGAGACGCTCGCCGCCTCGAAGGCGGCGCGCGTGCGGCTCGCCGCCGGCGACCGGCTGCTGGTCGACTTCGGCCTGCGCCGCGCGCACGGCGCCGAAGCCGGGCTGCTGTCGGCGCGCGCGAGCTATCTGGCCGGCTTCGACGGCAGTTCGAACGTGCTGGCCGGCATGCGCTGGGGCATCCCGCTCTACGGCACGATGGCGCATTCCTACATCCAGGCGCACGACAGCGAGCTCGCCGCCTTCGAGCATTTCGCCCGCTCCCAGCCGCAGGCGACCACGCTGCTGATCGACACCTACGACACCGAGGCGGCCGCCGCGGCGCTGCTGCCGCTGGCGCGCCGGCTGGCGGCGGAAGGCAGCCCGGTCCAGGCGGTGCGCCTCGACAGCGGCGACCTCGGCGAGCACGCGCGCAAGGTGCGCGCGATCCTCGACGCCGGCGGCGCCGCCGGCGTCCGCATCTTCGCCAGCGGCAACCTCGACGAGTACGCGGTCGCCAGGCTGGTGGCCGAAGGTGCACCGATCGACGGCTTCGGCGTCGGCACGCGCATGAACACCTCCGCCGACGCACCCTATCTCGACTGCGCCTACAAGCTGCAGGAATACGCGGGCGTGGCGCGGCGCAAGCGCTCGGAAGGCAAGGCCACCTGGCCCGGCCGCAAGCAGGTGTTCCGCCGGCTGGATGCCGCCGGCCGGCTGGCCGGCGACACGCTGACGCTCGAGACCGACACTGCGCCGGGGGTGCCGCTGCTGCAGTCCGTGATGCGCGCCGGCCGCCGCCTCGCGCCCGCGCCGCCGCTCGCCGCGGTGCGCGACCATGCGCGGCGGCAGCTCGCCGCGCTGCCCGACGACCTGCGCCGGCTCGACGCCGCGCCGCCCTACGCGGTCGAGGTGGCGGCGCCGCTGCGGGAGCTCGCCCGCCAGGTGGATGCCAGGAGGCACTGATGCCGATCCACAACGCCGACATCGCCGCCATCTTCGGCGAAATCGCCGACCTGCTCGAGATCGAGCAGGCGAACCCGTTCCGCATCCGCGCCTACCGCAACGCCGCGCGCATCGTCGGCGAGCTGGGGCGCGACGTGCGCGTCATGATCGAGCGCGGCGAGGACCTGACCGAACTGCCCGGCATCGGCACCGACCTGGCCGCCAAGATGCGCGAGATCGTCGCGACCGGGAAATGCCGCGCGCTCGAAAAGCTGCACGCCGAGCTGCCGCCGGCGATCGGCGACCTGCTGCACGTGCAGGGGCTCGGGCCGAAGCGCGTGCGCACGCTCTGGCACGACCTCGACATCCAGACGCTCGAGCAGCTGGCGCGCGCCGCCCACGACGGCCGCATCCGCGCCCTGCCGGGCTTCGGCGCCAAGAGCGAGGCCAACATCCTGCAGGCCGTCGAGGCGCACCTGTCCAAGGCGCGCCGCATCAAGCTCGCCACCGCGGCGCAGTACGCCGAGGCGCTCGCCGCCTGGCTGCGCGGCGCGCGCGGCGTCGCCGGCGTCGATGTCGCCGGCAGCTACCGGCGCTGCCGCGAGACGGTCGGCGACCTCGACATCCTCGTCACGTTGAATGTGGCCGAGCCCGGCAGCGACGCGATGCAGCGCTTCGCCGCCTACGACGAGGTCGCCGAGGTGCTGGCCGCGGGAACGACGCGCGCCAGCGTGGTGCTGAAGAGCGGGCTGCAGGTGGACCTGCGCGTCGTCGCGGCGGCATCGCGCGGCGCGGCGCTGTGCTACTTCACCGGCTCGAAGGCGCACAACATCGCGCTGCGCAAGATCGCGCAGGAGAAGGGCCTCAAGCTCAACGAGTACGGCGTCTTCGCCGGCAAGCGGCAGCTCGCCGGCGCGAGCGAGGAGGAGGTCTACGCGGCGCTCGGCCTGGCCTGGATTCCGCCCGAGCTGCGCGAGGACCGCGGCGAGATCGCCGCCGCGCGGGCCGGCCGCCTGCCGCGGCTGGTGGAACTCGCCGACCTCAAGGGCGACCTGCACGCGCACACCCGGGCGACCGACGGCCACGACAGCCTCGAGGCGATGGCGCAGGCGGCGCGCGCGCTGGGCCTGTCCTACCTCGCGATCACCGAGCACTCGCGCCGGCTGGCGATGGCGCACGGCCTCGACCCGCGCCGGCTGGCCGAGCAGTGCGACGCGATCGACCGCCTCAACGAGCGGCTCGACGGCATCGTGCTGCTCAAGGGCATCGAGGTGGACATCCTCGAGGACGGCAGCCTGGATCTGCCCGACCAATCACTGGAGCAACTGGATATCGTCGTCGCAGCGGTGCACAGCCGCTTCGACCTGCCGCGCGCGCGCCAGACCGAGCGCATCCTGCGCGCGATGGACCATCCGCATTTCACGCTGCTCGCCCACCCGACCGGCCGCATGATCGAGGAGCGCGAACCCTACGACGTCGACATGCTGCGCGTCATCCGCCACGCGCGGCAGCGCGGCTGCTTCCTCGAGCTCAACGCGCATCCCGAGCGGCTCGACCTGCTCGACATCCACTGCCGCATGGCGCAGGAGGAGGGCGTGCTGGTCGCGATCAATTCCGACGCCCACGCGCGCGCCGACTTCGCCAACCTGCGCTTCGGCGTCGGCCAGGCGCGGCGCGGCTGGCTCACGGCGCAGGACGTGCTCAACACGCGGCCGCTCGCCGAGCTCAAGAAACTGCTCGCCGGGGCACGGCGGTGACGCTGCGCTGGGAACTGTTTCCCCACGAGGCCGACGTCGGCGTGCGCGGGCGCGGCGCGACGCTGGCCGAGGCCTTCGCCGGCGCGGCCACCGCGCTGACCGCCGTGATCTGCGATCCGGCCAAAGTCGGCGCCGGCGAGGCGGCGCACTTCGCCTGCGCGGCGCCCGACGACGAGCTGCTGCTGGTCGACTGGCTCAACGCGCTGATCTACGCGATGGCGACGCGCCGCCTGCTGTTCTCGCGCTTCGCGGTGGACATCGCCGACCACCGCCTGAGCGCCACCGCCTGGGGCGAGCCGGTCGACGTGGCGCGCCACCAGCCGGCGGCGGAGATCAAGGGCGCGAGCTACTGCGAGCTGGCGGTGCGGCAGGAGCCGGACGGCAGCTGGCTCGCGCAATGCGTGGTGGATGTGTGAGGAACCCATGGATCTCGGAAAACTGAAACAGCGCGGCGAATACGAATGGGAGCTGCCGCAGACCGGCGCGATGCGCGTGCCGGGCGTGATCTACGCCTCGCGCGCGCTGGTCGCCGCGATGGACGAGAAGGTGGCCGAGCAGGTCGCCAACGTCGCCGGCCTGCCGGGCATCGTCGCCGCCTCCTACGCGATGCCCGACGCGCACTGGGGCTACGGCTTCCCGATCGGCGGCGTCGCCGCCTTCGACGCCGACGCGGGCGGCGTGGTCTCGGCCGGCGGCGTCGGCTTCGACATTTCCTGCGGCGTGCGCACGCTGCTCACCGGGCTCAAGCGCGCCGACATCGAGCGCGCGCAGGCCCGCCTCGCCGACGTGCTCTACGCGCGCATCCCCGCCGGCGTCGGCAGCACCGGCGCGCTGCGCCTCGACGCCAAAAGCATGGAGGCGATGCTCAAGGGCGGCGCACGCTGGGCGGTGCAGCAGGGCTACGGCTACGAGGCCGACCTCGCGCACATCGAGGAGCACGGCTGCGTCGCCGGCGCCGAGCCGGCCGCGGTGTCCGAGCAGGCGAAGAAGCGCCAGCGCGACGAGATGGGCACGCTCGGCTCGGGCAACCACTACCTCGAGGTGCAGGTGGTCGGCGAGCTCTTCGACGCCGCCGCCGCGCAGGCCTACGGCCTCGCCGTCGGCGACGTCGTGGTGAGCATCCATTGCGGCTCGCGCGGCCTCGGCCACCAGATCGGCACCGACTACCTGCGCGAGATGGTGGTCGCCGCGCCGGCCGCCGGCATCCGGCTGCCCGACCGCGAGCTCGCCTGCGCGCCGCTGAAATCCGCCCTGGGGCAGCGCTATCTCGGTGCGATGCGCGCCGGCATCAACTGCGCGCTGGCGAACCGCCAGATCCTCACCCATCTCGCCCGGCAGGCCTTCGCCGAGGTGTTTCCCGGCGCCAGGCCACCACTGCTGCCGCTGCTCTACGACGTCTCGCACAACACCTGCAAGGAGGAGACGCACATGGTCGATGGGCAGCAGCGCCGCCTGTTCGTGCATCGCAAGGGCGCGACGCGCGCCTTCGGGCCGGGTCATGCCGAGCTGCCGGCCGAATACGCCCAGGCCGGCCAGCCGGTGCTGATCGGCGGCAGCATGGGCACCGCCTCGTGGATCCTCGCCGGCGCGGCGGGCACGGAAGAGCGCGCCTTCGGTTCGGCCTGCCACGGCGCCGGGCGCGCGATGAGCCGCCATGAGGCGACCAAGCGCTGGCACGGCCGCGCGCTGATCGACGAGCTGGCCGCGCGCGGCATTCTGATCCGCAGTCCGAGCTGGCGCGGCGTCGCCGAGGAGGCGCCGCTCGCCTACAAGGACGTCGGCGCGGTGGTCGACGCCGCCGACCGCGCCGGGCTGGCGCGCAAGGTCGCGCGGCTCGAGCCGCTGGTCTGCGTCAAGGGCTGAGGGAAACTCGGCGCTGGCGGGGCGGCGGACGGAGATGAAACAGACGACCAGGAGACGAAACGATGCTGATCGGCGTGCCGCAGGAGATCAAGGACAACGAGTACCGCGTCGGCCTCGTGCCGGCGAGCGTGCGCGAACTCGCCGCGCAGGGCCACCGCGTGCTGGTGCAGGCCGGCGCCGGCGCGGCGATCGGCCTGGACGACGCGCAGTACCAGGCGGCCGGTGCCGAGATCGTCGCCGGCGCGGAAGAGGTGTTCGCGCGCGCCGAGCTGATCGTCAAGGTCAAGGAGCCGCAGCCGGCCGAATGCGCGCTGCTGCGCGAGGGGCAGGCGCTGTTCGCCTACCTGCATCTCGCGCCAGATCCGGCGCTGGCGCAGCGGCTGCTGGCCAGCGGCGTGACCGCGATCGCCTACGAGACGGTGACCGATGCGCGCGGCGGCCTGCCGCTGCTCGCGCCGATGAGCGAGGTGGCGGGGCGCATGGCGATCCAGGCCGGCGCGCACTGCCTCGAGAAGCCGCAGGGCGGCGCCGGCGTGCTGCTCGGCGGCGTGCCGGGCGTCGCGCCGGCCGAGGTGGCGATCCTCGGCGGCGGCACGGTCGGCTACCACGCGGCGCTGATCGCGGCGGGCATGGAGGCGCGCGTCACCGTGCTCGACCGCTCGCTCGAGCGCCTCGCCTGGCTCGACGCGATGTTCGGCAACCGCGTGCGCACGCTGCACGCGACGGCCGAGGCGATCGAACGCTGCGTGCTGGCCGCCGACCTCGTGGTCGGCGCCGTGCTGGTGCCCGGCGCGGCGACGCCGAAGCTGGTCGGCCGCGAGCTGCTCGCGCGCATGCGGCCCGGCGCGGTGCTGGTGGACGTCTCGATCGACCAGGGCGGCTGCTTCGCCACCAGCCGGCCGACCACGCACAGCGCGCCGACCTTCGTCGTCGACGGCATCGTGCATTACTGCGTCGCCAACATGCCGGGCGCGGTGCCGCGCACCTCGACCTTCGCGCTCAACGACGCGACGCTGCCTTTTGTCAGCGCGCTGGCGGCCAAGGGCTGGCGCCAGGCGCTGCGCGACGATCCGCGGCTGCGCGCCGGGCTCAACATCGACCGCGGCGCGATCGCCCATGCGGCGGTGGCCGCCGCGCTCGGCCTGCCGCTCAGCGACCCCGCCGCCCGCCTCGGCTGAGTGCGGCGCGGCGCCGCCCGAGCGCGTAGGCGGCGAGGTTGATCGCGACGACGCCGAGGCCGAGGGCGACCTGCAGTTCGCGCGTCAGCGCCTCCGGATAAATCAGCGGCAGCAGGTAGTGCTCGACGAAGCCGCCCCGGTAGCCGGCCTCGCCGGCCAGTGCGCGCAAATGATTCTCCAGCGGCGTCAGCGGGCAGGGCCAGTCGCCGAACTCGATCAGCGCGCCCCAGGCGGCCGCGGGCAGGTGCAGCCAGGCCAGGCGCGGCCAGCGCCAGGGCAGGAAGCCGCCGAGCACCACGAACAGGATGAAGGCCAGGTGCAGCAGCAGCACCGCGTCGGCGAGCAGGCCGTAGCTCATCGGTTCCGCCCGCGCGGCGGTGTTGGCGTATGCTGGGGCATGGCCGTTTGTTTACCATGGAAAGCGATGGACAAGGCGAGGATGCTCCGCTGCGTGCGGGTTCTCCTGCTGGCCGCGCTGGCGGCGGGCGGCACGGCACGGGCCGACGGGACGGCCAGGGAGCGCGCGGCGATGGTGCGCGAGGTCGCGGCGATGGCGCAGGCCGTCGGCGACGGCGCCATCGAGCCGCGCGTGCTCGAAGCGCTGGGCCGCGTGCCGCGCCACGAGTTCGTCGCGCCGCTGCTGCGCCCCTACGCCTACGCCAACCGGCCGCTGCCGATCGGCCACGGCCAGACCATCTCCCAGCCCTACATCGTCGCCGCGATGACCGACCTGCTGAAACTCGGTGCCGGCGGGGCGGCGCTCGAGATCGGCACCGGCTCCGGCTACCAGGCCGCCGTGCTCGCCGAACTCGGCGCGCGGGTGTTCACCATCGAGATCGTCGAGCCGCTGGCGCGCGAGGCCGCCGCGCGGCTGGCGCGGCTGGGCTACGCCAACATCGAGACCAGGGTCGGCGACGGCTACCACGGCTGGCCGGAGCGCGGGCCGTTCGACGCGATCGTCGTGACCGCCGCCGCCAGCCACGTGCCGCCGCCGCTGGTGCGGCAGCTCAAGCCCGGCGGACGCATGGTGATCCCGGTCGGCCCGCTGTTCCAGACCCAGCAGCTGATGCTGGTGGAGAAGCGCGCCGACGGCACGCTGACGACGCGGCAGCTGATGCCGGTGCGCTTCGTGCCGCTGACCGGCGGCCATGACTGAGGGCGCTGGGCGCCGCGCGCCGCTGGCCGCGGTCGCGACGCTGTCGGCGGCGGTGCTGGCCTACGAGGTGCTGCTGCTGCGGCTGTTCGCGCTCGTGCAGTGGCACCACTTCGCTTATCTGGCGATCAGCGTCGCGCTGCTCGGCTTCGGCGCCGCCGGCACCTTCGTCACCCTGGCGCGGCGGCGTCTGGTCGCCTGGTTCCCGGCCAGCTTCGCGGTCGCCGCGGCGGCCTTCGCGGTCGCGGCGCTCGCCTGCTTCGCGGCGGCCGAGCGCGTGCCGTTCAACGCCTTCGAACTCGCCTGGAACCCCGGCGAGTTCCTCGGCCTCGCCGCGATCTACCTGCTGCTGTTCGTGCCGTTCTTCTGCGCCGCGACCGCGCTGTGCAGCGCCTACGCCGCCTGCGGCAACCGGATCGCGCCGCTCTACGGCGCCGACATCCTCGGCGCCGGCCTCGGCAGCCTGGGCCTGCTGGCGCTGCTGTTCGTGCTGCATCCGGCCGACGCGCTGCGCGTGATCCCCGCGCTCGGCATCGGCGCGGCAGGGCTGGCGGTCTGGCCGGCGCGGCGGCGCACCGCCTTGGCGCTGCTCGCTGCGGCCTGCAGCGTGCCGTGGCTGCTGCCGCCCGCGGCGCTCGAACTGGTGCCGTCCGACTACAAGGAGCTGCAGCAGGCGCTGCGGGTCGGGGGAGCGCGGATCGTCGCCCAGCGCAGCAGCCCGCTCGGCGTGGTCGCCGCCGTGGCCAGCCCCGCCGCGCCGCCGCGCCACGCGCCCGGCCTGTCGATCAACGCCGCGGCCGGCCCGCCGGAGCAGATCGGCCTGTTCGTCGACGGCCAGGCCGCCGGCGCGGTGACGCGCTTCGACGGCGATTTCACGCCGCTCGCCTATCTCGCCGAGACGACCTCGGCGCTGCCCTACCGGCTGCTCGCCAAGCCGCGCGTGCTGGCGCTCGGCGCCGGATCGGGCGGCGACGTGCTGCAGGCGCTGGCGCTCGGCGCGGCGCAGGTCGATGCGGTCGAGGTCGACGGCCAGCTGGCGGCGCTGGTGCAGGAAGACCTGGCGGCCTTTTCCGGCCGGCCGTTCGCGCTGCCCGGCGTGCGGCTGACCGTCGCCGAGGCGCGCAGCTTCGTCGCGGCGAGCCGCGCGCACAACGACCGTTACGACCTGATCCAGGTGGCGCTGCTCGACGCCTTCGGTTCGGGCGCGGCGGGGCTCGGCTCGCTCGCCGAGAGCCATCTCTACACCGTCGAGGCGCTCGACGGCTACCTCGACCGGCTCGCGCCCGGCGGCCTGCTGGCGATTACGCGCTGGGTCGCGCTGCCGCCGCGCGATCCGCTGCGCCTGTTCGCCACCGCCGTCGCGGCGCTGGAGCGGCGCGGCGTGGCGCAGCCGGGGCAGTCGCTGCTGCTGATCCGCACTTGGAGCACGGCGACGCTGCTGGTCAAGCACGGCGCGTTTTCCGCAGCCGAGATCGCCGCCGCGCGCGCGTTCTGCCGGCAGTATGCGTTCGACACCGCCTACTTCCCCGGCATCGCCGCCGGCGAGGCCAACGTCTTCAACGTGCTCGCCCACGACGACTTCTTCGCCGCCACCCAGGCGCTGCTCGGTCCCGACCGCGCGGCGTTCGTGGCGCAGTACAAGTTCGACCTGACGCCGACCAGCGACGACCGCCCCTATTTCTTCCACTTCTTCAAATGGCGCACGCTGCCCGAGTTCTGGCGGCTGCGCGCGCAGGGCGCCGTGCCGCCGCTCGAATGGGGCTACCCGGTGCTGGTGCTGGCGCTGCTGCAGGCGGTCGTCGCCAGCCTGCTGCTGATCCTGCTGCCGCTCGCGCTGGCGCCGACGCGGCGCGCCTTCGCCGCCGCGCCCGCCGCGCTGCGAAGGCGCGTGCCGGCCTACTTCCTCGCGCTCGGGCTGGGCTTCATGGCGGTCGAAATCCCGTTCCTGCAGCGCTTCACGCTGTTCCTCGGCCATCCGGCCGTCGCCGCCGCGGTGGTGCTCGCCGCCTTCCTGGTCTGCGCCGGCCTCGGCGCGCGCTTCGCGGCGCGGCTGGCGGCCGGCGCGCGCTGGCCCTTCGCCGCGATCGTCGCGCTCGCGCTGCTCTACGCGGCGGCGCTGCCGCCGCTGCTCGCGGCGCTGATGCCGCTCGCCTTCGGCTGGAAGATCCTCGTCGCGCTGCTGCTGATCGCGCCGCTCGCCTTCTGCCTCGGCATGCCGTTCCCGCTCGGGCTGGCCGCCGTCGCCGCCCGCGGCGAAGCGCTCGTGCCCTGGGCCTGGGGCATCAACGGCTTCGCCTCGGTGGTGGCGACGCTGCTCGCCACGCTGCTGGCGATCCACTGGGGCCAGACGGCCGTGGTGCTGCTCGCGGCCGGGCTCTACGCGCTCGCCGCCTGGCGGTTCCCGCGTTAGCCGGCGGATATCGCCGGCAGGTCGGCCAGCAGATCGATCAGCACGGGGCGCGGCAGGCGGATGCCGCGCCCGGCCAGCCGGCGCGCGGCCTCGTCGGCGTCGGCGGGGAACGGCCGCATGCCCTGCAGGATGCTGCCGACATCCTCGGCCACCGCCCACGGATAGATGATCCAGCGCCAGGCCGTCACCCTGCGCGCGTAGTAGTCCGGTACGTAGGGCGAGACGGTCTTGTAGTGCAGCACCGCGCTCCTCACCTCGGCCGGCGGGCCGCGGTCCTGCAGATGCTGCAGGGCGACGGCGAAGGTCTCGCCGCTGTCGGCGACGTCGTCGACGAGCAGCACGCGGCGCCCGGTCACCTCGGCGGGCAGCGGATAGCGCACGCGCGCGGCGCGCTCCTTGCGCGTGCGGTGGTAGTGCTCGATCTTGAAGCTGGTCAGGTCCATCAGGCCGAGCCAGTCGGACAGCACGCGCCCCGGCACGTAGCCGCCGCGGCCGATCGCGACGATCAGGTCGGGCCGGTAGCCGGAGTCGCGCACCAGGCCGGCGAGGCGGCGCGCGAGCGCGTGGAAGCGCGGCCAGCTGACCACTTCGCAGCGCGGCGGCGCGGGGGCGGCATCCCGCTGGGCGGACGAGTGTTCCATGGTTTTCCTGTCGATGGGGCGGCGGCCGGGTTGCCGGGAACGCCCGCGGATACTATAAACAGAATCCGCATGATGAAGAAACGGCAAACATGGGCCAGACGCAGCGCGTGCTGATCGCGGGAGCCGCCGGACGCGACTTCCACAACTTCAACGTCGTCTATCGCGACGATTCGTCCTATGAGGTGGTCGCGTTCACCGCCGCGCAGATTCCGGGCATCGCCGGGCGGCGCTACCCGCCGGCGCTGGCCGGCCCGCGCTATCCGGACGGCATCCCGATCGTGCCGGAGGAGGAACTCGAGGCGGTCTGCCGCGCGCGCAAGGTGGATCTCGTGGTGTTCGCCTACAGCGACGTGCCGCACGTCCATGTGATGCACGTCGCGGCGCGCGCGCTCGCCGCCGGCGCCGACTTCGCGCTGCTCGGTCCGCGCCGCACCATGCTGCGCGCCGCCGTGCCGGTGGTCGCCGTCTCGGCCGTGCGCACCGGCTGCGGCAAGTCGCAGACCGCGCGCTGGATCGCGCGCCGCCTGCGCGAGCACGGGCTGCGCGTGGCCGTGCTGCGCCACCCGATGCCCTACGGCGACCTCGCGGCCGAGGCGCTGCAGCGCTTCGCCGCGCCCGGCGACCTCGTCGGCTGCACGCTCGAGGAGCGCGAGGAATACGAGCCGCACCTCGCCGCCGGCAACGTGGTGTTCGCCGGCGTCGACACCGCGCGTATCGTCGCCGCGGCGCAGGCCGAGGCCGATATCATCCTGTGGGACGGCGGCAACAACGATTTCCCCTTCCTGCGCCCCGACCTGCACCTGGTGCTGGTCGACCCGCTGCGGCCCGGCGACGAGAGCGCCTACCATCCGGGCGAAGCGGTGCTGCGCATGGCCGACGTCGTCCTGGTCGCCAAGAGCAACGCCGCGCCGGCGGAAGCGGTCGAGCGCGTCGCCGCCGCGGCGCGCGCCGCCAACCCGCGCGCGCCGGTGCTGCGCATCGCCTCGACGCTGCGGCTCGACGACCCGCGCGCGGTGCGCGGCAAGCGCGTCGTCGTGGTCGAGGACGGCCCGTCGACGACGCACGGCGGCCTGCCCTACGGCGCCGGCTACGTCGCCAGCCGCGAGGGCGGCGCGGCCGAGATCGTCGATCCGCGCCCGTATGCCGAGCCGGAGCTCGCCGCGCTCTACGCCGCCTGGCCGCGGCTCGGGCCGGTGCTGCCGGCGATGGGCTATTCGCCGGCGCAGCTCGCCGCGCTGGCGCGCACGCTCGACGCCGTGCCCGCCGACGTGGTCGTCGCCGGCACGCCGGTGGACCTGGCGGCGCTGGCCCACATCGCCAAGCCGGTGGTGCGCGCCCGCTACGAGTTCGCCGAAGCCGAAACCCCCGGCCTCGGCGGCGTCATCGACGACTTCCTCGCCCAGCTCGGCCTGCGCCGCGCCGACCGGCGCTGAATGCGGCAATCGATGGTAAATTTCACGCCTGTTGATTTGCATCGGCACCTCCATGAACCCGCGACTTCGCATTCCGCAGGCTGACCTTCAGGCATTCTGCCGCGCCCATGCAGTGCGCGAACTGTCTGTCTTCGGTTCCGCCGTGCGCGAGGATTTCGGGGCGGACAGCGACGTCGATGTGCTGATCGACATTGCCCCCGAAGCCCGAGTCGGCCTGATCGCCTTGCAGCGGATGCGCGACGAACTGGCGCGGATCTTCGGCCGGCCGGTCGACCTGCTCACCAAGAACGGCATCAACCGCCATATCCGCGATGACATCCTCCGCGATGCCCAGGTCATCCACGCGGAGTGACGCGCTGTATCTGGCGGACATCCTCGATGCCATCGAGGCCATCGAACGCTTCGTGACAGGTTTCGATGAAGCGCATTTCCTGTCCGACGAACTCGTCCAGAGTGCGGTTCTGCAAAAACTTTCCATCATCGGCGAAGCGGCCGCAAGGCTGTCCGATGCCACGCGCGACGGCTTGCCGGAAATTCCCTGGAAGGAAATCATCGGCTTTCGCAACATCGCCGTGCATGCGTATTTCTCGGTGGATTGGCGCATCGTGTTCGTCACCGTGGCGGACGACCTGCCGGTACTGAAGCAGCGTATCGTTGCGCGAGTGAAGCCATAAAAGTCGGCGCTCGCGGGGCGGCGCATTTCGGCTAGAAACGGTCTTCGATGACTTTCCCCAGAAGCGGACAATCGGCTGCTCTACGGGGTACGCTATCGGCATTTAATTACTTGGCTGCTAGTGAAACGTGAGCAAGGCCTTTTGATTCATAACTGTTCGGACTTCCCCCCCCATGGCGCAAGTGATCTTGGCAACAACAGGTAACGGGCAATGGTCTGCCTACGCTAAGAGATTGCGCGACTATGCGACCTACCGCTACGCTGAGGAATTCCATGCGACGGCACGGAAAGCGGGCTCTCCTGTAGTTCGTGCTTATCTGCTCGGTCATGCCATTGAGCTATATTTGAAAGCATTCTTGCTACGTGCTGGTCTAACGAACGCGCATCTCAAGAGAAAGAAAAAGTATGGGCACAACCTCGATGCACTACTCATAGAGGCAAGAAATAGGGAAATCGAAAAGCTAGTCCGCATATCTCCGCAAACGATTGATGATCTCTTGAAACTCAATGCTCTTTACCCAGAGTCACTGCGCTATTTTTCTTTACTTCACTTCAGTAGTGTCCCAACGTTCTCA
>DDXW01000033.1 GCA_002347285.1 Rhodocyclaceae bacterium UBA2250 | reverse complement strand
GCCTTCGGCGCCGCCGCCCTCGCCCGCGTGATAGAGCGGGTCGACGGCGGAAAAGACGAAGGTCATGCCGTCGAAGAAGAGGTGGCGCTTCTCGGCGACGGCGACCAGCGCGACCGTCAGGCGCCGGCCGTCGAGATCGGCGCGCAGCGTGCCGTCGGCGCCCAGCACGCCGTCGGCGGGCGACGCCTGGCCATCCACTGCGAGCGTGAAATCAGCGCCGCGATACGAGGCGGCGACGCGCTTTTCCACGCCGCCGGCGCGCAGCACGATGCTGCGCCGCGCCGCCCCGTTGACGCGCCAGCCGTCGCGCAAGTGCCACGGCGAATGCGGGTCGCTGCTCGCCGCGGCATGCGCCGCGCCGTAGTTGCGGTCGCGCAGCAGTTCGGCGAGCGCCGCGAGCAGCCACGCCTCGCGCGGCGGCGCAGCGCCATTGTCCGAATGGGCGGCGGGAAACAGGAAGTCGCGCTCGCGCTCGATCAGCCCGGTATCGAGGTCGGCGCGGGCGAACGACGGGCAGGCGACGAGCCGCGACAGAAAGCCGACGTTGCTGGTCACGCCGACGATGCGGTAGTCGGCCAGCGCCTGCAGCATGCGGGCCAGCGCGCGTTCGCGGCTCTCGTCCCAGACGATCAGCTTGGCGATCATCGGATCGTAGTGCGGCGTGATCTCGTCGCCCTGCTCGACGCCGGTGTCGACGCGCACGTTGAGCGTCTCGGCCGGCGGCGCGAGGTGGGTCAGCCGGCCGGTGGCGGGCAGGAAGCCTTTGTCGGCGTCCTCGGCGTAGATGCGCGCCTCGAGCGCATGGCCGCGCAGCGCCAGCTGTTCCTGCGCCAGCGGCAGCGATTCGCCGGCGGCGATGCGCAACTGCCACTCGACGAGGTCGAGGCCGGTGATCATCTCGGTGACCGGATGCTCGACCTGCAGGCGCGTGTTCATCTCCATGAAGTAAAAGGTGCCGTCTTGCTCATTTGTTCCCGTGGCGATGAACTCGACGGTGCCGGCACCGACGTAGCCCACCGCGCGCGCGGCCTCGACGGCCGCCTTGCCCATCTGGGCGCGCCGCTCGGCGGTCATGCCCGGCGCGGGCGCCTCTTCCAGCACCTTCTGGTGGCGGCGTTGCACCGAGCAGTCGCGCTCGAACAGATGGACGACGTTGCCGTGCGTGTCGCCGAACACCTGGATCTCGATGTGGCGCGGCCGCTGCAGGTACTTCTCGATCAGCACGTGGTCGTCGCCGAAGCTGGACGCCGCTTCGCGCTTGCACGAAGCGAGCGCGTCGGCGAACTCCTCGCCGCTCCAGACCGCGCGCATGCCCTTGCCGCCGCCGCCGGCGCTCGCCTTGATCAGCACCGGGTAGCCGATCCGGTCCGCCTGCACGCGCAGGAAGGCGGCGTCCTGCTCGTCACCGTGATAGCCGGGCGTCAGCGGCACGCCGGCCTTTTCCATGAGCTTCTTGCTCTCGGACTTGAGGCCCATGGCGCGGATCGCGCTGACCGGCGGCCCGATGAAGACCACGCCGGCCCCGGCGCAACGTTCGGCGAACTCCTCGTTCTCGGAGAGGAAGCCGTAGCCGGGATGCACCGCCTGGGCGCCGGTGGCTTGGCAGGCGGCGATGATCCTGTCGATGACGAGATAGGACTCGCGTGCGGCGGCGGGGCCGATGCAGACGGCCTCGTCGGCGAGCCGCACATGCCGCGCGCCCGCATCGGCCTCGGAATAGACGGCCACCGTACGGATACCCATGCGCCGCGCGGTCTTGATCACGCGGCAGGCGATCTCGCCGCGGTTGGCGACAAGGATCTTGGCGAACATGTCAGGCAACCCAGTTCGGCTTGCGCTTCTGCAGGAAGGCGGCGAGGCCTTCCTGGCCTTCCGGCGAGCAACGCACGCGGGCGATGGCCTCGACCGTGTATTCGATGGCCTTCGGACCGAAGGGCCGGCCGGCGACGGTGCGGATCAGCGCCTTGCATTCGGCGAGCGCGTGCGGGCCGTTTTTCAGAACGGCGTCGATCCATTCGCCGACCGCCTCGTCGAGCGCGGCTTCGTCGGCGACCATCTCGTGGATCAGGCCGATCCGGTAGGCCTCGGCGGCGGAGAAGGCCTCGGCGGTCAGCATGTAGCGCCGCGCGTAGCGCTCGCCGATGGCGGCGAGCACGTGCGGGCTGATCACCGCGGGCAGCAGGCCGAGCTTGACCTCGGTGAGCGCGAACCTGGCGTCGAAGGTCGCCACCGCCATGTCGCAGGCGGCGATCAGGCCGACGCCGCCGCCGTAGGCCGGCCCCTGCACGCGCGCGATCACCGGCTTCGGGCAATCGGTCACGCGGCGCAGCATCTCGGCCAGTTCGCCCGCGTCGGCGCGATTCTCCTCGAGGCCGTAACCGGCGGCGCGCTGCATCCACTCGAGGTCGGCGCCGGCGCAGAAACTCTTGCCGGTGCTGGAGATCACCACGACGCGCACGGACGGGTCGGCGGCCATCGCCTGCAGCGCGTCGGCCAGCTCGGCGATCATCGCGTCGTCGAAGGCGTTGTGGCGCTCCGGCCGGTTGAGCGTGACGATGCCGACGCCGGCGTCGATTTCGGTGAGGATGTTCTGGGTCATGCGCGTTCTCCTTACATCCGAAACACGCCGAACTGCGTCGGCGGAATCGGGGCGTTCAATGCGGCGGAAATGCCCAGCCCGAGCGTGCGGCGCGTCTGCGCCGGGTCGAGCACGCCGTCGTCCCACAGCCGCGCCGTCGCGTAGTAGGGGTGGCCCTGGGTTTCGTACTGCGCGCGGATCGGCGCCTTGAAGGCCTCTTCCTCCGCCGCGCTCCACGTCTTGCCGGCGGCCTCGAGGCCGTCGCGCTTCACCGTGGCGAGCACGCTGGCCGCCTGCTCGCCGCCCATGACGCTGATGCGCGAATTCGGCCAGCTCCACAGGAAGCGCGGCGAGTAGGCGCGGCCGCACATGCCGTAGTTGCCGGCGCCGAACGAGCCGCCGATCAGCACCGTGAACTTCGGTACCTGCGCCGTCGACACGGCGGTCACCATCTTGGCGCCGTCCTTGGCGATGCCGCCGTTCTCGTACTTGCGGCCGACCATGAAGCCGGTGATGTTCTGCAGGAACACCAGCGGAATGCCGCGCTGCGCGCACAACTCGATGAAGTGCGCGCCCTTCTGCGCCGACTCGGAGAACAGGATGCCGTTGTTGGCGACGATGCCGACCGGGTAGCCGTGCAGGTGGGCGAAGCCGGTCACCAGCGTCGTCCCATAGCGCGCCTTGAACTCGTCGAAGCGCGAGCCGTCGACCAGTCGCGCGATCACCTCGCGCACGTCGTAGGGCTTGCGCGTGTCGGTCGCGATCACGCCGTAGAGCTCCTCCGGATCGTAAAGCGGCTGCTCGGGCGTGGCGAGTTCGAGCGCGAATTGGTCACTGAGCGTCTTCTTCCAGTTGAGGTTGGCGACGATGCGGCGCGCGATGGAGAGCGCGTGCTGGTCGTTCTCGGCCAGGTGGTCGCAGACGCCGGAGATGCGCGTATGCACGTCGCCGCCGCCGAGGTCCTCGGCGCTCACCACCTCGCCGGTGGCGGCCTTCACCAGCGGCGGGCCGCCGAGGAAGATCGTCCCCTGGTTCCTGACGATGATCGACTCGTCCGACATCGC
Organism: Rhodocyclaceae bacterium UBA2250; assembly: GCA_002347285.1. Taxonomy (GTDB): domain Bacteria; phylum Pseudomonadota; class Gammaproteobacteria; order Burkholderiales; family Rhodocyclaceae; genus Sulfuricystis. Next base: position 54,140 of record DDXW01000033.1, on the reverse strand, counting down.
CGGCACGTAGGCGCCGCCTGCCGTGCAGGAACCCATCACCACCGCGATCTGCGGGATGCCCTGCGCGCTCATGTTCGCCTGGTTGAAGAAGATGCGGCCGAAGTGCTCCTTGTCGGGAAACACCTCGTCCTGCAGCGGCAGGAAGGCGCCGCCCGAATCGACGAGATAGAGGCAGGGCAGGCGGTTCTCGCGCGCGATCTCCTGCGCGCGCAGGTGCTTCTTGACCGTCAGCGGGTAATAGGTGCCGCCCTTCACCGTCGCGTCGTTGGCGACGATCATGCACTCGACGCCGGACACGCGGCCGATGCCGGCCACCACGCCCGCCGAGGGAACGGCATTCTCGTACATATCCCAGGCGGCGAGCTGCGACAACTCGAGGAAGCCCGCGCCGGGATCGAGCAGGCCGTCGATGCGGTCGCGCGGCAGCAGCTTGCCGCGCGCCAGATGCTTCTGCCGCGCCTCCTCGCTGCCGCCCCGCCCCGCCAGCGCCGACTTTTCGCGCAGGTCGGCGACCAGCGCCCGCATGGCGGCGGCGTTGGCCTTGAACTCCTCCGACCGCGTGTTGAGCTTCGACTGGATGACCGGCATCGCTCGCTCTCCCGCTCAGTTGCCAACGACCGCGCGGGCGATCACCAGCCGCTGGATGTCGGAGGCGCCTTCGTAGATCTGGCAGACCCGCACGTCGCGGTAGATGCGCTCGACCGGAAAATCCGCGACGTAGCCGTAGCCGCCATGGATCTGGATCGCGGCGGAGCAGACCTTCTCGGCCATTTCCGAGGCGAACAGCTTGGCCATGCTCGCCTCCTTGAGGCAGGGCTGGCCGGCGTCCTTGAGGCTCGCGGCGTGCCACAGCAGCTGGCGCGCGGCTTCGACCTGCGTCGCCATGTCGGCGAGGCGGAAGGCGACGGCCTGGTGCTCGACGATGGGCTTGCCGAAGGCCTCGCGCTCCCGCGCGTAGGCGACCGCCGCTTCGAGCGCGGCGCGCGCCATGCCGACCGACTGCGCGGCGATGCCGAGCCGGCCGGCCTCGAGGTTGGAGAGCGCGATCCGGTAGCCGTCGCCCTCGGCGCCGAGCAGGCAGCCGGCGGGAACGCGGCAGTCCTCGAACAGGATCTGCGCCGTGTCGGAGGCGTGCTGGCCGAGCTTCTCCTCGAGGCGCGCGACGACGTAGCCGTTGGCGTCGGTCGGCACGCAGAAGCAGGAGATGCCCTTCTTGCCGGCGGCCGGATCGGTGACGGCGAAGGCGATCGCGATCTGCGCATGCTTGCCGCTGGTGATGAACTGCTTGACGCCGTTGAGCACCCAGTGGCCCCCCTCCTTCACCGCGCGCGTCCGGATCGCCGCGGCGTCGGAGCCGACGTGCGGCTCGGTCAGGCAGAAGCAGCCGAGCAGGTCGCCGCTCGCGGCGCCCTTGAGCCAGCGCTCCTTCTGCTCGTCGCTGCCGTACTTGGCGAGGATGCCGCAGACGAGCGAGTTCTGCACCGAGAGGATGGTCGAGGTCGCGCCGTCGCCGGCGGCGATCTCCTCGATCGCCAGCACGAGCGAAACGTAGTCGAGGCCGGCGCCGCCCCACTGCTCGGGCACGGTCATGCCCCAGACGCCGAGGTCGGCGAGGTCGGACAGCGCCTCGCGCGGGAAAGCGGCCTCGCGGTCCCACTGCGCGGCGTTGGGCGCGAGGCGCTCGCGCGCGAAGTCGCGCAGGGTGTCGCGGATCATGCGCTGGGATTCGTTGAGCAGCATCAGAGCATCTCCACCGCCAGCGCGGTCGCCTCGCCGCCGCCGATGCAGAGGCTGGCGACGCCGCGGCGCTTGCCGTACTTGCGCAAGGCGCCGAGCAGCGTGACGACGATGCGCGCACCCGAGGCGCCGATCGGATGGCCGAGCGCGCAGGCGCCGCCATGCACGTTGACCTTGTCGTGCGGCAGGTTCAGCTCCCTCATCGCCGCCATCGTGACGACGGCGAACGCCTCGTTGATCTCGTAGAGGTCGACGCCGTTCGCCGTCCAGCCGGTCTGTGCGAAGAGCTTCTTCATCGCGTAGACCGGCGCGGTGGTGAACCACGCGGGCTCCTGCGCGTGCGTCGCGTAGCCGGCGATGCGCGCGAGTGGCTTGAGGCCGCGCTTCTGCGCGTCCGACTCGCGCATCAGCACCAGGGCCGCGGCGCCGTCGGAAATCGACGAGGAGTTGGCCGGCGTCACGGTGCCGTCCTTCTTGAAGGCCGGCTTGAGCGTCGGGATCTTGTCGAGCTGGGCCTTGCCCGGCTGCTCGTCGAGCTTGATGATTGCATCGCCCTGGCGGCCGGAGACGGTGACCGGCGCGATCTCCCAGTCGAAGCTGCCGTCCTGGCCCGCCTGCTGCGCGCGCTGCGTCGAGGCGATCGCGAAGGCGTCCTGGTCGGCACGCGTGAAGCCGTAGCGGGCGACGCAGTCCTCGGCGAAGGTGCCCATCAGGCGGCCCTTGTTTTCCTGCCCGTAGTGATCCTCGAGACCGTCGAAGAACATGTGGTCGATCAGCTGGCCGTGGCCGAGCCGGTAACCGCCGCGCGCCTTCGGCAGCAGGTAGGGCGCGTTGGTCATCGACTCCATGCCGCCGGCGACGATCACGTCCTGGCCGCCGGCCTTGAGGGTGTCGCCGGCAATCATGATCGCCTTCATCGCCGAGCCGCAGACCTTGTGAATCGTGCTGCAACCTGCAGCGTACGGCAGCCCCGCTTGCAACGCCGCTTGGCGCGCCGGCGCCTGACCCTGACCGGCCTGCAGCACGTTGCCGAAGACGACCTCTTGAACGCTGTCCGCCGGCAGCCCGGCACGCTCGACGGCGGCCTTGATCGCCACCGCGCCGAGATTGGCGGCGGTCAGCGAGGAAAAATCGCCCTGGAAGCCGCCCATCGGCGTGCGGGCGGCGGCGACGATGACGATGTTATCGTTCATTACGCAGTCTCCGTAAAAAGTTCGCGGCCGATCAGCATGCGGCGGATCTCGCTGGTGCCGGCGCCGATCTCGTAGAGCTTGGCGTCGCGCCAGAGACGGCCGGTCGGGTATTCGTTGGTGTAACCGACACCGCCGAGCGTCTGGATCGCCTCGCCGGCCATCCAGGTCGCCTTCTCGGCGGAATAGAGGATCGCGCCGGCGGCATCCTTGCGCAGCGTGCGCGCGTGGTACGCCGAGTCGCAAGCCTTGCCCAGCGCATACACATAAGCGCGCGTGGCCTGCCAGGTGGTGTACATGTCGGCGACCTTCCCCTGCATCAACTGGAACTCACCGATCGGCATGTCGAACTGCTTGCGCTCGTGCAGGTAGGGAATCACCGCATCCATGCAGGCGGCCATGATGCCGAGCGGCCCGCCGCATAAAACCGCCCTTTCGTAGTCGAGGCCGGACATCAGCACCTTGACGCCCATTCCAACATTTGCGACGCCGCCCAGCACGTTCTCCTCGGGAACTTCGCAGTCGTCGAAGAACAGCGGATAGGTGTTCGAGCCGCGCATGCCGAGCTTGTCGAGATGGCTGCCGCAGGAAAAGCCCTTGAAGTTCTTCTCGACGATGAAGGCGGTAATGCCCTTCGGGCCGGCTGCGGGGTCGGTCTTGGCATAGACCACCAGCGTGTCCGCATCCCCCCCGTTGGTGATCCACATCTTGCTGCCGTTGAGCACGTAGCGGTCGCCCTGCTTTTCGGCCTTGAGCTTCATCGACACGACGTCGGAGCCGGCGTTCGGCTCGGACATCGCCAAAGCGCCAACGTGCTCGCCCGAGATCAGCTTGGGCAGGTATTTCGCCTTCTGGGCGGCATTGCCGTTGCGGCGGATCTGGTTCACGCAGAGGTTCGAGTGGGCGCCGTAGGACAGGCCCACCGATGCCGAGGCGCGCGAGATTTCCTCCATCGCGACGATGTGGGCCAGATAGCCCATGCCCGTGCCGCCGTCATTCTCGGGCACCGTCATGCCGAGCAGGCCGAGGTCGCCGAACTTCTGCCACAGGTCGGCCGGGAATTCGTTGTCGCGGTCGATCTGCGCGGCGCGCGGCGCGATCTCGGCGTCGGCGAAGGCCTTGACGGTATCGCGCAACATCTCGATCTCCTCGCCGAGCTGGAAATTCAGTCCGATCATTGTTTTTTCTCCGGTTTGTCGTGCATCGTCATCAGGGTCTGCTGCATCATCGCGCAGTGCGTGGCCTTGCCGTGCTTCACCACCCAGGCATCGCCGCGGGTGATGACGAGGTTGCGGCCCGGCTTGACCACCTCGCCGGCGGCGATCAGCAGTTCGCCGTCGGCCGGCGCCAGCAGGTTGATCTTGAACTCGACCGACAGCACCGAGGTGTTCGGCGCCATCAGCGAGAAGCCGGCGTAGCCGGCGGCGCTATCGACGATAGTCGAGGTCACGCCGGCGTGGAAGAAACCGTGCTGCTGGGTCAGGTCGGGACGATACGGCAGATGGATCTCGCAGCCGCCGGGCCAGACGTCGGCAAGCCGAGCGCCGATCAGCCCCATGATGCCCTGGCGGGCGAAGCTGTCGCGCACCTTCTCCTGCCAGTGCGGGTCGTGCGGCGGGAAGCGCGCCTCCCCGCGCGGTATGCCGTAGCTCATCTCTCCTCCACCCCGTGATCGCGGGGATTCATTGTATGTTGACGTTTACGTTAACGTCAACTACGCTTGCGGCGCTGCTTTCCTTCGGCGAGCAGGCTGCGGCACTGCCGCTCGATGGCATCCACCTCGGCCAGCACCGCCTCGATGTCCTCGCGCTGCTGCTCGAGCCGGGCGCGCCGGTCGGCGAGGACTTCGAGCAGCCGCTCGAGCTGCGAGGACTCGGTGGCGGTGTCGTACATGTCGATCAGCTCGCGGATCTCGGCGAGCGACAGGCCGAGCCGCCTGCCGCGCAGGGTCAGCTTGAGTCGGGTGCGGTCGCGCTTGGTATAGACGCGCTGCACGCCGGCGCGGGCCGGCGCGATCAGGCCCAGGTCCTCGTAGTAGCGGATGGCGCGCGGCGTCAGGCCGAATTCGCGGGCCAGTTCGGCGATGCTGTAGGTGGTTTCGGTCATGAAAGCGTTTTGCTGCAGCGCAACATTCATCGTGGTTTTCAGCTAAACTGAAAGGTCAGCTAACGTGGCGCAGTTAAACAGAAATCCCTCGGCCGGGCAATGCGCGCCCGGTTCGCCGTCCATGCAGATCATCTACCCCTTCGACCACCACCTGCCCGCCGCCGGCGCGACCATCGAGGTCGCGGACGGCATCCACTGGCTGCGCATGCCGCTGCCCTTCGCCCTCGACCACATCAACCTCTGGCTGCTGGCGGATGATCAAGGTGGCAATGAGGGCTGGACGGCCGTCGATACCGGCATCGCGCTCGACGCGGTGAAGGAGGCATGGAACTCGGTGCTGACGGGGCGGCGGCTGACGCGCCAGATCGTCACCCACTTCCATCCCGATCACCTCGGGCTCGCGGGCTGGCTCGAGAGCGAGACCGGCGCACCGCTGTGGATGACGCAGGGGGAGTTCCTCACCGCCCATGTCGTCGCGGCCGGCCTGCCGCCCTTCGACGTCGCGACCATGGTGGCATTCTTCCGCCGCCACGGCCTCGGGGCGGAGCGCTGCGCCGCCATCGAGAAGCGCGGCAACGCCTACCGGCGCGGCGTGCCGGCCATCCCCGCCACCTTCCGGCGCCTGATCGACGGCGACACGGTCGCCATCGGCCGCCACGGCTGGCGCGTGATCGTCGGCCATGGCCACGCGCCCGAGCACGCCAGCCTGTACTGCGAGGAGATCGATGTCCTGATCGCCGGCGACATGCTGCTGCCGCGCATCTCGACCAACGTCAGCGCCTACGCCTCGGCGCCGGAGGACGACATGCTCGGCCTGTTTCTCGACTCGCTGGAGCGCCTCGCCGAGCTGCCGGAGGACACGCTGGTGCTGCCCTCGCACGGCCGGCCGTTCCGCGGCCTGCGCGTGCGCGTCGCCGAATTGCGCCGGCACCATGCCGACCGCTGCGACGAGCTGCTCGCCGCCTGCGCGCAGGAGCCGCGCTGCGCCGGCGAACTGCTGACGGTATTATTCGGCCGTCCGATCGACGACCCGCACCAGGCCATGTTCGCCATGGGCGAGGCGATCGCCCACCTGAAGCATCTAGAACACCAGCGCCGCCTAGAGCGCAGCGAAGAGAACGGCATCATCCGCTTTTCCCTGACGCAGTGACCACCACTGGAGCAGAACAACAATGACGCAAGCCGCCGACACCGACAAGCCCGCCCTGCCCGATCCGCAGGAAGTCGCCAAAACCTACGCCGAGGTCGCCCAGCGCGCCTCGAAGCTGATCACCGAGCACATGAAGCGCCAGGTGCAGAAAGGCGCCGCCCCGCCGCAGGACGAACTCGGCGTCGCCCAGGCCTTCATGGACATGATGGCCAAGATGCTCGCCAACCCCTACCAGCTGGCGCAGGCGCAGATGAACCTGGTGTGGGACTACTTCTCGCTCTGGCAGCACTCGATGCTGCGCTTCATGGGCATGCAGACGCCGCCGGTCGCGATGCCGGCCAAGGGCGACAAGCGCTTCAAGGACGAGCAGTGGGAGGAGCACTTCCTGTTCGACTTCATCAAGCAGTCCTACCTGATCACCGCGCGCCACATCCACGACACGGTCAGCGGCGTGAGGGGCCTCGACGAGCATACCCAGGAGAAGGTTAACTTCTTCACGCGCCAGTTCATCGACGCGCTGTCGCCCTCGAACTTCGCGCACACCAACCCCGAGGTGTTCCGCGAGACAGTTCAGACCCATGGTCAAAATCTGCTCAAGGGCTTCAACAACCTGCTGCGCGACATGGAGGAAGGCGACGGCCAGCTGCGCGTCAAGATGACCGACACCACGGCGTTCGAACTCGGCAAGAACGTCGCCACCACGCCCGGCAAGGTGGTGTTCCAGAACGAGCTGATCCAGTTGCTGCAATTCACGCCGACCACCAGGACGCAGTTCAAGCGCCCGCTCTTGATCGTGCCGCCCTGGATCAACAAGTACTACATCCTCGACCTGCGCGAGAAGAACTCCTACATCAAGTGGGCGCTCGACCAGGGCCACACGGTGTTCGCCATCTCCTGGGTCAACCCGGACGAGAAGCTGGCGCAGAAGAGCTTCGAGGACTACGTGTTCGAAGGCACGCTGACCGCCATCGACCAGGTTTGCGCGCAGACCGGCGAAAAGGAGATCAGCGCCGCCGGCTACTGCCTCGGCGGCACGCTGCTCGGCACCACCGCCGCCTACCTGGCCGCCAAGAAGGACAAGCGGCTGGCCTCGGCGACCTTCTTCACCACCATGCTCGACTTCTCGATCCCCGGCGAACTGGGCGTGTTCATCGACGAGCAGCAGGTTTCCAGCCTCGAGAAGAAGATGAGCGAGCGCGGCTACCTCGAAGGCACCGAGATGGCCGGCACCTTCAACATGCTGCGCGCCAACGACCTGATCTGGTCCTTCGTCGTGAACAACTACCTGATGGGCAAGGATCCGTTCCCGTTCGACCTGCTCTACTGGAACTCCGACTCGACGCGCATGCCGGCGGCGATGCACAGCTTCTACCTGCGCAACATGTACATGAGGAACCTGCTCAAGGAGCCGGGCGGCATCATGATCGGCGACGTCGCGATCGACCTCGCCAAGATCAAGATCCCGGCCTACTTCATCTCGACCATCGAGGACCACATCGCCCCGTGGCAGAGCACCTACCTCGGCGCCCGGCTGTTCTCCGGCCCGACCAAGTTCGTGCTCGGCGGCTCCGGCCACATCGCCGGCATCGTCAACCCGCCCGCCGCCAACAAGTACGGCTACTGGCTCAACCCGGCCAAGACCCTGCCCGAGACGGCCGAGGATTTCCTCGCCGGCGCCCAGCAGCACGAAGGCTCGTGGTGGACCGACTGGCAGGCCTGGGTGACGGCGCAGGACGACGAGACCGTGCCGGCGCGCGATCCCGCCAAGGGCAAGCTCAAGGTGCTCGAGGACGCGCCGGGCTCCTACGTCAAGTTCCGCCTCGACCAGCAGAAGAAGTCGTGAGCGCATGAGCGGCGGCGGGACGTTGCGCGTGGTGTTCGACACCAACGTCCTGCTGTCCCTCTTCGTCTTCGCCGACAGCCGCTTCGCCCCCTTGCGGGGCGAGGTCGCTTCCGGGCGCTGGGCCGCGCTGACCAGCGCCCCCTGTCTCGCCGAGTTCCGCCGCGTGCTCGGCTACCCTCTCTTCGATCTGACGGCCGAGCGCCAGGAAACAACCTACACCGACTATCTGGCTCTCGTCAGCATGATCGATGCCGTGCCGCAGGATGCGGTCGCGCTGCCGAAGTGCAAGGACCGCGACGACCAGAAATTCCTCGAACTGGCGCGCGACGGCGCGGCGCACTGGCTGGTGACGGCCGACAAGGCCCTGCTCAGGCTGCGCCGCGGCCGGCGGATCGAGCACCTGTTCCGCATCCTCACTCCCGACGAGGCGCTGGCGCAAGTCTAGAAACTCGGCGCCGGCGGGGCGGCGGCAAGAATTGCCGCCAAGCAGGCCGGAAGCGCCGGTTTCGGCCAATTTCCTCGCCGAAACCGGCATGGCAGGAAAGTTGCTGCATGGGTTCCCATGAACGCACTGCCCGCCCCTTCCCTCGCCCTTCCTCCCGCTTCCGCCTTCGCCAACAGCGCGGTCCGGCCGCCCACCCTCGCGTCGGCATCGTCCCCGCCGTGCGACCGGCTGCTGGCGATCGCCGCGGGCTGCGTCGAGGTGATCGACGGCTGGTCGTGCTCGGTCCAGGACGTGATCCGGCTGTCCACCCTCGCCGCCGAACTGGTCGGCCTCAACGACAGCGCCCCGCAGGTCTGCCTCGGCATGGCCCCGCATGCGCCCATCGCCGGCCCGGCGCTGCGGCACGCCTTCTTCGCCGCGATCGTCGGCATCCAGCTCGCGCGGGCGTTCCGCCTCGATGCCGTGCGCCAGCTGGCGGTCGCCAAGGCGGCGCTGACCATGAACCTCTCGGCCCTCGAGCTGCACGACGACCTGGCGGAGAAGGAAGCCGCGCCGAGCGAGCCGCAGCGCATCTCCCTGCTGCGCCACCCGCTGCTGGCGGCCGACCTGCTGCTCGACTCGCCGGGCGCCGACCTGCGCTGGATCGAGGCGGTCGAGCAGCACCACGAGGCGCTCGACGGCAGCGGCTATCCACGCGCCTTGCGCGGCGACGAGATCTGCCTCGAGGCGCGCATCCTCAAGCTCGCCGACGCCTGGTGCGCGCTGGTCGCCCCGCGCCGCCGCAACCGCGGCGCCAAGTCGCCGCGCGAGGCGATCCACTGGCTGCTCTCGCGCCATCGCCAGCACTTCGATCCGCGACTGCTCGACACGCTGCGCCGCCTGAACGGCAGCTTCCCGCCCGGCACGCTGGTGCGTCTCGCCAGCCGCGAGACAGCCATCGTCGTCGACCTGCCGCACGGCGCCGCCCCGCCGCGGCGGGTGATCGCCTTTCTCGGCGCCCATGGCAGCCTCTACCGCGACCCGGTGCGGCGCGATACCGGGCGCTCCCATTACGCGATCCGCGGCTACGCGCCGCTGCCAGCCACCACCATCGCCCCGGCCTACTGGAGCAGCCTCTGGCAACTGGCCCGCATCGGCCGCTGAAAACTCGGCGCCGGCGCGGCGGCGCGGCACACTAGAATGCCCGGATGGACCAGCCCCGCTCCGCCCATCTCGAGGTTCTCTCCGCAGCACCGCAACATCCCCTGCCCGCCATGCCGCCGCTGCTGTTCCTGCACGGCGCCTACACCGCGGCCTGGTGCTGGCAGGAACGCTACCTGCCGTTCTTCGCCGCCGCCGGCTTCCACGCCCATGCCCTGAGCTTTTCCGGCCACGGCGGCAGCCGGCGGCGCGAGCTGCTCGACAGCTATTCGATCGACGACTACGTCGCGGATGTCGCGGCGGCGGTCGCCGGCCTGCCGGCGCCTCCGGTGCTGATCGGCCACTCGATGGGCGGCTTCGTCGTCCAGAAGTATCTCGAGCGGCACACCGCCCCGGCCGCGGTGCTGATGTGCTCCGTGCCGCCGCAAGGGCTGGCCAGTTCGGCCGTCAGCATGTTCTTCGGCAAGCCGAAGCTGCTGCTCGACCTCAACCGGCTGATGAGCGGCCATCAGGTCGCGCTCGACAGCCTGCGCGAGGCGTTGTTCGCCCAGCCCGTCTCCCGCGACGACCTGGCCCGCTACTACCGGCTGGCCCAGCCGGAATCGCACCGCGCCATCTGGGACATGACGCTCTTCAACCTGCCCCACACCGGGCACGCGCTCGCCAGCCTGCCGCACGGCCGCGACGACCTGCTGGTGCTCGGCGCCGAGCACGACCTGATCATCCCCGCCTCGCTGGTGGAAATGACCGCGCGCAGCTACGGCGTCGGCGCGACCCTCTATCCCGGCATGGGACACGGGCTGATGCTCGAAGCGGACTGGCAGAAACCGGCGCAGGACATCGTCGACTGGCTGAGGCGGCGCTTCTGAAACCTGCCTCTCCCCGATCGCGACGAATTCGCGGCAAGTCGGGGGTAATTGTGCCAATATTGGATTGGAAATGTGGCTGCCCAATAACGGGGACGATTCCAATGATCAGCAGGATCAGCAAACAACTCCGTGCCTGGATGGGCAAATTGCCGCCGTGCCAACTCTTCGGCAAGCACAAGCGAGCCGAGGCGGCGCTCGAGCGCTACGAGTTCATGGTCAATGCGGTCGGCGAGATGATGAGCGTCATCGACCGCCAGCACCGCTACGAAGCCGTCAATGACCGCTGGTGCGAGATCGTCGGCTGGCGGCGGGAAGATGCGATCGGCACGCACCTGTCGCAGGTATGGGGAGCGGGGCGCTACGCGGCGGCGATCGCCCCCCACATCGAGCAGTGCTTCAAGGAGGGGGTTCCCGTGGCGCTGCGGGATTCTGTTGATCTGCCGCACGGCGGCAAGCGCGAATGCGACATCACCTATTACCCCTACCGCGAACCGTCCGAAAAGGTGGCCCACGTCGTGGCGGTCACACGCGACATCACCGGGCAGGTGCTGGGCGAGCGCGCCCTGCAGGCCAGCGAGACCCGCCTGCGCACCGTGCTCGAAAGCATGGTGGACGGCGTCATCGTCATCGACGAGCATGGCGCGATCGAATCCTTCAACCCCGCGGCGGAACGCATCTTCGGCTACGGCAGCGCCGAGGTGGCCGGCCGCAACGTCAATATGCTGATGCCCGAGCCCTACCGGAGCGCCCACGACGGCTACCTGCAGCGCTATCTCGCGACGGGCGAGGCGCACATCATCGGTACCGGCCGCGAAGTGACCGGCCTGTGCAAGGATGGCCGGACCTTCCCGATGGAACTGGCGGTGAATATGATGAGCAGCGGCGTCCAGCGCCGCTTCGTCGGCGTGATCCGCGACATCAGCGCGCGCAAGCAGACCGAACTCGAGCTGGTGCGGGCGCTCGAGGCGGCGCAAGCGGGCAGCCGCGCGAAAAGCGAATTCCTGTCGAGCATGAGCCACGAGCTGCGCACGCCGATGAACGCCATCCTCGGCTTCGCCCAGTTGCTGGACATCGACCCGGCGCTCGGCCCCGAGCAGGCGGACAGCGTCCATGAGATCCTCAAGGCCGGCGGGCACCTGCTGGAACTCATCAACGAAGTGCTGGACCTCTCGCGCATCGAGGCCGGCAAGCTCTCGCTCAACATGGAGCCGGTGCCGCTGCTGAAGCTGGTGGACCAATGCGTCGCCATGATGGAGGGCGAGGCGCAGCGGCAGGGGCTGACCCTGACACGCGATGATGAAGCCTGCAGCGGCTTCTGGGTGGTGGCCGACCGCTTGCGCCTCAAGCAGGTGCTGCTCAACCTGCTGTCCAACGCGATCAAGTACAACCTCGAAGGCGGCGAAGTCCGCATCGAGTGCGGCGGCAGCGTACCCGGCCGGATCCGCCTCGCGGTGCTCGACACCGGGCTCGGCATTCCGCAAGAAAAACAGGCCGACCTGTTCAGCCCCTTCCAGCGCCTCGGCCGCGAACACAGCGGCATCGAGGGCACCGGCATCGGCCTGGCGATCAGCAAGCGCCTGGTCGAACTGATGGGGGGTAAGATCGGCATGGAAAGCCTGCCCGGACAGGGCAGTACCTTCTGGGTGGAACTGGCGAGGGGAGAGGCCGGCAACACTTTGGCATGAGGGGGAGTCATGCTTGGCAACGAGAATGGGCAGGATGCGGCCGCGGCACAGGAGGGGGCGGAGATCCGGCTCGAGCAGCGGCTGAAGGAATCGGAAACCCTGCTGGGTGCCATCGTCGCGACGGCGCGGCAGGGCATTCTGGTCGCCGATGCCGAGACCGGGCGGCTGGTGATGACCAACCCGGCGATGTGTCGTCTGACCGGCTACGGCGAAGCCGAGTTGATGGCCATGCGCGCCGCCGAGTTGCATCCACCCGAGGTGCGGCAGCCTGTTCTATGCCGACGCCAGCACCGAAGCGCTCGCCCAGATCGGCTCCTGGGACTGGGATCTCGCCACCGACACCCTGCGATCGAACGGGAGTTGGCGCGCTACCGCGACGACCTGCAGGCGCTCGTGGAGGAGCGCACGGCGAAGCTGGCGGTGGAAAGCCGCCGCAACGCGACTATCATCGATCTGGCCCTGGACGGCTATTTCAGGGGCAGCCTGGACGGACGGATCACCGGCCCGCCCTGATCCTGCTCGACATCAACCTGCCGGAGATGGACGGCTATCAGGTACTGGCACGCCTGCGCGCAATGCCGGAAACCCGCGCCACCCCGGTCGTCGGCATCAGCGCCAACGCGATGACCAAGGACATCGAGCGCGCCCGCGCGGCACGCTTCGACGCCTATCTGACCAAACCGATCGACATTCCGGCGCTGCTGCAGATCATCGACGGCTTGCTGGCGCCCGCCGCGCTGACGGACGCATCAAGCCGCTGACCGCTGACGCCCGCGCTCAGTCCTCGAGCAGGCTGCGCAGCATCCACGCCGTCTTCTCGTGGACCTCGAGCCGCTGCGTCAGTACGTCGGCGGTCGGCTGGTCGTTGGCCTTGTCCACGACCGGGAACAGCTCGCGGGCGGTGCGCGCGGTGGCCTCCTGCGCGGCGACCAGCAGCTTGATCATGTCGTTGGCCTTGGGCACGCCTTCGACTTCCTTGATCGAGGCGAGCTTGACGAACTCCTTGTAGGTGCCCGGCGCCGGATGGCCGAGGGCGCGGATGCGTTCGGCGATGATGTCGAGCGCGTTCCACTGCTCGGTGTACTGCTCCATGAACATGTTGTGCAGCGCGTTGAACTGCGGGCCGGTGACGTTCCAGTGGAAGTTGTGCGTCATCAGGTAAAGCGTGTAGCTGTCGGCAAGCAGCTTGGAGAGGCCCTGGGCGATCTTGGCGCGATCGGTAGCGGAGATGCCGATGTCGATGCCGGCGGGTTTCTTGGTCTTGGCTTTCATGATGCTCTCCTTTCGAGGATTTCCTGTTGCGATGCGGGAATTTTGCGCCTTGCGGCCAGATTGTTCCACCGAATTGTTTCAATGCCGAAGATAGTCATCGGCTATCTTGTGGGCCGGGTGCCCGGCAACTTGCAGTCGAGCAGCGCGCGGCGCAGCAGATCGATCGCCTGGTGGCGCGGAAAGCTCGCGCGCCAGACCATGCCGACGTGCCGCGTCGGCGTCGGCTCGGTGAAGGGCCGCACGCGCAGCAGCGGATCGTTCTTCGGCAACTCGTCCACCGCCGAGGCCGGCATGACGGTGATGCCGACGCCGGAAGCGACCATCAGGCGGATCGTTTCGAGCGAGGAACCCTCCAGCACCTGCGGTCCGCCCGCGCCGGCGCGCGTGCACAGGTCGAGCACCTGGTCGCGGAAGCAGTTGCCGCGCCCGAGCATCAGCAACTGCTCGTCGAGCAGGTGGTCGGCGTCGATCGCCTTCCGCTTCGCCCACGCATGCTGAGCGGGCACCAGCACGCGGAAATCCTCGTCATAGACCGCCTGCGCCACCAGCCCCGCTTCCTCGACCGGCAGGGCCAGGACGGCGACATCCAGTTCGCCGCTCTTGAGCGCGTCGAGCAGCTTGGCGGTGAAGTTCTCCTGGATCATCAGCGGCATCTTCGGCGCGCGCTCCCTGAGCAGCGGCACCAGCTTCGGCAGCAGGTAGGGGCCGATGGTGTAGATCGCGCCGAGGCGCAGCGGGCCCGCGAGCGGATCGCCCGCCGTGTCGGCCAGCTCCTTGACGCGCGCCGCCTCGGCCAGCACCTTCTCGGCCTGGCGCACGATCGGCTCGCCGGCCGGCGTCACGGTGATCTCGCTCTGGCCGCGCTCGAACAGGATCACGCCGAGCTCGTCCTCGAGCTTCTTCACCGCCACGGACAGCGTGGGCTGGGCGACGAAACACTTCTCGGCCGCGCGGCCGAAATGTTTCTCGCGGGCGAGGGCGACGATGTAGCGCAGTTCGGTCAGCGTCATAATAGGGACATTATGCCGGAGTTGCCCCTTCCCTTTCTACAGGCCCTTCCCGATCCGGCGCAGGCGACGGTGGTCGAGACGCACATCTCCTGGGTGCTGCTCGCCGGCGAGTTCGCCTGGAAGATCAAGAAGCCGGTGACGCTGCCCTTCCTCGACTACGGCACCATCGACCAGCGCCGCGCCTGCTGCCGCGAGGAACTGCGCGTCAATCGCCGCTTCGCGCCCGGGCTTTATCTCGAGGTGGTCGAACTCGCGGGCGAGCCCGCGGTCAAGATGCGGCGCTTCGCCGAGGCGCTGCGCCTCGACCACGTCTGCGCGCGCGGCGAGCTGGACACGGTGCAGCTCGCGCAGTTCGCCCGCACGCTGGCGGAGTTCCAGGCCGCCGCCGATGTCGCGCCGGACTTCGGCACGCCGGAGATCGTCCTCGCCGACGCGCTGGAGAACTTCGCGGAACTCGAGCGACTGCAGCCGGCGGCGGCGCTGCAACTGGCGCGGCTGAAAGCCTGGACGCAGGCCGAGTTCGCGCGCCGGCAGGCCGACTTCATCCGCCGCCGCCGGAACGGCCGCGTGCGCGATGGCCATGGCGACCTGCACCTCGGCAACCTCGTGCTGCTCGACGGCCGGATCACGCCCTTCGACGGCATCGAGTTCAACGCCGGCTTCCGCTGCATCGACGTCGCGAACGAGATCGCCTTCACGCTGCTCGACCTGCTCGACCACGGCCAGCCCGGGCTGGCGAGCTGGCTGCTCAGCGAGTGGCTGGTCTGGAGCGGCGACTTCGACGCGCTGACGGTGCTGCGCTTCTATCTGGTCTATCGCGCCCTGGTGCGCGCCAAGGTCGCCGCGCTGCAGCGCAAGCCGGACGAGTGCGCCGGCTACCTCGGCTGGGCCGGCAAGCTGACCGCGCCGCCGGCGCCGGCGCTGACGATCACCTGCGGACCGTCGGGCTGCGGCAAGACTTTCGAGACCAGCCGCCGCCTCGCCGGCGCCGAGTTTCTCGACACCGTGCGCATCCGCTCGGATGTCGAGCGCAAGCGGCTCTACGGCCTCGCGCCCGATGAAGCGAGCGGCGGCGCGATCTACACGCCGGCGGCCACGCTGCGCACCTATGCGCGCCTCGGCGAGCTCGCCGAGCTGGCGATCCTGGCCGGCTGGTCGGCCATCGTCGATGCGGCCTTTCTCAAGCGCGCCGAACGCGACGGCTTCCGCGCGCTGGCGCGCCGGCTCGGCGTGCCGTTCGGGATCATCGCGCCGGAAGCGGCGCCGGCGGAACTCGCGCGCCGCATCGCCGCGCGGCGCGGCGATGCCTCGGAGGCGACCGTCGCGGTGCTCGAGCAGCAGCTCGCCTGGGCCGAGCCGCTCGCCGCGGACGAACTGGCGCTGCGGGTCTAGGCGAGCCTAGGCAACCTCGATGCAGCTCGCGCGCTCGTAATCGGCGCCGCGCTCGATCAGCTCCTTGAGCTTGAAGCGCCGCGTCGCGAATTGCGTCCAGGTTTCCATGATGCGCTCGGCCTTGAAGCTCCCGGGCGGCAGGACGAGGGCGTCGAGCCCCTCCTGGCCGCCGGCGCCCGGCAGCAGGAAGCCCGGCCGGTAGGGGTCGGGCGCCGCCATCACGCCGGTGCGGCGCAAGGCGACCGGCTGCGGCCGGCCCGGCATCAGCTGGATGCCGGCGTTCAGCGCCTCATCCTGTTGCTGCGTCCAGCGCACCACGCCGAGCAGCATGTCGCTGCGGCCGGCCGGCTGCACCGCGACCATCTGGCCGATGCCGAGGCGGCCGCCGCCCTGGGCGAGCGGCCGCCTCAGGCGCAGCCCGTCCTCGGACTGGTCGAACATGCCCCAGTCCTCGATCACCTCCCAGTTCTCGAGCTGGAAGCCGTGGTCGCGGCTGTATTCCTCCTCGAAGCGCGTCGCGATGCGGCCGAAGGTCGCCAGCTCGTCGCGCTGGCGGCGCAGCGTGTCGCTGTCGGCGCTGCCGGGCGGCTTGAAGGACTGGTGGCCGGCAACGTAGTAGTGGATGGCGTCGATGCCGGCGACCATGCGGCACGGCCCGCTCATCGGATGGCGCGCGTGGCGCCGCAGGATGCCGCCCTTCACCCAGCGCGGATAGATGCGCTGCAGCGTCTCGAGGCAGGCGGACGGCGAGCAGTCCTCGCCGAGGCCGAGGCTGGCCGGCGACTTGTCCTCGGCGAGCAGCGCGAGGCGCGTCTTGAGGCTCTTGCGCAACTCCGCCGTGTCGAGCCAGCGCGCGCCCTCGCCGGCCTGCGGCTTGAAGCTCGGCGGCGTCGCGCTCTCGAGGTTGACGCACAGCGGCAGGGCCGGCTGCAGCTCCGGCGGCTCGGGCCGGATCTCGACCTTCGACGACCAGCGGCGCGTCCAGCGCTGCACCCAGGCCTGCTGGCGCGGCGCCAGTTCGTGCAGGCTCACTGCGGCGAGCAGCATCAGTTCGACGTAGGTCGCCGCCGGCGTCGCCGGCCGGTCGCTGCGCAGCGGATCGGCCACCGTCGTTTCGGCGGCGCCGAGCGCCTCGGCGCTCGCGTAGAGCATGTGCGCGAAGCGCCAGAAACCCTCGTCGGGCTGCCGGCCGGCGCGCACCAGGTCGGCATGGTTGTCGGCCAGCACGGCCAGGGCGCGCTGGCAGATGGTCGCCCCCTGCGGCGCGAGGCCGGGATCGCCCGCCAGCAGGGCCTCGAGGCAGCGCAGATAGCCCATCAGCAGCCCCTGCCAGAGCCGGTGCGCCGCGTCGAGCGCGGCCTGCTCGACCGGCGAGAGCGGCAGCGGCTTGCCGGCGAACTTCTTCGCACTTTCTTCCTGCACGAAGTGGATCGGCTCGCGCAGCGCCTCGAGCATCGCCAGGCGCGCGGCGGCGGGCAGCGTGTAGCCGTTGAGCAGGCGCAGCTGTTCGAGGAGCTGCGCCTGCGTCTGCGCGGGATTCAGCAGCGGCAGGGCGGCGATCCAGGCGAGGCACTGCTGGAGATCGGCGAAGCACGGCGGCTGGTCGCCGCCGGTGACGGACAGGTCGAGCTTCATGGCTGGTCTCCGAGTGCGGCCGCGAGTGCGGCGCGCAGCGCATCGCTCGCGGGTTGCGCGCGCGCGGGCGCCGGCCGCGCGGCGGGCGCCCAGATCGGCGCGGGGAAATGGCTGTCGTCGGCCCAGCGCGGAATGACGTGCCAGTGCAGGTGCGGCACGAGATTGCCGAGGCTGGCGAGATTGATCTTGTCGGGTCGCGCGACCTGGCGCACCGCGACTTCCGTCGCATGCACGAGCGCGAGCAGATGTTGCCGCGCGGCGGGCGCGAGGTCGGACAGCTCGCGCACATGGGCCTGCCAGACGACCCGGCAGAAGCCGGGAAACGCCCTGCCTTCGTCGCCACCGACGCGGACGACGCGGCAATGCTCATCCTGCCAGAGGATCTCCCCGCCGGGGTTGTCGCAAAGCTCGCATGCGCTCATGCAACGAAGATAGCACAACGGCCGCGTGGTCAATCAGGCGGCGCCATGCCGATGGGCGGACGTGCAGCGCGATGCGCGCCCCCGCCGCCGCCCCGCCGCGCCCCCGGTCCAGCGCCTCGACCAGCGCCATCTCCGGCCATTCGAGGGCATAGCTCTCGCCGGGCCGCAGGAACACGTCGACCGCATGCTCGGCGACGGTCAGCCAGACCCGCCCCGCGACGCACTCGATCCGCAGCGTCCCGGCGATCCGCACGGGGCGATTGTGTTGCAGCAGGATCTCCCGGTTTGCCATGGCGCTCTCCTTACCGATGCAGCGCCAGTCTAAGAAACCGCACAACGATGGTACAGTTCCAGAAAAACATTATTGTGACCATTACAGTTGCTTTTGCTTCTAACTGTATCGATCGGCGGCGGCGGCAACTGTGCGGGAGCGGAACGATGGCTGAACTGCGCTACGAAAAACTGGCCGACGACTTCGCCGGCCTGATCGCCAGCGGCGTGCTGCGCGCCGGCGAGCGCCTGCCTTCGGTGCGCCGGCTGGCGCAGGAGCGGCGCGTCTCGATCTCGACCGCGGTGCAGGCGCTGCGGCAGCTCGAAATGCGCGGGCTGGTCGAAGCGCGCCCGCAATCCGGCTTCTTCGTGCGCGCCCGCCCGCAGGCCCTGGTCGCCGCCGCCATGCCCGCGCCGCCGGACGCGCCGGTGACGGTCGATCTCAACCAGCGCCTGATCGGCGTGCTGGAAGCCAACCAGCGCCCCGACGTGGCGCCGCTCGGCGCCGCCCTGCCGGCGCCGAGTCTGCTGCCGGTCTCCGCCCTGCACCGCCGCTACGCGAGCGTCGCGCGCCGCTTTCCGACCCTGCTGGAAGGGTCGAGTCATACCGACATCAACGACCCGCAGCTGGTGCGCCAGCTGGTGCGCCGCTCGCTCGCCTGGGGCGGGCCGCTCGCCCCGGAGGAAATCGTCATCACCAACTCCTGCACCGAGGCGCTGCACCTGTGCCTGCGCGCCGTGACCCGGCCGGGCGACACCGTCGCCGTCGAGTCGCCGGGCTACTACGTGATGCTGCAGCTGCTCGAAAGCCTCGGCCTCAAGGCGCTCGAGATTCCGACCGAACCCGAAACCGGCATCGCCCTCCCGGCGCTCGACCTCGCCACGCGCGACGGCAAGGTCGCCGCCGTGCTGCTGGTGCCGAACGCCAGCAACCCGCTCGGCAGCGTGATGCCCGACGCCGGCAAGAAGAAGCTCGCCCAGTTGATGGCGGCGCGCAAGGTGCCGGTGATCGAGGACGACATCTACGGCGACCTCTGCTACGCCGCGCAGCGGCCCTGGCCGATCAAGGCCTTCGACAAGGCCGGCAACGTCATGCTCTGCGCGTCGTTCTCGAAATGCCTGTCGCCCGCGCTGCGCTGCGGCTTCGTCGCGGCGGGCAAATACCGCGCGGCGGTCGGCGTGCAGAAAATGCTCGTCAGCGGCGGCACCAATCCGATCACGCAGCGCGTGCTGGCCGAGGCGCTGGAAGCCGGCGCCTACGAGCGCCAGGTGCGCGGCCTGCGCCGCCGCTTCGAGGTCCAGGTGGAGCAGACGATCGCCGCCGTGATGCGCCATTTCCCGGCCGGCACGCGCATCGCGCGGCCGCGCGGCGGCTTCGTGCTCTGGGTCGAGCTGCCGGAAGGCATCGACACGGCGCGGCTGTGGCGCAAGGCGATCGCCGACAACATCGCCTTCGTGCCGGGCGACCTGTTCTCGCCGAGCGGGCTCTACCGCAACTGCCTGCGGCTCAACTGCGGCAACCCGTGGAGCGAGGCGATCGAGGCGGCGGTCAGGCGGCTGGGCGAGCTGGCCGGCCGGGCCAATCAGGCCTGAGCGCCGCCTCGCCGGCGCCGAGTTTTCAGTCTGCGCGGATCACGACTTCGCCGCGCAGGCTGTGCGGCAGCGCGGCGGTGATCGTCACATCCACGAAGCGGCCGATCTGGCGCGGGCTGCCCTTGAAGTTGACGACGCGGTTGTTGGCGGTGCGGCCGGCCAGCTCGCGGTCGTCCTTCTTGGCGCGGCCCTCGACCAGCACCTTCTGCACCGTGCCGACCATCGACTGCGAGACGGCGAACGCCAGTTCCTCGATGCGCTGCTGCAGCCGCATCAGCCGCTGCGTCTTCAGCTCGGCCGGCGTATCGTCGGCCATCTCGGCGGCCGGTGTGCCGGGACGCGGGCTGAAGATGAAGGAGAAGCTCGCGTCGAAGCCGATCTCGTCGATCAGCTTCATGGTCTTCTCGAAGTCCTCCGCCGTTTCGCCCGGGAAGCCGACGATGAAGTCGGTGGACAGCGAGAGATCCGGGCGCGCGGCCTTCAGCTTGCGCACGATCGACTTGTATTCGAGCACGGTGTAGCCGCGCTTCATCGCCGCCAGCACGCGGTCGGAGCCGGACTGCACCGGCAGGTGCAGGTGCGGCGCGAGCTTGGGCGTCGTCGCGTGCATGTCGATCAGCCGCTGCGTCATCTCGCGCGGGTGCGAAGTGGTGTAGCGGATGCGCTCGATCTCGGGGATCTGCGCGATCGCCTCGATCAGGAAGGCGAGGTCGACCGTGTCGCCGTCCGCCGTCTGCCCACGGTAGGCGTTGACGTTCTGGCCGAGCAGCGTCACTTCGCGCACGCCCTGCTTCACCAGCGCGGCGATCTCGTGCATGACGTCGTCGAACGGACGCGAGACCTCGTCGCCGCGCGTGTAGGGCACGATGCAGTAGGTGCAGAACTTCGAGCAGCCCTCCATCACCGAGACGAAGGCGCTCGCGCCGGCATCACCTTCGACGCGCGCAACGCGTTCCATGGGCAGCCGGTCGAACTTCTCGATCTCGGGGAAGGAGACATCGACCTGCGCGCGCCCCGAGGCGCGCCGCGCGGCGATCAGCTCGGGCAGGCGATGCAGCGTCTGCGGCCCGAAGACGAGATCGACATAGGGGGCGCGCGCGACGATCGCGTCGCCCTCCTGGCTGGCGACGCAGCCGCCGACGCCGATCAGCAGCCCGGGCTTCTGCTCCTTGAGCTTCCTCACGCGGCCGAGGTCGTGAAACACCTTCTCCTGCGGCTTCTCGCGCACCGAGCAGGTGTTGAACAGGATGATGTCCGCCTCCTCGGGACGCTCGGTGCGCACGACGCCCTCGCGGCCGAGCAGGTCGATCATCTTGTCCGAGTCGTACTCGTTCATCTGGCAGCCGAAGGTACGGATGAAAACCTTTTGGGGCATGGAGCGGGAAGGAAAAAGATTCGGAACGCGAATTTTATCAGCGCTCAGCTCTCGACCCGGTTGCGGCCGCCCTGCTTGGCACGGTAAAGCGCCGCGTCGGCCTGCGCGATCAGGGCCTCGATGTCGGCCGCGTCGCCCGGCGCGCCCTGCGCGACGGCCACGCCGAGGCTCGCGGTGTAGCGCGGCAGGCTCTGGTCGCGGTGCGTCGCGACCTCCTGGCGGATGCGCTCGGCGACGTGGCGGGCGTTGGCGAGATCGGTCTCCGGCAGCAGGATGACGAACTCCTCGCCGCCGAAGCGCGCGAGGATGTCCGGCACGCGCAGCAGGTGCGCCGTGCGGCGCGCGAAGTCCTTGATGACGAGGTCGCCGACGTGGTGGCCGTAGGTGTCGTTGACCTTCTTGAAGAAATCGATGTCGGAGGTGATCACCGCCAGCGGCCGGCGCGCGCGTTCGGCGCGCGCCCATTCGATCGCGGCGCGCGCGAAGAAGGCGCGGCGGTTCAGCATGCCCGTCATCGGGTCGCGCGTCGCCATGAATTCCAGCTCGAGGCGCAGGCGCTCGTTGGCGAGCAGGATGAAGCCGATCGACAGGCCCAGCACGCCGAGCGAGAACACGCCGAGGTAGGCCTGCTGGATCAGGTTGCGGTCGAAGGCGTCGTCCGACTGCCCGCCCGCCATCGACAGCGTGGCGAGGCGCCAGACCGCCACCGCCACGCCAAGCAGGAAGGTGACCGCCAGGAAGCGGCTGCCGAAGCCCTGCGGCGCGGCGCGCCACGCCAGCCAGGCGCCGAAGGAGAAGAAGCCGGCGTGCGCCAGCGACATGATGAAGATGCGGCCCTGGTAGTTGTGCGTGCCGAAGGTCAGGAAAGCGATCAGCAGCAGCACCGCGCCGATCACGTCGAGCGTCGGCCGCCACACCGGCGGCCGGCCGTTGTAGCGCTGCAGCCCGACGATCAGCAGCAGTTCGCCGCACAGCAAGAGGCCGCTGGCGAGCACGATCGCGACGCCGTCGTGCAGGATGCCGCGCAGCGAGGCGAGCCCCGAGGCGCAGCTGATCAGCACCACCGCCAGCGCCCAGTCGCGCAGGCCCTCGATGTCGGCCGGGAAGCTCTTCGCCTGCACCCACAGCACCAGCGCGCAGAGCAGGCCGAGCAGGTTGGCGACCAGCAGGAAGGTGCGGGGATCGATGAATTCCACGGAACTCAGCCCAGCGCCTTGAGGAATTCGGCGCGCGCCGCCGCCAGTTCGTCCTGCCGCTCCGCCGGCACCAGCGGCGCGCAGGCGGCAGCGAAACGCTCGCAGGCCGCCAGCACCGCGGCGCGCGGCAGGGACTCCGGCGCCTGTCCGGCCGGCCGGGCCGCGGCGTCGAGCGGACGCAGCACCGCATACTTCGGGATCAGCCGCTGCCCGCCCTTGCCGGTCGCCAGCAGCGGGCCGGTCTTGACGTACTCCGCCTCCTCGAATTCGAAGCGGGCGCCCATCGGTAGTTGGTGGATTTTCATGGCGGGCGGAATGATAGCGGGTGGAGCGACCAGCCGCCTCGCCAGCGCCGAGTTTTAACGCACGGCGTCGACGTTGGCGCGCTGGTAGATGCCCCGGTTGCGGCAGGCGGCTGTCGATGCCAACCGTCTGAGGGTCGCCATGAAGGCGCCAACCTCCGGCACCGCCGCACGCAGCTGGCGTCCTTGTCCCAGCCGACCAAGAACGCTTGGGCGAGAGGGATTACCTGACGTCCCGTACCACCCGAAATCCAAAATCACCGGCGCGAAAATCCGGCTTGAAACCGAAGCGGATCACCGCTTGCCCGTATTGCGGGCCACTCAGCCAGGAACCGCCGCGCAAGACCCGGCCTCGGCAGTCCGGCTCCTGCCTGGCCGATCCGTCGGTCGGGGCGCCCTGGTAATTTGGGTACATGCAGTCCTGGGTCCATTCCCAGACGTTGCCGCTCATGTCGTGCAGCCCCCAGGCATTGGCCTGTTTTTGTCCCGCGGGGTGGGTGCTGCCGTACTCGTCGCCATACCACGCCAGTTTGTCCGCATCTTCGCCGCCGCAGTAGCGACCCGGCTGCCCGGCACGGCAGGCGTATTCCCATTCGGCTTCCGAAGGCAGACGGTAGGTTTTGCCGGTCTTTGCGCTCAAACGCCTGACAAACTCCTGGGCGTCGGTCCATGTCACCTGTTCCACCGGGCAGTCTTTGCCGCAAACCTGGAATCTGCTCGGATTGGCGCCCATGATCGCGTACCATTGGCCTTGGGTGACTTCGGTCCTGCCGATGGCGAAAGCCGGCAGGGTCACGGTGCGCACCGGTTCGGTCGCCGGTCGTCCGGCCATGCCCATCTGGAAACTACCGGCGGGGAGCGCGACCATCTGGGGACATTCCGTGCAATCACGGAGCGACTCGGCCTTGGCTGTTGCCAGTCCCAACAGGCCGACGAGCAGTGCAAGCGTTTTCAATGTCGGCGTCAATCTCAACCCCCTTGCTGCTTTTTTGCGGCCCGTCTGCGTCGCTCCTCGCGTGCCTTGCGCATCCGGTCAAGATCGTCCGCGAGATCGGTAAATGAGACTTTCAGCGTCTGCTGGAAATCCATGAGCTTGCCGCCATGCGCTTTTTGTGCCGCCGTCGCCGCTTCGACGTTGCCGTAGGCTACCTTGCTGTTCCAGGTCATCACGCCCGGCAAGTCGCTGCCGACGAGAAAGGTTGCCTTGCTGACCTCGACCAGCGGGCGCGGTGCGGCGTCGATGGCATTGTCACCGACATAGATCGCCTTCGGATCGAGCGACAGGTTGATGGCCAGGCTGATGACGGCGCAATGGATGGAACAGAGCGGATCGGGAAGATCGTTGCCGTAATGGATCAGCATCCGCGACTCGTGGTTATAGCGGCGGTCCATGCCGCAGTACGGGCAGGTCGGATATTTTTCGACGTCGTTCTCCTGAGGCGAGGGATCGGGCGGCTTCTTTGGCAGGAACTGGGCCGGCGTACCGTCCGTTTCCTTTTCACAGGTGGCACGGGCGGATGTGACGACGAAACCGCCGCTTGCGAACAATGACATCTTGAGCAACTCTCTTCGCTTCATCGCAACATCCTCAGAAATCAGCGCTGACGGCCACCTTCAGGCTGCGGCCTTCCTGATAGGTATAGGCGTAGGCATTGGCAGACTGATAGGCCGAGTAGCGCTTATCGAACAGGTTGGTGACGCCCACATCGAGCTTGAATTTCTGTCCTGTCGGCATCCAGCTGGCAAACACGTCGTGGGTGGCATAGCCCGGCCGGCGGCGCTGCACGGTTGAGTCATAATCTTGCGCTGCGACGCCCGTGGTGTTCCAGAAGAGCGTCATGTCCTGCGCGGGAAGCTGACGGCGGACTTGCAAACCGAGCTTGTCCGGCGGGGAGAAGAGCCTGTTGCCGTTGCCGCGATTTTCGACGCGCACGCGGCTGTAGGCGGCGTTGAACTGCCATTTGCCGAGGCTGTATCCACCTTCGATTTCCACCCCCTTGCGCCGGGCATCGGGCACATTTTGGAATTGATAATTGCAGTTCAATCCGGTGTTGGCGCAGTTTGTGTTGAAGGTGGTTTGCTGGGCAGGTGTAATTCCGGTGAAGGTCTTGCCGCCGAGGTTGGTGTTGTAGATGAGGTCGGTGACGCGGGAATCGAACCATGCCGCCCGCCCTTTCAGGCTGTCGCCCTCGATGAGGGCCGATTTGCGCGCGTAGTTCGCTCCGAGTTCGATGGTCCGGTCGATCTCGGGCTTCAGGGTGTCATTCGGCTGGAAGCAGTTGAGCACGAAGGCGTTGCAGGGCAGGTTCTGGTAGAGCTCGACGATGGTGGGCGCCCGGAAGGCTTCGCCGAGGTTGCCATAGAGCATCAGGCCGCTGCCGCTTTGCCAAGCGACCGAAATCTTGGGGGAGACACGTCCTTCGCTGTTGTCCGCCAGACTGCCATCCGCCACGGAGGCGTCATAGCGGTCGGACCGCAGGCTGGGCGTCAGGCTCCAACCTCCGCCGAGCGCGATTTCGTCCTGAATGAAGACACCCGTCACTTCGCGCTCACCGTTGCGTGTCACCGAACTCGGTGCGGAAGGATTGGTGGTCGTGGCGCTGACCGCCGTCTGCTTGTCCCTGAAGTAGTCGATGCCTGCCGTTACCCGGTGCAGCCCCCAGCCGGCACCGTCAAAAACATGGGTACCCTGAAGGCTTGCGCCATCGGTATCGGTTTTTGTGTTGCTGTAGAGGACATTGGTGATCGCAGGATCGGGGCTGCGGTCCGCTTCGTACTGCAAGGTTGTCTTGTAGAGCGTGGCCATCAGGGCAGGTGCCCCATCGACGTTGCCCAGCATGCCTTTCAGTACGGTATTGGTCTGGTCGACGTGGGTCATTTGTACTGCCGGCTTGTCGATCGGCAAGTTGGCCGTGCGGTAGTCGGTCGCCTGGGCGTTATTCACCTGCAGGTTGTCGCTTTTGTAGAACTGATGCGAGAGTTCGATTCGGGCGTCCGCAATCGGTTGGATGCCCAGCTTGACGAGCCCGGTCGCGGCTTCGCCGTCGTTTGGGTCGAGATGGCTGCCGCCGCCCTGGCGGATCTTGTTCCAGTCGTGTGAACCGAGAGCGATCAGACCGTCGGCCACGTCATTTCCGCCATACAGTCTTGCGTTCAGCCGGGAGGACTTGTCAGCATCGTTGTAGGCCGCCTTTGCGCCGCCACCGATAACCTGTCCCGGAACGAGCAGATCACGTGCGGAGAGTGTGGTGAACGTCATGACGCCGCCGTTGCCGCCCGAGCCATACAACGATGACGCCGGGCCACGCAACACTTCGACCTGACGTAAAAAGTAGGGGTTGATGAAGAGTGGTGACTTCAGGCCGGGAGAAGTCGTGTCGTTCTGGCGGGCACCGTCCACCAGCAGGG
The DNA here is from genome assembly GCA_002347285.1 of Rhodocyclaceae bacterium UBA2250. Classification (GTDB taxonomy): domain Bacteria; phylum Pseudomonadota; class Gammaproteobacteria; order Burkholderiales; family Rhodocyclaceae; genus Sulfuricystis. The sequence goes on along the minus strand of DDXW01000033.1, from coordinate 28,100 downwards.
TGATGGAGGGACCATAGACGCCCCGAATGGTTGGAACTTCACCATTGACTCGCGGGCCGCCGCCAAATTCGACGTTGGGGAGCTTTTTCAATACTGCGGACACCGTTGCAGCCTGCTGTTCCTCGAAATCATCCTGGGTCACGATGCCGACTGAGGCCGGTATGCTGCTCAGGGGCGTCGGGGTACGCGTGGCGGCCGTGACCACTACTTCCGTCAAAACGACATCCGGCTGGGTGATTTCTGCTCTTGGCTGGGGCCGCACGACGAAGGTGCCGGCGCCTGTGGGTTTGTAACTGTAACGCGAACCCTCCAGCAAGCGACGCAGCGCGTCTTCCGCCGTCAGGGTTCCATTCAGTCCGCGCGTCCTGGCGCCCTTGAGTTCGTCGGCGTCGAACAGCAGCTGAATGCCGGTTTGATCGGCGAGCTTGCGCAGGGCGGAGGACAGATCCTGCGCCTCGATGCGGATGGATTGCGCCTGCTGGGCCAGCGCGGGTGCGGCGAATAGCGCCGCCAGCAGGGCGGCGATACGGATGCGGTCTTGCATGTTCCTTCCTTTTCGTCCGGTCTTTGAAGTGCCTCTGCGCGAGACTGTCAGTAACCAAGACGAAAAAAACGGGAAAACCCTGACATCGACCGCGCCGCGTTACCTTCGCCCCCTCGAAACAAGCCGGGTTTCAGTGTCCGCCTCTTCGCAGCGCACGGGATAGAGTGCCTCGATCGCGGTCAGCAACCCCTCCCGGTCCGTGATGCGGAATGCGCCGCTCACGCGCAGGCGGGCGAGGCGGGCGTCCGCCAAGACGGTCTTTCGCGGATGATGCCGGTTCAACTGCTCGACCACTTCGTTCAGCGGCATTTCGCGGAACACGAAGCGGCCGGAACGCCAGGCGGTCGCCGCTTCCCCGTCGAAGCGCCCGGACCGCGACAAGCCAGCCGGCGAATACACGATACGTTCGCCGCCGCCGATGACCGCCCTTTCATCCGAGCCGGCCAAGCGCACTTCCACGGCGCCTTCGATCACTCCCACCGTCACGCCTGCGCCGGCCATCGCCACGTCGAATGTCGTGCCGATATCACGCAAGATGCCGATGCCCGCGCGCACCTCGAAGGGGCGCGCCGGATCGGCGGCCACGGCGAACACCGCCTCGCCGTGCTCGACGCGGATGCGCCGCGTTTCGGCATCGAACGCCACGACCAGCCGCGAGTCGGCATTCAGGTCGACCGTCGTGCCGTCGGTCAGCGCCACTTTCCGCGTTTCGCCGACGGCAGTGGCGATCGTTTCCTCGGTTCCGGCGGGAGGCGAACCGACGCGCTGGCCGATCAGGAGACCGATCCCGAGGGCCAGGGCTGCCATGAAAGCGGCGATCCGGCCCGCGCGGCCAACTGGACGGCCCGTCGGCCGGCTGCCGGCAAGACCATCAAGCCGGCGCCACAGATGCTGGATTCGGCGGTATTCCTCGACGTGTCGTTCCGAGGCGTCGAGCCAGGCATCGAACGATCGCCGGTCAGCGTCAGAACAGGAAGGGTCGTTCAGGCGCAGGAACCAGGCCGCCGCCTGTTCCGCCACCGAGCCATCGGGAAGCGCGCGCTCCTGTCCCGCCACGCCGTCTCCTTCAATCCAGGCACTGGCGCAGGCGCACCAGCGCACGGATAAGATGTTTCTCCACCGCATTCAGCGAAATGCCAAGCTCCAATGCGATCGATGCCTGCGTCAGGCCGTCGAACTTATGGCGGACGAAGATGCGTTGGCACTGGGGCGGCAGCCCTTCCACCGCCCGACGAAGACGTTCGAGCTGCTGGCGCGCTGCGGCGTGGCGCTCCGGTCCCGGCGCTTCCGACGCCAGGTGCTCATGTTCCGCGATATCCGAAAACTGTTCCAGACGCACCGGATGGGCACGCCAGTGGTCGATGGCCAAGTTGTCCGCGATGCGGAACAGGAAAGCACGCGGATCGAGCAACGACTCGCCGTTCGGGCGGGCCATCAGACGCACGAAACTTTCGTGGGCCAGCTCCCGGGCGGTCTCGCGGCAGCCGACGCGCGCCGCCAGGAAACCGCGCAGTGCGGCGATGTGGCGGAGATACAGATGGGTGATGATTTCGTTGCTGAGCATGCCGGCGCCAAATGTGTCCAGTCTGCGATCTTATGGACTAAACCGGCGCAGCCGGTGCGGCATATCGTCGCGGCGCAAGGGCAGTCGTTCGCCGCCCCGTCAGCGCCGAGTTTCATGCGGCGTCGACGTTGCGCTGCAGCCAGAGTTCGAGCAGTGCGAGGTGCCAGAGCTTGCTGCCCTGGATGCGGGTCAGATGCTTTTCGGGCTCGGCGAGCAGCTTGTCGACGTAGGCGCGCTGGTAGAGGCCCCGGTTGCGGCAGGCGGCCGAATCGAGGATGGCGCGCATGAATTCGAGGAAGTCGCCGCGCACGAACTTGAGCGCCGGCATCGGGAAGTAGCCCTTCGGCCGGTCGATGACGAGGTCGGGCAGCAGGCCGCGCGCGATGCGCTTGAGCACGTGCTTGCCGCCCGATCCCAGCTTGAGTTCCGGCGGCATCTGCGCGGCCAGCTCGACGAGCTGGTGGTCGAGGAAGGGCACGCGCGCCTCCAGCCCCCAGGCCATCGTCATGTTGTCGACGCGCTTGACCGGGTCGTCGGTGACCAGCAGCGTCGCCTCGGCGCGCAGCAGCTGGTCGATGAACTCGTCGGCGCAGGGGTGGGCGAGCTGGGCGGCGAGCCGCTCGGCGGTGACGTCGCCGACCTGCCAGGGCGGCGCGATCATCGCGGCGAACTCGCCGTGCTCGCGGTCGAAGTAGTGGCGGCGCAGGCGGTCGATGGCGGGCCCCTCTTCGGCCGCCATTTTCGGGTGCCAGGAGTAGCCGGCGAACACCTCGTCGGCGCCCTGGCCGCTCTGCACCACCTTGACCGTCCGGCTCACCTGCTCGGCCAGCAGGTAGAACGAGACGGCATCCTGGCTCACCATCGGCTCGGCCATGCAGTCGATCGCCTCGGGCATGCGGCGCAGCACCTCGCTGTTGGGGATCGCGTACTTGTGGTGGCGCGTGCCGAAATAGTCGGCCACCGCGTCCGAGTATTCGAACTCGTGGCCGCGCTCCTCGGGGTGGTCCTCGAAGCCGATCGAGAAGGTCAGCAGGTCATGCACGCCCTGCTCGGCGGCGAGCGCGACCAGCAGCGAGGAATCGAGCCCGCCCGACAGCAGCACGCCGACCTTGACGTCGGCGATCTCGAGCCGCTTCCGCACCGCCTCGCGCAAGGCGGCATGGATCGCTTCCGTCCACTGGTGTTCAGTGAGCGGAGTGGCCGGGCGTTGCGCGGCCAGCGACCAGTAGCGCCGCTCCGTCGTGCGGCCGGCGGTGTCGATGGTCAGCGTCGTGCCCTGCTCGAGCTTGCGGATGCCCTTGAGGATGGTGAACGGCGGCGGCACCGCGGCGTGCAGCATGAACTGGTGATGCAGCGCGACCGGGTCGATGGCGGTGTCGACCTCGCCGGCCGCGAGCAGCGCCTGGGTGTTCGAGGCGAAGCGGAAGAACGTGTCGGTGCGCGCGAAGTAGAGCGGCTTGATGCCGAGCCGGTCGCGCGCGAGGAACAGCTTCTGGCGCGCGCCGTCCCACAGCGCGAAGGCGAACATGCCGTGCAGACGCTCGACGCAGCCCTCGCCCCACTCGGCGTAGGCGCGCAGGATGACCTCGGTGTCGCCGTCGGAGAAGAATACGTGGCCGCGCTGGTGGAGAACGCTGCGCAGCTCGGGGTAGTTGTAGATCGTGCCGTTGAACACCAGCGCCAGGCCCTTGCCATTGGCGGCGGCCTCATCGACCATCGGCTGGCGCGAGCGCTCGGACAGGTCGATGATCGCCAAGCGGCGATGGCCGAAGGCGACCGGCGCACCCCGGCCGTCCTCCCAGTAGCCGTCGGCGTCCGGCCCGCGCCGCGCGAGCCGCGCGTTCATGCGCGCGATCGTCTCGCGCTGCGGCCGCTCCCCGTCGAATCTCAGCTCACCCGCGATGCCGCACACCCTGCCTCTCCCGTCGTGTCCCGCCGCGTAGCTTAGCGCATGCGCGGGTGCAGGTCGCGCAGGATCAGGTGCGGCGTCGAGAACGGCGCCAGCCGCTCGAGGAAATCCAGCAGTTCGAGCACCGGCGATTCGCGGAACCAGGCCGCCCTGGGCGTTTCCATCCAGATGCGGTCGGCGAACAGCCATTCCTCGTGCGGCGTGTCGCCGACGCCGTCGCCGTTGCGGTCGAAGCCCTGGTAGTGGCTCCAGTAGTTGCCTTCCCAGACGTTGGCGCTGCCGGCGCCGGGCGCGCTGATGCCGATCTGCGTCAGGTTGTTCTCGAAGCGGTTGTTCTCGAAGCGATGGCCGCCGGATTCGCCGTAGAAGAAGGCGCCGATCACGTTGTGGGCGAAGCGGTTGCCGCGCGCCGTCAACACGCCCACCGGCTCGGGCGGCGCGTCGATCTGCAGGCCGACGGAGCAGTGGATGACCTCGTTGTTCTCGACCAGCGCGTCGTCGCTTTCCTTGAAAAGCAGGCCGCCGCCGCCGTCGGTCAGGGCGTGGGCGACGTAATTGCCGCGCACGGTCAGCTCGGGCGAATAGAGCACGACGATGCCGGTGCCGGTATGCTCGAGATGGTTGCCTTCCACCACCAGCCGCGGCGAGAAGACGATGTGCATGCCGTAGCGGCCGTCGGCGAAGCTGTTGCCGACGATGCGGTTGTCGGGCGAGTTCATGAAGGTCAGGTCGCGCGCCCGCACGAAGCGGTTGTTCTCGATGACGTTGTGGCGGCCGTTCCACATGCGCAGCGCATCGCCGCGCTCGGGCTTCGGCAGATCCTTGCCGGTAATGCGGTTGCCGGCGATGCGGTTGCGGTTGCCGCCCTTGAGGTGGATGCCGAACAGCACGTCGGTAAGCACGTTGTCCTCGACGCGGTTGTCGTCGCCGGCGACCAGGATGCCGGCATCGACGCCGTCGTGCGTCGTGCCGCTGCCGGCGATCGCCAGGCCGCGCACGGTCGCGCCGCTGGTCGCGATGCTCAGCACCGTGCCGCGGCCTTTGCCGATCACGTTCGCCTGGCCGGCGCCGTCGAGCACGAGCGGGCGGACGATCGTCGCCGGACCGGCATAGACGCCCGGCGCGAGGCGCAGCGTGCCGCCCACGGGCACGGCGTCGAGCAGGGGCTGCAGGGGCTGCAGGGGCTGGGGCGGCGCGGCGGCGGCGCGGCACAGCGGCAGGGCGCACAAAAACAAGAGCCAGGAAAATTTCATGGCCGCGATTTTCGGCGCTGGCGGGGCGGCAGGTTTTGCCTTAAATCAATCTCCGGCGAGATGGTCTGCTTCCTGGCGTGTTCCGGTTCAGCGTGTTTCGGCGGCCAGGCGCAGGCCGAGGCCGATGAACAGGAGGCCGGCCGCCTGGTCGAGGCGGCGGCCGAAGCCGGCGCGGCGCTGCAGCCACGCGCCGAGGGTGCCGGCGAACCAGCCGAGCAGGCCGAACACCAGCACGGTCTGCAATGCGAACGCCAGGCCGAGCATCGCCGACTGGCCGGCGGCGTGCGGGCTGCCGGCCGGCACGAACTGCGGCAGGAAGGCGAGGAAGAACAGCGCGACCTTCGGGTTGATGGCGTTGGCGACGAAGCCGCGCCGCAGGTAGGCCGCGAAAGGCGTGTCGTCGGCGACGCGGGCGTCCGCCAGGAGCTGCGCGCCGGGACTCTTCAGCGCCTGCCAGCCGAGCCAGCACAGATAGGCCGCCCCGGCGAGCTTGAGGACGGTGAAGGCGGCCGCCGACGCGGCCAGCAGGAAGCCGAGCAGTTGGCCGGCGGCAAGGTCGAATATCATCGCCGCATTATCGCCCGAAGAGAGCGGCCGCAACCCTGTTGTAATATTGTCGCCAGTCGGCCTGCCGGCCGTAAAACTCTATGCCGGCGACACGGCGCCACTTCCTGCCCATGCCCTTGTGAATACCGTCCAGCCGAACGCCTCCGCCGACAGCGGCGGGCAGATTCCCTACGCCGAGCTGAGCTATCTCATCGTCGAGGATTCGCCGACGATGAGCGCTTGGCTGCGCAGCGCCATCGCCCAGGCCGGCGGCAGGAAGATCGACCAGGCGGGCAGCTATTTCGACGCGCTCAACCGCATCAAGAATCGCGAAAGCTTCGACATCGTGCTGTGCGACTACATCCTGTCGGACACGCGCGACGGCCAGCAGCTGCTCGAGGAGGTGCGGCGCAACCGCCTGCTGCCGCAGTCCACGCTGTGGATCATGATCACCGGCGAGCAGAAGTACGAACAGGTGTTCTCGGCCGCCGAACTCGCGCCCGACGACTACCTGATCAAACCGATCACGCCGGTGCTGCTGATGGAGCGCATCCAGTACGCCTGGGACCGGCGCAGCACCCTGAAGGCGGCGACGCAGCTGTTCGACGCGCAGCGCTACCCCGAGGCGCTGGATGTCTGCCGCGCCAGGCTTGCGTCCGGCACGCGCTTCGCCATCGGCTTCCGCCGCATCGCCGGCGAATGCCTGCTGGCGCTCGAGCGGTACGCCGAGGCGCACGTCCACTACGAGGCCATCCTCGAGCAGTATCCTCGCCTGCCGTGGGCCAAGCTCGGCAAGGGGCGCGCCTTCTTCCACATGGACCGGCAGGACGAGACGCAGGAGATCCTCGAGGACCTCGTCGCCAGCAATCCGGATTTCCTCCAGGCGCACGACCTGCTCGCCAAGGTGCACGAGCACCGCGGCAACCTCGAGGAGGCGCGCGACCTGCTCAAGCTGGTGCTGCAGAAGAACCCGAAGGCGCTGCAGCGCCACCGCGAGGTGGTGCGCGTCGCCACCGCCACCGGCGACACCGATTCCGCCATCGAGGCCTTCGCCCTGATGCACCAGCACGGCCGCGGCTCGTCGTTCATCCGGCCCGGCGACTTCTGCGAATACGCCGGCCTGCTGATGGGCTCCGGCAGCAAGGCGGCGCGCGAACGGCTCGAAAGCCTGACCTGCAACATCCGCGATTTCCACCGCGACGACCCTGAATTCCGGTTCGCCCGCAGCATGGTCGACTACGCCTCGGCCAAGGCCGACGACAAGGCGGAGGGTGCCAGGCGGGCCTTTGCGGAGATGCGCAAGATGATGCTGGCGTCGCGCACCGACGGCACGTCGATCGACACCAGCGAATACCTGGCGATGCTCTCCGCCGCCGCCGAGATGGGCGACATGGCGATGGTGGACGATTGCGCCTATGCGCTCTATGCCGATCATCTCGGCAACACCTCGATGCTCGCGCGCATCACCGCCAAGCTGGAGGGGGCCGGCCTCGGCGCCAAGGCGGCGCAGATGCGCGAGAAGGCCAACGCCGACCTCGGCAAGCTCAACGTCGCGGCGGTCGCCCTCGCCAAGCACGGCAAGTACAAGGAGGCGATCGCCGAATTCCTGCGCCTGGCGGAGACCAACCGCAGCGTCACCGTCTTTCTCAACGGCGCCACCGCGATCGTCAAGCTCTACCAGGAGGCGACGGAGCGGCGCCAGACGATCTCGACCGGCGAGCATGGCCACTACCAGCAGAACATGGAGCGCATCCTGAACTACGTGACCAAGCATGACCCCGGCAACGTCAAGCAGGCCAAGCTGGCCGAGGAGTGGGGCAAGCTCGCCCAGGATTTCACCGGTCGCTAGCGGCCTTCGGTTGTCAACCCGGGCCGGGCCGGCGCGTTGTATCCTTTACCCCGTTTCCCCGCCTCAAGGAGCCGCCCCATGAATCGCCACGACAAGCTCGCCGCCATCCTGATGGCCGGACTGTTCGCCTGCGGCAGCGCCGCGCTGGCCGACAAGCCCTCTTGGGCCGGCAACGGCAAGCCGGGCAAGCCCGAGAAACACGACCAGCGCGACGAGCGCCGCGACGTGCGCGAGCGCGGCGGCGAGGGCTGGCGCTTCGACGACGATTCGCGCCGCGTCATCTTCGACTACTACGGCGCGCAGGCGCGCCAGGGCAAGTGCCCGCCCGGCCTGGCCAAGAAGCGCAACGGCTGCCTGCCGCCCGGGCAGGCGAAGAAATGGCGGATGGGCCATCCGCTGCCGGCCGATCTGCGCTACTACGACCTGCCGCGCGACATCCTGTTGCGCCTGCCGCCCCCGCCGCCGCGGCACCGCTACGTGCAGGTCGCCGGCGACATCCTGATGATCGCCGTCGGCACCGGCATGGTGGTCGATGCGGTCGAAGACATCCTGCGCTGAACCGATCCGAGGAGAAACAACATGAACCTGCGTGCCCTGCTTGCCGTACTGCTGTTCGCGTTCGTCAGTCCCGCCTTCGCCGCGTCGAAGGCGGAAATCGATGCCGAGGTCCGGCAGGCGCTGCAGGATTTCCGCAAGCACACCGGCGCGGGCCACGAGCTGTCGCAGAAGGCGGCCGGCATCCTGGTGTTCCCCAGCGTCATCAAGGCCGGCATCGGCATCGGCGGCGAATACGGCGAAGGGGCGCTGCTGGTCGGCGGCAAGACGGTGGGCTACTACAGCATCGCCGCCGCGTCGATCGGCCTGCAGCTGGGCGCCCAGGCGCGCAGCGAGATCGTGCTGTTCATGACCGACCAGGCGCTCGCCGGCTTCCGCAAGAGCGAGGGCTGGAAGGCCGGCGTGGATGGCAGCGTCGCCCTCGCGACGCTCGGCGCCGGCGGCGCGATCGACACCGAGACGGCCAAGCAGCCGATCATCGGCTTCATCTTCTCGAACAAGGGGCTGATGTACAACCTGACCTTCGAAGGCTCGAAGATCACCCGCATCCACAAATAGCGCGCCGCCGCTACAGCAGCACTCGCTCGATGCCGCCGGCGTTGGCGGCATCGACGTAGCGGCGCAGCCAGTCCGCGCCGAGGAGGTTCTTCGCCAGCTCGACGACGATGTAGTCGGCCTCGATGGCGGCGTCGCCGAAATCGTTCCGGTAGCGCGTCAGGCCCTGCAGGCAGCTCGGGCAGCTGGTGAGGATCTTCGTCCGCGCCGCCCCGCCGGCGCCGAGTTTCTCGATGCCGGCCTCGATCTCCTGCTGCTTGCGGAAGCGCACCTGCGTCGACACGTCGGGACGCGTCACCGCCAGCGTGCCGGATTCGCCGCAGCAGCGGTCGTTGAGGTCGACGCGCTGGCCGAGCAGCTGGTTGGCCACCCTGGTGCCGTTGTAGAGCTTCATCGGCGTATGGCAGGGCTCGTGGTACATGAACTGCACGCCGGGCACGCCTTCCAGTTTCACCCCTTTTTCCATCAGGTATTCGTGGATGTCGATCAGGCGGCAGCCGGGGAAGATCTTGTCGAACTGGTAGGTCTCGAGCTGGTCGAGGCAGGTGCCGCAGCTGACGATCACCGTCTTGATGTCGAGGTAGTTGAGCGTGTTGGCGACGCGGTGGAACAGCACGCGGTTCTGCGTGGTGATCGCCTGGCCCTTGTCCTCGTCGCCGCCCGCCGTCTGCGGATAACCGCAGCACAGGTAGCCGGGCGGCAGCACGGTGGTGGCGCCGACGTGCCAGAGCATCGCCTGCGTGGCGAGGCCTACCTGCGAGAACAGCCGCTCCGAGCCGCAGCCGGGGAAGTAGAAGACGGCGTCGCCTTCGTCCGCCGCCCGCTGGGGGTTGCGGATCACCGGGATGACCGCCGCGTCCTCGACGTCGAGCAGCGCGCGCGCGGTGCGCGCCGGCACGTTGGCCGGCATCGGCTTGTTGAGGAAATGGATCACCTGCGTCTTGATTTCCGGCCGGCCGAGCGAGGCGGGCGGGCGCCTGACGGTGTCCTGCGTCAGGCCGAGCGACTTCGCCAGCGCATGGCCGAGGCGCTGGGCGCGGTAGCCGAGGTCGATCATGCCGGCCTTCATCGCCTTGATCGTGGTCGGGTCGGTGGCGGTCAGGAAGGCCATCGCCAGCCTGGTCTGCGGCGCGGTCTTCTTCTTGCCGCTCTTCCTGAGGAAGTTGCGCATGGCGATCGACACGTCGCCGAAGTCGATGTCGACCGGGCAGGGCTTGACGCAGCGGTGGCAGACCGTGCAGTGGTCGGCGACGTCGGAGAATTCGTCGAAGTGTTTGAGCGAAATGCCGCGCCGCGTCTGCTCCTCGTAGAGGAAGGCCTCGACCAGCAGGCCGACGCCGAGGATCTTGTTGCGCGGCGAGTAGAGCAGGTTGGCGCGCGGCACGTGGGTCGAGCACACCGGCTTGCACTTGCCGCAGCGCAGGCAGTCCTTGACCATGTCGGCGATCTTGCCGATGTCGGACTGCTCCATGATCAGCGATTCGATGCCAAGCAGCGCGAACGACGGCGTGTAGGCGTTCCGGAGGTCGGCGCCCGGCATCAGCTTGCCCTTGTTGAAGCGGCCGTCCGGGTCGATGCGGCGCTTGTACTCGCGGAAGGGCGCGATCTCCGCCTCGCCGAGGAACTCGAGCTTGGTGATGCCGATGCCATGCTCGCCCGAGATGACGCCGCCCAGGTTGCGGGCGAGCTGCATGATGCGCTCGACGGTGCGGTAGGCCGTCTGCAGCATCGCGTAGTTGTCGGAGTTCACCGGGATGTTGGTGTGCACGTTGCCGTCGCCGGCGTGCATGTGCAGCGCGACGAAGACGCGGCCCTTGAGCACGTCCTGGTGGATCGCGGCGATGCGCTCGAGCACCGGGCGACAGGCGGCGCCGGCGAAGATCTCTTCCAGCAGCGGCCTGAGTTCCTGCTTCCACGAGACCCGCACCGAGTAGTCCTGCAGCTTGCCGAACACCGTCGCCGGCACCGGGTGCCAGAGCTTCACCGGCACCTGGCGCGGCGGCAGCGGCAGCGGATGCCAGTGCCGCGGCATGGCCGGCGGCGCCGGCGGCGGCCAGGCGCCGTCGAGATTGTCGAGCAGGTTCCGCCAGCGCGCGCGCACTTCGGCGACGGCAGCCAGCGCCGCATCGCGCCGGTCGCCGAGCAGTTCGCCCTTGTCGAGCCCCGCGCTCCCCGCGTCGCCCATGTGCAAGGGCAGATCGCCTTGCAGAAATGCGGCGAGCGCGTCGCACAGGTCCAGCTTGTTGCGGATCGACAGCTCGATGTTGAGGCGCTCGACGCCGTCGCAATAATCACCCATGCGCGGCAGCGGGATGACGACGTCCTCGTTGACCTTGAAGGCGTTGGTGTGGCGCGAGATCGCCGCCGTGCGGCCGCGGTCGAGCCAGAAGCGCTTGCGCGCCTCGGGGCTGACGGCGATGAAGCCCTCGCCGCCGCGCGCGTTGGCCATCTTCACCACCGCCGAAGTCGCGCGCATCACCGCCGCCTCGTCGGCGCCGACGATGTCGCCGATCAGCACCATCTTCGGCCGGCCGTGCCTTTTCGCTTTCGTCGCGTAGCCGACCGCCTTGACGTAGCGCTCGTCGAGGTGCTCGAGGCCGGCGAGCAGCACGCCAGCGGCAAGGCCGGCGCCGCCCGGCTTGAAGTAGTCGGTGATCTCGACAATGCTCGGCACGGCGTCCGCCACCCGTCCGAAGAACTCGAGGCAGACGGTGCGCACCGCCGGCGGCATCTTGTGCAGGATCCACACCGCCGAGGTGATCAGGCCGTCGCAGCCCTCCTTCTGCACGCCGGGCAGGCCGGCGAGGAACTTGTCGGTGACGTCCTTGCCCAGCCCGGTCTTGCGGAAGGTGGCGCCGGGAATCGACAGGAATTCCTCGCGCTCGACGCGGCCGTCGTCGCTCAAGTGCCTGAGGACGAAGGTGGCGGTTTCCTGCTCGTGGATCTTGCCGAGGTTGTGGCCGATGCGCTCCACCTCGAGCCAGCGGCCCTCGGTATCCACCATCCGCCAGGAGGCGAGGTTGTCGAGCGCGGTGCCCCACAGCACGGCCTTCTTGCCGCCGGCGTTCATCGCGATGTTGCCGCCGATGCAGGAGGCGTCGGCCGAGGTCGGGTCGCAGGCGAACACCAGCCCCGCTTCCTCGGCGCGCTCCATGACGCGGCGCGTGACGACGCCGGCGCCGGTGCGGACGGTGGCGTAGGGCTTGGCGAGGCCGGGCAGCACGACCTCGGTCACCGGTCCCATGTCGATCAGCTTCTCGGTGTTGATGACGGCGGATCTGGCGTCGAGCGGCACGGCGCCGCCGGTGTAGCCGGTGCCGCCCCCGCGCGGGATGATGGTCAGGCCCAGTTCGATGCAGCCACGCACCAGCAGCGCGACCTCGGCCTCGCTGTCGGGCGTCAGCACGACGAAGGGATATTCGACGCGCCAGTCGGTGGCATCGGTGACGTGCGCGACGCGCGACAGGCCGTCGAAGCAGACGTTGTCCTTGCGCGTATGGCGCGCCAGGCGCTGCAGCACCTGGCGGCGCAGGGCGGCCGTCGCGTCGAACCAGCGCTCGAAGTCGGCGACTGCCTGCGTCGCGGCGGCCAGCAACTGCGCCACCGCCGCGTTGCCCTGGCGGCGCTTCTCGATCGCGGCGAGGCGGTGCCTGAGCGCCCCGATCAGCGCGCTGCGCCGCTCGCGGCTGGCGAGCAGGTCGTCCTCGAGGTAGGGGTTGCGCCGCACCACCCAGATGTCGCCGAGCACCTCGTAGAGCATGCGCGCCGAACGGCCGGTGACGCGCTGGCTGCGCAGCGTGTCGAGCACCGCCCACATTTCCTCGCCGAGCAGGCGGATGACGATCTCGCGGTCGGAAAACGAGGTGGTGTTGTAGGGGATTTCCCGGAGGCGAGCGGTCATGGACGGACTGGATGAACGGCGATGCTGCAGGGCAGCAGATTCTAACCGATCGGGCGGGCGCTATTTCCCCGCCAACGCCGCGGTCAATGCCTCGACCTGGGTCCGCAGTTGCGCCGCCAGCTCGCCGCAGCCGGCCAGTGCCTCGTCGCGCGCCTGTTGCTCGAGCCGGCGCGCCGTCGTCTCGCCGGCCGATGCGGAGAACGTCGCGCACAGTCCCTTGAGCGTATGGGCGGCGCGCGCCAGGGCGGGGCCATCCCCAGCCGCCAGTGCGCCGTCGATTTCCGCCAGGTAACCCGGCGCGTCGGCGACGAATAACGCCGCGATCTCGTCGAACAGTGCGGCATCGCCCATGCGCTCGATGACGGCGGCACGGTCGAAGATCGCCTTGCCCGTCGCCGGCGCCTCGGCCGGTGACGGCGGCTGCGCTGCCGGCGCGGCGACGGGCCGGCCGCCGAACAGACGGTGCAGTTCGTCGTGCAGCGCGCCGAGCACGATCGGCTTGGCGAGGAAGCCGTCCATGCCGGCGGCGCGGCAACGCTCGCGATCCTCCTGCAGGGCGTTGGCCGTCATGGCGACGATCGGGATGCGCGCCTTGCCGGTGCGCGCCTCTTCGGCGCGGATCGCCCGCGTCGCCGCGATGCCGTCCATGACCGGCATTTCCATGTCCATCAGCACCGCCGCAAACTCGGCGCCGGCGAGGCGGCGCAGGGCGTCGGCGCCGTCGTCGGCGCACTCGTGCGCGAGGCCGAGCCGGTCGAGCATGGCGCAGCCCAGCTGCTGGTTGACGCGATTGTCATCGACGAGCAGCACCGGGCCGGGAATCAGCCCGGCCAGCGGCGGCAGGGCCGCCTGGGGCGGCGGCGCGGACGAGGACGCGTCGGCGGCGGCCTGCAGCGGCAGCGAGAACCAGAACACCGTGCCCACGCCGGGTGCGCTTTCGACCTCGATGGCGCCGCCCATCGCCTCGATCAGCTCCTTGGAGATCTGCAGGCCGAGGCCGGTGCCGCCGAACCTGCGCGTCACCGAATCGTCGGCCTGGCTGAAGGGCCGGAACAGGTGTTCGAGCGCCGCCTGCGCCATGCCGATGCCGGTGTCGCGCACGCTGAAGACGATGCGCCCCGCCTCTTGGGCGACGCGCAGCTCGACCGAACCCTGCTCGGTGAATTTGATCGCATTGCCGAGCAGGTTGATCAGTACCTGGCGCAGGCGCGTCGGATCGCCGATCACGAAACGCGGCAGGTCCGGCGCGATGCTGGCGACGAAGGCGAGCCCCTTGTCCGCGGCGCGCGTACCGATGATGCTGTTGACGGCCTCGATCGCGGCGGAAAAGTCGAAGGCGATCTTTTCCAGCGTCAGATGGCCGGCCTCGATCTTGGCGTGGTCGAGCACCGCGTTGATCAGTTCGAGCAGGTGCCGGCCGGAGTTGTTGATGAGGGTTACGTAGCTCTTGTGCTCGGGCGACAGCGGTTCGGCCTCGAGCAGTTCGGCGAAGCCGATGATGGCGTTGAGGGGCGTGCGCAGTTCATGGCTCATGCGCGAGACGAATTCGGACTTGGCGCGGCTGGCGTGTTCGGCGGCCTCCTTGGCGGCGCGCATTTCCCCGATCGCCGCCTCGAGCCGGCTGTTCGCCTCGTCGATGCGCCGCAAGAACAGGATCGAGACGATGCCGGCGAGCAGGATGACAAAGCCGACCAGGCCCATCTCGATCCTTTTCAGTCGCTCCTTTTGGGCCTGCAGGGCTTCCTCGACGCCGCGCAGGCGGGCGCTGCTCTCGAAGAACAGGCGGTTGGCGTTTTCCGTCAGCCGCTCGAAATGCGAAGGAATCTGCTTGAGGAAGAAGGCGATCTCGTCCGTCGTCGCGATCAGGCAGGCGCCGCTGCCCCGCTCGACGCACTCGTCGCGGCGCAGCAGCAGGCCCTTGAGTTCGGCCGCCTTCGCGCCGATGACGTCGAGCATCGGCGCGACCTCGATCAGCTCCATCACGTAACCCTGTGTCGCCGGATCGGCCCGATAGCTGACCGCGTTGTCGACCTCGTCGAGGCCCTCGATGTTGAGCCGCACCAGCCGCTGCACCGTGCCACCGCCCTTCAGCGTCTCGATGTCGTGCCGCAGCTTGTCGATGTAATGATCGATTTCGCGCCCGACGCGCGTCCGGCCGGCGGGATTGTCGCTGGCCGCCATGCGGTAGATTTCCTTTTCCAGCGCCTGGATGCTGCGCAGAATTTCCTCGCCGATGGCGAGGCGCACCTGCTCGTTGGCGCGCTTGTGCCCGAGCTCCGCCTGGAGCCGGTCGAACAGCAGCTTGAGGCCGATCACCGCCAGCAGGCAGGCGAGCGCGACACCCATCAGCCACAGGACCGACGGCTTGGTCACCCGGCCGGCGATGCGTCGCAGCACGTCCATCGTCGCGTCCTAGCCGCCGGCGGCGCCCTTGCTGTCGAGGAAGCCGTGTCTGCGGAAGATCGCCTGCCCTTCCGCGCCGGCGGCGAAGGCCTGGAAGCGGCTGGCCAGCTCGGGGTGCTGCGTGCTCTTCAGCTGGATCAGCATCAGGGCCTGCGGCCGGGCGAGCTTCGGATCGAGGGCGAGCGCGTCGACCTTCGGCGCGTTGTCGGGGAAGAAGGCCGTCGCGCGCCAGGTGAGCGCCACGTCCGCCTCGCCCTTCTTCATGGCGGTCATCAGGCTGCGCGAGTCCGGGACGAGGAAGGCCGCCTGGCGCATCACCTTCGGGTAGATGCCGAGGCCGTCGAGGATCGCCTTGGCTTCCTGGCCGACGCTGCCGGATTCGGCGTTGCCGATGATGGCGACGAGGTCCTTGCGCAGCAGTTCGCGCGGATCGGCCTTGACGTTCTTCGGGTTGCCCTTCTGCACGACCAGGGCCATCTGGTTGTAGCCGACCGTGACATGTTCGCCGAACAGGCCTTCCTTCTGGTGCCTGGCGTGATAGCTCGGCTCGCCGGGCAGATACCAGTCGCCGAGGCCGCTCTTCTTCGCGGACTGGAAGAGGTCTTCGGAGCCGCCCTGGGCGATGGCGATCCTGACGTTCTCGCGCTTCTCGAAAAGCTGGGCGATCTCCGTCATCGGCCGCACCATGGTGATGCCGCAATAGAGCAGCAGCTCGGTCTTGTCGCCCTGCGCCTGGGCAGCGGTGCCGGCCAGGCAGGCGAGCGTCAGTCCGAAGGAGCGGAGCAGTCGGGCGAGCATGGAGATCCTTTCGGGGCCTGGCGGGAATGCATGAAATTCTACCGGCTATCGCACGGCCGCGGGCCGGCCCTTGTTGGCGACGGAGGGGCCGGCGCGCCGCATGTTACCCTTGCGCGCTACCGACTATTCCGCACCGCCCGCCATGGATTACCTCGAAAAAATCCTCAACGCCCGCGTCTATGACGTCGCGGAAGAGACGCCGCTCGAACTCGCGCCCAACCTCTCGGCCCGCTGCGGCAACCGCCTCCTGCTCAAGCGCGAGGACATGCAGCCGGTATTCAGCTTCAAGCTGCGCGGCGCCTACAACAAGATCGCGCACCTGACGCCGCAGCAAAGGAGGCGCGGCGTGATCTGCGCCTCGGCCGGCAACCACGCGCAGGGCGTCGCGCTCGCCGCGCAGAAGCAAGGGCTGCGCGCGGTGATCGTCATGCCGACGACGACGCCGCAGATCAAGATCGACGCGGTCAGGAAGCGCGGCGCGGAGGTCGTGCTGCACGGCGAGGCCTACGACGCCGCCTACGCCCACGCGCTGCAACTGGAGAAGAAGGAGAAGCTCGCCTTCGTCCACCCCTTCGACGATCCGGAGGTAATCGCCGGCCAGGGCACGATCGGCATGGAGATCCTGCGCCAGCACCCCGATCCGATCGACGCGGTGTTCTGCTGCGTCGGCGGCGGCGGGCTGGTCTCCGGGGTGGCCGCCTACATCAAGCGCCTGCGGCCCGAGACGCGGATCATCGGCGTCGAGGCCGCCGATGCCGACGCGATGGACCGTTCGCTCAAGGCCGGCCGGCGCGTGCGGCTCGATTCCGTCGGCCTGTTCGCCGACGGCGCGGCGGTGAAGATGGTCGGCCAAGAAACCTTCCGCCTCTGCCGCCAGTACGTCGACGAGATGGTGCTGGTCGACACCGACGCCATCTGCGCGGCGATCAAGGACGTGTTCGAGGACACCCGCTCGATCCTCGAACCGGCTGGCGCGCTGGCGATCGCCGGCGCCAAGGAATGGGCCAGGCGCAACAAGGCGAAGGGCAGGACGCTGGTCGCCGTCGCCTCGGGCGCCAACATGAACTTCGACCGGCTGCGCTTCGTCGCCGAACGCGCCGAGGTCGGCGAGCAGCGCGAAGCGGTGCTCGCCGTCACCCTGCCCGAGAAACCCGGCAGCTACAAGAAGTTCGTCGGCATGATCGGCGCGCGCAACATCACCGAGTTCAACTACCGCTTCCACGACGCCCGCGCCGCGCACGTCTTCGTCGGCATCCAGGTGCATGACCGCGCCGAGGCTGCCCGCCTCGTCGAGCAGCTGCGCCGCCACGGCTACGCCACGCTCGACCTGACCGACGACGAAATGGCGAAGCTGCACATCCGCCACCTCGTCGGCGGCCACGCGCCGCAGGTCGAAAATGAATTGCTCTACCGCTTCGAATTCCCCGAGCGGCCCGGCGCGCTGATGCACTTCCTCAACAAGATGAGCGCCGGCTGGAACATCAGCCTGTTCCACTACCGCAACCACGGCGCCGACACCGGCCGCGTGCTGGTCGGCATGCAGGTGCCGCCGCGCGAGATGAAGGAATTCCGCGCCTTCCTGAAGAACCTCGGCTATCGCCACTGGGACGAATCGAAGAACCCGGCCTACCGCCTGTTCCTCGGCTGAAGAAAAAAGCCGAACCGGGACGACGATTCGGCTTTCCGTGTTCTGGTGGTGCGCAGTTTACTACCGAACTACGCGCTATTGGGGCTATTGAGCAAGTCTGCTACCTGCTGCGGGTGTTCTACAACCCGGTAACCCATGGCCCGATATCCGCGCTGCCGTTTGTCCCACATCCGCAGCAGCGCCGGGTGACCAGTGTCCACGAAGTCGATGATCCGGACATCAGTCTTGGTGGCGTGCTCACGGTGGAGACGACCAGCGTATTGCTGCAGGGTTCCCTTCCATGAGATCGGCATCGCCAGTACCAGCGTGTCGAGGGCGGGGTGGTCAAACCCCTCGCCGACCAATTTGCCGGTCGCGAGTAGAACGCGCGGTGCCTCGGGCGGCAGCCCGTCAAGTTCGGTGATCGTTGGCTTTGCCACCGCCAATGGTACCGACCACGCCCTTGCCGGCTCCCAGGAAAGATTGCAGACGTTCCTGCCATTGCTTGAGCAATTCGGTGCGATGCACCAGAACCAGCGTATTGACACCCCGCCGGGCAATCATCGCAGCCGCCGTCACTGTCTTGCCGAAGGCGGTCGGCGCGCAGAGCACGCCGGCATCATGGTTGAGCATTGCCGCCACAGCTACCTCCTGATCAGGTCTCAGAGTACCGGCGAATCCGACATCCAAAGCAATGCCGGTGTACCGCTCATCGATCAGATCGCATGCGATGTCATTGTCGCGCAGCAGATCCCGGGCGGCATCGAGGCAGCCACGCGGCAGGGCGATATGGTTGGGGTAGTTCTCGGCACACCCGATCACGCGCGGTTCATCCCATACCGAGAAGCGCATTGCCTGCTTTTTGTAGAACTCGGGATTCTGGAAGGCTGCCAAACGAATCAACCGGTTCGCCAGCGACTGAGGCAGTTGTGCCTTTTCGAAGTAAATCAGGTTGGCGACCGTAACCGTGAGGGATTTTGGCATCGGCCCGACCAGCTTCTTGGTGGCAGACGATGGTCGCTTCCACGGTTCCCTTTGGTCTTCTTCATCGATGAAGTTTACGTCGAGTGGATGCGAGTTGCCTGTAGCCCGCAGAATGGTGGGATCAATGTCATGTGCAGACATCGGCTGGACAGCGGCGAGGAAAGCCCACTGATCGTGGTAAGGGCGCAGATCACCGTCCACGAAAACACTGCAACCCCGTTCACGGGGAGCCTTTTGCAGTGGCAATGCAATCAAGTTGCCGAAACCACCTTTGGGCATCGAATCCTGATTGGGAAACAACCGGTCATAGGACTCAAGCTTGAGTTGCCGGGTCCGGGCACAGGTATGGCTGATGATGGCTGGCTGTACCCAGGCGACGTGCATCTCGAGCTGAAACGCTGCCGGTGAAGAATATCCAAGCGTGGGCACCATTGCCGGATCGTGATACCTCAAGGGCAGCAGGAACGCCCAACTCGTGACATGACTGGAAGAATGCCTTGGCATCCTCTCGCCATTCTGCCTCGTCAAAATCGGCGGCGAGGAAATGGCAGGTATCGTCCGTCAGCAGGGGATAGACGCCAACCGTGCGTTTTCCTGAAAGGTGCTCGTAGATCACCTGGTCCGACAGCGGTTTCATTTGGCGATGGTTGCAATCCGCACACTTGATACGCGGCTTCTCGCAAATGCCGTGACGCCGATCATTGGCACAGACCGGGGAATATCCTGACTTTCCGGTTGCTGAATTTTCCCAACGGACGGGGTAGAGATCGGTGCGACCACGAAACAGCCGTCGAAATAGCGCTACCTTTTCGTCGGTGGAAAGATTCGATGGTTCCGGTTCGGTCACTGCTACCACAGGTTCTGGCGGCAAGCGCCATTCAATGCCCTTGGCTTCGAGCAGGGTAATCAGTCGGGCATTTTCAGCGCGCAGGCGTTCCAGCTCCAATGTTGAATCAAAACCCGGGCCATTCATCCCGTGCGTTCCGCCTTGAATCCCGACTCATCGCCAAGGTGGATGAATATCCGTCCTTCGGCCTGGTCGCCGTCGACTTGCATCCAACCGCGCCCGCTCATGGGATCGTTCTCATCAAAGCCCGACCAGGAAAACTCCAAACGCACCACACCATCGGTGGCATCAACCCGGCCATCTATATCTCCCTGCACCAGGCCAAACTGGAAATCACCGGTCAGGTCCTTGCGAATCGTGATGTGCGCCGGCACTTCCATATCGAAGTAATTCGCATCCCAGACTTCCATTGCCGTGATGCGCCAATCGCCCATTACCAGCTTTTCAGCTTTCTTCATGCCTCACCCACCAAACCCGCTTGCGACCAGAAATGATCGAAGTCATCACCCACGCCCCAGCCGACGTTTTGTCCCAGTTGGCGTACCCGGTCAAGTCGGGCAAGGAACGATGCTTGCTGTGCCTCAGGTAGCGCCAGCACGTACTTGATCGCCTGTTCGAATATCCGCACCAGTGCGTCGTAAAAGCCTTCGTCATCCATGCCGCAATCGGCCAGAAAATTAAACACCTCCTCGCAGTAGAACACCGTCAGTTCAGCCAAACCCATAGGCTCACCCAATGCCTTTTTGTAATCGCTGATGGCTTTTTTGGCCTTGGCCACCGACATCGGCTTGCGAGGGTCGGCGGGGTTGATCCACTGCGTGATTGTCGCTTTGTAGGGATTGAGCGGATCATCGCCCAGGCCAAAGCGGGCGTGCAGGAAGGCCTGGTTGTCCTTGCTTGCCGCGTAGAGGTCTTGCACCAGCCCGATCAGGCCGGTGCGGTCAAAGTCGGCCAGCTTGGCCTTGGCGTCGATCCAAGTGGGGGCGTTGCTCTTCCTGGTCGCCTTGCTCAATTGTTATTACCCTCTCTATTACCCCTACTAAAGGGTAATTACCCTTTCTTCCGCCACTTCGCCGCCGGCCCGCGCCCTTGGCACTCGATCTTGCCCGACGCCTTGGGAGACGCCTTTTTGGTTGATAACGATCGTTGCCACTTGGCGTGCAGCCTCAGGAAACTCTCGTTCCAACAGCATCCCGAGGTGATGCACCTCGTGCTCATCAATCGTCACGATCAGCACCCCGGTATCCGGCTTGAGCAATCGTTTCGCCAGCTTCAGGCGCTTTTCCATGAACGCCAGCCACTTGCTGTGCCGCCAGCTGTCATTGCCGTCCACGTAGTCGTTGTTGTATTTCCAGTCTCGCGCACCGGTGTTGTAGGGCGGGTCGATGTAAATGCAATCCACCTTGCCGGCATAGAGGTAGTCCAGCAGTTGCAGCGCGTGGTAGTTGTCGGCTTCGATCAGGGTGTGCCAAGGCGCGTCAGCCGGGCCGTTGGCCGCGGCATCCACGGGAACCAGCGAGGGAAAGATCGGCTCACCGAATTCGCGCACGACCAACACCTCGTCCACAGCAAAGTTCACGGTTTCTGCCGTGGCGCGCGTCGGCTCCGAGGGATGCGTCTCGTCCTGCGGCTTGACGCAGACCACCACGCCGTCCTTCACCGATTTGACCTGCCAGACCTCCTTCAGCGCCCCCTGCCGGCGGCAGACCAGATCGCCCCGGCGTGGCTTGGCCTTGGGCAGCGGCAGCAACTCAGGCAAATGGTCTTCGAACACCAGTCCGAACTTCTTGCCCGTCGAGGCGGCTTTCCATTCGGCCGCCAACCGTTCGCGCAAACGCGGGTCGCCGATTTGGCCGATCAGATCGTGAATGGCTGACAACGTGTTCCCCCTGTTGATTTCATTGTTTGCCCGCCCCGGGTACCGGACTCACCAGACTGACGCCGGAGAAATACGTGGAGTATCGCTGCGTGTCACGGGTCAGTAGGGTGTAGCCTGTCACAGCGGCATGTGCGCCGATGAAGAAATCGGCCAGCACGTTGTTCTTCTTCCCACCCTGCCGGCGATAGCGCACGAAGGCCTTGCCGGCCAGGAACAGCGCAGGGCGAGGAATCTCGACCATCGCCAGGCCCAGATCATCGACGGTGCGATCCAGGGCCTCGACGGTCGAGAACGTCAGCGACAGCTCCGAGTAGATGACCGGGTTGATGGCCAGGCGATGAATCTTGGACTGCGCCCGCAGCTGGCCGATGGACCAGTCCGCCCATTCCGGATCGTCTTCCAGAACGTCGACCAGCACATTGGTATCGACCAGCAGCATCAGTTAGTCACCGCGCAGCAGGGCCATCAGATCGTCGGTACGCCACTTTACATCGGCCTTGCCGCGCGCAGCCTCGAAGCGGTCTGGCTTGCGGCTGGGGCGGGCGCCGACCTTGTGGATGACCACGTCGCCCTCCTTATTGACGGCGAAGTCCACCGAGGACCCGGGCGCCAGGTTAAGCGCATCGCGGATCTGCTTCGGAATGGTGACCTGCCCCTTGCTGGTGAGAGTCGTTGCCATGACGCCTCCTTCGTATTACGACAGAGTTGATTGTAATACTCAGGCCCGACGCATGCAAACGGGCAGATCAGATTCTGCTTGGCTTCTTGATCGAACAGCGCGTTCATGTCTTCGTCATCAATCAAACCACGGAGCCAAGAATGAACACGAAGCCAACCGCCGTCGACGCCTACGTCACCCGCATCGCCACCATCCGCACCAAGCTGGAACGGCTGCAGCAACTCGCCGATGACCACTTCGGCCATGACCCCGATGCGATCCATTGGGGCCATGTCGGCGACCTCGGGCGGGTAGAAGCTGGCCTGGGTGAACTGCTGGCGATCTTCGACGAGGCGACGCGGCCATGAGTCCGAGGGAACTCAAAATCGGGCATCTGGTTCAGCTCAACCCGGAAACCTGCCGCAACCCGATGTTCGGCGCCTGCTTCCTGGTGGTGACCGACCCGAGGCCGTGGGGCGCTCAAGGATACATCCAGGTCATCGGGTCTGACGATCAGCCGGGTGGGCTGGCCTACTACCGCGCACGATGGGAAGAAATGGAACTGGTCGGCGCCGCCGAATGGATCGCCGCCTCTCTCGAAGGGGAAACAGATGAATACTGACGGCAAACCAACCGCCACTCAGATGTCGGTTCTCGTGGCGGCTGCGCGTCGAGCAGATGGTGCCATTGAGCCCTTGCCAGACAATTTGAACGGAGGCGCACGGGTTCAGGTCATCAAGAGCTTGTTTGCCAAGGGCTTCATTGTTGAATCCGACGGCCACCACGTACTTACCGATGCCGGCTACGCTGCCGTCGGCAAACATCGCCCCATCAACAAGGGTGTCCGGAAAATGAATACCAACGACGGTGTCGCACAACGCGACGCCCCCGATGCCCTCCAAGAACTGGAGGGCAAAGTACGCGCCATCCGTCCCGGTACCAAAATCCTGACACTCATCGAATTGCTTCAGGAGCCTGGCGGTGCCTCCATCGTCACGCTGCTGCAGGCAACCGGCTGGCTGCCCCACACCATACGCGGCGCGATCTCTGCCATCGTGAAGAAGAAACTCGGCTTTCGCGTGATCTCGGAGAAGGGCCTGGGCGGCGAACGGATTTACAAGATCGACATCGCCACTCCGAAGGTCGAGTAGCGCTGCGCACCGCAAGGGTGTGAATTCAGTTCTCACCCCTTTGCGTTCGACCATTCTGCACGTCGGCCGATTTGCGCCATTTCGATATCGCATCGGCGGGAATCCCGCGCCTGGTCTATGTTTCCCACGGAGGCCGAATTCTCCAATCAGCCAGGTGCAAACCGCAAACCCTGCAAACCTCGGTTTGCACCCTGACGCTATCGAAGCGCCGCGCTCGCGCCCCCCGCATCGGATTTTTGCCAGGAAGGACCCCTCTTGCCTGGGCACCCCCTTTCCCGCCGACCATAACAATAGAGGACGACCTTCACCATCATCACAATCATCACCGGCGGCGTGATGGTCGTGACCGTCGTGATGCTGGATTGCCAATGGCGGCGTGCGATAGGGGTGGGCCATGCTGCCAGACGCATCGGCGCATCACTGGACGTCCCTGACCGTCGATGGATGACGGCAGGTAAACTGTCCGGTAATGAAACCTCAGTTGCTTACCCTCGCGCTCGACACCCCGCTGGAAGACCTGCTCGGCCTGCCGAACGGCGTCGAGATTGGCGCGGATGCAGAAGATGCTCAAGCTCGCGCGGCTGGCACCGGACATCGTCGAGGAGATCGCTCGGGGCCGGCAGCCGGTCGGATTGTCGTTGCTGTTCTTCGTTGAGAACCCGTTTCCGCTGGCATGATCTGCGGCACACCTGGGCGACGTGGCAGCGCCAGGCCGGAACGCCTACCCACGAATTGCAGCATCTAGGGGGATGGCGTACCGGGGCAATGGTCGAGCGCTATGCGCACTTGGCACCCGACCATTTGAGCAGTGCGGCCGGGCGGATGGATGGGGTTATGGCTGGTTACAATCCGGTAGCAGCCACCGCCAAAAGAAAACGGCCCGCATCGCTGCGGGCCGCTTGAATACTGGTGGTGATGGGGGGACTTGAACCCTCGACCTACGGATTATGAATCCGTCGCTCTAACCAGCTGAGCTACATCACCGCGAAAGGGGCGGAATTATCCCGGCGAGAGGGCGGCCTTGTCAAGATCGGCGGCGGACGCGAGAATGCGCACATGGATTACGACCTGATCATCGTCGGTGGCGGTCTCGCCGGCCTGTCGCTGGCCGTGGCGCTGCGGCGCAGCCGTTTGCGCGTCGCGGTCGTCGAGGCGCAGCCGCCCGTCCAGCTGGCCGGCTGGGACGCGCGCATCTACGCGGTCAGCCCGGCCAACGCGCGCTTCCTGGACGCCGCCGGCATCTGGCGGCATCTCGATGCCGCGCGCATCGCGCCGGTGCGCAAGATGTCGGTGCATGGCGACCGCGGCGGAGAACTCGAGTTCTCCGCCTACGCCAGCGGCGTCGGCGAACTGGCCTGGATCGTCGAGGCCTCGCTGCTGCAGCGCGAGCTGTGGGAGACCGCGCGGCGGCAGGGCAATGTCGACCTGCTCTGCCCGGCGGCGCCGGCGCGCCTCGACATCGGCGACCGCGAAGCCGTGCTCGAACTGGCCGACGGGCGCGTGCTGTCCGCGCGGCTGATCGTCGCTGCCGACGGTGCGGATTCCTGGACGCGCGCCGCGGCCGGCATCGACGTCGATTTCCTGCCCTACCGCCAGATGGGCGTGGTCGCCAACTTCACCACGGCGCGGCCGCACCACGACACGGCCTGGCAGTGGTTCCGCGCCGACGGCGTGCTGGCCTGGCTGCCGCTGCCCGGCAACCTGATCTCGATCGTCTGGTCGACCTCGGCCGCGCACGCCGAGGAACTGCTCGCACTCGACGCGCAGGAGTTCTGTGCGCGCGTCGCCGCCGCCGGCGACTGCCGGCTCGGCACCCTGCAGCCGGTCACCGCGCCGGCCGCCTTCCCGCTGCGCCTGATGCGCGCGCCGCGCATCGTGGCGCCCCGCCTCGCGCTGATCGGCGACGCCGCGCACACGATCCACCCGCTCTCCGGCCACGGCATCAACCTCGGCTTCCAGGACGCCAGGAGCCTCGCCGACGTGCTGGGCGCCTGCCCGCCGCACATCGATTGCGGCGACCCGCAATGGCTGCGCCGCCACGAGCGCGCGCGGAAGGAGGAGGTGCTGGCGCTACAATCGGTCACCCACGGCCTGCAGCGGCTGTTCGGCGCGCCGCAGGCACAGCTTGCCCCGATCGCCGCCCTGCGCAATTTCGGCATGAACCTCTTCGACCGGCTGCCGGTCATAAAGGACGCGCTGACCCGTTACGCGATGGGCTAGCCCCGTCAATTCAACCTCTGGAGACCCCATGAATCGCAAAGCCCTCTTCGGCGCAATCAGTACAGTTGCCGCCCTGTTCATCGCGCAGGCCGCGCTCGCCGACGAAAACGACGTCAAGAAGGCGGTCGGCCCGGTGCTCGAGCAGCTCTTCGGTCCCGGCGTCAAGGCCGATGCCGTGCGCAAGGCCGGCGTGCTCAACCTCTACGAGATCCAGATCGGCGGCGAGCTGCTGTACACCGACGAGAGCGTGAGCTACCTGGTGCAGGGCGACATCCTCGACGTCAAGGCGCGCCGCAACCTCACCGAGGAGCGCAAGAACAAGCTGGCGCAGATCAAGTTCTCCGACCTGCCGCTCGACCTCGCGATCAAGCAGGTCAAGGGCAACGGCAAGCGCGTCATCGCGACCTTCGAGGACCCGAACTGCACCTACTGCAAGAAGCTGGCGAAGGAACTGCAGGGCATCAGCGACGTGACGATCTACACCTTCGTCTACCCGATCTTCCCGA
Organism: Rhodocyclaceae bacterium UBA2250; assembly: GCA_002347285.1. Classification (GTDB taxonomy): domain Bacteria; phylum Pseudomonadota; class Gammaproteobacteria; order Burkholderiales; family Rhodocyclaceae; genus Sulfuricystis. The sequence goes on along the minus strand of DDXW01000033.1, from coordinate 2,351 downwards.
ACTCGGGCGATCTCTCGAAGAACATCTGGTGCGCCGCCGACCACGCCAAGGCCTGGAACGACTACATGCTCAACGGCACGGCGCCCGCAGCGGCCAAATGCGATGCCTCCGCCATCGACAAGACGATGGCGCTCGGCCGCCACCTCAACATCCGCGGCACGCCGGCGATGTTCTTCGCCGACGGCTCGCGCGTGCCCGGCTACATGCCGGCCGCGCTGCTCGAGAAAGCGCTCGACAAGGGCAGCGCCAACATCAGGCAATGAAACTCGGCGCCGGCGGGGCGGTGCGTAGCGGCCGCCGCGGCGGTCAGAACAGCCCCGCGCCCCAGCCCCGTCCCGCGCCGAGCAGCGTCGCCGCGCCGAGGACGGCGAAGATGCCGGCCGCGATCGCATGGACGAGGCGCACCGGCATCTTGTGGGCGATGCGGTCGCCGAGGAAGACCGCCGGCACGTTGGCGATCAGCATCCCGAGCGTGGTGCCGGCGACGACGAACAGGAAGGCTTGATACTGGGCCGCCAGCGCGACCGTGGCCACCTGGGTCTTGTCGCCCATCTCGGCGAGGAAGAACGCGATCAGCGTCGTGCCGAAGACGCCGTACTTCGCCAGCCTGGCCTCATCCCCGTCGAGCTTGTCCGGGATGAGCATCCAGGCCGCCATGCCGATGAACGACAGGCCGAGGATCCAGCGCAGGGTTTCCGGGGCCAGCAGCGACGTGAGCCACGCGCCGAGCGCACCGGCGAGCGCGTGGTTCGCGATGGTGGCCGCCAGGATGCCGAGGACGATGGGAACCGGCTTGCGGAACTTGGCGGCGAGCGTGAAGGCGAGCAGTTGCGTCTTGTCGCCGATTTCGGCCAGCGCGACGATGCCGGTGGATACGAGAAAAGCTTCCATGGTGGTTTCCTGGCCGCCCGGCGCTGGGCGGCATGTTCAGTGCAGCGTCTTCAGCCCGCCGCAGCAGTGCTTGAACTTCTTGCCGCTGCCGCAGGGNNGCAGGGGTCGTTGCGGCCGACCTTGGGCTCTTCGCGGCGGACGGTCGATTGCGCCTTGCGGGCCGGCAGCCACCAGTCCATGATGGCCACGACGCTCTCGCCGAGCGCGGCGGCGAACTCGCCCTGCCGCTCTTCCAGCGACGGGGTTTCGCGCAGCTGCTCCCAGCCGGCCTCGGTGCCGTAGAGCAGGATGGGCAGGAGCAGGGCGTCCCCCTCCTCCGACTCCATCAAGGGTTGCCACGCCTCCTCGTCGAGCTCGATGCCCATGACGAAGCCCGTGCACCACTCGTCGATGATCGGGATCGTTTCGCCGTGGTGGTCGCGCTCGTAGAGCAGCGGCTCGAATTCGTCCGGATAGCTGCGCAGGGTGAACAGGATGTCGTTGGCGTGGCGGAAGACCAGGGACATCATGCGCTTGGCCTGGGCCTCGCTCTCCCAGTTCATCGGCCCGCCCCAGACGACCGGCATCCAGCGGCTGGGCGGCAGGTTGTTCGGGCCGACGGCGAGCGCCGTGAGGAAGCCGTCGAGCATCGAGATGTCCAGCGCCTCCTCGTTGACGGCGTCGGACATCAGGAACCGGTCGAGCTCGTCGAGTTCCTCGTCGGAGAGGGGGGCGTTGAGGTCGGCGTTCACGATTTCCCGGCGCCCAGCGCGAGGCGCTGTTGCACTTCACGCTTGCCCATCTTGCGCAGCGCGACGATCCTGGCCAGCATCTCCTTGTCGGGACGCGTGGCCTTCGATTCCCAGTTGTAGATGGTCTGCGGCGAAACGCCGAGGATGCCGGCCAGCACCGGGGCCGACAGCTCGAGGCGCTCGCGCAGCTTCCTCAGGCCGTCGGCGCGGAAACGCATCTGGCCGTTGCCCGCCGCGGCCGGCAGCGCCTGGGCCGGGGCGGACCGGGCGAGCAGCGTCTCCATGCGGCCGACCCGCTGGACCAGCTCGGCGTTCTGGCGCTTGAGCATGGCGATGTCGGCCCGATAGCGCGCAACCGCCTTCTTCAGTTGTTCGGTCTCCGTCCGGGATTCCTTGCGGGCCAAGCGCGTGATTTCCGACTTGAGCAGACTTGCGATGTTGGCCATGACTTCTCTCGTTGCTGTTATTGGGGAACGGCACCCGAACTGTACTGCAAGATGGTGGCTGGCAGTGTGTCGGCCTTTGCCGGTCTGTGGTCATTCTGGCCACATAGGTCGGCAATACACCCGTAACCTGGCTACGCTAGCCAGCCTCGTGAGGAGAAGCAAGAAGTTTCACGGCCTTGAAGCTGAAAAACCAGATGGCTTAGGGCGCTTGGCTTGTCGTACTTGTCCTGGAGAAAAGCGTCGCTGATGTATTATTTGGCATCAGTAGTGTCCCAACGTTCTC